>NZ_CP011041.1:1956381-2677762 GCF_002310835.1 Pseudoalteromonas tetraodonis | reverse complement strand
AGAAGCGAAACAACGCGCTAAAAATGACTTATTAGCAGGGCTGAGTCATCTTCATAAAGATGATTTATATGATGTTGATGACTGCTTTGCGATTGATTTACTCGATAGTCAGCTTAATATTAAGCTAACCCCAAGCGGCCAAGCACAACCAATTAAACCGGACTGGTTTGGTTATCATGTATTATAGTTGCTAAGCATTTGTTTGGATATTGTGTGAAAAAGTATGCGTTTATACTTTTGCTAGTTGGCTTAAGTGGCTGTAAATCACTGTCGGGTTTACCGCCCGTTGTTGATTTAAATAAACTGGTAAAGCAAGTAAAAAACGACCCTACCAATGTGGTTGCAATTCACAAGCAAGCACAAAAAACACACCGCTCTATTAAAGCACAGGTTGGTAGCGTAAAACAGCTTTTAGCTGCATTAGAAAGCGTTGTTGGGCGCAAGTGGGGTAAGCAAAATACGCAACAGCCTAGTGCAAAAAAATACGTCAAATACAGTAATGATTACCAAGCTCGTGCCATTATTGATTTTGAGCAAGGCACTGTAAAAGTAGAAACCATCGCGTTAAAAAATACAATAAGCTTGTTACAGCAGGCCATTGTTATGACCCTACTGACCTCCAGCGACCCCGATAAAACCGATATTTTTACCAGCGAAGCCCCCATATTAGAAGGCGAACCGTTTTTATATCAACAAGTACTCGACCAAGATAAGTTACCAATAAAATACTCTTGGCGTGCTAATCGATTTGCGCGTTATTTAGTAAATAATAACTTAAAAAAGCAACGACAATATGGACATGTTATTTCGTCAGTTAGTTTTAATTTAGTGGAGCAAAATGCTCATTTAAGAAAGCAAAAGTACAGTGATTATGTGCTGACGGCTGCAAAAAAATATCAAATATCGGCAGCACTTATTTATGCCATTATTGAAACCGAAAGTAGCTTTAATCCACATGCGGTGAGCTCATCAAACGCATATGGATTAATGCAAGTGATCCCCGCAACTGCAGGGCGGGATGTGTATCAAAAAATTAAAAAAGTACCCGGGCAGCCAACCAAAGCAGTGTTGTTTAATCCAAAACATAATATTGATATTGGCAGCGCGTATTTAAGTATTTTAAAAAATAATTACTTACATAAAATTAATACCGATAAAAGTAAGCACTTTGCCATGATCTCGTCTTATAACGGTGGCGCGGGTAATGTATTGCGTATATTTAATAAAAATAGAAGTG
This sequence comes from Pseudoalteromonas tetraodonis, assembly GCF_002310835.1. Lineage (NCBI taxonomy): Bacteria > Pseudomonadati > Pseudomonadota > Gammaproteobacteria > Alteromonadales > Pseudoalteromonadaceae > Pseudoalteromonas > Pseudoalteromonas tetraodonis. The sequence goes on along the minus strand of NZ_CP011041.1, from coordinate 2,676,525 downwards.
TGGCGTTTTCACAAATAAATCAGCTTACTTCAAGCCAGTTTTATAACATTCTCACCACTAAGCACTCACGTGCGGAATCAAGACGCTACCTATATAAAGTCACTAAAGCAGAAAAAAACTATCAGTAACTTATTTACTCATCACTTTCTTGTTGCTCACTTTTAGCGGCCATTTTAAAGGCCACTATCACTAAGCCAAACATAGCAAATGGAATCGCGGCTAATAGGTATTCGACCAAATGACTGTCTTGAAAATTAGCTTGCAGCAAAAAATGCCCCGCAACACACATAATAATAACGATCAAAAGGATGGGTAGTAACCTAAGTTCTTTTTTTGCTGAATGTTTTTTCATTAGTTAAGGTGAGTTTAGGTATAAAAAAATAATGCACTATTGTAATGAGCTTACTAAAGCTTGGCAAACAACGCTGATTTTTAAATTGCGATTAGGTATGATTAACATCAAAGAAAACCTTAAAAGTAGTGGTTGGGGATAAAGTGCAACAAAGCTTAAAGCAAGTTTACCTAGTTGGCGGAGCAGTGCGAGATAAGCTGCTAAACATACAATCAAAAGATAACGATTACGTTGTTATTGGTGAAACGCCAGAGGTTATGGAAGCGCTTGGGTTTTTACCTATTGGCAGTGATTTTCCCGTTTACTTGCACCCACACACTAAAGAAGAATATGCACTAGGGCGTACCGAGCGTAAAAGTGGTAAAGGTTATACCGGCTTTGTAGTGGATGCGAGCCCCAATGTTACGCTTGAAGAAGACTTAGCACGCCGAGATTTAACCATAAACTCTATGGCACTTGACGAAAACGACACTATTATTGACCCTTTTAATGGTCAAGATGATTTAAAAAATAAAGTGCTGCGCCACACCACCCAAGCATTTGTAGAAGACCCGGTTCGGGTATTACGTATTGCCCGTTTTTTAGCCCGTTATGGCAGTGAATGGTCTATTCATCCAAGTACCACTGCATTAATGCAGGAGCTTAAAAATAAAGGCGAGCTGGAACATTTAGTGCCAGAGCGAGTATGGCTTGAAACAGAAAAAGCGCTTGGTGAAAAACACCCTGAGCTTTATTTTCAAGCATTAGATGGCTTAGGTATTTTTCCTGAAATTGAACAGATGAAAAACACCCCACAGCCTGCAAATCATCACCCCGAGGGAGATGTGTTTGTACATACTATGTTAGTCCTTAGGCGAGCAGCCGATTTAAACTTTAATTTAGAAACGCGTTTTGCTGCTTTAACTCATGATTTTGGTAAAGCGCTCAGTTACAAAAAACAGGGGAATTTACGCGGCCATGAACGTGAAGGGGTTGCGGTGGTTGAGGCCTTTTGTGAACGTTTAAAAATACCTAATCGCTTTCGTGATATCGGTGTGCTTACCAGTGATAACCATACACTTTGCCACACGCTTGAACAGTTAAGGCCGCAAACTATTCATAAATTAATCGTCACTAATTTAAATGCATTAGTGCACCCAGAGCGTTTTATTGCATTTACTCAAGCGTGCCAGTGTGATGCACAAGGACGAGGCGAAACGCTGGTAGATAAGCCCTACCCACAAGCCGCTAAATTACGTGCAATTCACAATGAACTACAAAAAATGGATAAAAAACAGATAGTGCAAGATGCGCTTAAAAGCGGTAAAAAAGGCCCTGAAATAGGCGAAACGGTCAAGCAGGCAGAAATAGACTGTATTAAAGCGTTTTTACAGCTTAATGGCTAACTTGTAAGGTTTGTGTAGTTAAGCACTACGAGCTAAAGCCTCAGCTTGCATGGCTTGTTTATTACTTACCTTGTGCTTTTTAGTCGCGCCCTGTTGAGCATGGTTATTGGCTGCATTAGGACGATATAAATCGAGAATAAACTCTATTTCTTCGGGTTCTAATAACTCTTTCATTTTGACTCCTCCTAGGTGAGTAGACTAAGACTGAGCGAATGAATTAAAAGTGAATCGTTACACTTGTGTGTGAATTAAATTGTAACTGCAAAGCTTTAAAATAAAGCGGTTTATAATTAAACCGCTTTTTGTTTAATTATTTAAAGGCAGGTTCACGGTAAACACCACACCATTGTCTTGCTCATTATTATGCGCGATAACACTGCCGTTATGGTAATTACACACCAGCCTGACAATATATAGCCCTAAACCCAAATGCGGCTGTTGCTGCATTTGTTGGCTGCGCACCGATACCATAGAATCAAAAATATGTTCAGTAAGCCCCTCAGGCAATAAAGTACCTGTATTACTTACCGTTAATGTTGCTTTGTTTTCGCTTTGCTTCAGACTGACTTCAATCGCGGTGTTGGCTTCACTAAATTCCAAGGCATTATTAATTAGCTTATCGAGCAGTTGCGCTATAAATTCAGGGGCACCTTGCATTGGCAGTGTGCTTTGGCAAATGTTGAGTGTAAATAACTGGTTAGGGTAAGTAAGTTGGTAGCCCTGCATACAACCACTAATCACTTTTTGTAAATCAAACGGCTCTGGCTCATTACTTTGAATGCTTTGCTCAAGGCGGGTTGCTTCACTCATAGTGGTAATTATTTTCCCTAAACGCTCAACTCCTTCACTGGCACGCTCAAGGTATTTTTGACTCAGTTCACTTTGCTGCAAGCTTTGTAAGTTCTCAAGTGATGAACGTACAACCGCAACCGGCGTGCGCAGCTCATGAGATAAGCGCGACGACATATTTTCTAAATAATCGGTATAGCCACCAAGTCGGCTCACTATATTTGAAAAGCTACGCGATAAATCGCCAATTTCGTCATTGGCATCGCTGTAATTTATATAGCCTGTTACCCGCCCTTGTGCATCAATGGCTTGCTCTGCTGTATCGCGTAGTCGCCTAATACGACTTGATATACGTGAGGCAAAAAAGAACAAAGTGACTGTGCCAATTAACATGACCGCTAAAATCACATTAAATAGTTTTTCCAGCGATTTATTACGCAGTGTGCGCACGCCATTAGTGGTTTCTTCGGCTATAACTGCGCCAATAACCTTATCCTCAATCCAAATAGGATACGCGGCCGATAATATCACCGCTTTGTTATCGGGGGTGAGTCGCCAAGACGAGGCCGGTTGACCTTTCAGTGCTTTGGCTAAATGAGCGCCTTGCATTGAAGCGACATCGTGTAAGGTATCTATAAATTCATCTTCAGGACGCGTTAAAATTTTATAATACAAAGGATGCAAATAGGTTTGTTCAAAGCGTTGCCATGCGGTTTTTGGCGCTTGATTTTTTAGCCCATCAGCCCATACGCCATCGGCATTTTGAATACTGCCCGATTGCGCTAAAACACGGTGATGATTATCGACCACCCAAATGCGACTGCCGCTGTGGCCCATGCCTTTTAATATACGGTTTATCTCAGGGGAGGGCACCAGTACTGAGCCTAAATCATTTGGGTTATTTAAGTTGGATGTAGACATGATATTAGGTGTTTGGTTTGGTTGTTTACTATCAACATCGGCAATGGCAAACCCCAGTTTATTGCCAAGCATACTCAAAGGAAAGCGCAGCTCAAGGTTGTAACCTGTTTCAGTTTGTTTAAAAAAGCCCTGAATTTTAGTAAAAGGCATTTTACTGTTGGCATCAAATGCGTTGACCCAGCCATCTTGGCGCGGAGCAATAATATAAGTATTAAATTGCCCATCAGGGTTTTTTAGGCCAATTTTTACATAGTCATTATTGGTAATGCTGAGGCTGTTTTTAGCACGGTAAATTACAGTGTCATCTGTGACTTTAAATACAGCATATAAGTAATTATCAAACTTACCTACCATGTGGCTAAATGATAAGTTGCTCAGTTGATGGTTATCATTGGCTGTTTGTAAGTAGCGTTTGTCATAAAGCCAAAATAGCGATTGGTAAGCGTCCCAGTCGCTGAGTTTACCATCGAGCTGAATTGGGCTTTTTAAATTATAAGCATAGAGATCGCGGCCTTTTACAACTTGGTCTAAAAAGTTGGTTTGTTCGTCAAATAAAGCGGGACGTTCGTGCAGGGCCGTGGCCAGTGCACGTGTAGTGCCTACGAGCGTTTTTTCTTGGCCTTGGCGTAAAAACTTTTCCATTTCCCATACGTACTCGTAGCCTAACCATGGCAACAAAAACAAAAAGCATGAAAGTAGAATAAATTTACTGCGTAGGCCAAATCTTAGCATGTGGGTTGCTCCCACCTGTAGCCCATGCCATACACGGTATCAATGCAGTCAAACTGGCTATCGAGTGCTATAAACTTTTTACGAATGCGTTTTACATGAGAGGTAATGGTACTGTCGTCTACATAAATTTTAGCATCGCTCATTAACTCATTACGGCTTTTAACGTGGCCAGGTCGTTGGGCGAGTGAATGCAGCATCCAAAACTCAGTTACGGTTAAATCAACCAACTGTTGCTGCCAAAGCACCTGCATGCGTTGCGTGTCGAGTGTTAGTTGACCGCGAATTATTAATGCGTTGGCATCGGCGGGTTGCTCTAATGCTTCCATTCGGCGAAATAGCGCACCAATACGCGCGGCTAAATGCGCTAAGCTAATATCTTTGGTTAAGTAGTCATCGGCGCCCATGCGCAGGCCGCATACGGTGTCTATTTCGCTGTCGCGAGCGGTTAAAAAAATAATTGGTAAGGTTTTAGAAAGTGAACGCAGTGTTTGGCACAGTAAAAAGCCGCCATCTATTTCATGGCCTAAGCCAATATCAACAATGGCTAAATCGGGGAGTGCTTCTTTAAAAGCGACTTCTGCTTGAGGGCGGTTTTCATAACCACTTACCTGATAGCCTTGAGCGCTTAGCATTTCTATGTAGTTTTCGCGAATGGCAGTTTCATCTTCAACGATAGCTATTTTTTTCATTTTTTAATTACTCATATTGACTTAGGCGCACTATAGCGAAGTTTTTGCGCTAAGTACGGTTAAAAACACAATTGCCATTTTTTTGCCACAATTGCTCAGCAGTTTGCCATTTTTACTCCCCTTTATTGCCACTTCATAGTGTTTTAATACAGCTATTGAAATTACCAATACAACGCAAGTGCCAACCAATAGCTTGCCAACCATTATTAATAGTAAGGAATCGACCATGAAGAAAACATTAATCGCACTCACACTTGTTAGCACTTTTTGTACGCCAGTATTTGCTGCGGATACCCCATCAAAAGAAGCAAAAAAAGAAACAATTGTTGGCCTGAGCACCGGTGCCATTATTGGTGGTGTTGTTGGTGGGCCAATCGGCGCGTTTGTAGGCGCATTTGCTGGTGGTTTGATTGGCGATGCCAAGGTGGCTGAGCAAACCATTGCTGAGCAGCTGCAAGCTTTAACTGTAATGGCAGAGAAAACCAACGACTACCAGCATGTTCTTAATCATAACAGTCACCTAGAGGCGCAACTTGAGCTACTGGCTCAGCAAAATGAGCAACTAACGCAATCGCAGCTTAATAATTTATTGGCAATGACGGTGCAATTTAAAACTGGCTCTAGCGATATTGCTCCACATTTTGCCAAGCAGCTTGATCAATTGGTAGCGTTATTAAAAAGCCAACCGCAACTCGCACTCGATTTAAGTGGCTTTGCCGATCAGCGTGGTGAAGAGCAAGCAAACTTATTACTTTCAAAAGCCAGAGTAAACGCCGTACAAAGTTACTTAATTAAACAAGGTGTAAGCCATATACGTTTAAGCGCACAAGCATTTGGCGAGCAGCAAAGCATAGCAAACAGTAACACCCTTGAAGATAACTTTTTTGACAGACGCGTTACTCTCACTACCCGTGCGCTAAATCAAACTACTGACCAAACAGCAAGCAATTAACAGCGTGCGTTCGAGGGAGTGATTTATGTTGAGTAAACCCACCAAAGTGCTTACCAAGGTAAGCCTTTTTATTTTTATTATCATCGTGCTTTTAGCCAGCTTTAAAAGCCATGCACAGTCGCCAAAACTATCCTTGTTTGATAGCCAAGGAGTGGCGGTTAACCCTGGGGTTATTTTAAAAAGCGATGCAAAAATGACCCTAACAGGGCTAATTAATCGTGTTGTAGTTACGCAGCACTACATAAATGAAAACCCTTTTGCCGTAAATGCACGTTATGTATTTCCTTTACCCGATGAAAGCGCCGTGCAAGCAATGACCATGCGCATTGGCGAGCGAGTTATCAAAGGTAAAATAACAAAAAAACGCCAAGCTGAAAAACAGTACCAAGCTGCCAAAAAAGCAGGCAAACAAGCTTCATTGTTGCGACAGCAACGTGCAAATATGTTTATTACAAATGTGGCAAATGTAGGGCCCGGAGAAGAAATAGCTATAACGCTTGAGTATCAAGAGATTATTGATTACCAACACGGAACCTTTGCGATTCATTTTCCAACTACAATTACGCCACGCTATCATGCAATAACAGGAGAAGTTAACGATGATCAAGATAAGCATGCGATAAAAAGCGCTAATGCACCTTCGTTCACTCCACAGGGTTGGTTAAGCCCTGTTTACACAAAACAAACCAATGAGGCGGCAAATGCCAGTGATTTAAGCTTAACAATTAACATGGATATAGGCTTAGAATTGGTTGATATAAACGCTAAGTACCATCAAGTTAATATTGAAAACCCTGCATTTGGGCAATACAGCATTGTGCTAAAACAACAGCAAGCCATAAATAGAGACTTTGTACTTGAGTTTAAGCCACTTCAAATAGCGCAAGCGCAAGCTGCACTTTTTACTCAGCAAGCACAAAATGGTGAGCAGTATGCGTTAGCAATGTTAATGCCGCCAAGCGATAGTTTTACTCAATCTCAGCGTTTACCGCGTGAAATGGTGTTTGTAGTTGATACTTCGGGATCTATGCATGGGCAGTCTATTGAACAAGCTAAAAAAGCGCTGTTTTACGCATTATCATTATTAGATAGTGATGATAGCTTCAATATTGTCAGTTTTAATAATGAGGTTGCAGTCATGAGTGAGACCCCATTAATTGCCAGTGACTTCAATTTACGTCGCGCAGAGCGTTTTATTTATAATTTACAAGCCGATGGCGGAACTGAAATAAAAGGCGCACTTGATGCTGTACTTGATGGTACGCAGTTTGAAGGGTTTGTGCGCCAAGTTGTATTTTTAACCGATGGTAGCGTAAGTAACGAAGATCAGTTATTTAAACATATTGGGCATACCTTAGGTGATAGCCGTTTATTTACCGTGGGCATTGGTAGCGCACCTAACCGTTATTTTATGCGTCGTGCCGCTGATATAGGTAAGGGAACTTACACCTTTATAAGCAGTGCTCATGATGTGCAGCCGAAAATGCAGCAGTTGTTTGATAAACTTGCTCACCCGGCGATGACTAATTTAGCGTTAACAAATACAAATGGAGACAGCTTAGATTTTTGGCCCTCACCTTTGCCCGACCTATATTTTGCTGAGCCTATTATGGTGGCTATTAAATTAGACAATACCGATGCAATTACTTTTACTGGGCAAACGGCGCATGGGGAGTTTAAGGTTAAGCTTAATCCGCAAGCAAATTCAAAAGCTACAGGAATTGATAAGCTTTGGGCACGTCAAAAAATAAAGTCGTTATTGTTATACAACCAACAAAGTGTTGTAAAACAGCAAGTGCAGCAGCTCGCGCTTGAGCATCAATTACTTAGCCCATTTACTGCGTTTATTGCCATAGAAGAGACCACTATTAAAGAAGTTGCTAAACAAAGCACACAAGTGGCTAATACTATGCCACAAGGAATGACCATGCGCTTGCCGCAAACAGATGGGCAAAGCAAAATGCATATTGTGTTTGGTGCATTACTACTTCTAGGTGGTCTGTTGTTAGTAAGGCGCTGTAAATGAAAAAGTGGCTAAGCATAGGTTTACTTGCCTTTGGGCTGAGCTTGTTTGGCCATGGTGTATACATGCAGTCAAAGGCATGGCTTGCACAAGTGTTAATAGAGCAAGCTTGGCAAAGAGCCCTTAAATCGCCCAATAAAAAAATTAAGCCGTGGTTTTATGCTGATAGCTACCCGGTGGCACAAATAATATGGCCAAAGCATAATAAACGACTAACCGTGCTTGATGGTGCAAGTGGTAGAAACTTAGCGTTTGCGCCGAGCCACTTTTTACCAGCAGGGGATTTAGGTGGGGCTGATTTTGGTAACTCGCAAGGAGCACTTATTGCCGGCCACAACGATACCCACTTTGCGTTTTTAAAAAACGCTAAAGTGGGGGAGCAATTTTCTCTACAACTTAAAAATGGCCAAGTGCAGCATTATTCAGTAACACATGTTGAGGTAATTAATCAGTACAACACCGATTTTTTGCAGCAATCAGGGCTGTATTTATTAACCTGTTACCCTTTTGATTCACTGGCCTCGGGTACCGATTTAAGATGGTTAGTGTCGGCAGAAATATCCTCACCCGAAGTTGAGTTAGGAATATCGACCACTAGTTCTTGATGGCGTTGACTAATCATTACGCCTATAAACACCACAAATATGCTGATCCACTGGCCAAGAGTTAGTACTTCGTTGAGGATAATGGCTGACAAAATTAAAGTGAAAATAGGGATTAAATTAGAATAAGCCGCGGCGGTTAACACCGACACTTTACTAATCGCATAGTTGTACATGCCGTACCCACCCAAAGTAACACAAGAGCCTAAGTACAAAATGCTCATTAGTGCGGTTAAATCGTGTTGGTTTTCACTGGGTAGGTCAATAAACAGTAAAAACGGAGCAAAAAACAAACTACCACTCACGCCTTGCAGAGCAATCAATGTGAGCGGGGAGTAGCGGTTAGCTAAATGTTTTATACACACGGTATAAAATGCCGCGCACACCATGGCCATTAATTCTAAAAAATTCCCCAGTAATGGGTTTGGGGCTTGGCTTGAACTCGGTGAGAGCAAGGTAAGTAAAATACTGCCGCCAATACACAGCGTAAAACCCACTACAATAGCTCTACTAATATGCTCTTTGAGCATGAAAAACGCTAAAAATGCCACAATAATGGGTAAACAAGAAACAATCACCCCCGCTTGAGACGCTGAGGTATATTCCATTGCGTGGCCTTCAAATAAAAAGTACAAGCAAGGCTCTGCCAGTGACATGCCTAATAAGTACTTCCAATCGCCTTTTAAATATTCAAAGCGAATTACGTAACGCCATAAACATAACGAAATCAGTAAAGTGGTGAGCATACGTAAAAATATCACCAAGGCAGGGTCATAAATCGCAATCGCGTATTTAAGTGCAATAAAGGAGCTACCCCACAAAAAGGTGGCAATAATTAAACATAAACTGGCAGGCATAAGGTGTAATTTAATCGGTTGAATATAGTGCGATCCTAGCATGCAGAGGGGGTGATTGAATATTTTTTACTTGTTCAAAAATACCGAACTGGTATAAATAAATTCATCATTTATTGCGCTAAGTAAAAAACATGCAAAGGGATCAGGTCGTAGTTGTAAAGCTAGGTACAAGCGTACTCACTGGCGGTACCGATAAGTTAGACAAAGCACATATGGTGGAACTTGTTCGCCAATGCAGTGAGCTAAAAAAGCAAGGTCATCACGTTATTTTAGTATCAAGCGGTGCGGTTGCCGCAGGTCGCGAACAGCTATTAAAACCCTGTGGGCGCACATTAATAGACAAACAAATGTTGGCCGCCATTGGACAGGGGCAGCTCATTCATATTTGGCAAAGCTTATTTGCGTTGTATGGCATTAACGTCGGGCAAATGCTACTAACGCGCGCGGATGTTGACGACAGAGAGCGCTATTTAAATGCACGCGATACCCTCAATGCCCTATTAAATTACGATGTAGTGCCGATCATTAATGAAAATGACGCAGTTGCTACTAGCGAAATAAAAGTAGGTGATAACGATAACTTGTCGGCATTGGTGGCTATTTTAGCCAATGCCGATAAGTTACTGCTACTGACCGACCAACAAGGGTTATTCACCAGCGATCCGCGCACCGACATTAACGCCACCTTGATTGACGAAGTTACCCATATTAATGATGAGTTACGCCAACTTGCGGGTGGCAGCGGTACGAACCTAGGCACAGGGGGTATGGCAACCAAATTACAGGCCGCGGATATTGCCAGAAGAGCTGGGGTTGAGGTGATTATTGCCAAAGGCGCTGATGAAAATGTGATTTTAAAATGCATGAGCGAGCAACTACCAGGCACCCGTTTTTTAAAACTTACCGCGCCTAAAGATGGTCGAAAAAAATGGTTATTGGCAGGGCCTAAAAGTAGTGGCCAAATTTTAATTGATGCCGGTGCGGTGCATGCATTGCAATCTAAGGGGGCTAGTTTACTTGCTAAAGGTATTACGCGTGCCATAGGTGAATTTGAACGTGGAGATTTAATTAACTTAATTGATGTAAACCAGCAAATTATTGCACGGGGGTTAACGCGCTTTAGCCATCTTGAAATCGATAAAATAAAAGGCGCACATTCTAATCAAATCAGCCATTTACTTGATTACGATAGCGGCGTGGAAGTGCTACACAGAGATGATATGGTGGTGTTGTAATTAAGCACTTTTTTAACGATATAGCGCAACGTATAATCCGCTTATAGTGTTGCGCTTTTTTGTGTTAAAATCTTGCACCTTAAATTTGTTGTAAAGAGTATTGAAGATGAAATTAGTTCGCTGGGTTTTAGGTTGTATCATCTTATTTTTTAATTTTGTTTTTACGCCGCGTAGCAAAAAACGTGATCCGCAAGAGCAAACTAAGCTTGATCAGCAAACCGCACAATTTAAGCTCTATCAATTCAAAGCATGCCCTTTTTGTGTAAAAGTGCGCCGTTCAATTAAGCGTGAAGGCTTAAAAATTGAAACACGCGATGCAAAAAATGATGAGCAATACCGCCAAGAGCTATTAGAGCAAGGCGGAAAAGTTAAAGTACCTTGTTTACGTATTGAGCAAGATGGCCAAGTAAAATGGCTTTATGAATCAAACGATATTATTGCTTACTTAAACAAAGTAGCCGCTTAAAATATTTATTGGTATTTCATACCATCTCACTTATTAAAAGAGACATTACCATGACAATTCGTACCCGTGTTGCTCCGTCGCCAACTGGTGACCCGCATCTTGGCACCGCTTACATTGCCTTATTTAATTACTGTTTTGCTAAACAGCAAGGCGGTGAATTTGTACTTCGTATTGAAGATACTGACCAAGTTCGTAGCACACCAGAATCTGAACAAGCCATCATGGATAGCTTACGCTGGTTAGGCCTTGAGTGGGATCATGGTCCTGATGTAGGTGGTGAATTTGGTCCATACCGTCAATCTGAGCGCAGTGATTTATATAAAAAATACGCTCATCAGTTAGTTGAAGACGGCAAAGCATTCTACTGTTTCGCAACCAGCGAAGAACTGGACCAAATGCGTGAAGAGCAAATGGCCGAAGGTCTGCGTCCTAAATACGATGGCCGTGGCTTAAACCATACAGAAGACGAAATTAAAGCAAACCTAGCTGCTGGTAAACCGTACGTTATACGTATGAAAATCCCAAGCGAAGGTACCTTTAAGTTTAACGATTACCTACGCGACGAAATTGAGATCCCGTGGGAAAACGTAGACATGCAAGTGCTATTAAAAGCGGATGGTTTTCCAACGTACTTTTTAGCTAACGTGGTGGATGATCACCATATGCAAATTAGCCACATTTTCCGTGGTGAAGAGTGGATAAACTCAGCGCCTAAGCTATTAAAACTGTATGAAGATTTTGGTTGGGAAGCACCGGTACTAGGTCACTTACCATTATTGCGTAATCCAGATAAATCAAAACTGTCTAAGCGTAAAAACCCAACGTCTATTAATTACTACAAAGAAATGGGTTACTTACCAGAAGCGGTACTAAACTACTTAGGCCGTATGGGTTGGTCAATGCCTGATGAGCGTGAAAAGTTCACCCTTAATGAAATGATTGAACATTTTGACATGAAGCGTGTATCGCTTGGTGGCCCAGTATTCGACGTAGACAAGTTAAGCTGGTTAAACGGTATGTGGATCCGCGAAAACTTAACTGATGCAGAGCTAATGCAGCGTTTTGTTGACTGGAAATTTAATGGCGACATGCTGGCTAAAGTCTTACCTGAAGCTAAAACGCGTATAAATACACTCTCTGACATGGTTGATTTAGCAGGGCATTTTGTAGGCGGCATCCCGACCTACGACCCAGCGCTATTAACCGCCGGTAAAGCTGACGAAGATGTTATTCGCCAAGCGCTGCAATTTTTTGTATGGCAACTGGAAGGCTTACGTAGCTTTGAAAAGCCAGCTATTTTTGCAATTGCAAAAGAAGTAGCCACCTTCCACGAGCTTAAAATTAAAGACTTCTTAGAGCCTATATTTGTGGCTATTACCGGCAAAACATCATCAACTTCGGTATTAGATGCAATGGAGATTTTAGGATCAGATCTATCGCGTGCACGTTTACGTGTTGCGCTTGCCCATTTAGGTATTTCTAAAAAGCAGGCTAAAAAGATAGAACGCGCATACCGCGATTACCCAAGTGCGTAATCGCGTATACAGATTCAAAAGCCGCTTAATTTAAGCGGCTTTTTTGTGCCTGTAATTCTAAGATGGAGTTGCCAGCATAGGGTAAGTAAATAAGAAAAAATGAAACACGTTAACGAGCCAATGACATAAAATGGCCCATTCTAATCGGCTTGTTTTATAGTAAATATAGCCATAACCAAAACCTGCAACGGCCGCCACAAGCATATAATGAGTACCCGCTGAAAAGTGTGCCAGTGAAAATACACAAGTACTGATCACCGGTGCCAGTAATGCAAACCTGCCCGGGGTTATTAGTTTTGAAAGCTTAGTTTGTATCACCCCCCTAAATAATGCCTCTTCTGCAACGCAGGTAAAAAGTAGGTTGATAGCTATAAATAACAACCAAAATTCAGGTACTTTTGGCGCAAATTCAACAAGGTTTAACGTTAAAGCAGTTATAAGCGCCGCTAAAATAGTGATAATTATGATTAAAGCAGGGTAGCCGATAGTCACTGGCTTTGCCGTTTTATTTTTTGCAAAAAAATAAGCGCTCAGCATTAAACCCGCTAATGCTTTATCAAAATTAGCATACAAGGTAAATGCAATTGCGTTACTGGTGATTTGTTCATTAACAACAATAGGCAGGTTATTAAAACCCGCAAACCAATGTAAGGCCAACCCGAGTGAGGCTGTTATAAATAAAGACGTTAGAACATTACGTTTTAACGCTGAGGTTGCCAATAGCGTAAAGTGAAACAATCCCACATAAACAGCTATAACAGCAACCGCGTTTAAATTTATATATTGTTGATAATAGGCAGTAATAACACTTAGCAGTAATAAGTATTGCCATAATGGTTGGCGAAATACAGTGAGTTTACACTGTGGGAAAACACATAAAATAGCGGCAGCTAAAAAGTAAAAAGTCATTGGCAAATACAGCTTGTTGTTTGATAGGGGAAATGAGAGAAAACGAATCACATAGCGTTATAGTCTTAATTATATAATTCAGAACTATTAATAATTATAGGCTTGTCCGGTACAAGTAACGGCTAAATCACAATTGTAGCGGGATACTGATTGGCATTGCTCCAGTGTAAATGCATTGCCACCTAAATAAAGCACATCGTTTTTAAGGGATTCTATGGCTTGTGATTTCAAACGGTTATAGCTAATTGAGGATGTTCGCATATCATCTGATACATCGCAGCTTTCGCCTTTTATTCCACCAAGGGGGCTTGCACCTCTATCGAGAGCGTCCTGAACACTGTAAAATTGCTCTAGACCACGTTTTTTAATGTGGCTTGAAACGTGTTCTGATAAAACCTCGTCGTCGATATTGGTTGTGTAAGTAATGTTATTACAGCCAGTTAATAATGAAACCGCGCATATTAATAAAGAAAAATACTTCATTAGTTAATCCCTTAAACTCGTATTTGCCTAATTTACTTAGTTAATTAGCGAGTTGCAAATTATCATTTTTCGCCTTTATTAAACAGATTCGACCTCTCAAGATTTTTTTTCTGGTAGTATAGCTAGGTTATAAGCAGTTTAAGCAGTGAACACACTATGTTAAGTCCTTACTATCAGCAGCATGCTGATTATGTTTCAATTTCTCGTGAGCAAGGTTGTCGCTTTGCTAAATGTGTAGCCGACGACTACAACCCGCTTCATGATAAAGACGCTAAAAAGTTTTGCGCACCAGGAGACTTACTTTTTTCTCTAGTGTTAGACCGCTATGGCATTAGTGAGCGAATGGAGTTTACCTTTGCCGGTATGGTTGATGAAAATACCAAACTAAATTTTCCAGAACAACCTGGAGAAGAATTTGATGTAAACCATGGCGAAAAAGTAATTTTAAAGGTTAAGCGCGACGGTAAAACCAGCAAATGCCCAACACTTACAAATAGTTTAATAAAAAATTATGTTGAGTTCTCAGGTGCTGCGTTCCCGCATGTAATTATTCCTTTAATGGGCAAGCAAGAGGTAATGATAAATCCTGCGCGGCCTATGATTATTTATGAATCAATGATAATTAATCTTAATAACATTGATATTAAATCACCCACCCTTGAGTTTGCAGAGCCTAGCTTTGAATACGCTGGTAAACGCGGCAAAATAACCTTGCGCTTTAATTTACTCGAAAACGGCGAAAAGGTGGGTTTTGGTGAAAAACACATGGTGGTGTCGGGCATTCGTGAATATTGCCAAGCAACCGTTGATGATTTAATTACGTTTTACAATGAGCGTAAGGCGACGTTAAAGCCTGCTTAAAAAATACAGAGAAAAAAGGCGTTAAATACAGCTGTATTTAACGCCTTTTTTATTGATGTAGCTCAGGTATAATAGCGCTCTTTGTTATTTTAAAGCTAAGCCTATGTCTGCCACATCATTTTCATCACTTGATCTCGACCCTGTATTATTAAACGCGATTGAGCAAAATAATTACACCACACCAACCGCTATTCAGATTAAAACTATTCCGCCGATTTTAGCGGGCAATGATGTAATGGGCAGTGCGCAAACAGGCACAGGTAAAACAGCCGCTTTTGTTTTGCCGCTATTACATAAGCTTTTAAATTCAGCTAAAAAAGACGAACCAGGCATTG
This sequence comes from Pseudoalteromonas tetraodonis, assembly GCF_002310835.1. Classification (NCBI taxonomy): domain Bacteria; kingdom Pseudomonadati; phylum Pseudomonadota; class Gammaproteobacteria; order Alteromonadales; family Pseudoalteromonadaceae; genus Pseudoalteromonas; species Pseudoalteromonas tetraodonis. The sequence goes on along the minus strand of NZ_CP011041.1, from coordinate 2,661,399 downwards.
CCCGTGTGGTTATTTTAACGCCCACTAGGGAGCTTGCTCAGCAAGTATTTGCAAGCTTTGAAAAATACGCACAAGGTACAGATATAAAAGGTGCACTTGCCTATGGTGGCGCAAGCATTGGCCCACAAATCAAAGCACTTAAAACAGCGCAAGTAATAGTGGCAACGCCAGGGCGCTTACTTGATCATATAGTGAAGGGCAGTGTGGTGCTTTCAAGCGTGGACTCTTTAGTATTTGATGAAGCAGACCGTATGCTTGATATGGGTTTTATTGACGAAATTAAACGAATACTGCGTCATATCCCATGCGATCGTCAAACCTTACTGTTTTCCGCCACCTTTGATGACAGTGTATTTGAGCTAAGTAAAAAGCTACTCAAAGATCCTGAGCTTATTGAAGTTGATAAGCGTAACTCTGCTGCTGTAGAGGTTGAACAAGTTATTTACGCAGTAGATGAAGACAGAAAGCGCGAACTGGTCTCGCACATGATTGGCATGAAAAACTGGCGCCAAGTGCTTATATTCACCCGCACTAAACAAATGGCCGATAAGCTTGCTAAAGAAATGTGTAAAGATGGTTTAAAAACCGAATCTATTCATGGTGATAAATCACAAGGTGCTCGCGACCGCGCTCTTCATAACTTCAAAGAAGGTAGTACGCGTGTATTAGTAGCCACCGATGTAGCGGCGCGCGGTTTAGACATACCGGCACTTAAATACGTAATTAACTTTGAATTGCCATACATAGCTGAAGATTATGTGCATCGTATTGGCCGTACAGGACGAGCTGGCGAGCAAGGCCTTGCAATGTCGTTAGTGAGTTTAGATGAGCAGTGGCTACTTGAAGAAATTGAAGTACTGCTTGATACGCGTTTAGCCCCACAATGGCTTGAAGGCTACGAGCCCGATTTAAATAAGCCACCTAAAGATAACCGCAAAAACACCAACAAAGCGCGTAAAGATCGCGATAAAAAACGTATTACAGGACAAAGAGCGCCTAACAGAAGACGTAAATAAAAGCGTTCAGTTTTTAGCTATCAGTTGTCAGTAAAAAGAGCCCAACACGGCGTTGAATTTAGCGCCGTGGTTTGTTGCATCTTCTTAATTCACTACCTCTCCCTGTTAGTTCTTTTTAGCACGCAGCTTAAGTGTTAAGTCATTGTATTGTTTACATGTAATCAATAAAGTGTAATTATTTTGTCGAGAATGAAATCAGGTGATTGAAGCGAAAAATATAAAAAAGGAAGTGAAATTGGATTATCTCAATTGGTTGAAAAAGGAATACGCTGAGCTAGGTAATGTGTCAGACGAAACTATTAATGCTCATATAAACTCAGCCAAAATGGACTCTCAGCTATTTAGGGAGTTTATCAAAGTCTTAGGATTTTTAATTTTTGTGGTTCCATTCAATTTGTATCTGTCTATTTCAGAGATAGTCACGTTTAATAGTGCTTACTATTGGCTTATTGTGATCTTTTCGAGTTTTATTGGGGTTTTTGTTGCATTGTATTGCGAACAAACCTTAATTAAGAAACAGCTAAAAAAAACAATCCGCGATAAACACAGTAATAAAATATAAATTTAAAAAGAAATTGACCAGCGAATTACATTATAAAAATAAAAAGGCAAGCCATATAGGTGTAGTAGCTCATATCTGATCTTACAGCTGAGGAGAATTAGTTTAGACTTCACCTGACAAGCTGCTATGAGCGAATAAGAGACAGTCAGAGTTATCTGGATATCTGGACTTAATTCTACAAAGCGGACGCTTAGCGAACCCGTTCATGCCCTAAAATTGAGTTTAGGCAATCTGCATTAATTGTATAATGATGTCTCTTTGATCACATGGATGGTATTTATGTCAGTATTAGATATGGTTAGGCCTGTTATGGAGCCAGTATGCAAGGCATAGAGTTAGAATCAAAGATAACCTGTCCAAAGTGCGGGTTTAGTAAAGTTGAGATTATGCCTACAAATGCTTGCCAGTGGTACTACGAATGCGAAAGCTGTAAAAAGTTGCTTAAACCATTAAAAGGTGATTGTTGCGTCTATTGCTCTTATGGGACAGTAAAGTGTCCTCCCATCCAAGAAGGGAACAGTTGTTGCTTTGGTAAATAATTCATTCCCCTGACTGCTAAGTGTCAGGGGAAAGCCTTAATGCAAACTGTTTACTTGTTACTTGCTGTGGCTGGTAACTTGGCAGAAATAAGTGCAGCTAAACTAATAAAGATAAATGAAATTGCTAAACAAGCAGCTAACCCGTATAGCTGGAAAACCCAGCCTGACAGCACTGTACCAATCAAACGCCCCATTGCATTTGCCATGTAGTAAAAGCCAACATCTAACGAAACGCCATCGGCATCAGCCATGCTAACAATCAGGTAACTGTGCAGAGATGAGTTAATGGCAAACAGTACGCCAAATACCATTAAGCCAGCAATGAGTGCCGTTTTAACTTCCCAGTTAAAGTGTAACGATAAAGCTATACCTAATGTCACTAATGCCAACAAGCTTGCCCATTTTACGGTTTCAGTGGCAGGAGAAACGCTAGCTTTGAAATTGATTAGCTTAGGTGTCATTGATTGGACAAAACCGTAACCAATCACCCAAAGCGCTAAGAAGCCACCTACTGTCCAATGATCCCATTCAAACACTTGTGACAAGAACACAGGTAGTGCAACCACAAACCAGACATCACGGGCACCAAACAAGAAGAGTCGTGCAGCCGATAAGATATTGATAGAGCGACTCTTTGAGAAGATGTCGGTAAACTTAGGTTTGTTCTTGGCTTTACCTAAGTCGTTTTTCAAAGCATAAAGGCTGTAACACCAAACAAGAGCCAAAACACCTGCCATTAACAACATTGCGCCTTTGAAGGAAAGTAAAGTTAACAGTAAGCCGCCTAAGAAAAAGCCAACGCCTTTCAGGGCATTCTTAGAGCCTGTTAATACCGCGACCCATTTAAACAAGGTGCCTTCTTGTCCTGCGGCAACCAACATCTTAATTGAGCTTTTTGCGCTCATTTTGTTTAAGTCTTTGGCAATGCCTGAAAGCGCTTGTGCAATCATCACATAGACAACGGTTAACCATTCAGCGGGAACGGCTAACATCAGCAAGGCGATTATTTGAATCGCCAAACCGATGTTCATGGTTTTATTTAGCCCTAAACGGGCACCTAAGAAGCCGCCAACTAAATTAGTGACAACACCAAAGATTTCATAAAACAAGAACAACATCGCAATGCTCAGCGGACTATAGCCTAACGCGTGGAAATGAAGCACTACCAACATGCGTAGTGCGCCATCGGTTAAGGTAAATGCCCAATAATTGCCTGTTACAACAAGGTATTGCTTAATATCGTCAGATAATGATGCCAAGCGCTTCATAGTGTTACATTACCCTTTAATTGATGATCCGACTTTACGAGCAAGTTCAGCCGTTCTATTAGCGTAACCCCACTCGTTGTCATACCATGTGTACAGCTTCACCTGAGTGCCATTAACGACCATTGTTGATAATGCATCGACAACGCTAGAACGTGGGTCGGTTTTATAATCGATAGACACAAGTGGCTTTTCTTCATAACCAAGAATGCCTTTTAATTCGCCCTCAGCCGCTTCTTTCATCCAAGCGTTAATTTCAGCTTCCGTTGTTGGACGCTCAACCTCAAATACACAATCAGTAATTGAAGCATTCGCAAGAGGCACACGTACCGCATGACCATTCAGCTTACCTTTCAACTCTGGGAAAATATGAGTAATCGCCGTTGCCGAACCTGTAGTGGTTGGGATTAAGCTCATGCCACAGGCACGCGCTCTACGTAAATCTTTATGCGGAGCATCTAGAATCGTTTGAGTGTTGGTAATGTCGTGGATAGTCGTCATTGAGCCATGTTTGATGCCGATTTTATCCAGTAACACTTTCACCACTGGTGCTAAGCAGTTTGTGGTGCAAGACGCTGCCGTTACGATTGAGTGCTGTTCAACATCATATAGATGGTCGTTAACCCCCATAACCACATTAAGTACACCTTCTTCTTTTACGGGTGCTGTTACAACGACTTTTTTTACTCCTTGGTCTAAGTAGGCTTGTAGCAACTCAGTTTTCTTCATCTTGCCTGACGCTTCAATGACCAAATCACATTCAGACCAATCCGTATCATTAATTGCTTTGTTTTGCGTTACACGAATGGCTTGACCATCAATTATCACGTTATTGTCATCATGGGTTACATCATGTGACCAAGTACCATGCACAGAATCGTACTTTAATAAATGTGCTAGCGTTTCTGCATTGCCAGCAGGATCGTTGATTTGCACAAACTCAATGTCTTGCCAACCAAAAGCAGCTCTAAGTGTTAAGCGACCCATGCGGCCAAAACCGTTAATACCAATTTTAATTGCCATTGTTAAGCTCCTACTATTTGAAACTCATTGAAAAAAGAAAGTTGTACTGGGTGTGAGAGCGCTTTAGGGCGCATTTTCTGCACTTGTTTAATAATGTCTGCCTTGTCGTAACCTAGTTCAAACATCAGTAGTCCAATGACTAAGCCTGTGCGACCAGAGCCGCCTTTACAATGCACGGCAATGGTGCCTTGATTGCGTAAGATAGATAGCATGTCATCAAGGTTTGATTTGAACGCTGCTGCAAAATCTTCATTTGGTGCATCGTCATCTAAAATAGGTAACTGAAACCATTTAATACCTTGTGCATCACACACTTGAGGAAGGTCTTCGGCTTCATTCTTGTTCATTTCTGCATCGTACATCAGCGTCACAATCGCTTGTGCTCCAGCATCTTTCAATTGTGTAACCGATGTTGTTAAATCAACGTCTTTTGTTCCGGGGCAAGGAGTAAAGATAAAGCTTGCGCCATTATCAAGTGTTAGTATGTCATATGGATGAGTGTGCATAAAAAGCCTCTTAATTATTCGTTAAACCAATGTTTTGTTCTGTTCACAATCGATACGAGAGACAACATAACTGGAACTTCAACCAGAACCCCAACCACGGTCGCCAATGCAGCGCCTGAATGTAAGCCGAAAAGGGAAATAGCTACTGCCACTGCCAATTCAAAGAAGTTAGATGTACCAATCAAACAAGAAGGTGCAGCAATGTTGTGCTTAAGCTTGAGTCTGACCGCGATAAAATAGGCAATAATGAAAATGCCATAGGTTTGCAGGATAAGCGGAATGGCGATTAGCAAGATATTAAGTGGTTGCTCAATAATGGTGTTAGCTTGAAAGCCAAACAGCAAAACGACTGTTGCCAGTAAACCGATAACAGAAAACGGTTTTAACTTCTCTAGCAAACTTGTGATAGCTGCTTCATCGCGACCTGAGCTGTTTAAGTGTTTTCTAGTCAGGATTCCCGCGATTAAAGGGAGCAATACATACAAAATCACCGAGATAAACAAGGTGCCCCAAGGTACATGAATGTCTGTTACACCAAGCAATAACCCCGCAATGGGAGCGAATGCAAAAATCATGATGATGTCGTTCACCGACACCTGAACTAAGGTATAGTTCGCATCACCTTTGGTTAATTGCGACCAGACAAACACCATTGCCGTACAAGGTGCAACCCCCAGTAAAATCATACCAGCGATGTATTCTTGCGCTGTTTCTGGTGATACAAAATCGGCAAATAAGCCTTCGAAGAACAACCAACCTAAAGCAGCCATTGAAAATGGTTTAATAAGCCAGTTGACCACCAAAGTTAATACCAAGCCTTGCGGATTCTTCCCTACTTCCTTAATGGTTGAAAAATCCACTTGCACCATCATTGGGTAGATCATTACCCAAATGAAAACAGCAACAACTACATTTACATGGGCAACTTCAAGCTTTGCAATAGCTTCAAAAAGAGGTGGGTAAACAATCCCCAGCGCCACACCAGCAGCAATTGATATCGCCACCCAAACAGATAAATAACGTTCAAAAATCCCCATAGTTACATTCCTTAATTACAGCAGCTTGCCACACGCGTAGGACGGTCACCCATCGAGTTTAATCTGGCTAGCTCTTGTTCGATAAAAATAGGCTCATTCACTACCGTTGAGGTGATGGTTTGCTTCATCCACGCTGGCAATGTTGGATTGATCGAATAAAACACCCATTGCTGATGCTTTCTGTCAGATAAAATGCCTGTTTTTCGAAGCTGTGCTAGGTGACGGGACACTTTGGGCTGGCTCTCTTCATCTAATGCAGTCATCAACTCACAGACACACGCTTCACCCTCAACCGCAATGATTAAAAGCGTTTTCAAGCGAATATCATCAGCCAGAGCTTTGTAAAAAGTAGTTGGCGTTATTGGCGCTGGCTTTTGCTTTTCTTGTATCAGCAAAAACATTTTAATCCGTTCATTTAGCTCTTGTAGCGTTTTTTCAAACGGGTTGGCATCTCTACGAGAACGAGGCTCAGGGAAATCCCAAGCAAGGCAGTTAGTACCATTGACTCGGCTATCACACTCTTTTGCCGCTTTATCACACAGGGTAATAACAAAATCGAAATGGATATTGCTAACTTCATCAAGGTGTTTTGAGTGTAATCCATCGGTAGGTAACCCAAAGTGCTCGATAGCTGACAAGGTACGACTATCAACACTATTTGGCTCAGTACCAGCACTATAAACCTCGTACTCACCTTTACCATGATGTTTTAGCAACGCCTCAGCCATGATAGACCTAGCTGAGTTTTCAGTGCATAAAAAGAGAACTTTCATGAAATGCTCCATAATAAATTTATTATATAATAAATTTATTATGTTGTGGTGACAACAGATATTTTCGAAAAAATGAGTTATGAGTAGTGTTAGTTAGAAGTATAACTGCTAGTACAATACCGCAGTTGGTCAATTGGAGAGCTAAGCCACTGACCTAAATGAATTAGGTAAAACGTCTGTTAATTAGTTTTTATTAGTTGAGCAAAGAATTAAACTGAACGACTCAAAGTGGCACTTTTACGAAGTTCGGCAGTGAGCGATCAGCAGACGGTCGATCAAAATCATTTTTGTCCAGAGGCAAGTTATAAATGTAACTCGCCTTTGCCCCAAAACGAGTTAACGTAAATGCTCTAAGGGCAGCTTTGAGCGAAAAGCAGACATTGACCGTTAATCGTTTCAACGACGGCAATTAGCCATACGTTGCATGTTTGCTCCCTTACTGGTTTTACGATATCCAAAACCGACATAACGACCATTAAGCAAATACCAAAGTAAAATAGGTATGTGCTCCAATCATATAGCCAAAGAGGATAAAGCGTTAATAGCACTGCTACAGGCCCTAGAATGCTGAAGACAGCTCTGGTATGGTTTTTATTTTTGTGCCAGTTGTATAAGTTTACCAATAGTTCCAAAGATGCAAAAATAGGTAAAAGCGTATTTACAGCTATTCCTTCGAAGTGAGAGAAGAAGCCTAGTCCTAATGCCGATGCAAGTGACCTTAATGCAGGGAGGCAGGCCGTGCCGCTAGCCAAACGCCACTAGAGCCTACTCTGTCTAATATTTTATTTATCATTTGAAAGTCTATTGGTTGATATTACCATCATTCTAAACTCCGTATACAAGTACGGAGTCAATCATTTTAATGAGTCAATTATGGGGCAATGTGTTGGATCTTCGTTTTGCATACAGGTATTTGTCATACCCACAATTACTTTCTCTAAACGTTGAAGGTCATTAATTTTGTCTCGAATGATTGCTAACTTTTGTCGGTTTAATAGCTCAACTTGAGCGCAGTTGCTGTCCATAGACATTAGCGATTTTATTTCTCTTAACGTAAAGCCGAGCGCTTTGGCTTTTGTGATAAACCTAAGTTGTCCTGCTATTGATTCGTCATATTGTCTATAACCAGATATTGGTTTTTCAGGTTGTGTAATCAGTCCTTCTCGTTCATAAAAACGAATGGTTTCTACATTTAAATTTAATGATTGTGCTAATTTGCCAATGGTTTTCATTATTGCCTTTGTGAATACTACTAATCTAAAGTTATATTTAGTTCAACTATCTAATGACTTGATAATGCCACAGACTTCAATTGTACCGTCAGACCCGCAAGAGCTTGCCATTAGTTTTAACTCTTTTTTGAGTGCATTCAATTCCTTCATTCGTTGATTAACTAAAGTTAGTTGCCGATCAATTAATGCATTTACACTAGAGCAACTCTCCTCTGGCTTGTTTTTTAATTCAATGAGTCGCTTAATATCATTAAGCGGAATATCTAAACTTCGACAATGCTTTACGAACTCTAGCTCTTTAAATGCCTTATTAGAATACAACCTGAAATTCCCTTCAGTGCGATCAGGATCTGACAGCAAGCCCTCCTTTTCATAATATCGGATGGTTTGTACTGAATACCCCGATGTTTTCGATAACTCACCAATTTTCATAAAATTTCCAAATAAACTTGACCCTATAGTCACTATAGGATTTATAGTTAGAGCATACAAGTTAATCGGAGATGAAAATGAGCGATTGTGGGTGTGAAGTTGAGCTAAAAGATAACCAGCAAAAAACGGTGCTTTATTGGCTTCTGGCTATCAATGCCTCGATGTTTGTTTTTGAAATTGGCTTTGGTTGGTTATCAGAATCAACGGCTTTAATTGCAGATTCGTTAGACATGCTAGCGGATGCAATCGTCTATGCAATTGCACTATACGCGGTGGGAAAGTCAATCCAACATAAGGCTAATGCTGCTTTAGTGAGTGGCTATTTCCAACTGGGGTTAGGCGTGCTAATTCTAATGGATATTGCTAGAAGGCTGTATGGTGAAAGTGAGCCTCACTCTTGGTTTATGATTGGCGTAGGCATGGTTGCTTTAGTTGCAAATGTGATTTGTCTCATCCTTATTCGAAAGCACAACAACGATGAAGTACATATGAGAGCTAGCTGGATATTTTCAGCGAATGATGTAATTGCAAATCTTGGTGTCGTTATCGCAGGCATACTCGTTATGGTGCTGAAACAGCGTTGGCCTGATATCGTCATTGGTAGCATCATTTCAATGTTAATTCTTCGAGGCGCTTACCGAATACTAAGCGATGCTAAACAAGAATTAGCTGTTGCTGAGAAAACACGTTAAACACCAAATGAAGATAAACAATCAACCTTTGGTTGTTCAAAGTAAGGAAACATCAATGAATAGCAAATATCTAGAAAAAACCAAGATAGTAAATTTTGAACACTCTACAATTCAATCATTAATTTCTGAGCGTAATTGGCAAGAACTCGATGACTTCAACAAAATTGGTGCAGCCTACCAATTTGTTAAAGATGAAATATTATTTGGTTACAATGAGAGTGATGATATTTCAGCAAGCAGTGTTTTAGCCGATGGTTACGGACAATGCAATACCAAGGGTAACTTGCTGATGGCTTTGTTACGAGGATTAGGTATTCAATGTCGTTTTCACGGCTTTACTATTGAGCAGCGATTACAAAAAGGAGCTATTCCAACTTATGTATTTTGGTTAGCACCTAAATATATCATTCATAGTTGGATTGAAGTTTATTTCAAGGATCGTTGGATAAACTTAGAAGGCTTTATATTAGATGAACAATATTTAAGTTCACTACAGCACAAATTTAGTCAAATAAAAAACGAATTTTGTGGTTATGGTGTTGCAACAAAGTGTTTCTCTTCGCCAGATACAGATTGGCGTGGTCAAGATACCTATATACAAAAAGAAGGTATTCATGATGATTTTGGTGTTTATAATTCCCCTGATGAGTTTTATCTCGAAAAAGGAACTAACTTATCAGGAATCAAACGTTGGATGTATCAACGAGTGATCCGTCACTTTATCAATTTTAACGTAGTCAATGTAAGAAATTTAAAAGTTCTTGAGGTGGAAAATGCACAATCATAGCCATAGCCATTCGCATGGAAAAGACGACCGTATAGGTTGGACATTTTTCCTTAATGTTTCATTTACTATTATCGAATTTATTGGTGGTTGGCTAACCAACAGTACCGCTATTATGGCTGATGCTGTACATGACCTGGGTGACAGTTTATCTATAGGATTCGCTTGGATACTGAGTCGTTTCTCGGATAAAGAAGCATCCGATAGATTTAGCTATGGCTATCGTCGTCTTACCCTGTTTGGCGCATTAATTAACAGTATTGTATTAGTTATTGGTTCTGTCTGGGTGCTATTTGAAGCAATACCAAGATTATCTAATCCTGAAATGCCAATGGCTGAAGGAATGTTGGGTCTTGCATTACTTGGGGTTGCTGTTAATGGGTATGCAGTATTTAAACTAAAAGCGGGTAAAACGCTGAACGAAAAAGTACTTACGTGGCATTTGCTTGAAGACGTACTTGGCTGGGTTGCAGTCCTAATTGTTTCTATCGTGCTGCTTTTTGTAGATCTACCAATATTAGATCCTTTGCTTTCTATAGGCTTTACACTGTTTATATTGTTTAACGTTTTGAAAAACCTGAAAACAACATTGGCACTATTTCTTCAAGCTACACCTGATGAAGAAGTGCAGAATAATATTGAAAAAGCGATAAAGGCTATACCTGAAATTAATGGGATTCATCATATGCACTTTTGGTCATTAGACGGGGAAAGTCACGTATTAACTGCTCACCTAGAGTTAGCCCATAACTTTGAGGTTGATAAATTAATTAGGCTAAAACAACAAGTGGCTAAGGAACTTTCTTCTTATAATTTATCTCATACAACCATTGAGTTTGAGTTTCCTCAAGAAACTTGCCGTGACGAGCATGAAAAACATGCGCATGGCTAGTTTAGAAAACCTTTTTTTGATATTATAATTTTTCATATTTAAGTAGGTGTTTATTTTGAAATTCAATGTTGCGTTAAAAATACTATTAGTCGTTTCGATTGTTTTGCAATCGTTAACTGCTGTTGTATCCGCAACACCTGAGAATCACCAAATAGATATAGAGCACCTTCAAATTCAACATGATCATGCAGATGATCGAAATGTCTCAAATGATAATGTAGGTGATGAGCAGCATAATGAAAAAGATTGTCATCACTGCGGACATTGCAGTGGCAGCCACTTATCTTGGATTTTAGTCAGTAATTCAAATACCACGGGCAAACTAAACATTATCAATAAAACGCCTTATCAAATTGATCAAACAAGTACCTTTCTTGAAGCGATACTTCGTCCGCCCATTTCTTAATTAGATTAATTTTTAATGACCTATTTATCCTTTAATAATGGATAAAGGTTTCGTGTTTATTAATTTTAAAATTAAGAATTTTTATGTATATATATTTAAAAAATGCAGGTTTAGTCCTGTCTTTATGTATGGCTGTGAGTTTTTCAGTTGCCACTTATGCCAAACAGAAAAGTATTTCATGGCTAGATAGTCAAATAAATAAAGATCCCGAAGTTGTTGCGGCTAAAGAGTTACTTAATGCAAGTAATCATAGAGCCAAGAGCTTAACTAAAGCCGTATATAACCCAGAGCTTGAAGCAAGCTATGAAAAAGAGGGTGATTTTGATAATTATTCTATTGGTATCAGTCAAACGATTGATTTTTGGGATAAGCAATCAGCAAATAAAAGCATTGGTGAAATTGGTGTTTATGCAAACCAGCAACAATTGTTATCTCTACTCGATTCTAAAAAGGCTAACGCTTTAACTGCAATAGTTAATTGGCAAGCAGCAAAAAAGGTGGCTCAGTTACTTTCAGTAAGAGAAAATCAATTACAAACGCTCGTTGGAATTATTGAAGATAAGCGAAAAGCAGGACTTTTAGAGCCACTTGACGCTGAACTGGTTTATTTAAACTTGTCCCAAGTTTTCAGTGAAATATCTGAGTCGCAAATTGCTTTGAAAAATGCAGAGGTAAATGTTCAGGAGTTATTGCCTGATTGGACGCCTAATACTACCAATTTGTTTTCATTTACTTTTGGAGCAACAAACTATTCATTTAACTCTCAGTGGGTTGAGGAACATCCAAAAGTTAAACTCGCTAGAGCGCAATGGAAGATAAAACAATCTAAAGCTCAACTAACCACTATGGAATCTAAAGCCAATCCAACCATTGGAGTTAACGCAGGGAAAAGTGGAGATGAAGACTTGATTGGCGTGACTTTCTCAATGCCTTTAAATATCAGAAATAACTATTCAGATACTGTTAAAGCCGCTTATTCAGAAGCAATTGCAGCAGAGGCTAACTTTCGGTCGGTTTATCGAAAGCAGTCATTTGAAGCAAAAGCTAATTATGAATCGCTTATTGTCAGTAAAAAATATTATGAGCAATGGCAAAAACTGACAAAAGGCAGATTAGATAGCAGCGAAAACTTATTAAATAAGCGCTGGGAAGCTGGTGACATTAATACTTCTGACTACTTACTTGCATTAAATCAACGTGCGGAAGGGCTTCATGCAGGAATACGTTTGGAAAATCAATTCAAGCTTGCAGAAATATCCTTCATTTTAAGTATGGGTCAGTTATCCAAATTTGAGATTTGAGCGCTTTGTTTTTTCAGTAGCGAAAAACGAAATCTTAAATTTATTAAAAATATAGGTTACAAAAATGAATACAGTAATTAGTAAAAAATTTTTAGCCGTAGTAATTAGCTGCCTGTTAGTTGGGTTTACTACAAATCATGATGCTTTTGCACAGTCGTCAGATGGAACTGGTTCTGTCACAAACGTTTCGAAACAAGAAGAAAAAGAACATCAAGATGAGCATGAACACGAAAAGGGACATGAAGAAGATAAAGGTGACCATGACGAGCACGGCCATGAAGGTGGTAATAAAGAGGGAGAAGAAGGACATGAAGAAGGTATCACTATTGATCCAAAGAAGATGTCGCTTGCTAACATTAAAGTGGAAAGTGTTAAGCCTGAATATCAATTTAGCTCCGTATATGCACCTGGCGAAATAAAAGCTAATGGCTATAAAAGTTATGTGGTATCACCACGTACAGAGTCAGTCATTATCAGTCGCCATGCAGCGCTTGGCGAGTATGTAGAAATAGGTCAGAAGTTAGTTACATTATTTAGTGAAGCAATGGCACAAGCACAAGCTGACTATTTAATCGCTTCAACCGAATGGCAACGTGTAAAAAAGCTGGGTAATAAGACGGTGAGTGAAAGTCGATTATTACAAGCTGAAACAACATACAATGCGAGCTATGGCAAGCTCATTGCTTTAGGGTTAACTGAAAAAGCAATAAATGGTATTTCTAACAAAGACATTAAAGCATTTGGACAATATGCATTAACGGCGCACCGTGAAGGTGTCGTGCTTCAAGACGACTTTATCCAAGGGCAACGTGTTGATGCTGGGGATTCAGTCATGTTGTTAGCTGATGAAAAACAACTATGGGTTGAAGCAAAAGTTTCTCCAAATAAAAAGCTAAATTTATCAATTGATTCTCCTGCGGTACTTAAATTAGAAGGCCAGAGTTACAATGCCAAAGTTATCCAAGAAGCCCATACAATTGATCCCGTAACTCGTACAAGAATTATTAGATTGGGGGTACAGAATGCTGATGATAACCTTCATTCAGGTATGTTTGTAAAAGTTTACTTTCAGTTTGCCACAAAGCAGAAAGTGATGGCTGTGCCAGAAGAAGCATTGATCCGCAGCGCAGATGGTGATTGGACCGTATTTGTCGAAGACCACCCTGGAGAATTTAAAGCTGTAGAAGTAGAACTAGGCCGAGCCTTAGGTGATTTTAGGGAAATCATTGGCCTTGATAGTGGGACGCGAATTGTAACCAAAGGCGCATTTTTTGTTGCTTCTGAAATCGCTAAAGGCGGATTTGATCCGCATAACCACTAAGGAGCAAGACTATGTTTAATAAAATAATAGATTGGTCTGTTAATAATAGACTCCTGATTTTGATTGCGCTGTTTGCCACAATTGTCGGCGCAATTATGGTTATACCAAAACTAAATTTAGATGCCTTTCCTGATGTTACTAATGTTCAAGTTGCTGTAAATACTGAAGCGCCAGGACTAGCTGCTGAAGAAGTTGAACAACTCATTACGTACCCCATTGAAGCGGTCATGTATGCCTTACCTGATGTAGAACAAGTGCGCTCAATTTCTAAAACAGGCTTGTCTGGCGTCACGGTTGTTTTCAAAGAAGGCACCGACATTTACTTTGCAAGACAACTTGTATTTGAGCGTCTTCAAGCCGCAAAAGAACTGATACCAGAAGGTGTCGGCACACCCGAAATGGGGCCAAACACCTCAGGGCTAGGCCAAGTATTTCAGTACCTTCTTATTTCAGATAAAGATGCAGGCTATGATGCTATGGCACTCAGGAGTCTCAATGATTGGGTAGTAAAATTACTCGTTATGCCTGTCGATGGTGTTACTGATGTACTCTCCTTTGGAGGTATTGTTAGGCAGTACCAAGTAAATGTAGATCCATCTAAGCTTCTTTCTTATAACCTAACGCAAGAAGACGTTGTTGGTGCCCTAGATAACAACAATGCCAATGTTGGCGGATGGTATATGAACCGTGGGCAAGAGCAGCTTGTTATTAGAGGTGCAGGTTGGTTTGAAAGTGGTGACGCTGGTATTAGTAATATCAAACAAGTTCCCGTCAAAACAGTTGATGGGACAGTTGTGACGGTTTCGGATATTGCTAAAGTTGAAATGGGCAGTGAAATTCGTCAAGGTGCTGTCACAATGACGCGCAAAACCGAAGACGGTAAAGTCGAAAATTTAGGTGAAGTTGTCTCTGGCATTGTCTTAAAACGCATGGGGTCTAATACTAAAGCCACCATTGATGGTATCAATGCAAGAATCCCATTGATTAATCAAGCATTGCCTAAAGGTGTTCGCTTTGAACCATTTTATGATCAGGCTGATTTGATTGAAAAAGCCGTTGATACAGTAGTTGATGCACTATTACTAGCATTTATTTTCATCTGTATTGTATTAGCACTATTTTTAATGAATATACGTGCAACCTTCCTTGTCCTAATATCTATTCCAATTTCAATTGGTATCGCGTTAATGATCATGGCTTGGTGGGGCATTTCTGCAAACCTTATGTCATTGGGTGGCATTGCCGTAGCCATTGGTATGCTAGTTGATGGTTCAGTCGTGATGGTTGAAAACATGTTTAAGCATTTAAATAGACCAGACTCTACCCATTTAAAAACTGTAAAAGAAAGAGTGCCTAGTGCTGATACTGATCCACATGATGTAGAACAAGATGAGCATGGTATTAAGTTACGTCTTCAAAATGCGGGTAAAGAAGTGGCTCGTCCCGTATTTTTTGCAGCTTCTATTATTTTAGTCGTATTTACGCCTTTATTTAGCTTTGAAGGTGTTGAGGCAAAGTTATTTCAACCTATGGCAATAAGCATCATTTTAGCTGTTATATCTGCTATTGTGGTTGCGTTGTTTGTTGTACCCGCTTTAGCTACTTATTTATTTAAGTCAGGTGTAAAAGAGAGGGAAAGCTTTGTTCTTAGGCCATTAGACAAACTCTACAGAAAAGGGCTTACATTCGCACTAAAACGCACCAAATTAGTCATTTCAGCCGCACTTATATTAGTTTTCTCTGCCTTTGCATTAGTTCCATTAATTGGTACTGAATTTGTACCTGAGTTAGAAGAAGGGACGATAAACTTAAGAGCAACGCTTGCACCTTCTTCCAGTTTAGATACCGCGCTCACTGTGGCACCAATTCTAGAAGAAAAACTAATGGCTTTTCCTGAAGTAACCTATGCATTAAGCCGAATTGGTCGAGCAGAAATAGGTGGAGACCCAGAGCCTGTGAATAACATCGAAATTTACATAGGGTTGAAGCCTGTTTCTGAGTGGACCAGTGCATCTAATCGATATGAACTTCAAGGAAAAATGGAGAGATCTTTAGAAGAATTCCCTGGGTTGCTACTCAACTTTTCTCAACCTATTGCGACTCGTGTCGATGAGCTACTATCTGGTGTTAAGGCTCAGTTGGCGATAAAGTTGTTTGGGCCTGAACTTGAGGTACTGGCGGCTAAAGGTCAAGAAATAGAAACAGCAATTAAAAACATTGAAGGTGCAAGGGATGTTGCATTGGAGCAAATTGCTGGTGAAGCGCAATTGGTGATAAGTCCTAACAGGCAAGAACTATCACGCTTTGGATTGTCTGTGAGTGACATAATGGAGGTTGTGCGTGATGGTATTGGTGGTGTTGAAGCCGGACAAATAATCAATGGTAATGAACGTTATGATATTTACGTTCGCATAGAGGAAGAGTACCGAAGTAACAAAGAAGCTATTGCTGATATTCGGCTTCAATCACCTACTGGTGCTTGGGTGCGGCTGGGTGACGTAGCCTCAGTCTCATTTGAGTCAGGCCCACCACAAGTTAGACGCGATGATGTACAACGAAGAGTCGTTATCCAAGCAAATGTACAAAATCGAGATATGGGAAGCGTGGTTGCCGATATCAGAACGGTAATTGCTGAAAAGGTTGACTTACCTTCAGGTTATTCTGTTTCGATTGGCGGCCAGTTCGAAAGTCAAAAACGTGCTCAAAATAGGTTAGCTATAGTTGTACCTTTATCGTTAGCACTAATCGCACTACTACTTTACTTTGCCTTTGGTTCTGTTGGTCAAGCTATGCTGATATTGGTCAACGTGCCGCTTGCTGTAATTGGCGGAGTTTTCTCCTTATATTTATCTGGACAATACTTGTCTGTACCAAGCTCCGTTGGCTTTATTACCTTATTTGGTGTAGCGGTATTGAATGGGGTCGTTATGGTAGAAAGTATCAACCAACGTATTAAAGACGGTCTAGAAGCATCTAAAGCCGTTTTTGAAGGCGCTACTTCAAGATTAAGACCTGTACTTATGACTGCTATAACATCAGCTTTAGGTTTGATACCGATGTTAATGTCTAATGGTGTTGGTGCAGAAATACAGCGCCCATTAGCGAGTGTTATTGTTGGCGGCTTGGTAACTGCAACACTGTTAACATTATTTGTTTTACCTGTTTTATATCGCTGGTTTTCAGAGAAAAAAATAAAAGAGCTATCCAGATAAAATTACTGTGAACTCTAACCCCACGCTAAAGTCACGTTTAGCGTGGGGTTATTGAGTAGATGAACGAAAAGAAAGATTAGATTTAACAATAAACTAATAGTCATGACTGCTTTGTCGGAATATTTGTCGTTAAACAGGCCAAAGCTAACTTCCGCTTTCGTATCTTTGCAGTCTTAATCTCTATGTGTCTCAAGGTCGGATTATGGCACGTGCCAGACTCTAACTTCGAGTCTGGCTTAGGTTCAAATTTAAGCATCGATCTGTTCTGATACTTCTAACGCATCATCAACTTCTATTCCCAAGTACCTGACAGTGCTCTCTAGTTTTCTATGGCCAAGTAGAAGCTGACAGGCTCTTAAATTTTTAGTTTTTTTGTAAATTAGTGATGGTTTGGTACGTCTCATTGAATGAGTGCCATATTGAGTCTTATCTAACCCAATTGAGGTGACCCAAGAGTCAACTATACGTCCATATTGACGGGTTGAAAGGTGTTCAGAGGAATGAATTCGTGACTTAAACAAGTAATCATAAGAATTGAGAGTAAATTGCTCTATGAGCGCCACAATTGATTTCCTTGTATTTCCAGTAATTTCAAATTGAACAGGCATACCAGTCTTTTTTTGAACGACTATTGCCCGTGATTGGATTGCTTTACCATGTGCAATGTCATTAACTTTTAGTGAAACTAAATCACACCCTCTTAGTTTGCTATCTATGGCTAGGTTAAATAGTGCTAGATCTCTTATTTTATGAAAAAGTTCCAGTCGTATTCGGATAGCCCATATTTGCTGTAATTTTAGAGGTAACTTTTGTCCTACAAGCTTATTTTTATTCCAAGGCTCTTTAGGCTGATATATAGTTAACTGGTGCATTAGTTGTACTCCGGTGTTTATGGAGTTTTAAGCTTAGCTCGCTACAAAAGAATTCGGGTATGAGCGAGGAGCGGACACTGAAAAGTTAAATTTATTATTACTTCTTTGAGTAAGAGCCTAATTCTGTTCGATAACATTATTAAACGCCGCTTTGGGGAAAAATAACATGCTTAATATCTCGCTATTTTAATTACTTGTTTACAAAGGAAATTATTGGTGAAATTATCGGGGTATGTAATATACGCCGTTTTGGTGTGTTATAAACCACCAAAACGGTGTTCAATAAGCTGTTAGCCATTAATTCATACGTACGGAGTTTATATGCTTACCCATTCCTTCGAAGACCTGACTCAAACGTTTAGAGTTCTGCTTGAATCGAATCAAAGATTAAAACAATTAATTGATATTGATAGAGCAGAAGCCGTGGGTACTGTGGAAACTGCAATTAACGCAAAATTAAATGCATTCCATAATTTATATGATTTGATGGCGCAAGAATTAGGAAAGCCAGTAGATTGGTATTCAGTCCCTGAACTTTGCATAATTCTGGCAATTCGCAATGCTCGCCACCATAACAAAGCAAACAGAATTAGAAGTTTATGGAACTACCATAATCAAGTTTGTGAAAAGCCTACAAACAAAAAGAAGTATCTATACGTAAATTCTGTTGTACCTGAAGAGGAAGAAGGTGGAGGGTACTTTGATATACCTCTATCTTGGTCTGATTTAGACGATTTGTTAACTTTGCCACGAAATGAATCAAGATTGAGAGCTAATGCTAGAGATCTAATTCGTAACTATTTAAATGCAGATAAATTTGAAGAAGAGGCAAAATCTTTAGGTTTCAGTAAATCTCAAATATTTTTCAACTTTGTGCCTTTGTCTCTGAATGCAGGAATTGCATTGCACCCATTTGTGAAAGAGCATGTGACACCTGATTCAGTAGAGTCTGAATTTTTTTTACAGCACTTTGAAAATACAGCCTCAGCACTGACTAAAGAACACGACTATCAAGAGTTCACATTTTCACTACCAGAGTAAATGGCTAACAAGAGTCTAAGGTTACGACAGTCCGCAAATGGCACAAATGCGACTGTTAGATTTGATAAAGTCCTACAGTTCAAACCTCACAGATCAAGTTAGTACTTATGAAAATAAACTGCTTTTCAAGCTCGGCGTCTACCTCGTAAATATTAAACACTTATCTTGATTTTACTTATTGATATAAAGGGAGCATCCAATAATCTCTTCCCGAACCCCGAACCCCGAACCCCGAACCCCGAACCCCGAACCCCGCAATTAAGCTATTAGTTTCTCCGCAAGGTTGAGTTCCATTGTTGCTTTTAATAAACGGTATAAGTTAATTGATGCGTCTATTTCTTCTTTACGGTTGGTTAAGCTTTCAATATTTAAGCCCAGTGGTACACCTAAGTGCGCACAGCTTTTTAAAATTGAGTCGAGATTTTCACGACAAATACGTACCGATTCGCTTAATGTATTTTCCGAATCAAGCATGCGCCATTTAGTTGCCTCTGGCACTGAGATACCTAGCCACTGCATAAACTCCAATGTTTTTTCACCACCACAAGGCGTAAAGGTTAATATAATCCGATTAGGTGTCAGGCCTTGTGCTTTGCATGTGCGCGCATAACTGGTTATTAAATCTATGGTTGCTTGTGCATTGTAAACGGCTTGAGAGATAAAAAACTGGCACCCTTGTGCTGTTTTTTCTATTAAGCGTTGGTGCTCATTACGCTTATTGGCATGGCGCTCAGCAATGGTTACACCACCTAAAAAGAAGTCTTCTGACTGCTCTGCCAGAGTTTTGTAGGCATTCGGTAAGCTTAGCTTTATATCACCCGCTGATGATGGGCTGCCCACTAACACCACGTTTTTTAAATCGTAGTCATTTTTAGTTTCATCTAACCACGCTTTAAACTCACTCACACCGCGCTGAGCTACACTTTTATAAGTAATTACATCAAGATCAGATAAGCCTCGTAAGAGTTGACTGTACTCGCGCGGATCAACTGTTTGCTTAAATGCAAATGGACGCGCTTGCTCTGTACGGCTGCTTTCATCTTGAATGTCATAAATAATTACGCCGTCATATTCAATTTCGTGTAAACGGCCTAATAACTTTTCGGCAATGATTTTTAATTGCGCTTTATCAGTCCCAATTTTTGGCGGTGTTGTGCCAATTAGGTAAACACCTTGGTTGGTGTCCTGTATTTTTTCTTGAAGTGATAAAGCCATAATCCTCATTCCAGCTTA
Source organism: Pseudoalteromonas tetraodonis (assembly GCF_002310835.1). Classification (NCBI taxonomy): domain Bacteria; kingdom Pseudomonadati; phylum Pseudomonadota; class Gammaproteobacteria; order Alteromonadales; family Pseudoalteromonadaceae; genus Pseudoalteromonas; species Pseudoalteromonas tetraodonis. The sequence goes on along the minus strand of NZ_CP011041.1, from coordinate 2,641,260 downwards.
ATTTGTGATGATGGATTTAATATAGCAGCCATTTAGACGTCTAGATAGATTTATTTATTGAAAGTTTCTCAACTAACGTGAATTATTTTCATAGTTAAACCAAGTTACCAGCAATAACTGACACAGTTGTTTACATAATTAATAGGCTTAGGGCTCTTATATTTAATTACTTTACGGCATACTTAGTTTGGTAAATGTTTTAAAAATTGCTCAATTTAAAAAGGGATAACAATGAAATTTAAATTATTGGCAACTAGCCTAGCGGTATCGCTGGCCTTAACAGGTTGTGCTATGCAGCAAAGTCAAAACACGCAAACAGCAGCTCAACAAGAACAAGTTAATAAAGCAGATGAGCGTGTTTTTTCACAAGATTACCTAATAGAAGAGCTAGATAACGGCCTACGTGTGATGGTAGTTAAAACCGATTACCCAGATGTAGTATCGCTACAAATACCTGTATCTGTAGGCTCGCGTAATGAAGTGGAAGCAGGTAAAACTGGTTTTGCTCACTTTTTTGAACACATGATGTTTAAAGGCTCTGAAAAGTTTCCGCAAGATGTGTATTCAGATATTCTAAAAAATTCAGGGGTTGATAACCGCGCCTACACAACTAACGATTACACTAACTACCACTTAAATTTTTCAAAGCAACATCTTGATAAAGTACTTGAGATTGAAGCTGATATTTTTCAAAACCTAAGCTACACCGAAGAGCAATTTAGAACCGAAGCGCTAACGGTTAAAGGCGAGTACTTAAAAAATAACGCCAGTCCAATTCGTAAATTATTAAGTGCGGTACGCCAAGAAGCGTTCGAAAAACATACCTATAAACACACTACAATGGGCTTTTTTGAAGACATTGAAGCCATGCCAGATCAAATGGCCTACGGTAAAGAGTTTTTTGATAAGTTTTATAAGCCTGAATATGTATCGCTTGTGATTGTTGGTGATGTTGAGCCAAAAGAGACCATGGCGATGGTTAAAAAACACTGGGGTAATTGGCAAAAAGGCGACTATGTTGCTGATATTCCAAAAGAGCCAACTCAACAAGCGCCAAAATATGTGCATGAGCAAAACGAAGGACTACCTGGTCACTGGTTACTTGTGTCGTATAAAGGCGCTGCATGGGAGCCTCAGAAAAAAGACAGAGCCGCATTAGATTTACTATCGCAGCTTTATTTTTCTAGTAATTCAGATATTTACCAAGAGCTGGTAGTAGAAAAGCAAATAGCGAGTCAAATGTTTACCTATAACCCAGAGACTAAAGATCCAGGGTTACTGCATGTATTTGTAAAAGTTGAAAATGCCGATGATTTAGCCACAGTGCGTGATGCTATAAACCGTACGTATGCCAAAGCGCGTACCGAGTTGGTTGATAGCCAAAAACTCAGTGATTTAAAGTCTAATCTTAAATACAGCTTTATAAATGGTTTAGATTCATCGCAAGCAATTGCCTCTACACTTGCCAGCTATATGCATTTTGAGCGCGATCCTGAGGTGATTAATCAGTTGTATAAATCGGCAGACAATATCACTAGCGAAGATATTAGAGCCGTTGCAAATAAGTATTTTGTTGATAATGCGCGCACCACAATTACTATGTCGGCACTTGATAAAGCCCCTGGTTTTGAACAAGAAAGCGATTTAAATGCATTGGTAGCAAAATATCAGCAAGTACCGAGTAAGCCAATCTTTAAAGTACTTGATAAAACTAATAGCTCGCCGTTAATCGATATTAACTTATTATTTAATACCGGTGCCGCTGCCGATCCGCAGGGTAAAAAAGGCGTAGCGGCTTTAACTGCCGCAATGCTAGCGCAAGGTGGCTCAACCTCAATGAGTTACAAAGATATTAAAAAGGCAATGTACCCGCTGGCGGGTAGTTTTGGTTATCAAATAGATAAAGAAATGCTGTCGTTTCAAGGGCGTATCCATAAAGATAATGCAGCTCAGTGGTATGCTTTAGTGAGTGAGCAGCTGTTAAGCCCAGGCTTTAGAGAAGATGACTTTAAACGTCTGAAAAAAGAAATGATCGATGGCATTAAGTCTGGTTTAAAAGCTTCTAACGACGAAGAGTTGGGTAAAGAAGTGCTCTACAGTGTGCTTTATAAAGGCCACCCTTATGAAAGCTATAACTACGGTGATTTATCTGATTTAGAAGCGCTGACCCTTGATGATGTTAAAGCGTTTTATAATGCTGAACTTACACAAGCTAAACTTACTGTGGGTTTAATTGGTGCAGTGCCTGAAAAACTCAAAGCACAAATGTTAGCTGACTTAGCGACACTCCCTAAAGGCGAACAAAGCCGCTTAACAATCCCTGATGCGCCAGAACTTAAAGGTCATCATGCAACGATTGTTGAAAAGTCAGCGCAATCAACGGCTGTGTCGTTCGGGTTCCCTATTGATACCATTCGTAGCAGCGAAGACTGGACCGCATTGTGGTTAGTGCGCTCGTACTTTGGTGAGCATCGCAGTTCTAACAGTTACTTGTACGAACGTATTCGTCAAACGCGTGGTATGAATTACGGTGATTACGCCTATATTGAATACTTCCCTAGAGGTATGTTTCAAACAAAACCGGATGCAAACTTAGGGCGCTCTGAGCAAATATTCCAAGTGTGGCTGCGTCCACTGCGCTCAAACAACGATGCGCATTTTGCAACCCGTACCGCATTATTTGAGCTAGATAAGCTAATTAAAAATGGTATGACCGAGGCAGATTTTGAAGCCACGCGTAACTTTTTAATTAACTTTGTGCCACAAATGGTTGCTAGTCAAAATCGCCAGTTAGGTTATGCGCTAGATAGCGAGTTTTATAACACCGATAGTTTTGTAAACTACGTCACAAGCAAACTGAAAACATTAAGCGTTGATGATGTAAATCGAGTGATTAAAGACAACCTACAAACTGAGAATATTCACTATGTGTTTGTTACCGGTGATGGTGAAGATATGCAAAAACGTTTAGCAACTATGCAAACCTCGCCTATGGTGTATAACACCGATAAGCCTGCCGAGTTAGTGGCTGAAGATAAGGTAATTGCTGATTATAAACTGGCAATTCCTGCAAAAAATATTGAAGTAGTAAAGGTGGATAAAGTATTTCAATAATTTAAGTTTTTAAGTATTAAAAAATGCCCCTGTGCAGTAAGCATTGGGGCATTTTTATATTTTAGGTTTTAAATACTAGTTACTTACTAAAAGTACTGAGGCTGCACCAAGAGCAAAACTAATAACAGAGCTAATAATCAAACCTGCAATAAAACTTTTAGATGGACTGTTATTGGCATCATTTTGGTTGTTCTCATCAAGCTTAATAAGCTCACCTTGGCGTACTTCAAATACCGCACATAAGGCCATGGTGGTTTCTTTTGAGGCTGCACCTTCTTTTTCTACTCGTTGAATGGTTCGCAAGCTTACATCGCAGGCATCGGCAAGCTGTTGTTGTGTCCAATCGAATGTGTGCCTAAGCGACTTTACCGTTGTAGGGTTTAATTGCATGTTAAAGTTTTCCTACAATTAGCTCTACGACTGTTGCAGTGGTATAGCCAAATACTGCACCACCTAATGCACAGCCTAGAATAAAAAAAGCCGCTTTTTTAGGATCGCTAGGAAGACTACTTTGAACTTGCTTGGCAAGCACTTCTTGATCTTTGTATAGAGTGCACTCAAGTCGTCCTGTGAGTATATTGAGCATGTCAAATTTCACTTGGTACTGCGAATTTTCAAAATCAAATGTGTGTGAGCTTTTTATATTAACACTGCGTCTACTGCTAACTAAGTCATCGTTAATATAGACTTCTTCTTTACCTGTAAAGTAGCTTCCAAAACAGGCTATTTGGTTATCGCCATCTTGAAAGTAAAATTTATAGCCTAATTTTTTTGTATTTAATATGTCGTTTTTCATCATCGTTATCCATGTTGAGTTGATGATGCTAATTTAGCGTTTATTATTATTTTTTACGCCGTCAGCAGTACGCCAGTGGCTATTTTGGCACATGACACACGTGCTGTCATATGTTGTTATTTACTGATTTTTATTAACTTATTTTATTTTTGCACAAATGGTTAAACCTGCCTAGCTGTCATATGACATGACTTGAAAAAAGTAATATAAACCTGAAACTTAACTGGTTATATATAATAACCAGAACAAATAACGAAGGGATTAACACCTAGGCGGCTAAATCCGTTAGAATTGGCGGTAGGCTCTTTGTAATAACTTAAGGCAGTATTATGCGTCATGAAATTTGGCAACAGCTTCGTAGTGAAGCAAATGAAGTAGTAACTCGTGAACCCCTTTTAGCGAGCCATGTGTATTCGTGTATTTTAAATCATGAGTGCTTAGGGTCGGCATTGAGTTTTATTGTTGCTAATAAACTAGCTGATGCTGTGGTTTCTGCTTTTACAATCCGTGAGCTGTTTGACCAAGCTTTTGTAAAGTGTGACCGTATGCTGACACATGTTGCTCATGATATTAAAGCGGTAAAAGATCGTGACCCTGCGGCCGAAACCTACCTTACCGTGATTTTAAATTTAAAAGGGTTTCACGCCATACAAGCACACCGTTTAGCAAACTGCTTATGGCAACAAAATCGTAAAGAGCTTGCGCGCTTTATTCAAAGCCGTACCTCAGAGGTGTTTGGGGTTGATATTCACCCTGCCTGTAAAGTAGGCCAAGGCATTATGTTTGACCATGCCACCGGTATTGTTATAGGTGAAACCGCCGTAATTGAAGATAATGTATCTATATTACAATCGGTTACATTAGGTGGTACGGGTAACGAGCAAGGCGATCGCCACCCTAAAATCAGAGCGGGCGTACTTATTGGCGCGGGCGCTAAAGTACTGGGTAACATTGAAGTGGGCGAGGGCGCACGTATTGGCGCAGGTTCAGTGGTATTAAGCCCTGTGCCGCCTCACACAACTGCTGTTGGCGTACCTGCAAAAATTATTGGTCGCCCTGATTGTGAGTGCCCGGCAGAAAGTATGAACCAAAACTTTTTAGAATATCCCGAGCCAGAAAACGAATCGCACACCAGTGCAATGCTTTAATTTTTGAGTACCTAGAAATGATATATAAAAGTAACCTTGTGGCTATGCTGCTCTGTTTTTCTTCAGGCGTGGCGTTAGCAAGTGGTTACTTTTTGTTTTTTAAAGATTCCACTCGTGTTTCCTCAGCGCCCAAACAAGCTGTAATCTCTTCGGCTAACACTCAAGTCAATAATCAGCCAACTACTTTGCAAGGCTTAGTGCAGGTTAATAAAGCCCAAGCGGCTGATCAACAAACTCAGCTAGCACAACATGTGGTTGAGCTTAATCAGCGGCTTGAAAAAAAATCAATCCAGCTTAAGCAATCTCAACAACAGCTAAAGTTAAATCAATTAGAAAGTGTAGAGCTTGATGATGAGCTCGCAATACAGTTTGAGCAAGAGGCTGATAATCTCGAATGGAGTTACGAGCTTGAAGTCGCGTTAACTGACTTTTTAATTATTAATGAGTTTGCAGATAGCGCTGAGCTTACAGCGCTAAAGTGTAAGCAAACAATTTGTAAGTTTGAGCTTACCATAAATCAACATGCCGTTAATTATGGAGCTAAATTATGGCGCGAGCTTAACGATAAGCTTCACCTTGAACCTTGGTGGCAGCAATTTAAACTCAGTGCATCTCAATCTAACGATGCCCGTATTGAGTTTACCGTAAGTACGCAAGGCTAGCGCTTAGCAATATGGCTAAGCTTCTACCTTTGAAATAACCTGGCCATCTACTAACTCAGTGATCAACACATCACCCACTTTTACATCTTCCACTGATTTAACCACTTTATTTTGCGCTGCTTTAGTAATGCTATAACCACGTGCTAGGACATTAAGGGGGCTGACCGAATCAAGCCGACTTGCTTGTAAGGCAAGCGTATTATTTGCGTGTTGTAGTTGCTGCTGCATCGCTTGATTTAGCCTTGCATGGAGCTGTGCTAACTGATGGTTTGCATTTGCTAGCTTTTTATCTGGTGATTGGCGCATTAGTCTGGGTGTTAAATTAGCTAACACGCGTTCTTGTTGATATAAACGCTGACGCATTGCCTGTTGCAGTGCAATACTCAACTCATCTAAGCGTTGTGATTTTTGGTTTAGCTGATTGCGCGGGTGGCATAAATTAAGGCGATGCTGCAATTGTATGGCTAGTGCGCGTTTATCGGCAATGTCGTGTTTAAATGCATTCGCTAAACGATTAATTAACTGATTAACCCTATTATGTAGCTCTTGTGTATTGGGGCTTACGAGCTCTGCGGCTGCAGAAGGGGTTGCGGCGCGAACATCAGCGACATAATCGCTAATTGTGGTATCTATTTCATGGCCAACAGCGCTCACAATGGGCAGCGAGCTTTGATAAATAGCACGAGCAAGTTGTTCATGGTTAAAGCACCATAAATCTTCTAATGAACCACCACCGCGTCCGAGAATGATAACGTCGACTTCATTACGTAAATTTGCCAGCTCTATTTGCTTGATTAAATGGCCATGCGCTTCTTTGCCTTGCACCATCGCAGGGTAAATAACCACTTCTAATTGCGGCGCACGACGCTTTAAAACAGTTAAAATATCTTTGATTGCGGCGCCTGTAGGTGAGGTGATCACCCCTATGCGATTTATGTTTTGGGGCAGGGGCTTTTTATAAGCGGAGCTAAATAAGCCCTCTGCAGCCAAACGCATTTTTAGCGCGTCAAACTCTTGCTTAAGTTGCCCTTCGCCGGCAGGTTCCATATGTTCAACAATAAGCTGGTAGTCACCACGGGGTTCGTACAAAGATACACGTGCTTTAACGGTTACTTGTGCGCCGTTAATTGGTCGGTAACTTTGGTTGCGATTATTGCCTCGCCACATGGCGGCTTTAATTTGCGCTTTATCGTCTTTTAACGAAAAATACCAATGCCCAGAAGCAGGCGCAATAAAGTTAGAAATTTCACCAGTGAGTACTAAAGACGCAAAACCTTGTTCAAGTAAGGCACGTATTTCACGATTAAGGCGAGATACGGTATAAACCGTTTGCGAGGGCTTAGAAAACATAAAAACTACCAAAAAACATTTATAAATCTAGCTTATCATAAATAAATACAAAATATTATTTACTAGTGCCTACAACGCTGTTAAAATTTGGCCGCAATTCCTTATCTTAGATCCACATGTGAGAAGTTGCCAAAATGCTTAGAATCGCTAAAGAAGCTCTTACCTTTGATGACGTACTTTTAGTACCTGGTCATTCTACTGTTTTGCCACATACGGCAAATATTTCAACTCGCTTAACGCGTGGTATCAAACTTAACTTGCCGCTCATTTCAGCATCTATGGATACTGTTACAGAAGCTCGTTTAGCTATTGCCCTCGCGCAGGAAGGTGGTCTTGGTTTTATTCATAAAAACATGACCATTGCAGAACAAGCGAAAAATGTTCGTAAAGTTAAAACCTATGAAGCAGGTATTGTTTCATACCCTGTTACAGTTACTGCCGATCTGACTATTGCAGATGCTGTTGAATTGTCTCAGGAAAAGGGATTCTCAGGTTTTCCGGTCACCGATAGCGAAAATAACCTTGTAGGTATTGTAACTAGTCGTGATATGCGCTTTGAAACTAAGCTTGAACAGCCGGTTTCAACAGTGATGACGAAAAAAGAAAACCTAGTAACGGTTAAAGAGGGAACGGCTCGCGAAGATATCTTAAGCTTAATGCACGAACACCGCATTGAGAAGATTCTTGTGGTTGATGATGCGTTTAAACTTAAAGGCATGATCACCGTAAAAGATTACCAAAAAGCACAAGACAAACCAGATGCATGTAAAGACGAGCAAGGCCGTTTACGTGTAGGTGCTGCGGTAGGCGTTGGCGCAGGCACTGATGAGCGAATTGCTGCATTAGTTGAAGCCGGTGTTGATGTACTACTAATCGATACTTCTCATGGTCACTCACAAGGTGTTATTGACCGTGTTGCAGCGACTCGTCAAGCTTACCCAGACTTACAAATTGTTGCGGGTAACGTAGCGACAGCCGAAGGTGCTATTGCCCTTGCAGATGCTGGTGTTGATGCTGTTAAAGTAGGTATCGGCCCAGGTTCTATTTGTACTACACGTATTGTTACTGGTTGTGGTGTACCACAAATAACAGCCATTTCAGATGCGGTTGAAGGCCTTAAAGGTCGCGATATTCCAGTGATTGCCGATGGCGGTATTCGTTTTTCTGGTGATATTGTAAAAGCATTGGTTGCGGGTGCATCGTGTGTAATGGTTGGCTCTATGCTCGCGGGTACTGAAGAAGCACCAGGTGAAGTTGAACTTTATCAAGGTCGTTACTACAAGTCTTACCGTGGTATGGGTAGCCTAGGTGCGATGGATCAAAAAGAAGGGTCATCGGATCGCTACTTCCAAAAATCAAACCAAGCTGACAAGTTAGTACCAGAAGGTATTGAAGGTCGTGTTGCTTATAAAGGGCCAATTGCAACCATTATTCACCAACAAGTGGGTGGTCTTCGCAGTGCAATGGGCTTAACCGGTTGTGCCACAATCGAAGAGCTAAACACTAAACCACAGTTTGTACGTGTAACTTCTGCTGGTATGGGTGAGTCGCATGTTCATGATGTGCAAATCACTAAAGAAGCACCGAACTACCGTTTAGGCTAATCAGCCTTTAACAACTTGAAAAAAGTGGGCTAACCTTTGTTAGCCCTAATATAGTCACACAGCTTAAGCTGGTGGCGTTTAGCACCTGACTTTACGAGATACTTCATGAGCAAAGACATTCACGATTCACGAATCCTCATTTTAGATTTTGGTTCACAATACACGCAGTTAATCGCCCGTCGCGTGCGCGAAATTGGTGTTTATTGTGAGCTTTGGGCTTGGGATGTAACCGAAGAGCAAATTCGCGAGTTTAACCCACAAGGTATTATCCTTTCTGGTGGCCCAGAATCAACCACGCTTGAAAATAGCCCGCGTGCTCCTGAGTATGTATTTAATGCAGGCGTTCCAGTACTTGGTATTTGTTACGGCATGCAAACTATGGCAACGCAGCTTGGCGGCCGTGTACATAGCTCAGATAAAAAAGAATTTGGTTACGCACAAGTTGAAAAAGTGGGTAACTGTGCATTATTTGATGCCATTGAAGATCATATTACTGATGGCGGCAATGGCGTACTAGATGTGTGGATGAGTCACGGTGATAAAGTAATGGAAATTCCAGATACGTTTAAAACCACTGCTAAAACATCTACTTGCCCGCATGCTGCAATGTCTAACGAAGAAAAGCGCTTTTACGGTGTACAATTTCACCCAGAAGTAACGCACACACATCAAGGTCAACGTTTACTAGAGCGTTTTGCTATTGATATTTGTGGTTGTGAAAAATTATGGACGCCAGCAAAAATAATTGATGACGCCATTGAGCGTATCAAAGAAACTGTAGGTGACGACGAAGTTATTTTAGGCTTATCAGGCGGTGTAGATTCATCGGTTGTGGCTATGCTTATTCACCGTGCTATTGGTGAGCGCCTAACCTGTGTATTTGTTGATAACGGTTTACTTCGTTTAAACGAAGGCCAGCAAGTTATGGATATGTTTGGCAATAAGTTTGGCTTAAACATAGTTAAAGTAGATGCCGAAGATCAATTTTTAAATGACTTGGCAGGTAAATCAGACCCAGAAGATAAGCGTAAAGCTATTGGCCACACGTTTATTAATGTATTTGATGAGCAAGCTAAAAAGCTTAAAAACGCGAAATGGTTAGGTCAAGGTACAATTTACCCTGACGTAATCGAATCAGCGGCATCAGCGACTGGTAAAGCACACGTGATTAAATCGCACCATAATGTGGGCGGCTTACCAGATGACATGCAAATGGGCTTAGTAGAGCCATTACGTGAGTTATTTAAAGATGAAGTACGTAAAATTGGTTTAGAGCTAGGTTTACCGTACGATATGCTTTACCGTCACCCATTCCCAGGGCCAGGTTTAGGTGTGCGTGTACTTGGCGAAATCAAAAAAGAGTACTGTGATTTACTTCGCCGCGCAGATGCTATCTTCATTGAAGAGCTTCACAAAGCAGAGCTTTACCATAAAGTAAGCCAAGCGTTTACTGTATTCTTACCGGTTAAGTCGGTAGGGGTTATGGGTGATGCACGTAAGTATGATTGGGTTGTTTCACTTCGTTGTGTTGAAACCATCGACTTTATGACTGCACGTTGGTCACATTTACCGTATGAGTTTTTAGGTGTGGTTTCTAACCGTATCATTAACGAAATCGACGGTATCTCACGCGTTGTTTACGATATTTCAGGAAAACCACCTGCCACTATCGAGTGGGAATAGACTTGGTTGTAAAAACCTAATCTAGTTTCTGTTAGATAAAAAAAGGCCAGTCAGTATTTCTGACTGGCCTTTTTAATGAATTTTTACTTTCCTAAAAAACCTTGCGGAGATATTAGTTTTCGTTGTAGTGCTGGCTTCTATTTTTAGGGCTGTGGCTGCGTAACACTGGGCACTGCCTGAAGATGAAAATCATTGCTGACAAAATGGAGGTATTCCAAAATAGGTTGAAGATGGTAGGGCGAGTTTATGATGGTTCGGTCGATCAAATCGACAAAATAAGACGCTGGCCCTTTGGTCGCCGTACGTAGTCAGTGATGATGTACCGATCTAACTAGCCGCTCTACAGTTCATCAACCAAGAAAATGCCCTGCAAATTTTACTCGTCGTGAAGAAGGTAATCACCTATATTTTCTCGACCTTCTGCTAACTCACCGAGCGATTTTTAAGAAGCGTTGTATAACAACTTAGAATGGGGTAAGTGATATGGTTAACATGGAAATGATGAAAATTGTTATTTTGAGCGTAAAATATGATTCAAAGCGCGATGGATATTCATAAAATAGGTAAGCTTAAAGCTGTTAGATATGGAAGTACCTTTGAATGGTGTATTGACTAATAATAATTTGAGTGTCACATAAATACAGATTAAATCAGAAGCTGAACTGGAGTTGATATCTCTTGGGAAATTTGACCGTTAGATAGAGTGCAAAAGTGGTAGCTAACAGAAAAGTTTTAAAGTGATATAGTAATATAATACTGTCTTTTGTGCTGTAGCATTCTTGATTATTTATAATGTGCTCTACTGATTAAAAATACCTTAATATCAATGAGCTATAAAAAAATCGGATCAAAAGCAAAATGGTAACTAAGCAGAGTAAGTTCAGTTTCACGACCGTTAATTGCTGAAGAAAAAGTGGGCTCAGACGTTGAGTCAAAGCTGAACTAAAACGTCGACGAGTAGTAAGAACTTAGTTGTATAGGCAGCAATTAAAAACGAGGAATTATCAGATAAGGTTTGAACGACTATATATCAGATAGATTAAAATACGCTTATGCGTCTTTGGCTTTTTAGGCTAATGTCTATTAATAGCTCTTAGTCTTTGCGAGCTTCGAGCCCTTTCACCTATTAAACTGTTCTGCTAAGGGTAAAAACTCTAATACATAAAGCGAGTAAGGTAGCGGGTATTTTATGGTGCTGAGTTAAAACAAGATTAAAAATAAATTGAAATGGTTTTAAGCATCACTTTTCTTAGAGGTTACACATATTTAGAACTATTTTCGAAAATAATTACTTTAAATTTAATTATATCTAGTCAGTTTTATTTAACACTTTATAAAGGCTAAAATAATTTTTAATTAGCCTGTAAAGTTCTCTTAGTACTTTACTTATACTCGTTTGGCTAACTAATCATTACTAAATGTAAAACACAGAGTTTTTAGAATAGTCGGTAACTCGACTCGCTCGTCCTGATCGTCAACGCAACTGACTTAACCAAATCGAGCCTAGGCTATGATTATAACATTACCGATCAGCTCCGAGAGACTTCGAATATAAAAATACGCACAAAACCATAGATAAAGATGATCACAGTCGTTTACATACGATTCTTTTTTGACATCTGGATGTACCGTCACTGATATATCAGGTGTGGTAGCGGTGGAACGTTCTTCAATTAATCGGTGTGCCTGTTGGTACACTGAATGTGTGGCTTATAAGTTTGTTGGGCTCAGTCGCTGGCGATTAAATATCCCCTGTGTGGGTAGCTTATGTTACAGGATTTGCTCAAAGGAAAATGCTGGATTCAGAGCTAAAAGCAAGCCTATCGCCTAGACACTGAAGAGGGCGGGTGTGAAGAAACGCAAGGCGCTAAGACAATAGTGTTAAATCAACGTTGGTCTATGGAATTTGTGTCATACCAGCTTAGTAATGGTAGGCACTTTTGGAGGGAATGTGGTGGATAATTACTCGCTGGAATGGTCGGTCAGTTGGTTTCTGTAACCACCAGTGGCAGGCACATCACAAGACTCCAAGGCTAGTTTATCTAAGAGTGTGGCAACCCTAATAAGCTGAACTGCGAGAACAGGACTTAATTTAACAGTAAGATCGTGTTCTTTTGATTCATGAAAAAGGGACAAATTGCAGAGTTTTAATTTTGAGTCTAGTATCAATTTAGGTTATCGAAGTTTTAAGTTTGATTATGCTTTTTAGGCTTAAATAATCTTAAAACTTTGTATCTTTTTTATGATAAGGATACTGTTACTTATGAAATTGCCTAGTCAAGGTTTTGGTTTACTTTTAATGCTATTCTTTCTAGTGGCCTGTGACCGAACCTCAGTGTCTTCAGATACAAGTAAAGAATTTACAATTGAGTTGGTCCGAGCGCCTTTATCCGTAGAAGTGGGTCAATCTGCAGTGATTGAGGTTCAGTTACAACAAAATGGACAAAATATTGATGGCGCGAGTTACCTTTGGATGGAAGAGAGTGTATTACCACTTGGCTTAGTTAGTAATAGTAACCAAGGGTTCTTTGTAGCACCGTCAAATATTGAGCAAGCTAGCATTCGTGTAACAGCTAGTTTCTCAGGTATGTCGCTAAGCAAGGATATCACCATAGACATTACCTCACCGGTTGACGTTATTGGAGATGTTGAGTCATTAGAGGTTACAGGCCCAACGGAAGTTTCTTCTGAACACAAGGTCATTTTAAATGCGGCTTATACGGTTAATGGGTTGGTTGATAGTGACAAGGAGATAAGTTGGGAACTATTAAGTGAACAAACAGTATCTTGGCAACAAATAGATAATCGAGTCGAGGTTACAGCACCTAATGTTTTTCAGGACACAGAGTTATTTTTCTCAGCACAAACTGAAGACGCCAGCGGCTTGTTGTTTGATACGATTGTGGTTCTCACGGTTAAGCCAACGGGCATCAGCTTTGTTAACCAGATTAATACTGGAACGGGCAAAGTTGATGCAAACTCTCAATCGTCACATACAGTTAAGCAAAGCACTTCAGGGCAGACAGTCCACTTAACAGCAAAAGCCGAAAAGTCTGGTGGCGGTGGAAGCTTCACCTATGAATGGCAGCAAGTGAGCGGTACCACAGTAGACTTAATAGACAGTGCCAGCCAAACCACATCTTTCATTGCGCCTAAGCAGCCGGGAAAACTCGAATTTAAAGTAACAGCTACGGAAGTCAGTAGCGGGAAAAGCACATCACAGACACAGCTAGTAGAAATAAAGCCTGGACCTTTACAGCCTCAGCAAGGTGCTAAGCATCAAGTATACAATGGTCATGGTTCTGTTAGTTTGACTGCCGAGGTTAATGGTGGCACGGGGCCTTTTACCTATAAATGGACGCAAACAAAAGGTCCAGACGCTATGATAAGTAGTGTTAATGGAAAAACTACCGAGGTTACGCCGCCAGAGGTTACAACCGATACCGATTTTCAATGGGTAGTACAAGTAACTGATGCCGATGGCCATCAAGTGAGTATTACACACGATATTCAAGTGAAGGCAACTGCGCCTTTGTCGGTACAGATTATTAAACCAAAGGGCTGCACCACCAACTGTTTAGTTGAAGAAGGGGATTTTGTGTATCCTGCAGCAACTATCACCAGTACGCTTGATCGTGTATCAGTGTTGTGGGAGAGTAGCGATGTTGCCTTTACAGATGCGACAACAGAGCACCCTGTGTTTGTTGTGCCAAATGTCAATTCAGAAACAGGTATTAGAGTCAATGTTACTGTGACAGATGGCACCAATACTGTTTCCGATTCGCTACTTTATACCGCTAAACCTGTATTTAAGCTGGCACCTCATCAAAACCAAATAGGTAGTCACTTGGCAACAGGCCCTGGAGTCAGTACAGCAGCTCCTGTTCAGGTAGAATCCGGCAAAACTTTTAAACCAAGCATCGATGTCCATGTCCCCCCTTTAGATAACGGGGCATCTCTTTCTTACCTATGGACGGTGATTGAGCCAAATCCAAAACCTAATGACTTGATAATTGCTGGTGACAATACAGCTCAGCCCATCATTAATGCGCCATCAGTAAGCAGTAATACCAACATTAAGCTTCAGGCAACCATTACCTATACCTCACCTGAAGGTAAGGTGATTACTAAAACTACTGATACTCAGTTTCAGGCAGTACCTGTTAATGCGCCAAGCAAACCCACACTTGCGCTCAGTATGGCTGGGCATGAAAGCGTATACAGTGGTCATGTGGTGCACCCAAAAACGACAGTGATGAACGCCAGTGGTCCCTTAAACTATCAGTGGGCGCAATTAAGTGGCCCAACCATTACGATTGCAGATGATAAAACGGATTCGCCAAGTTTCACCGCTCCTAGTGTGAGCGGCCATCAAGATATTGTAATAGAAGTCGAAGTGAGCGATGGGTCAGCCTTAGCAAAAGCACAAATGACTGTGACAGTTGATCCAGTAGTCGCACCACCGAAGTTGCCGTTAATGGTAACCGCCTCTAATGATGCGACCGTAACTGCAAATGAGACAGTGAAGCCGAGAGTCAGTCTTGGCAACACCTTTGGTTCACTCAGTTATTTATGGGTAGAAACCACTAGTATAGGCATTAGCCTTACAGATCCAAACACCGCTACTCCAAGCTTTATCGCACCGAATGGCCCTGCTACTGTGACCCTTGAAGTGATAGTAAATGATACGGCTAACGGCTCTGCTACCGATAGTGTCACTTACCATGTGAACAATGTTTTGCAAGTAACAGCTGGTGCAGCAACACGCACATTGGCTGAAGGTAATACCCTCAATTTATTGGCATCGGCTAAAGATGCCGATGGTGCGGTAAGCTATGCATGGACTCTTGCTGATGCCGGCACAACATCGCTGACGAAAACAAGCATTATCAACGGATCCTCATCGAATGCAAGCTTAGATCTTCCCAATGTGGATGCTGATACTAAGATCAAACTGCAAGTTACGGCAACGGATTCGGTCAATACGGCTACCGCCACGGTTGCAGTGACCATTCAAGATCGCCACATGAGTGTCGACTTGGGCGCCGACTTTGATTTATCACCCTCGCAAACGGGGTACTTAAATGCGAATGTTGCAGGAGGGAAACCGCCCTACACCTATAGTTGGACAGATGATACGAATGCCGCACTAAGCAGTATCAGTGATGCGAACCCATCATTTATCGCGCCGTCTCTGACCCATGAAGTAGAGCTTAACTACAACCTGACGGTAATCGACAGTTTGGGTAATACGGCTAAAGATAGCGTTGTTGTGACCGTACCCGCTTTACCTTTACTGGTCAGCGCTGGTAATGATTTTTCTATTGCTGAAAGTTTAAGTGATGTGCAGTTGCACGGCAGTGTGCAACATGCCAATGAACCAGTTTATACTTGGACGCAGATTTCAGGCTCAGATGTCACCCCTTTAAAAAATGCAAATACTTTGAATGCATCATTTACCTCTCCAGCTAAAGCTGCGGGCACCAGCGAAGACCTGGTATTTGAACTCTCGGTTACTAGTAATGGTCGAGTCAAAAAAGACCAAGTAACAGTTACAGTGCAAGGCCAGCCCGATATATCGGCACATGTTACTCCTGTTCTTTATGTCAATGAAGGACAAATCGTTAGTTTAGTCGGTACGGTGATCGATGCAGACTCAAGCAGCCCTGCAACGGTGCAAAGTTTAACGTGGAGCCAACTTCCTACGGCGGCCAGTACCATTACGCTCAGCAATAGCAGCGTCAAGGGCGATGTTCGCAGTTTAACCAGTACCTTTATCGCTCCAGCCTATGGAAACGAGAACCAATATATCTTCACTTTTGCCGCACAAGGAACAGGTAATAAAATATCACAAACGGCGATGGTGGAAGTATTGGCTGCGCCTAGTATTAGTGCTGGTGCTGATCTGCGCGTGCGCGCAGGGCAAACAGTTATTCTAAATGCAACGGGCAGCAGTCTCGCCAGTTATCAATGGACGCAAACGGCAGGAATACCAATAGTTGCGCTAAGTGGTGCCAATCAATATAACGCCTCATTTACGGCACCTGATGTGACGAGCGATACAACGCTCACTTTTACTGTGGTCGGGATGCCAATAGTAGGTGGTGCTTCGCAGCAAGACATGATAAATGTCGTGGTTTATGAACCGACTATTGTTGTAATGCCAAAAAGTGCAACAGACATAACCTTAACTGAAGGTGATCCAAAGTTAGATGTTACTGTAGATTTTATAAGCAGCGTAGGTTCTGCACCGATAACGCCAACGACTATTTCGTGGACCGTTACGCCGAGTACCGCGCCAGCCGATACCTTCGCTCCTCTAAATGCAGCTACCATTAGCATCAACCCGCAAACAGGCACTGCTGGTACCTATAAACTCGACATAGTAGCTGGTGATACGCCAGGTCATTATCAGGCTGGCAACCAAAGTTATACAGTGCTGATCAAACCAGCAGCTCCGGCAACTTTACCGTTAGTCGACAGTCGCAAACTGACAGCCGCACTTAAAAGCATAAACGCGGATCTGACTTCGCTAAATGGTATCGATAAGTTAGTAAGTTTGCATGCACCGGTAATTACCGGTGGCACACCACCCTATACCTATAGCTGGACACCGCCAGCCAAAGGCGTGGTGCTAAGTGGTGAAACAACCGACAACCCAACGGCAACCATTAGCAAACCTGCGAGTGAATGCACCTATATCGGAGGGGATATTACGCTGACGGTCACTGATACTAAAGGTCAAACGGTCAGCGCCACCTTGCCTATCAAAAACAGCCGTGGAGGAGATGAGGTTAACCCAACACCGACATCACCAGTATCATGCGATGTGTGCCGTGGACCGAAATTTATCTGCGAGCGCTCGCACAAGACTGCTGTTTGTGGCTCTGATGCTGCTGGTAATCCTGAATCATTGGCTTCCGCTGAGTTTTACAAATATCAATATTGTATCAATGATGTCGAAAACCTCATTGATGGATCACGTTATGTGACACGTCGATGTGCCACCGCTGAAACAGTGAATAAAGAGTTGGAGAGTCGGGCAAAAAACTCTGCATGGTTAGGTAAACTCATTTCCGTTGGCACTGACCCCGCTGTTGGCTGTCAGCAGTATAACGTGCACGATTTACAAGATGCGCACTTTAGTTGCTCCTTCATTTGTAAAGGTAAAGTCGGTGGTGGCTTCGAATCAGGTGGCGCTCGCGGGTGTAATATTGAAACCGTACCGGCAGTCAACCACAATTCCATACAATTACTAGAGAGCGATTACCCAGTGCCAACAGTGCCGGCCACTATTCCTGGCACAGGCTCACCAGGTGCTTGTCCTAACGGCATTCAACCTGCTATGTAAATAGCCTATTACATAAAGTTCCCCACACATCAGAGAGTGTGGGGTTTTATCTCGAGCTTTGTAGCAGTCAACTAATTCCCGACAGTAAGTTAAGCCGATTCACGGCCTAAACAGAATTATCGTCTCCATTATATCGATGGGACGGTATCGATTGTAATAGTGGATATATGAACCCTTTGAGGCTTCTTGCTGGTAACCAATGTTTTGATGCGCTATCTAAAATGTACAGCGACAAGTTGGCGACACAAGGTGGATAGAACCACTTCTGATCCGGGGAGGCTTAGTATTAAAGAGAAACAAGAACTTCGTCGTGATATGACAGAATTTTCTACTTTGGCCAAAACCCGCTTTTTTGAAGCGGGTTTTTGTTATTTAGACGGTTATCATTTGGTATGAGTTAAGTTTAGTCCTTGCATATAGAGTTGACTGAGCTCTTCTGCGGATATACTTGGTGCATCTGTGGCCGAGTTAGATGATTGTTTAAAGATATGCTGGGCTACTAGTCTACCCATGTTTTGGGCGCTGGAGGTTTTATGAATACGAGTTTCATAAAACCTCTTCAAAATAACATTGAGGCTACATTTTGTCTTAAATAATTGAGCTAGGTGCCAAGCATCTTCAAGCGCTTGGCTAGCACCTTGTCCCGATGTGGGTAAGGAAGCATGTGCAGCATCTCCGATAATAATGAGATTCTCATTGTGCCAACAGGGAAGTGGGTCGATATCATGTACAAATATGCGTTTTAAACTGCGTGGATTATAGCTATTAAGTACCTGTTGAACTTTTTTAGGCCAATCCTGAAAACGCTCATGCATTTCTTCAAACCACTGCTCCATTGATTTCGTTTTATCAAGTTCACTAGGCCATGCAGCAGCCCAATAACAATGTTGGTTTGCTACAGGTACTATACCAAAGCGTTCATTATTATCTCTAAAGTCATGAATTGTCTGCTCAAAAGGAGTTAGGTCAATTTCACTGATGCCTATTACATTAATGAAGCCTTGGTATTTAGTTGGCATAGGCACTTTATACAGATACTCTCGAGCTTTCGACTGCATTCGTCCATCGCAGCCTACTATAAGGTCAAACTTATCTTTTAATTGCGCAATGTCCTGAGTATTGACGGCTTGGTTGAAGTGAATAGTGGCACCCAGTTTCTCTAGTCGCTCGGCGAGTATCTTTATTAAGTCACGACGTAATATGCTAATAGTTGGAAAGCCGCACAGAGAGTTTAGTGTTTGAATATTAAACTCACCCAATTGAGTGGCTTGTTTGTCGTACTGTCGCATAGCAACTGGCTGACCCCCACACTGGGTGAAATCATCTATTAGACCTAGCTGCTCAAGCACAAAGGTCGCATTAGGCCATAACGTAACGCCAGCACCGATTGTAGAAAAGCTGGTGTTTCTTTCGAATAAGGTAACTTTGATACCTTGTTTTCTTGCAAATATCGCTAACGCAAGGCCTGCAACACCTGCACCTATAATGGCTATATGTTTAATTGAACTCATTTAAATCTTCCCAGTTTTTAAGAAAAAAGTGATTATCACTGGTCCAATAAACAGGATAAATATGGTAATTTAGGTTTGTAAATCCCATTTTATGAGATAGTTTTGCTAAATAATATTGAATTACAGTGGCTTCTTAGCTTCCAGAAAGTATTTGAACAATTAAGTTTTAAGCGGGCTGCTGAGCTGTGCCAAATTCCCAAATCAAATGTGAGCCGTCATGTTGCACTTTTAGAACAAGCGTTGAATGTAAGGCTATTGGAACGTACAACACGAAAAATGGTCGCGACAGAAGCGGGAGAACTTCTTTACCAAAACTTAACTCCGCTGCTTGTTGCGATGAGGGATGTTTTACAAGAAACCTATCAAAATAGTGATTTAGTTTCAGGGCATTTAAAAGTCATTACACCTGATTTACCGTTTTTGGCAGAGGCTATGGCTGAGTTTTGTTATAAACACCCTAACATTCAGTTAAGTTGTGATACTCAGCTTAATCCCGAAGAAGGGTTATTAGAAGGGTTTGATGTAGTGATACGTTTTGGACGAGGCCCTGTGGAGGATTCTGGATGGGTTGCAAAAGAGCTGGTTCGTTGGCCAAGTTGTGTCGTAGCTTCTCCTTTTTTACTAGATAAACATCCTAAACCAAATTCAACGACTGAACTTGGTAAGCTTCCCTGTATTACAAGCTTATCAGTCTTACAAGGAATGCCATGGAAATTCAAACGAGCAGGCACAGTTAATGTTGCATCCCGTTACAAAGTTAATAGTGGGCATATGGCAAAATCCGCTGCACTAAAAGGGCTAGGTTTTGCGATACTTCCTTTTGAAGCGTGCAGACAAGAGCTAGAAGAAGGGCAGTTAACAAAAATAGATTCCTTAGCTGATGAGCCTGAAGATTTGGTTTTGTATGCTTTTTATTCTGGACGTAGATATCCGTTCAAAAAAGTAAAAGCATTCCTTGAGTACCTTCAACTTGTTATTCAGCAACATTATCTTTCGAGCGAATGAAGCGCTTTAAATTATTATAACTGTGTTTGGCCCTTTTACTTTTTACAGATAGCTTGGGTATGTTTAAAAAAGAGCTTTATTAGCTTGCTAATTCGCCGCTTTGTTTATTTTGAAAGCAATTGAACTGCAAACCGTGTTTTTTTACTTTACCTTTATAAAAAGCTCTATATAATTCATCGTCATTGCAGGGGCGTAGTTCCAATTGGTAGAACAGCGGTCTCCAAAACCGACGGTTGGGAGTTCGAATCTCTCCGCCCCTGCCATTTCTTCTTTACATCGTTTTGATTACTTCCTATATTATTCATCTTACTAATCCATCGAGTTGTTATGCATTCACGTTACGCATCTGTTTTTGGTATAGAAAAGCTTGAACTTAATCAACACTTTCGCCCAGCTCAAGCTGAGTTGTCAGCGACTTCATCGTTAATTCTCTGTGATACATTAAAAGATGATATTGAGCGTGCCTTTGCGCCTGTAACAATAAACTCAATTGTTAAATCATCAACCATTGAGTTTAGTGAGCAACAATTAGGCCTGCCTGATTCTAACCTAACCTGTGCGCAAAAACGTGCGTTATGGGCTTTAATGAGTGAACACCTTGATACACTTTAAGTCGGTTACCGATGAGAATATCAATGAGCTGATGGCCATTGAAAATGCCTGTCATACACACCCTTGGACGTTAAAAACAATGCAGTCGTGTTTGCAGGGGCGCTATTTTAATTTAGCTGCGTTCGATGACGAGCAAATGATAGGCTTTTACATTGGTGAAAAAGCAGGGCCCGATTTTACCTTAATGGATATTTGTGTCGCCCAGAGCTTTCAGGGACAAGGATTTGCTAAGCAGTTATTAACGCAGTTTATAGCGTACGGCGAGCAACACAGTGCCGAAAACTTATTTTTAGAAGTGAGAGAGTCTAATTCGCGGGCGATTGCTTTGTATGAGCGTGCGGGCTTTATTGAAATGTCAGTACGTAAAAATTATTACCCCAGCGATGCGCCAAATAAAAACGGCTTTGAAGATGCGATTTTAATGGGCATGGCACTGGGTTTAAATTTTTAATGATTACTTATTAGCGATGGCTTGTTCTATTGCTGTAATGAGTTCTAAAACGCGTTTTTCTCTTTGAGTCATATCATTGCCTTTTAAACTTTGCTCAAGCGCTGATGCGCTATGGTAAATATCATCAAAGTTAAAACAACCGGCACTGCCCTTAATGCTGTGGGCAAGTGCGCGTAGTGTTTCGCAATCTTGGTTGTTATAAAGGGTTTTTATCTGCTTTAAGTAATCAGGTAAACTTGCCAAATAATTAGCATTTATTTGCTGAAATTTCTCACTTTTTAATAAGCTATCCCACTTATTTTGATTATCGCGTTCAAGGTGTAAATAGCTGACTAATACATTTTCTAGTGCGTCTTTATCAATGGGTTTACCAAGCGCTTTGTTACAGCCTGCTTCAAGGTAAGTATCTATATCATGGTTCATGACATTTGCGGTTAGGGCGATAATTGGGCCATCGTAGGCGGCATCTCTGAGCATTTTAGTTGCTTCTAAGCCGCCCATAACCGGCATTTGCATATCCATGATTATAAGCTGGTAGTCGTTCACTAGTGCCATTTCTACTGCTTGTGCGCCATTATTGGCTATATCAGGCTCTAACCCCCATGTTTGAAGGAGTAATTTTATCAGCAACTGATTATCGGGGTTATCTTCTGCCACTAAAATATGCGCATCAAAGTTATTGGTTGCAAAAGAAAGTTGCGGGTCTTTTTCGGGTGATAGCTGAGAGTGTTCAGTCAAAAGCAGGTTACTACTAAGCCCATTACCTAAATGACAATCTATATCGATAGTAAAACAACTACCCACACCCACTTCACTGGTTACGCTGACATCGCCACCGAGCAGCTGAGCCAAATTTTTTGAAATACATAGCCCTAATCCTGTACCTCCAAATCGGCGTGTGGTTGTGGCATCAGCTTGTTCAAATGGCGTAAATAATCGACTTATTTGGTTTGCCGACATGCCTATACCGGTATCTTCAACTATAAATGTAAGAATTTTTGGTGCTTGAAACTTTGCCGTAATTGTTACTTGGCCTTGCTCAGTAAATTTAACTGCGTTACTGGCAATATTAATCAGTATTTGTTTTAAACGAGTAACGTCACTATTTATGGTATGTGGTAATGGTAGCGAATAATTAATTGTAAATGAAAGCTGTTTCTCTTGTGCTAAAGGTTTAATGATTGATTCAACATCATGAATAAGCTGCACAACATTTAATGGTGTTTGCTCAACAGCGAGTTTTTCGGCTTCAATTTTTGATAAATCGAGGATGTTATTAATAAGCTCTAATAAATGTTTTGAATTACGAAGAATAGTGCCTAAATGATGTTTATCGTTTGTTTTCTTATCGCTATGCAGTAGTTGCTCGGTAAAACCCATAATAGCAGTGAGCGGAGTGCGAATTTCATGGCTCATATTGGCTAAAAAACGACTCTTAAGCTGGTTTGCTTGCTCTGCTTGAGCGATGGCTGTTTCAAGCTTACTATTCATTGATTCAAGTGCCTTAGTACGACTCTCTACTTTATCTTCTAAATGATGCTTATATTCTTCTAGCTGCTCTTGGTAGTGCTTAATTTGGTTAATCATGTGATTAAAATCGTTAAACAGTATGCCTACCTCATCGGTAGTATAAGCGGGAAGCGTGACTGAAAGATCGCCATCACCAACGCGATGACTTGCTTCACCTAGTAATTCAATTGGGTTAAGCAGTAAATTGCGCACCACAATAAAAATTAAGATCGGTAGGGTGATCACAGAAATAATTACAATTAGCCCAGTGATAACACTAATTGCTTTACCTGATTGATACAGTACCGCTTTAGGAATGGTCGACACATAATAGTAGCCGCCACTCATTTGGGCTGCAAAAATCAATCGTTCTATTTTATCAACGCTCGAAAGCTCAATGGTTGATAAGCTGCCAATATCAGCTAGGTCATTAATTTTATTAAGTTCATACTCACTAACATAGTGGCCACGCATTTTGTAATCAGAGCTAAATAAAATTTTACCATCATTGGCGAGCAGTAAATTTAAGGTGTTGTTATAAGGGGCTTCTAAAATACTGGTGTTTAAAATTGAAGGGTCGACCTTAAGGACAATAAAACCAAGTTGTTGTGGGCGTTTTAAATAGTAGTCAACGCTGTATATGCGTTGCACAAAATATAAGTTGGTGGTGCCGTCTTCTTTTTGCACCATAAACTGCTGCTGGCTTAAATTGCTTTGTATGACTTGGTCAAAAAACGGATAAGACTTTGGCGCGACAGTTAAATTACTGGAGTAATAGGCATCACTTTCACCGGTTTTTGAGACTAAATTAATACTAATAATATCAGGGTAGGCTTCACTGTAACTGGCAAATACATCCATTAACGCGCCAAGGCGATAGGTATAGCTGGCGTCTTCAAATAAATCTTTAGCTAAAAAGTCACTCAGTACGGGTGAGGCAGAGAGTAACTTCGCCGTTGCATGAAAAGAGTCTATATAGTTGAATACTTTTTGTTGTTGCTGCTCTACAAAGCGACTCATGATCAGGTCGGCTTGTTTTTGCGTAGAGTTAGTTACATTAGTGAGCGTAAACCCACCTAAAAATAACAACGGCAGTATAACCAGTGGAGTTATATACCATAATAATCGAATACTTAGCTTACTGGTTTTCATTACCCAACATCAAATCCTCCATGTAATCGAACAATAATATGATTTACAGAACCATTACTCAAGCTTGGTGTTAAGTTAGTGGGCAATTTATAGCGTTATTGTTAATAATCGCTGAAAACACCAAACTTAAAAAAGATCCGTTAATAACCAACCATTGATTGTTTATAAAGCCAAGATCAGCGAAAATAGTCTTCAATTACGATTAACTTAACGGATAGCGTCACAAGA
This sequence comes from Pseudoalteromonas tetraodonis, assembly GCF_002310835.1. Taxonomy (NCBI): domain Bacteria; kingdom Pseudomonadati; phylum Pseudomonadota; class Gammaproteobacteria; order Alteromonadales; family Pseudoalteromonadaceae; genus Pseudoalteromonas; species Pseudoalteromonas tetraodonis. The sequence continues at coordinate 2,617,084 of NZ_CP011041.1, read as the reverse complement.
GCTAATTTGGGTTCTTGTTGGGGTATGTTGCGCTTTCTAGGTTTGCTTGTTTTTAGCCTTGAAAGCTCAGCATACTAAAATACAAATACATCCGTATATCAACTAAAAGAACCTTTTTAATGGCAGACCAAAATCTCCTTAGCGAAATTAATAAACGCCGTACCTTTGCGATCATCTCGCATCCGGATGCGGGTAAAACCACTATCACAGAAAAAGTATTGTTATTCGGACAAGCAATTCAAAAAGCCGGAACAGTAAAAGGGCGTGGCTCTAATCAGCATGCTAAGTCTGATTGGATGGAAATGGAAAAAGAGCGTGGTATTTCTGTGACTACCTCAGTAATGCAATTTCCATATAACAATGCGTTAGTTAATTTACTTGATACCCCAGGACACGAAGACTTCTCTGAAGATACTTACCGTACACTAACCGCGGTAGATTCGTGTTTAATGGTGATAGATGCCGCCAAAGGTGTAGAAGAACGTACCCGTAAGTTAATGGAAGTAACACGCCTGCGCACTACGCCGATTGTTACCTTTATGAATAAATGTGACCGTGATATTCGCGACCCAATGGAACTACTTGACGAAGTAGAAACAGAGCTAAATATTGCTTGTGCACCTATTACGTGGCCAATTGGCTGTGGTAAAGAATTTAAAGGTGTTTACCATATCCATAACGAAGAAACTATTTTATACAAAACAGGCCAAGGCCATACTATTCAAGAAGTGCGTAGCATTAAAGGACTTGATAACCCAGAGCTTGACCAAGCGATTGGTGATGAACTTGCAGCTCAGTTACGTGACGAGTTAGAGCTGGTTATTGGTGCATCACACGAGTTTGATTTAGATCTGTTCTTAGCGGGTGAGTTATCGCCTGTATACTTTGGTACTGCACTTGGTAACTTTGGTGTAGATCATGTTCTAGATGGACTGACTGAATGGGCGCCAACGCCTTTACCTCGTGAAACAGAAGACCGCCAAGTTGTAGCCACAGAAGAAAACTTCACTGGGTTTGTATTTAAAATTCAGGCCAACATGGATCCAAAACACCGTGACCGTATTGCCTTTATGCGTATTGTATCGGGTAAATACAGCCAAGGCATGAAAATGAATCATGTGCGTATAGGTAAACAAGTGAGTATTTCTGATGCGGTAACCTTTATGGCGGGCGATCGTGAGCGTGCAGCTGATGCTTACGCTGGTGATATTATTGGTTTACATAACCACGGTACGATTCAAATTGGTGATACCTTTACCCAAGGCGAAAAAATTAAGTTCAGCGGTATTCCAAACTTCGCCCCTGAATTATTCCGCCGTATTCGTCTGCGCGATCCATTAAAACAAAAACAGCTATTAAAAGGATTGGTACAGCTTTCAGAAGAGGGCGCAGTACAAGTATTCAGACCATTAATTAATAATGACTTAATTGTAGGTGCGGTAGGTGTGTTGCAGTTTGACGTGGTGGTAGCGCGTTTAAAAGCTGAATATAACGTTGATGCAATTTACGAAAGCGTGAATGTAAATACAGCCCGTTGGGTTAGCTGTGATGATGTTAAAAAGTTTGAAGAATTTAAACGTAAGTGCGAAAGCAACTTAGCACTTGATGGTGGCGATAATTTAACTTACATCGCGCCGAGTCGTGTAAATCTTAACTTGTCGACAGAGCGTTACCCTGAAGTGACATTTAATCACACGCGTGAAAACTAGCACTTAGCCTCTAGAATTAACACAAAGCCTGCTTTGGCGGGCTTATAAAGGTAAATAATATTATGAATATTCGTACTATTTTAGTAGAAAAAGCCATTGCCGCTATGACCGCCGCAGGCCTACCAGAAGATACTAACCCAGCGGTTACCCAAAGCACTCGCCCACAGTTTGGTGATTACCAAATTAATGGCGCGATGGGCGCAGCTAAAAAAATGAAAAGTAACCCGCGTGAATTGGCGCAAAAAATTATTGATCAGTTAGATGTAAGCGACATTGCCGAAAAAACGGAAATTGCTGGCCCTGGTTTTATTAATATTCACTTAAAGCCGGAGTTTTTAGCTCAAAGCGTACAAGCTGCTAATAACCACGCAAAACTTGCCGTAAATGAGCACGCCAAACCACAAAAAGTAGTGGTTGATTACTCATCGCCTAACCTTGCAAAAGAAATGCACGTAGGTCACTTACGCTCAACTATTATTGGTGATGCCGTAGTACGTGCGCTTGAATTTAGAGGCGATACCGTTGTACGTCAAAATCACATGGGTGATTGGGGCACACAGTTTGGTATGCTAATTGCGCATTTAGAAGATCAAATTAACCAAGGTGTTGATTTAGATACTGTTGCGCTTGCTGATTTAGAAACCTTTTACCGCGATGCGAAAAAGCGTTTTGACGACGAAGAAGGCTTTGCCGATAAAGCGCGTAACTACGTAGTTAAACTGCAAGGTGGCGACGCACATTGTGAAAAACTGTGGAAACTATTTATTGCCACTTCAGTTAAGCATTCTGAAGAAGTATACAAGCGTTTAAATGTTACACTGACACCTGCCGACATTATGGCTGAAAGTGCTTATAACAGTGAACTTAACGATATTATTAGCTTATTAAAAGATAAAAATATCGCAGTAGAGTCGCAAGGCGCACAAGTGGTATTTTTAGATGAGCTGGCAAATAAAGACGGTGAGCCTTCAGCGTTTATCGTGCAAAAATCAGGTGGCGGCTTCTTATATGCAACCACTGATTTAGCGGCGTGTGATTACCGTTCAAACAAGCTAGGCGCTGAGCGTATTTTAATTTTTGTTGATGCGCGCCAGAGCCTTCACTTTAATCAAGTGGAGCTTACTGCGCGTAAAGCTGGTTTATTACGCGATGAAACCAGTTACGAATTTTGCCCATTTGGCACCATGATGGGCGCTGATGGCAAACCATTTAAAACTCGTACAGGCGGCACGGTAAAATTAGCTGATTTACTTGAAGAGTCAATTACTCGTGCAGCAGCCAAACTCGCTGAGCGTGAATCAGATTTATCTGACGAAGATCGTAGTGAAATTGCACGTAAAGTGGGTATTGGCGCGGTTAAATACGCAGATCTTTCTAAGCACCGTACCAGCGATTACATTTTCAACTGGGACAGTATGCTAAGTTTTGAAGGCGCAACAGCCCCTTACTTACAATATGCTTATACGCGTGTTCGCAGTATTTTCCGTAAGTCTGGCGTTGATGCTGCAAGCTTAAAAGCCGATGTAAGTATTATTGAGCCGCAAGAGAAAACCCTCGCGCTTAAATTATTACAGTTAGAAGAAGTTCTTGATCTGATGATCAATGAAGCCACACCGCACGTATTATGTGGTTATTTATACGAACTAGCTAGTTTATACATGACATTCTATGAAGCTTGCCCAGTACTTAAAGAGGGCGTAGAGCCAAGTGTTCGTGATAGCCGTTTAGTGTTGTGTAATTTAGTGGCAGATACGTTAAAAACGGGTTTAGATCTGTTAGGCATCGAAGTCATGGAGCAAATGTAATCTGCTGCGTGTAGTTCGCTTTGACTGCGTTGTCGTGCTTTTTTAGCCTAAGTCACATACAAAAACGTATGCTCCTTGGCATAAAAAAGCACTTCGCCTTGTCAGCACTTCTACACTTGCAGATGCGAAGCTTGGCACTAAATAGTTGACCCTAATCACATACAACTACGCATGCTCATAGGGATAAGTCGAGTGTCCGCCTTATCTTAGACTAAACTACTTAGGTGAACGTCTGCTGCGTGTAGTTCGCTTTAGCTGCGTTGGTAAAACTATTTAGCCTAAGTCACATACAAACCGTATGCTCCTATGCATAAATAGTTTTACCGCCTTGCTAGCACTCCTAGACTTACAGATAATTTTAGGTTTAGGTGTTAGATTTATATTGACACTGTTCGGTATGTTCACCAATTTTGTAGCTGATAGCTGATAGCTGATAGCTGATAGCTGATAGCTGATAGCTGATAGCTGATAGCTGATAGCTGATAGCTGATAGCTCTTTAGAAGGATTTGATATGAAACTCGAAGATATTCGTCGTGAATACCTGCAAGATGCGCTTAGTGAAGACAACTTGCTTGATGATCCGTTTAAGCAGTTTGAAACCTGGCTTGAGCACGCTGTTGCCAGTAATTTGCCCGACCCTACAGCAATGGTGGTCGCTACGGTTGATGACACCGGTCAGCCTTCACAGCGTATTGTGCTGCTAAAGCATTTAGATGATAACGGTTTTGTGTTTTTTACTAATACCGGTTCACGAAAAGCACAAGAGCTTAAAGGCAATAATAAAATTTCCTTGCACTTTCCATGGCACCACATGGAGCGCCAAGTAATTGTATATGGTGAGGCGCAGCCGCTTCCAACGTCTGCCGTGGCTAAGTACTTTTTATCACGTCCAAAAGAAAGTCAATTAGCCGCTTGGGCGTCGCAACAAAGCCGCCCGGTGTCGTCGCGCAAAGTGTTAATGGAAACCTTTGCCAATATGAAAAACAAGTTTGCCAAAGGTGAAATACCACTCCCTGATTTTTGGGGCGGATATTGTGTTGTGCCGCAAAAAATCGAGTTTTGGCAAGGCGGAGCTCATCGTCTACATGATCGCTTTATGTATCAGCGTCAGGCCGATAATAGCTGGCAAATAACGCGCTTAAATCCGTAGTGGGCTAGTTTTTTGAAGTTTATAGACTCGCATTGCCATCTTGATTTTAGTGAGTTTGATGCAAACCGCGAATCACTTATTAATGCCTGTGTAGCAAAGGGCGTTAGCCAATTTATTGTGCCAGGTATTAGCTTGGCGCAATCTCAAAAGCTACTAGAGTTTAAAGCAACCTACCCACAAGTCAGCATAGCGGCAGGGCTACATCCTTATTTTTTAGAGCAACACCAACAATCACATTTAGAGTCATTATTTAATTTTGCTAAAGCAAATAAAACACAGCTGGTGGCTATTGGTGAGTGCGGGCTCGATCGCAGTATTTCCAATCTTGAAAAACAAACCTTTTTGTTTGAGCAGCAAATAGCGCTTGCTAATGAGCTTGATTTACCGCTAATTGTTCATCACAGGCAAAGCCATGATTTAATTGCGCAGTCGTTTAAGCGTTGTAGGCCAAAAAACGGCGGTGTGATCCATGCTTTTTCAGGCTCAATTCAACAAGCGCACTATTATATAAAGCAGGGTTTTAAACTTGGAGTCGGTGGGGTTATAACTTACGAGCGTGCAGCTAAAACACGTGCGGTTATAGCAAAGCTTGAGCCGCAGCATTTAGTGCTTGAAACTGACTCACCTTCAATGCCGCTAAGTGGCTATCAAGGGGAGGTAAATACCCCACTGCATATTCCTAACGTATTTGATGCGCTTTATGGTTTAAAACCAAATAGCGATAAATTTCAATTAGCTGAGCAGCTTTATGATTCATGCTCAGACGTTTTTTGTATATAACGATTTACTTGCCAGCGCTTTAATCCTCGGCCTAATTGCCAAGTAAAAATACAGGCAATCACTAACATAAGTAGCACTTGGCGACCTAAATCATGAAAATGATTATGGCTAGCCGATACCGCAGCACGGGTTAAATAGGTAATAGATACAAAGCCAATAGGGCGGTTGTCGTCTGAAATAACTTGCTCAACAAAAGGCGTTTTTAACCTACTAATACCCGGTGATGAGTCAGGTAATAAGCCATACACATGATGCGATTGCCAATTATCGCTGCTCGCAAGTACCACACCTTGTTTGTCATAAATAGTGGCCGAGAGTACAAATTCATCTTTACTGATATTGTTGCATAAGGTGGTCAGTTGCTGCTTGTTTTTTTCTATCAGCGGATTTTTAGCATTCAGTGCCATAAACTGAGTGAGTGATTTAGCTGCGCTATTGGCATTATCGTAAAGCAGTTGATGACTTTGAAAGCTACTATTTATACCCACCCAGCTTAATAATACAAAGCAGCCAGCGGCCAATAGCAAACGGACTAAACGCTTTTTTTGCGAGGCTGTAAGTGGATTTTTAAGATGGTTATTTTTCATAGTCACCGTATATGCTGCTGACAGCATTTTGATTTGATGTTACAACTACACTATAACCTTAAATCCACCCTGATGGCGAATTTTGTATCTTATATCCTTATCATCAATGCGCTAAATGTCAGGAAATATAAACGGAGATCCCATGTCGAACGCGAACATGGCACAGCACAGCGCTGAGCAACCATTATCACAACTTACCCTAAATAAATGGTTCAGCTATCAAAAGGGCGTATTTGCACCTTTAAATACAATTCCAAGCAGAGAACGAGGGCTTTTTAGTATCGCATTTGCAGGCGATTTTAGTATGGCGCATATTAATAGCATGATTGAATTTTTTGCCACTCATCAGCAAAATGTGACAGCAATGTGCCAATACCAGCCAGATTTAGGGTTATCTCCGGCATTATGTTTTTATATAGAAAATACAGAGCAGGCAATAAACCCACTTGAACTTCAAACTTTTGCAAATACCTTGACGTGTCAGTTAGTGCAAGTAACCAATCCCCCTGATTTAAAAAAACCAGGATTATTGGTAATGGATATGGATTCAACAGCCATTACTATTGAGTGCATTGATGAAATTGCGCGTTTAGCCAATGTATATGACGAGGTTGCCAGTGTGACCGCGCAGGCAATGGCAGGTAAGCTTGATTTTAGTGAGAGTTTAAACCAACGCGTTGCCAAGCTAAAAGGGATTGAAAAAAGCTTAATTGATGATCTAAAAAGTGCACTGCCTTTAATGCCGGGTATTAAAGCATTGTGCCAAATTTTAAAGCACCACCAATGGTATTTAGCCATTGCATCAGGCGGGTTTGTGCCGTTTGCAGAGCGTGTACAAGAGTTAATTAATTTAGATGAAGTGCATGCCAATGTATTGGAATTTAAAGACGATAAACTAACAGGTAAGGTGTTAGGAGGCATTGTTGATGCTGAGCAAAAAGCGGTTATTTTAGAATCGCTTCAACAAAAACTAGGCCTTGAAAAAACGCAAACAGTTGCCATTGGTGATGGCGCAAATGATTTAAAAATGATGGCTCAAGCAGGATTAGGCGTTGCTGTGCATGGCAAACCTAAAGTAGTTGAACAAGCCCAAGCGGCTATTTGCCAAGGCTCGTTATTACAATTGCTGTATATGTTGGCGGTTCCGCTAAATCCATCACAGGGTTAACGTAAACGGTTTAACCAAATTAGTTTTCGCCTAGACATTTGCTCAACCTGTTGTTGGTTGAGCGATAAATGTACAAGGGCTTCGTCACTTACATCAATAATATCGCCAACTCCCGATACTGACCACAAGGCATCCTCTAAGTCTTTAGCCTTGTGAATTGCGTATTGGCTAACGTATTTTAGCTCATTTGCTAAGTAGTCAGTATCGAGTCGACCAGTACGTGAAATATATAAACGCATTATAAAAACCAGCTCAGACTTCAGCCCTTTACTTATTTGCTGTTTAAACTCGCTGCAGTCGGTGCCTAAAATACACTGACTGGTAATTGCATCGGCTATATTTTCTTTTTTAGGATCGAAGTTAATCACCAAACTAAATTCTAATGGCGAGTCTTGGCGAGATCGCTCTTTAATATTCGGAGTGATCACATCAGCAATGTGCGCTTTAGTAATAATATTTGATAAGTCTGTTTTAGTATTTAGCAGTGAAAAATTTTGTAAAATAACATGCAGAGGGCTTGGATATAAACCAAATCCCATGGCGCCAATTTCAAAGTGAGCCATTGATTTATGTAAGTATATTGGGAACTGGCAAAGTGTTTTGGTTACCATATTTCTAAGTGCTGTAGAAAGCCCAGGTACTTTAGGTGACTCCTCTGCTATTTTTAATTTTTGTTTATTGCTGTCAATTAAAAGAGTAAAAAAATCGACCCCAGTATGAGGCAATTTTTTCTCTACATGTGCTTTTAAATTAATCGTGGTTAACGATTTACTTACCGCCATCACTTCATATTGAATAAGACTTAATGAATAACTTTTGGTGATTTTTTGTAAATCGGGGAATGACAGCGACACGATATCGCCTTTTTTAAAGTTTACTTCTTGATTACACTCTAGCTGTAAACCAAAGACTGAAAAGTCCCGAGTATGGCCATGCAGTACTGAGTCACGGGTGTTAATAACGACGCTGGTTTTATAAAGGTAACGCTTATTAGAACGAAGGTTCACGTACTCTAACGGCACGGTATTTAGCTCCGGCGGTGATGCATGCTTACTGTGGCCAAACAATTTCAATTTATTGGCCAAGGCTTTATCAAATTCATACTGTTGATAATGCTGTTGTTCATGCTTATTACCTACTTGAGTAAGTAGCATTAAATATTTTACGTCTTTTATGGCGCCTTCAACACGTGGTGAAGGCGGTTTATTAAGTTTCTCAATATCCTTACCCAAAGAGTTAGGTAAAGATAAAGGAATATAAGCATCTTCAGTATGGCTTGGCATCAATTGTAATTTAAAGCAGCGCCAACTGTCTCTTCGGCTACCAAAACCAAAAAATAACGCTTTTAATTGTGCATGTTGCTCAAGCTCTGAACGAGTGGCTGAATAGTAGTAAATTTTTCCTGCAGAGACATGGGTAAAGGTATATAAATATTCCTCTTTTACAGCAACAGGTTTTAGTGCCAAGTTACGAATACGCTTATGGTTTAACACACTGTATAGGCAAGATACTTTGCGCTCATCGGTAAAGTAACGCTGAATAAATAAGCTGTTTTCTGTAGTTAAACTTAAGCTTGGATAATAAACACCGTTTTTTTGACTTATAAAAACGTATAGCGAATTGACCCTAGGAATGTAATATTGCTCGTATCCTTTAGAAATAACTGCATCGAGGGTGTTATCTAAGTTCACTTTGTAGCGGCGTTTATTGCCATGGATAAAGCTTTCTAAAAAATGGTCAAACGCGGTGTTGTTTTCTTTAAATGTGCGTTTTAAGCGAATATGATTAAATTCATCCGAGGTGTTTTCTATCGCAACCACTTCGTATTCAATCCCATTTTTTAACCCAAGCTCAAAATCTTGTTCAAGGCCAACTAAGTGCATAACAATAAGCTGACCTTTTTTTAAGTTATAGCGGGATGCCAACTTAATTTTACAGCCACTGAGTGAAATATCAGAAGTACTTGCTCCAATTTTTGTTTGCTCATCGTACTCAATAGTAATTTTAATTGAGTAATTCATTCGCTCTTCGCTACGACTTTCATAAGCCGCAAACTTAATTACATCGGTGGGTAGTTCGGGTGATGGTTCAATTATTTTAGGCGGGGTGGTCGTTGATTTTTGCTGTAAAACACGAAAATTATTTTCGGTGTTCATCACCGCTTCGTACACGGCAAGGGTGTAGCCTTTATGTTGTTTTATTGCCGCTTCGAATACTTCAATGGCGGTGTCATCCATAAAGTGTTGTTTACCGTTATGCTCATAAGGTTTTACTTGGCCGGTTACTGAGCCTCGCAGATCAATAAAGCGGTCTATCGGCTGAGATAAACGCGACATTTCCATTTTTATTAAAAACTGCTCGGGTTTGCTTAACTCGGCGGTTTTTGACTTGAAAATGAGATCAAACTTAGCATTTCCCAAATACTGTTTTAATTCATTTACAAGCGCTTCATGCTTGAGCAATACGTCTTCAGCCATTTATAAATCATCACCGTCTAATTTAAAAGTAGGTATACTGTTGCAATCATTTATTAGAGAATTAAATAAATCTAATATCGAAAAGTAGTTAAATGCGATCACGATATTATGCGTAACTATACTTTGTGTTTATTGTTATTCGTTATGAGCCAATTAATTGGCATGTTTTTATTAGCTTTTTAAAGCAAGAAGCATGCCCTAAAGCAGGTTCAGTAAAACGGTATTAGTATAGTGTGAGTGTGATACTAAATGCGCTATTCCACAAGGCGTTGTTGCTAAGGTAAAGCCAGCAATGGCAAAATAAGCGCTTAACAGTCAATATTTCAAAATAAAGAATAGTAGGTAAGGTTTTAAATGGCTAAAGCGGCAAAAGTAGAGTTTGTTTGTACAGAATGTGGCATGAACTATCAACGCTGGCAAGGTCAGTGTCGCTGCGGTGCGTGGAACACATTAGCAGAGTTTAAACCTTCTGCAGGGCAAAGCAAAAAAGTAGCAGCTCGTGCAAGTGTCGGTGGCTACGCCGGTGGTATTGGCGGTGGCTCTAAAAAAATTAATGAGGTAGCAACCTCAGAGGCAGAAAAACAGCTTACTGAAATTGGCGAACTTGACCGTGTACTAAGCGGCGGTGTAACCACCGGCTCGGTTAATATTATTTCTGGCGATCCGGGGGCGGGTAAAACCACACTACTATCGGATTTAGTGGCAAGAATGTCTCAGCGCATGCCATCGCTTTATTGTACTGCTGAGGAGTCTTTGTCGCAGTTTAAAAACCGAGTAAACCGTTTAAAACTTAACTATAACGAAGATGAGCTCTATTTACTTTCTGAAACCAGTGTTGAAACCATTATTGAAGAGCTGGATAAAAACAAAATTAAGTTTGCCGTTATCGACTCTATTCAAGCCGTGGTCACCGACACCGCTAATGGTAGCCCTGGCTCACCCTCGCAAGTAAAAAGTGCCGCTCAAGCGCTAACCCAATATTGTAAGCAAAACGATGTCACTATGTTCATTATTGCTCACGTAAATAAAAATAATGAAATAGCTGGCCCGCAAACATTAGTGCATATTGTTGATGCACTGTTACATATTGATACCAACGATGGTCAAGTGCGTACGCTGCGTGCTAATAAAAATCGCTTTGGTGATATAGATACTGTGGGCATTTTTAAAATGTGTGAACGCGGTATGCTCAGTGTGGATAACCCCAGCGAAATTTTCTTATCCGGTTCAACCACTGAATCACCGGGGTCGACGATTACCTGTATTCGTAAAGGTAATCGTAATTTACTACTCGAAATTCAATGTTTAACCACTGAAACAGAAGCAGAATTTCCACAGCGAGTATGTGTTGGTTTAAATATGAACCGGATTAAAATGCTCACCGGTATTTTACGTAAACACACTAAAACTAAAATATTTCACGATACGTTTTTTAATATTGTGGGTGGCCTAAAAATTGACGAATCAGAAACCTGTATTGATTTAGCGCTTGTTACTGCACTTTTAAGTAGTTTGAACGAGTTTGTTGTACCTCGAACCACCTGTATTATGGGGGAGCTAAGTTTAAACGGTGATGTGCGTCCAATCGACAGTGGTGTACCCCGTGTTAAAGAAGCGGCGCAACATGGGTTTACTGAAATATTTATCCCATTTCGTAACTACCATAAATCGATGGAAGGGCTGGGTGCTAAAATAACGCCAGTTAAAACAGTGCACGAGCTACTGAGTTTAATTAACTAGCAAACAAAAAGTGCTTAACGATGCATGTTCTCAATGTTAGTCTTGCTTAAAGCCACTTATATAAAGAGTTTAATAAGGAAATGACATGAAAAAATTAGTGATTGCAGCCGCGATTATTGCTGCAGGTGTGGGTGGCGTAAGCTATGCAAACTATGTTGCAACACAAGAGGTACGTGCTGAGGTTGATAAACAGTTGGCCTTGGTCAGCGAACAAACCGGTGCTAGTTTTAACTACGCAGAGCTATCGGCGAGTGTTATTTCAAACAGTGTTGCCATTAGTAATATTGAAGTGACTAGCCCTGAGGGCGATAAAATTGCCACGGTTGAGCATGTTGAAGTGACAGGCTACGAAACCGATAAAATATCGCCACATACTGCTTTTACGTTAAAAAACTTTCAATTTGATAAAAGCTTTGTCGATACACTGCCTGCAGATACAAATACACAACTTGCCTCAGCCAGTTATGATTTACACTCTTCATTAGATTACGACGAGCAATCAGGTAACAGTGATATTGTTGTTAAGCTGCAAGCTAATGATATTGCCAGTGTTGATATGGACATGGGGCTTGCTAACTCTAAAGCGCTTATGGATGCTTCACTTGAAATCAGTAAGGCTCAGCAAGCTGCAGGTAATACACCGCTTACTTATGAGCAAGAGCTACAACAGCAAACAATGATTATGCAAGCAATGAGTAAGCTAGAGCCACGTAATGTTAGCTTAGTTGTTAATAACCAAGGTGATCTTAAAGGCTTATTAGAAAGCGAGTTGGCAAAGCAAGGTATGACGTTAGAGCAAATGCAAACAATGCTTGATCAACAGCTTCAACAAGCACCTGTGACCGAAGAAATAGCCAAGGCGTTAACTGATTTTGCTAAAGGACTAAATTCGTTTAGTGTGTCAGCAAAACTGCCTGAAGGTAAAACTATGATGGAAGTGAATCAGCAACTAATGATGTTAGCAGGGCAACCCGAAGAGCTGGTTAAGTTTATAAATTTAGAAGTTAAAGGCAAATAACAGCGGTAAGTTATAAGCCGTCAGGATTCAATTTAAAACAAAAAAGCCGTACTTGATTATTCAAGTACGGCTTTTATTATTTTAGCTGATAGTTAGTGAAGAATACGCGCTCTAATTGTACCTTCAACCGCACTGAGCTCTTTAAGTGCGACTTCTGAGTGATCGGTGTCTACATCAATAACCACGTAACCAATTGCTTCATCGGTTTGTAAGTACTGTGCGGCAATGTTAATACCGTGCTGAGCAAACGCTTGGTTAATTTGCGTTAGCACGCCAGGGCGGTTGTGATGCACGTGTAACAAGCGGCTGCGATTAGCAAGCTCTGGCAATGATACTTCAGGGAAGTTAACTGCGGTAATAGTTGAGCCGTTATCTGAGTACTTAGCGAGTTTACCCGCTACTTCAATACCAATGTTCTCTTGTGCTTCTTGAGTAGAACCACCTATATGCGGCGTTAAAATAACGTTGTCGAATTCACGCAGTGGCGAGATAAATTCTTCATCGTTAGATTTAGGTTCAACTGGGAATACGTCAATTGCTGCGCCGCTGAGTTTTTTCTCTGTTAGCGCTTCTGCTAGGGCGTCAATATCAACGACAGTACCACGTGAAGCGTTAATTAAAATAGAGCCTTGCTTCATTACCGCCAATTCAGCCGTGCCAATCAGGTTTTTAGTTTGCGGTGTTTCAGGTACGTGCAAGCTAATAATATCAGCGCGTTGCAATAGCTGCGTTAAGTTATGTACTTGTGTCGCATTACCTAAAGACAGTTTGTCTTCAATGTCGTAATACTCCACGTTCATACCAATATTTTCAGCCATAATACCCAACTGAGTACCAATGTGACCGTAGCCAATAATACCTAAGGTTTTACCGCGCGCTTCAAACGAGCCATTGGCTGTTTTTAACCAGCCACCACGGTGCGCAGCGGCATTTCGCTGTGGAATACCACGTAATAAAAGCAGTATTTCACCTAGTACAAGCTCAGCTACAGAGCGAGTATTTGAAAACGGGGCATTAAATACTGCAATACCGCGCTCACGTGCTGCGTTTAAATCTACTTGGTTGGTACCAATACAAAAACAACCGATAGCAACCAGTTTTTCAGCTGCATTTAATACCGATTCATTAATATGAGTACGAGAACGCAGCCCCACAAAGTGCACATCTTTAATGCGCTCAATAAGCTCGTCCTCAGGTAGCGATGTTTTAACGTAGTCGATATTGCTATAACCGTTACGTTTTAGCGTTTCAACAGCGCTTTGATGAACACCTTCAAGCAAGAGAATTTTAATTTTGTCTTTTGCTAACGATACCTTACTCATAACCATATCCTATTTAATTTGTGGCCCATTTTTTGTGCCGATAATCACTTTATCAGCACCGCGCTCTGCAAATAGGCCGTTGGTGACTACGCCAACAATTTGATTTATTTGTGTTTCAAGCTGTTTAGCATGGGTAATTTTTAAATTATGTACATCTAAAATAACGTTGCCGTTATCGGTTACAACACCTTGGCGATACACAGGATCACCGCCAAGTTTTAATAATTCGCGGGCAACATAGCTGCGCGCCATCGGAATAACTTCAACTGGCAGCGGGAAATCCCCTAAGGTATCGACTAGTTTGGTGTCATCAACAATACACACAAACTGTTTAGCCACTGCCGCTACTATTTTTTCACGGGTGAGCGCTGCACCACCGCCTTTAATCATTTCGTTTAGAGCGTTAATTTCATCTGCGCCATCAACGTATACATCCAGAGCATCAACATCATTTAGCTCAAATACTTCTATACCAAGTTCTTTTAAACGTGCTGTAGACGCTTCTGAACTAGATACTGCACCAACGATGGTGTCTTTTACTGTGCCTAAAGCATCAATAAAATGATTAACGGTTGAGCCTGTACCAACACCCACTATGGTGTTTTCTTTTACAAACTCCAGTGCAGCCCATGCAGCTGCTTTTTTTAATTCATCTTGTGTCATTGCTATGTGCTCATTTATGTCAAAAATAGACTGTTAGTTTACAAGATTAATTGTTACCAACAGTAGGTTTTATTGGGTGTAATAATAGTTTTAAGAGGCACATCCCACGATTCAATTGGGAGCTTATCCACTTGTTGGCATTCGTGTGCTAGGCCAATAAGTTGTGGTTGCTGCCAGTTTTCTTCGTGTAAACGTGCCAAGCTTCTATCGTAAAACCCACCCCCCATTCCAAGGCGATTACCAAATTTATCAAATGCAACAAGTGGCATAAGTAGATAATCAAGCGCTGGCAATGGGCATATTTGAGAGCAGTTCAGCTTAGGCTCCAAGATACCATAGCGGTTTGCTCTCATGGGTGAGTTTTTTTCATATCGTTGAAATAGTAAATTAGCCCCGTTGAAAGGGTGAATTACAGGTAAGTAAACATGCTGTTCAATGCTCCATAATTCATTAATTAACAATGAGGTATCTAATTCGCCATCATTGCTTAAATAAATGGCGATATGTTTTTTTTTAGCTGTTTTTTGGCTTTTTATATATTGAATAAAATTCAATTTAAGCGAGTGGGCCGCTATTTCTTGCTGGTTTTTTGATAGATTATTCCGTGCTTTACGAATATCGAGTCTTATTTGTGCGCGATTATTGCTCATTAAATAACTAAACCATGATTAAAAAGAGAATAAATTAGGAAATAATAAGTACACAGCAAGCACAATAAGTAATATTACAACTGTGGCAATCAGTGAATATAAAACAAGGTTACTGCGTTTTTTGGGTGTTGTAGAGAGTGGCTCATCTAGCATTAAATCGTCATCTTGCCATGGTTCGTCATTTTCATCAGGCAGTGATAACTCAACCTCGGGGAGACGTTGCTCAAGATCCTCAAGTTTCTCTTCAAGACGAATTAAGCTACTAGTAATATAATCTAGGGCATCAAATAAGCGCTGATCTCGCTGGCTGTCGTGCGCTTTTTGAGAAGTAGCTTGTGTAGGGGCTGTTTGCTGAAGTTTGCTTTTGATCCCCAGCGTTGAAAGTAACTTAGCTTGCTTAAGGGCTTTCTCTTTGTTGCTAGGAGCAAACAGCGGCTTGCCATTAAAAAATGCCGCCACCTTTTCAGGTGAGGTTTTTAGTTTTTCTGTCAGTGCATTGGTCACTGCTTGGCTGTCTGCGCCTTCTGCAAGTCCTACAAATATAACACGAAAATTGTCGGCCATTTTTTATCCCTAACACGCTTTATTGTATAAGCAGAGTATATACCTAAAATGTTAAACAGTTCGAGACTGTTTTATGACTAACTTAATACACATAGCAAAACGGCCCTAAAAAGGGCCGTTTTAATATTAGCTAGGTGGCTTACAGGCCAGCTGCTGCGCGAAGTGCGTCTGCTTTATCTGTGCGTTCCCATGGGAATTCATCACGGCCAAAGTGGCCGTAAGCCGCTGTTGGAAGATAAATAGGGCGCTCAAGATCAAGCATTTGAATTAGGCCGTAAGGGCGTAAGTCAAAGTGTTCACGAATAAGTTCGATTAAACGCGCTTCTTCTAATTTACCTGTGCCAAATGTTTCAACACTGATAGATGTTGGCTCTGCAACACCAATAGCATAAGACACCTGAAGTTCACACTTGTCAGCAAGGCCAGCAGCAACAATGTTTTTAGCAACATAACGTGCAGCATAAGCCGCTGAGCGGTCAACTTTTGATGGATCTTTACCAGAGAAAGCACCACCACCGTGACGAGCCATGCCACCGTAGGTATCTACAATGATTTTACGACCAGTTAAACCACAGTCACCCATTGGTCCACCAATTACAAAACGACCAGTTGGGTTAATAAAGAATTTAGTGGCACTAGTAATCAGCTCAGCAGGAAGTACTGGCTTAATAATCGTTTCCATTACCGCTTCTACTAAATCACTTTGCGATACATCTTCGCTGTGCTGAGTAGAAAGTACAACGGCATCAATGCCTACTGGCTTGCCATTTTCGTATGCAAACGTAACCTGTGATTTTGCATCTGGACGCAACCAGTTAAGCTCGCCGCTTTTACGTACTTGTGCTTGGCGTTGTACTAAACGGTGAGAATAAGTAATTGGAGCAGGCATTAATACTTCAGTTTCGTTACATGCGTAACCAAACATTAGGCCTTGGTCGCCAGCGCCTTGCTCTTCAGGGCTTGTACGGTCAACACCTTGGTTAATGTCAGGAGACTGTTTACCAATCGTGTTTAAAATTGCACACGAATCGGCATCAAAGCCCATGTCTGAATGTGTGTAACCAATTTCACGTACTGTTTTACGTGTAATTTCTTCGATATCAACCCATGCGCTAGTCGTGATTTCACCACCAACCATAACCATACCGGTTTTAACGTAAGTTTCACACGCTACACGGGCATGAGAGTCTTGCTCTAGGATAGCATCAAGTACCGCATCAGAAATTTGATCGGCGATTTTATCCGGATGACCTTCAGAAACAGATTCAGAAGTAAATAAATGTTTTGCCATTGTAATTATGCTCACAAATATTGCGCTTCACAAACGTCGGTATTAGCGCTAAAAAATTAAGGCGCGTATTTTATCTAAAACAAATGAACTTGCATAGTTTTTTTACGCCTAGACGTCTAAATAAAATATCTAATAGTAAATGGTTCTTAAAAAATATTCATAATGCCCTATTTTTATGGGTTTTTAATTGCACACAGCCCCCACAATAAGTAAGAATGGGGATAAATAAATACCCGCGCAAATACATATAAAGGTAGGAGAATTCATGCCATCTCGCAAAGAACTTGCAAATGCTATTCGCGTCTTGTCAATGGACGCAGTACAAAAGGCCAAATCTGGTCACCCTGGAGCCCCTATGGGCATGGCTGATATCGCAGAAGTATTATGGCGCGATTATCTAAAACATAACCCAACAAATCCAGAGTGGGCTGACCGAGATCGATTTATACTCTCAAATGGTCACGGTTCAATGCTAATTTATTCTCTACTGCATTTAAGTGGTTATGACTTGCCACTGGACGAAATTAAAAACTTCCGCCAAATGCATTCTAAAACACCAGGCCATCCAGAATATGGATACGCGCCAGGAATTGAGACCACTACGGGCCCATTAGGTCAAGGGATCACAAATGCGGTAGGTATGGCGATTGCTGAAAAAGCATTAGCAGCGCAGTTTAACCGTGAAGGCCATGACATTGTTGATCACCACACGTATGCGTTTATGGGTGATGGTTGTTTGATGGAAGGTATTTCTCATGAAGCATGCTCACTAGCCGGTACATTAGGCCTAGGCAAATTAGTGGCATTTTGGGATGACAACGGCATTTCAATCGACGGTGAAGTTGAAGGTTGGTTTAGTGATGATACCCCAGCACGTTTTAAAGCATACGGCTGGCATGTAATTAGTGACGTTGATGGCCATGATAGCGATGCAGTAAGTGCAGCAATTGCAGAAGCTAAAAGCGTGACTGATAAGCCAACACTAATTTGTTGTAAAACTATTATTGGTTACGGCTCACCTAATAAATCAGGTAGCCACGATTGTCACGGTGCACCACTAGGTGATGACGAAATTAAAGCGTCTCGCGAGTTTTTAGGTTGGACGGGCGATGCATTTGAAATCCCTGAAGATATTTATGCACAGTGGGATAACAAAGAAAAAGGCCAACAGCTTGAAGCAAGCTGGGACGAAAAATTTGCCGCATATGAAAAAGCATACCCAGAGCTTGCAGCAGAATACAAACGCCGTACACATTCAGAATTACCAGCTGACTGGGCTGAAAAATCACAAGCGTACATTGAAGAGCTGCAAGCAAACCCAGCAAACCCAGCATCACGTAAAGCGTCGCAAAATGCATTAAATGCGTTTGGCCCGTTACTACCTGAATTTATGGGTGGTTCTGCCGATTTAGCGGGTTCAAACTTAACAATTTGGGATGGCTCTAAAGGCTTAACTGCTGATGATGCAAGTGGTAACTACATTTACTACGGTGTACGTGAGTTTGGTATGTCGGCCATTATGAACGGTATTGCACTGCATAAAGGCTTTATTCCTTACGGTGCAACGTTCTTAATGTTTATGGAATACGCACGCAACGCGGTACGTATGGCTGCATTAATGAAGCAACCAAGCATTTTTGTATACACGCACGATTCAATTGGTTTAGGTGAAGATGGTCCAACTCACCAACCAGTTGAGCAAATTGCCAGCATGCGTTTAACGCCTAACCTATACAACTGGCGCCCATGTGACCAAGTTGAGTCAGCAATTGCATGGCAACAAGCTATTGAACGTAAAGACGGTCCTACATCATTAATCTTTACTCGCCAAGGCTTAGAGCAGCAAGCTCGTGATGCCCAGCAATTAAGCGACGTTAAAAAGGGTGGTTACATCTTAAGTTGTGACGGCAATCCAGAGCTTATTTTGATTGCAACGGGTTCTGAAGTACAGCTAGCGCAAGACTCTGCGAAAGAGCTACGTGGGCAGGGTAAAAAGGTACGTGTTGTATCTATGCCATGTACTGATGCGTTTGAAGACCAATCGCCTGAGTACAAAGAAAGCGTATTACCAGCAAGCGTTTCACGTCGCGTAGCGATTGAAGCGGGTATTGCTGATTACTGGTACAAGTATGTAGGCCTAAATGGCGCCGTAGTTGGTATGACCACCTTTGGTGAGTCGGCACCGGCAAACGAGCTATTTGAGTTCTTCGGCTTTACGGTAGAAAATGTAGTTAACAAAGCAAACGCATTGTTTTAATTAATTACTTTAGTGTTTTAAAAGCCCGCGCTGTGTAAACAGGGCGGGCTTTTTTATGAGCTGTACTTTTATCACTTCTCTAAAGCGTAGTGTCTCATCGCCCTCTTTGTGCACAAATCATTAAAAATTAATTTGAACAAAGAGAAGCGAATGAGAAGAAAATGAGGTAATACAAAACCCAAATTATAAAAAATAGTTGTTTGATCACTTCTCTAAAGCGCAGCGTCTTTTAGTTCTCTTTGTCCATAAATCACTAAAAGTACTGTTCGAAACTTGTAGCCCGTTGCTCGAAGCATATCTCTCTATAAAGTCGTTCTTTTTTAACCTTTTGGATTTTAGATGAGTAATTTTCACAGCACTTAACTTGCAAGGTTTTTGTGTATCAGGCACTGTGGGGGTAACAAAATTATAAATTAACAACAGGAGTTAACATGCCAAAGTTCGATAACGTTAGTGTGGTTAAAAAAGCCAATGTGTATTTTGATGGCAAAGTATCAAGTCGTACTGTGCTTTTAGGAAATGGTGAAGCGAAAACCTTGGGTTTTATGCAACCCGGTGAATTTGAGTTTAATACTAACCAAAAAGAGTGTATGGAGTTGTTAGCAGGGCAGTGGGATGTGTTATTACCAGGTGAAAGCGAGTGGAAAACATTTAATGCGGGTGAGTCATTTAATGTTGATGCTAATGTCAGCTTCCATGTAAAAGTAAGTGATTTTGCTGATTATTGCTGTTCATACACCGATTAATTTGTTGGTTGATTAAATTATCAACATTTCTAAAGGCCGCTTCAAAGCGGCTTTTTGCATACTTAATGCTAAATGAATGATCTAAATCAGGTGGGGTAATAAATAATTGCGTAATTTTCATTTTTTCTCTTGTGTTAATTCGTTTAGCCCCCAATACTAACTATGAGGTAACAAATAAAAGGATACCCTATGAAAATTAATCTTTCTGGTCACCATGTTGACGTTACTGATTCTATTAAAGAACACATTAACGAAAAGTTCTCAAAAGTCGCGAGCCATTTTCCATCATTGATATCTCTAGATATTATTCTTTCAAAAGAGCATCATAAGTTCCAAGCAGAAATTAGCACAAATTATGAAGGTGCGCGTATATCGGTAAAAGGGGAAAACGAAGTTATGTATCCTGCTATTTCCAGCGCAGCTAAAAAACTCGATGCCGCACTAAAGCATCGTAAAGGGCAAATAAAAGCGAACTTACATGAAAAGCCTGTAAGTACCACACCTGAAATAGCACACGAAATCATCCAAGAGATGGATTTAAATTAATAACTAACAATGTGTTATTTTTAAAAAGAGCCTAAGGGCTCTTTTTTATTGCCTGTAAATTAGGTAAGTTATGCACTCACACAGTTTATTAATGATAAAAATTAATAATAAAAGCACATAACACACCAAATTTGAGAAGTTAATGCAATACACACAAAGCACATGGAAGTCTCGGTTAGGGGCGCTCGGCCCGGGTATT
This sequence comes from Pseudoalteromonas tetraodonis, assembly GCF_002310835.1. Classification (NCBI taxonomy): domain Bacteria; kingdom Pseudomonadati; phylum Pseudomonadota; class Gammaproteobacteria; order Alteromonadales; family Pseudoalteromonadaceae; genus Pseudoalteromonas; species Pseudoalteromonas tetraodonis. The sequence goes on along the minus strand of NZ_CP011041.1, from coordinate 2,596,411 downwards.
TTAATGGCCACCGCTGCCATTGGTGGCTCACACTTAGTTGCATCGACCCAAGCTGGCGCATTATTTGGCTGGCAGCTATTTTGGCTTATTGTGGTGGTTAACGTTTTAAAGTATCCGTTTTTTCGTTTTGGTATGGAATACACACTCGCCACCAAAAATAGTTTAGTAGAAGGGTATAAAAACCAAGGGCCTGGGTATTTTTACAGTTTTATTGCTCTGAATATTATCGCCGCTGTGGTAAATACTGCGGGCGTATTGCTGCTTACGGCGAGCTTATTACACTACGCATTACCTATTAGCATTCCTGTTACCTTATTGTGTTGGGTAATATTGGCCGTGTGTTTAATTATATTATTACTGGGGCATTTTAAAGCGCTCGATAACGTAGCAAAAGCTATTATGGGGCTACTTTCTATAGCAACCATCACTGCATTGGTTATTGCTATAAATAACGGCCCAGTAGCGCCTGTAAACTACGTTGGCCCCTCACCATATGAACTTGCCATGTTAGGCTTTATGGTTGCCTTAATGGGCTGGATGCCAGCGCCCATTGAAATATCGGCACTGAGCTCGTTGTGGCTTAAAGAAAAACAAGCTCAGCAAAGTGTGACTAAAAACCAAGGCTTATTCGATTTTAATCTAGGTTATTGGTTAACCGCCGGGCTTGCGCTGGTATTTTTTAGTTTAGGTGCGTTAGTGCAATATGGGCAAAACAGTAATATAGAGCTCGGTGGTGTAGCGTTTGCTAAACAGCTGATTGATATGTACGCATCAACAATAGGCGAGTGGGCAAGGCCTTTGGTATCAGCCATCGCGTTTTTGTGTATGTTTGGCACCACACTCACCGTACTTGACGGTTACGCCCGCACACTTAACGAATCACACAAATTACTTGGTTTTAAGCAATCTAAACACAGCTTAAATACGTGGCTTATACTGCAAGCATTGGCCGGTATGGCGGTTATTTTATTTTTTAAATCAGCCCTTGGCCCTATGCTTACCTTTGCAATGACACTTGCTTTTGTAACCACACCGGTTTTTGCATGGCTTAACTTCAGCCTAGTGCGCTCAGAGCCCGCGATTAAACACAGTCTACTTTTGCGTAGCTTAACGTGGTTAGGTTTAGTGTACTTGGTTGGTTTTGCTGTAGCGTTTGTGGTTTGGAAGTTGATGTGATTTTATTTTCGAGGTTCGAGGTTCGAGGTGAAAGGTGCAAATCAAACAACCTCTGCATAAATACCGACTGTTGTAGACCGCGATAGGCTGCAAAGAGCGAAGATAAGACGGTCAAAAATTATGATGTTTATCCTAATTAGTTTAAATATGAGTTAGATAGGGCTGAGTGAATGTACGATAACAATCCAATTGAGTTTATAAACCGCTTATTTGGTATTCCGTACTCAGGAAGACGATACTAAAATGGCAAGCTCGGCTAATCAACTCTCACCTACCAACCCTAAAAAGGGGTGGTTTTCTATAGGTGTTTTATGTTTAATCATTACTCTCTATGCCTACAGCTTTAAATTAGAAATTAGCACATTAAGTCTTATTGCTGAAAATGTAATGTCGTTAAAAATTAAACCTGTAGTAATTCCTTTGATAGTTATGATGCCCGCTTTTTTTGTACTCATCTACGGGATTTATCAAAGAATGCATGGTGATATATCAGAGAAATCGATGCGAAGGGGGCTATTTGTTATTATAGGATGCTTCCCTCTATTTCTGATTACCTGGTGGATTTATAGCTGGCAACTTAGTGATAAGCTTGAAAGTGAAGGCTATTCCATTTGTCACTGGTATTCAGGAGCTTCACTAGGAGCTCCAAAAATTTGGCTTTCAGATCCAAGTTACTGCATTGAAGACGGTTATTTAGTAAGGATTGAATTACTTGAATGGCTAAAGCAGCAGCGGTTAAGTGGAAAAACACCATCCATTGAAGTCTTCGAGAAGCAATTAGAATTCATGCTCAGTGAATACCATCAAAAATATGGTGTATGAGCTACTTAAAATGCATTAACTAAGTTTTTTTATCGCTTTACTTATCTCATTTAAACTAAGTGGGTACATGCGGTTGTTCATTAACGCGGTGCATCGGATTGTTTCTGGTACATCGATCATTTTGTCGGATGGCGTGGCTTCGCCACTTATTCGACCTACGTCAAAGGTAGGTTGGTTAAGCCGAAGGCGCCACCCAACAAAGTTATAGGTTCACGCCCGAAGCTCTGCTGCTGAGCTGTCGTAAATTAATATTTAACTCAGCTCTTTTATCGCGCTACTTATTCCATCTAAACTCAGCGGGTACATGCGGTTGTTCATTAGCTGCTTTATAAAATCAATTGATTGATAATACGGCCAGTGTTCAACCGGTTGTGGGTTGAGCCACGCGACTTTATCAAAGTGATTAGTGATTCGTGCCAACCACGCGCTGCCGGATTCTTCATTCCAATGTTCTACTGAGCCGCCAGGATAGGCAATTTCATACGGGCCCATAGTGGCATCACCGACAAATATAACTTTGTAGTCGCTGGTAAACTTGTTGATCAGCGTCATGGTGTCAATAACGTTTGAGTGGCGGCGTTGGTTATCTTGCCAAACATGTTCGTATAAACAGTTATGAAAGTAGTAAAACTCTAAATGTTTAAATTCGCTGTGGGCGGCGCTAAATAGTTCTTCACAGGTATGAATGTAGTCATCCATTGAGCCGCCAATATCAAACAGCATCAATACTTTTACTGCATTGTGGCGCTCGGGTGCCATTTTTACATCGAGCATGCCACCTTGTTTGGCGGTCGCGCGTATGGTTTCGTTTAAATCAAGGGTGTCGCTTGCGCCAGTGCGGGCAAATTTGCGTAGTTTTTTAAGGGCCAGCTTTATAGTGCGTGAGCCAATTTCGCGGTCAGAATCGAGGTTACGGTATTCGCGCTTATCCCACACTTTTACCGCTTGGCGATTGCGGTTGCCGTCTTGACCAATGCGTATGCCCTCAGGGTTATAGCCGTATGCCCCAAAAGGCGAGGTGCCGCCGGTACCTACCCACTTATTGCCGCCAGCGTGGCGTTTTTGCTGTTCTTCTAAACGCTCTTTAAGAGTTTTCATCAGCTCGTCTAGCCCGCCCATGGCTTTTAGTTGAGCTTTTTCTTCATCGCTTAGGTGCTTTTCAAACTCTTTACGCAACCAATCTTCAGGTAAGTTGTGCTGCTGTTTTAAGCTCTCGAGCAGGTCTAAGTCGGCAATACCGCTAAAGTAATCGCTAAAGGCTTTATCAAATCGATCAAAGTGCGTTTCGTCTTTTACCATAATAGTGCGCGCTAAATGATAAAAGGCGTCTACATCAGCAAATACAACACCTTGTTTTAAAGCGTTTATTAAATCGAGCAGTTCGCGCAGACTCACGGGTAAGCGGTATTTGCGTAGCGTGAAAAAAAACTGTACCAACATATTAGCGACGGCTCATAAACGCGAGCTTTTCGATTAGGCTTATGTCTTGCTCGTTTTTAAGTAGTGCGCCAAACATCGGCATTAAGCCGCCTTTTTGCGCTTTGTCGTGCAGGGTTTTTGCGTCTATATCTTCAGCCATTAATAGTTTTAACCAATCCAGTAACTCGCTGGTGGATGGCTTCTTTTTAAGGCCGTTGGCTTCGCGTAAGTTAAAAAACACTTCAAGTGCTTGGCGAACTAAATCTTGTTTAACATGCGGGTAGTGCACATCAATAATTTGCTGCATTTCGTCGCTATTTGGAAAATCAATATAATGGAAAAAGCAGCGGCGTAAAAACGCATCGGGCAGCTCTTTTTCATTGTTTGATGTGATGATCACAATAGGGCGCTCTTTGGCCACAATGCGCTCACCGGTTTCGTATACATGAAATTCCATTTTATCGAGTTCGAGTAGTAAATCGTTTGGAAACTCAATATCGGCTTTGTCTATTTCGTCAATCAGGAGTACTGGGCGTTTTCCGTTTAGCTCAGCGTACATGAAGGCTTGCCACAGCTTACCTTTAACTATGTAGTTACTAATATTGTGAACGCGCTCATCACCTAGCTGGCTGTCGCGTAGTCGTGATACGGCATCGTACTCGTACAAACCTTGCTGCGCTTTAGTGGTTGATTTTATATGCCACTGAATCAACTCGGTATCTAAACTTTTTGCCAGCTCTTCAGCCAACATGGTTTTACCTGTGCCCGGCTCGCCTTTAATTAAAAGCGGCTTTTGCAGCATAATAGCGGCGTTTACGGCCTGTTTTAATGCTGAGCTTGCGATGTAATTATCAGTAGAATTAAATTGCACGGGTCATCCTCTGGTCTGAGCAGTAATTATTATGCGTTATAATGCCATAGTTAATCGGCTTCACCAAGGTAGGCAAAACGCGCAATCGTTTTACCGTCTTTTTCAACGGTTTCAGTAAACATACTTAGTGGGCGTGCCCATATGCCGTATTCACCGTATAAGGCTTGGTAAATAACCAATTGCTCGTTGGTTTCGCTGTGAGTTGCCACATGCATAACTTTATATTGTGGGCCTTTGTAGTGTTGATATAAACCCAGTTTTAGTGCTGTAGTCATAGTCTGTTATCTTGTATAATTTGCCTTCGCTTTTTATTATGCCAAAGAATACGCCAATACTATGAATTATATTTCTCTTGATGATTACAAAAAAGCCTGGGTATTTCGCCACAAAGATATTCCGGTTTCAGATATTGATGCAGCTAATATTAAACCGATGACCAGCGAGCGTGCTGCAGTGCTATGGACAACCATGGTGAGTCGTGAACATGATCATCCTGACTTTTTTGATAAAACCGATTGGTGCGCGCAAGAGCAAAACTTTAGCCAAGAAGTAAATTGGGAAGACGCATGGGAAAGCGAAGATCCCCAATTTCCTGACGCTATTTTAAACCACCTAGACTGGCAGGCTAACACCACCGTTTATTTTTGTATGGCGCGCGATAATATTATTGAAACGAGCTTTGATGTGTTTAAACGCAACTGGCAAAACTTTATGTTTTTAGCCGATGGCAGTTTATTAATTGGAAAAAAACGTAATACGGTTGTGCAATTTTTAGAATCAGGCATTGCGAAATTAGGCGAAAAGCCCTAACAATCGGTGCTTAAAAACTGTGCATTACTGTGTTATAAAACATCTATTAAGGTGTTTTTGAGTACAGCGATTGGTCAGTAAAAATAAGCAGTTTGACACAAACCAACAAGTTGAAATGTGGCAAACTGATGCACAAAAAGTGCTTTATGCACAATTATGTAATGCCTTTTATCAGCGTGAGGTGCAGCGCTTAGTGGCTGAACCTAATGGTGATCGTTTACGCAGGCAATTAAAAAGCCTGCCTTATTACATTGAACGTGCCGCAACACGGGTGGCTAATGCAACATCGCCTTTTACGCTCGATGCGCAAAATGGTGGGTGGCTTGAAAAGCAAAAACCAACTCCGCCAGAAGTTAATTCTTCAGCGAATGAACTTTTTTATCAAGTCTATGCCAAAGTTGGGCTGATTATTCCTGTATTATTACAAAATCACGGCCAAATTCGGGTTAGAATAGACAGCATTGATCAAGTAACTAAAACACAGGTTCATTGCAATGAGCTTGGCTGGTTTGATTTTTTAGGTCAAGGGCTTGAGCAGCAAAGTGCGCAATTACTCAAACCCAACAAAGCAACGCTTGCTGCGGCGTGTTGTGGCCACCAGTGGCAGTTTTCAAAGCGCAGTACGCCACGGTTATTATCGTTACGGGAAATGTTATTGGCTGCCAATATTAATTGGCGCAATGTTAAGCGGCCATTGGCGTAAAGCTTACAATTCAAAATTAAAATAAGGAGTGTTTAATGCGATTTTTTCAATTTGGCTTGTTGTGCTTAGCACTTTTTATTCAGTATAGACTTTGGTTTGGCCATAATGGTGTGCAAGACTACACCCGTCTAAAAAATGCGGTGGCATCGCATCAACAAACAAACGAAAAGCTGATCAAGCGTAATAAAGTATTAAAAGCGGATATAGAAGATTTAAAGCTCGGCCTTGAAGGTATTGAAGAGCGTGCCCGCAACGAATTAGGAATGATTAAACCGGACGAAACCTTTATTCGTGTTTTACCGGCTCAACACCATGACAAATAAATTTACTATTGCAGCTATTGTTCCTGCCGCAGGTGTTGGCAGCAGAATGCAACACACAACACCAAAGCAATATATTTCCTTAGCAGGGAAAACCATTTTAGAGCACACGCTCGCTAAGTTATCGCAGTTACCGCATTTAAATTCTATAGTGGTGGCTTTGAGCGAAACCGACCCTTACTTTGACGACCTTACGCTATCTGATCCTCGCATCTTGCGTTCTATTGGCGGTAAAGAGCGTGCAGATTCAGTATTAAACAGTTTATTGTTTTTAGCTGCCAATCCACCGACTTGGGTTTTGGTGCATGATGCAGCAAGACCTTTAGTTGATATTGCTGATATAGAGCGCCTAATAGCACAGTGCATGCAGGCTGATGAAGGCGGTATTTTAGCCAGCAAAGTAAAAGACACCATAAAACGAGGGCAAAGCCATGCGCAGCAAACAGTGCCTCGTGATGATTTATGGCAAGCACTTACGCCACAGCTTTTTAAATATGACGAGCTCAAAACAGCACTGCAAAATGCGTTAGCCAATGGGGCAATTATTACTGATGAAGCCAGTGCCATGGAATGGGCAAATAAGCCGGTAAGGTTGGTGGCGGGGCGCAGTGATAATATTAAAATTACCACCCCAGAAGATTTAGACTTAGCAGGTTTTTTACTGCAAAAACAAAATAATGAGAGTGCAACATGATACGAATAGGCCATGGTTTTGACGTGCATAAGTTTGGTGGCCAAGGGCCTTTAACCATCTGCGGCGAAAAAATTGATTACCCGCAAGGCTTTTTAGCGCACTCAGATGGTGATGTAGCTATTCATGCGTTGTGTGACGCGATTTTAGGCTCATTAGCGCTGGGCGATATTGGTAAGCACTTTCCAGATACAGCCAGTGAATATGAAAATATCGATAGCCGTATTTTACTTCGCCATGTAGTGAGTCTAGCCAAGCAACAGGGCTATGTATTGGGCAATGCGGATGTCACCATTGTGGCACAAGCACCAAAAATGCTGCCGCACATTCAAGCAATGCGAACCAATCTTGCCAGTGATTTAAATGCTGAGCTCTCACAGATAAATGTTAAAGCCACAACCACTGAAAAGCTCGGGTTTGAGGGGCGAAAAGAAGGTATTTCAAGCCATGCCGTGGTCATTATGAGTAAACAAAGCGCATGAGCGAATTAAATTATTTATATGGTGCGCCGCTTTCTAAAGCCGACTTTAAAACCACCGCAGAAGACTTTATGGTTGATGAAGATCTCGGTATAGAGTTTACCGGCAGTGGCGAACATGTGTGTTTGCAAGTGGTAAAAAAAGGCGAAAACACTCAGTATGTAGCTAAACTCATTGCGCAAAAAGCGGGGGTGTCGCCACGTGATGTAAGTTATGCCGGCATGAAAGACCGCCATGGTGTGTGTTCACAGTGGTTTAGTGTAAAAGTACCGATTAAAAAGCATATTGACTTTACTGAGCTCAACAGCGAAAGCGTGTTTGTGGTATCGCAGCAGCGCCATGAGCGAAAATTGCGCACCGGTTGCCATAAAGGAAATAGATTTACCATTACCTTGCGCAATGTAACCGAGCCGCTTGATATTTTGTGCCGTATAAATGCGGTACGTGCCGGTGTGCCTAACTATTTTGGTGAGCAGCGTTTTGGCCGTGATGGGCATAACTTAGTCATGGCTGAAAAAATGTTTGCCGGTGAGCGCATACGCGATAAAAAGCTGCGAGGCATTATTATTTCTGCAGCACGTTCACATGTGTTTAATCAAATTGTTAGTTTACGCGTGACAGAACATGGCCTTGCTAAAACCATGCACCGCGAAGTATTTATGCTTAGCGGTAGCAATGCGTTTTTTGAAGATGCGATCAGCGATGAAAATATTGCACGTCTTGCCTCTGGCGATATTATGATGTCGGCGCCCATGGTGGGCAAAAGCGAAAAAGGCCTTACCGAACAAGAAAAAACATGGTTGGCACCGTATCAAGCATGGTGTGATGGCTTAGGTGAGTTAGGGCTTAAAAACGAGCGCAGAATGCTGCGTTTAATCCCCCAAGATCTAAGTGTAGAAACACTTGATGAACGCACATTAAAACTCAGCTTTGGTTTACCCAAAGGCTGCTTTGCAACGGCTTTACTGCGCGAACTGGTTGATTATACTGACGCCAGTCCTCGCGAGCGAAAAGAAAAGGATAACGCAGATGAAGATTCTATTAAGTAATGATGATGGTGTTAATGCCAAAGGTATTGCTGTTTTATACCAAGCATTAACACAAATTGCTGAGGTAACGCTGGTTGCGCCAGATAGAAATTGCAGTGGCGCAAGTAATTCACTGACGTTAATGAATCCTTTGCGTGCAACGACACTCGACAATGGCTTTATGTCGGTTAATGGCACGCCAACGGATTGTGTGCATTTAGGTGTGAATCAATTAATGGATGAAAAGCCCGATTTAGTGGTAGCCGGTATTAACCACGGCGGCAATTTAGGTGACGATACACTTTACTCTGGTACGGTTGCTGCGGCGACTGAAGGTCGTCATCTGGGTTTACCAGCAATTGCGGTGTCTTTGTGCTCTCACCATGGTGAACACTTTGAAACGGCAGCAGCCGTTACGGTCAATATTATTAAAGGGCTTGCTTCGCATCCACTGCCTAAAGATCAGATCATCAATATTAATGTGCCAGATATTCCTTTAAGTGAGCTAAAAGGGGTTCAGGTAACTCGCTTAGGCGCGCGACACAAAGCAGAAACCATGACTAAGCAAAGCGATCCTTGGGGACGCGATATTTTTTGGTATGGTTCTTTGGGTACAGAAAGCGATGCCGGTGAAGGCACTGATTTTTATGCTGTAAATAATGGCTATGCATCAGTCACCCCATTGAGCGTTGATATGACCGCTAAAGACAGTATCAAAGCTGTGGGAGAGTGGTTAGCCGAGTTGGAGATCAACCGTGCTGGCTAATTATACCCGCAGTGCACAAGCGCTTTCAGACCTATTACAACGAGAGGGCGTAGAAGATAAGGAGGTTTTAAAGGCGATTTCGCAAATTCCTCGGCATATCTTTATTGATGATGTACTAAAGCACAAAGCGTATCAAAATACGGCGCTACCAATAGGGCAAGGACAAACTATTTCTCAGCCTTACATTGTTGCCCGTATGACCGAATTGATGCGTTTAGCTGGCGTGAAAAGTAAAGTGTTAGAAATTGGTACCGGATCCGGCTATCAAACCGCGGTACTGGCTAAAACCTTTGATAAGGTGTATTCGGTTGAGCGTATAAAAGCTTTGCAATGGCAAGCAAAGCGTCGATTACATCAGCTCGATTTATATAATGTCACTATGAAACACGGTGACGGTTGGCAAGGATGGCAATCGCAAGCGCCATTCAATGGCATTATTGTGACGGCTGCGGCAACGATTATCCCTCCAGAACTACTCGCACAACTTGCAGATGGAGGCGTATTACTCGCCCCCATTGGTGAGGCAGAACAAAAATTAACCATGGTTATTCGCCAAGGCGATAGCTTTACCGAGCATGTAATTGCGCCAGTAAGATTTGTACCTTTGGTCCCTGGCGATATTGAATAGGAATTCATTTTGAAGTTGTTTACCAAGTTATATGATATGGCCTTAGTGTGGGCTAAGCATCGCCATGCAGAACGTTATTTAGCAGGGATGAGCTTTGCCGAATCGGTTTTTTTTCCGGTGCCACCCGATGTAATGTTAGCGCCTATGTCGCTGGCACAACCGAGTAAAGCATGGCGATTTGCAAGCTTTGCTACCATAGCTTCTGTGCTTGGCGGCGTGCTAGGTTATCTACTAGGGTTTTGGTTATTTGAACCTGTTGTAGAGCCTTTTATTGCACAAATGCAATGGCAAGATAAATTTAATACGGCACTTACATGGTTTAAAGATTATGGCGTATGGGTGGTATTTTTAGCCGGGTTTTCGCCTATTCCTTATAAGGTATTTACTATTGGTGCAGGGGTATTACAAATGGCGTTTTTACCCTTTATTGTTGCATCGGCGGTTGGACGAGGGGCGCGTTTCTTTTTAGTATCTGCTTTAATGAAATGGGGCGGAGTTAAAATGGAGCAAAAATTACGTCAATATATTGAAGTGCTTGGCTGGGCTGTTGTTGCTTTAATTGTTGTTGCGTACATTTTATTACGTTAAGTACTATATATTAATGTTATTAACGCAGAGGGCAAAACGCATTGAATAAACAAATACGCTGTTATGTTGCTTTATTTATTAGTGTTTTGCTCTGTGCATGCTCGTCTCGCCATGTTCCCGCTCCGGTAAGCAGTTTAAATAATAATATTAATGACTATCCCTCACGGATTAATATTAACGGCGGAAAATACACAGTACAAAAAGGCGATACACTTTACTCGATTGCTTTTAGTGCCGGAAAAGATTTCAGAGAGCTTGCAAAAAACAATTCAATTCCATCACCTTACACTATTGTTCCTGGTCAGGTTGTTTCTCTTTTAGAACCAAGTAAGCCAAGGGTTACAGCAAAAACGAATCAAAAACACCCAGCTAAAAAGCCATCTCATTTACAAAAAAATAACAAAAAATTAAAGAAAGAGCTTGATAAGCCGAAAAAACGAAGGTATGTTCAAAAACAAGCTAACCAAAAAATTAGCAAGTCTCAAGGTTCTACAAACAGAAAGTTGAGTTGGTTTTGGCCTGCTAAAGGTAAAATAATCCAACGCTTTTCTAACAAGGAAAATGGTTATAAAGGCCTACAGATTGCTAATAAAAAGGGGGCGGCAGTATTCGCCGCTGCTCAAGGAACGGTAGTCTATGCGGGTAGTGCACTAAGAGGTTACGGTAATTTAATTATATTGAAACATAATGATGATTACCTAAGTGCTTATGCACATAACTCAAAGTTACTTGTTAAAGAAAAGCAAATAGTGAAGGCGGGACAAAAAATAGCAGAAATTGGTAATTCAGAGTCTTCAGTAACGGCACTTCGCTTTGAAATTCGTTATCGAGGAAAAGCTGTTAACCCTGCTAAATACCTACCCTGAACTAAAGGTGTTGATTGACAGTTCTGGAGAAGGCTCATGGCTAATACAGCAAAAGCTAATAAAACGACTACAGACCTTAATCATAAAGTTATTGATAGCTTGCTCAGGAGAAGTCTTATGGCTGATGTAGCAAAAGCTGAGAAAACCCCCACTGATGATAAGTTTGACGATTCAAAAGTTGAAGAGCCAACGCAACTACTTGATGACGTGGAAGATGAAGACGTATTTGTTAAAGAAGAAGTCACTAAAAACCTCGACGCCACTCAGTTATACCTAGGCGAAATTGGTTTTTCCCCTCTATTAAGTGCCGAAGAAGAAGTTTTTTTTGCACGAAAATCGCTTAAAGGCTGTGAAGCTTCCCGTAAACGCATGATTGAAAGTAACTTACGCTTGGTTGTGAAAATTGCGCGCAGGTATAACAATCGTGGGCTTGCTCTACTCGATTTAATTGAAGAAGGCAACTTAGGACTCATTAGAGCGGTTGAAAAGTTTGATCCTGAACGTGGTTTTCGATTTTCTACTTATGCTACATGGTGGATACGTCAAACCATTGAGCGGGCGATAATGAATCAAACGCGTACTATTCGTTTGCCTATTCATGTAGTTAAAGAGCTTAACGTTTATTTACGTACAGCACGTGAGCTAACGCAAAAGCTTGATCATGAGCCTACCGCAGAAGAAATTGCAGAAAGCTTAGATAGACCGGTCGAAGACGTCACCAAAATGCTACGCCTAAATGAAAAAATAGCCTCTGTAGATATGCCCATTGGTGGCGAGAATGACAGTGCATTATTAGATGTGATAGCTGATGAAAAAAATGTAGGCCCCGAAGGTGAAGTACAAAACAACGATATGAATACGCATATTATTGACTGGTTAGGTGAATTAAACCCTAAGCAACGCGAAGTACTTGCACGTCGGTTTGGTTTACTAGGCTATGAACCCTCAACCCTTGAAGATGTTGGCCGTGAAATAGGCTTAACCCGTGAGCGAGTTCGCCAAATACAGGTTGAGGCGTTACGTCGGTTAAAAGATATTTTGCAGCAAGAAGGATTAAGTACCGAAAGCTTATTTGAACAATTTGCTTAATCTAATCTAAACACACAGAAAAATGAATACAGCCCGGCTTTTTAAGCCGGGCTGTATGCGTTTAAAGCAGTGCTTTTAATTTATAAAGCAGTTCATGCGCCTGACGCGGTGATAGGTTATCAGGGTCTATTGCACTCATTTGTTGCTCCAGCTCACTTGGCTGGCTGGTTTGTGGCTCACTATCAAACGGTAAAACCTGTTGCTCTGTAGTGACTGTGGTGACACTTTGATGGTTTTCAAGCAAGCTTAGCTTTTGTTTAGCTTGGGCAATAACCGCTTTAGGCACCCCGGCCAGTGCTGCTACTTGCAAACCAAAGCTCTTACTCGCTGCGCCATCTAATACCGTATGCATAAAGGCAATGGTATCGTTGTGTTCGATGGCATCTAGGTGCACATTAACCAGCCCAGGCGTTTGCTCTGCAAGCTCTGTAAGTTCAAAGTAATGGGTTGCAAACAGGGTTTTAGCCGCTATTTTTGAAGCGAGGTGATCAGCCGTCGCGTACGCCAGTGATAAACCATCGTAAGTGCTGGTTCCTCGGCCTATTTCATCCATAAGCACCAATGATTGCGCGGTGGCATTATTTAAAATAGCCGCGGTTTCGGTCATTTCAACCATGAAGGTTGAACGCCCAGATGCTAAGTCGTCACTGGCGCCAATACGGGTAAATATTCTATCTATATTACCAATTTTAGCGCTATTGGCAGGAACGTAACAGCCAATATGTGCCATAAGCACAATAAGTGCAGTTTGGCGCATGTAGGTTGATTTACCGCCCATGTTAGGGCCGGTAATAATCAACATTTTACGCTGGTTATTGAGCTCCACAGGATTGGCAATAAACGGGTCTTTCATTACCTGCTCTACCACAGGGTGGCGGCCTTGTTTAATGCTGATATTATCGTTATCGCAAAGCTCAGGCTTGGCATAATTAAGTGTTTGGGCACGCTCTGCTAAGTTATTTAGTACATCTAGATCGGCAATTACTGAGGCCATTATTTGTAGCTGCTCAATATGCGGAGCTATAAATTCAAATAACTGTTCGTATAATTGTTTTTCAAGGGCCAGCGCTTTTGATTGGCTGCCGAGAACTTTGTCTTCGTGTTCTTTTAGTTCTGGGATTATATAGCGTTCGTTATTTTTTAATGTTTGACGACGAATGTAATCTGCAGGCACTAAGTGCGAGTTGGCGCGACTCACTTCAATAAAAAAGCCATGCACGCGGTTGTAACCAATTTTAAGTGTACTAATACCGGTGCGTTCACGTTCGCGCTGCTCTAGCTGTTCAAGCACATCGGTGGCACCTTGGCTTAAATTACGCCACTCATCGAGTTCGCTGTTATACCCTGGCGCAATAACACCGCCATCACGAATTAACACTGGCGGATTATCAATGACAGCACGTTCAAGTAATGCTTGTAGCTCAGGAAGCTCTTTAGAATGCGTAATTATATGTGAAATACGTGTATCAGTTGCATCGTTTAATAAGCTATGCAGTGGCGCCAATGCTTGAAGCGCACTGCGAAGCCGTGTTAAATCGCGTGGGCGAGCGGTATGTAATGCCAAGCGAGCAATTACACGTTCTATATCACCAATCTCTTTGAGCGCGTCATGCAGTTCACCACATAATTGTGCATCTAAAATAGCAGTAATAGCATTAAGTCGTGAGTTGAGTTCATCTTTATTACGAATAGGAGTATGAATGCGACGTTTAAGTAATCGCGAGCCCATCGCCGTTGCTGTTTTATCAAGCACTTGGGCTAAGGTGTTTTCAAAGCCGCCGGATAAATTAACCGTTAACTCAAGGTTTTTACGGGTTGGCGCATCCAAAATAACCGCGTGTTCGTTATGCTCAAGAGTGATTGCGCGGATGTGCGGTAATGCAATACGTTGGGTATCTTTTACGTACTGCATTAAACAGCCTGCTGCCACCAAGGCGCTATGTGCTTTGTCGACGCCAAATCCCACTAAATCTTTGGTCCCAAACTGCTCGCACAGTAAGTGTTGCGCGGTATCAAGGTCAAACTCCCAATCAGGGCGACGTCTTGCCCCTTTAATGTGTTCAATTAAGTGAGTGTTTTCAAAGTGTTCGCTATACAGTAATTCAGCAGGCGCTAAGCGTTGTAGCGTTGAGCTAAATGCTTCATCAGTGTTTACTTCAACAACATTAAAGCGCCCTGAGTTGATATCAAGATACGCAATACCGTATTGGCCTTTTTTATTTTGCCAAACACTGGTTAAAAGGTTGTCTTGGCGTTCTTGCAGTAAGGCTTCGTCAGAAATGGTACCTGGGGTGACAATACGTACTACCTTGCGCTCAACAGGACCTTTGCTGGTGGCTGGGTCGCCCACTTGCTCACAAATAGCCACCGACTCGCCCATTTGTACTAAGCGGGCTAAATAGTTTTCTACTGCATGATAAGGCACGCCCGCCATAGGAATAGGATCGCCGCCGGCTTTGCCACGATGTGTTTGTGAAATATCAAGCAATTGCGCGGCGCGTTTTGCGTCGTCAAAAAAGAGTTCGTAAAAATCCCCCATCCGATAAAACAATAAAATATCGCGATGCTCTGATTTTATTTTTAGATACTGCTGCATCATAGGGGTTTGTTGTTTTATAGTGTGCGGTGCATAAAGATCAAACGACATGTATTTACCCAAAGGCTGAATATGGAATTACATCAAGAGATTAAGACACTTGCTGCGCAATTAGGCGCTATTTTAACGGATAAACGCTTATGGATCACTACCGCTGAATCATGTACTGGTGGTGGAGTGAGTTATTCGCTTACCGATACCCCCGGAAGCTCTGCATATATTGACCGCGCATTTGTCACTTATAGCAATAACGCAAAGCATGAATTGCTCAATGTGAAGCGTGATACCCTCGAGGAATTTGGCGCGGTGAGCGAACAAACAGTCATTGAGATGGCAGCAGGTGCATGTAAGGCGGCTAATGCTGATATTGGCATTGCTATTTCAGGAATTGCAGGTCCCGATGGTGCCACTGAGGGCAAACCGGTAGGGCTTGTGTGGTTTGGCCTACAAATTAACGGTAAACACTGGACGTTTGAGCAAGTATTTGATGGAGATAGGGCGCAAGTTAGGCTGCAAGCTATTGTATTTTCATTGAAAAGTATAATAGAGAAGATAAAATAATAAAATTAGCTTGATACTGTGATTTCATACAGTATACTTGTCTGCATTAGCTGGATTTGGAGAGTAAAATGAACGATAACAAACAAAAAGCATTGGACGCAGCTTTATCACAAATTGAACGTCAATTTGGTAAAGGCTCAATTATGAAATTGGGTGATAACAAGGCGTTAAACATTGACGCTGTATCAACAGGCTCGCTAGGTATTGATATTGCTTTAGGCATAGGCGGCTTACCAATGGGGCGTATTGTTGAAGTATATGGCCCAGAGTCATCAGGTAAAACAACGCTAACATTGCAAGTTATCGCTGAAGCTCAAAAAGAAGGTAAAACGTGTGCCTTTGTTGATGCTGAGCATGCTCTTGATCCAATTTATGCACAAAAACTAGGCGTTAACATTGATGAGTTACTGGTATCTCAACCAGATACGGGTGAGCAAGCACTGGAAATATGTGACATGTTAGTGCGTTCAAGCGCGGTTGATGTGGTTATTGTCGATTCGGTTGCAGCATTAACGCCAAAAGCTGAAATTGAAGGCGACATGGGTGATTCACACATGGGCTTACAAGCACGTTTAATGTCACAAGCATTACGTAAGCTGACTGGTAACATTAAGCGCTCAAACACGCTATGTATTTTCATTAACCAAATCCGTATGAAAATTGGTGTAATGTTTGGTAACCCTGAAACAACAACCGGTGGTAACGCCCTGAAATTTTACGCCTCTGTACGTATTGATATTCGTCGTATTGGTTCGGTAAAAGAAGGCGACGAGGTTGTTGGTAATGAAACGCGCGTTAAAATTGTTAAAAACAAAGTTGCACCGCCGTTTAAACAAGCTGAATTTATCATTATGTATGGTGAAGGTATTTCTAAGCAGGGTGAGCTGATTGATTTAGGTGTTAAGCACAAACTTGTTGAAAAAGCAGGTGCTTGGTATAGCTACAATGGCAACAAAGTTGGCCAAGGTAAGTCTAATTCGATTAAGTTCCTTAAAGAAAACCCTGAAATTGCAGATGAAATTGAAGGTAAACTGCGTGAAATGCTATTGCTAAAAGCAACAGTTGAGCCAGAAGATGGCGAAGACGTATTAGGTGACGAAGGCGACCTTTAAGCCAATTAGTTTTAAAAGCTTGATTTGACCCGAGCTTAAAAAAAGCGCTAACCAATTAGGTTAGCGCTTTTTTATTGCTTGCTATAAATTGACTTAAGCTCTGTTCATGAGAGCCCAGTACTCAGGTTTATAGCTGCCAGTTAACTGACAGTGAGTAGTTACGCGGTGCACCGTAGTAACCTTGAGCCCAATAGAGGCTGTTTATGTATTTTTCATCAGTGCTGTTATTAACATTGAAGGTAACACCGACGTTTTGAGTGATTTCGTAGGTGGCCATTAAATCTAGTAAGCCATAAGCACCTTGTTTTGTAGTAACCAATGCGTTGCCTGCTGGATCTTTTACTTGCACGCGGCTAATAGAGTCTTGCCAGCGGTAATTAGCACCTAAGGTTAAACCATCAATAAATGGCACCTGATAAGTGGCAGCCATTTTTAATTGGTTTTCTGGGGTGTAGTCTTTAACAAGTTCGTCACCATCAATACTTAAATTACTAAAGCTGATACTGGCACTTAAATCATCAGTTAAGCGACCGCTTAGCTCAATTTCGAATCCATCGCTATTGATACCATCTGCAGCATAATAACGCGTATCGCTAGGAAGAGAGTTTGGAAGTGCAACAGCAAGTCCATCTTGCTCGGCATCAAAGTAGGCGAGTGTAACAAATACTTGCTCACCTAAAAGCTGTGCTTTTAGGCCAACCTCAGTACTTTTGCCAATTACAGGAGCCAGTTGTTCAGCGTTAATGTCTAACTCTTTTTGTGGTACAAACGTTTCGGTATAGCTAGCATACGCAGATAACGACTCGGTAAAATCGTACACTGTGCCAATATAAGGGATTAATTCTGAGTCATCACGGGTTTGTACTACATCATAAGCAATACCTTTAGTTTCCCAATCGGTATAGCGTACTCCAGCTAAAAGGCTCAATGGTTCAGCTAATTTGATGCGGGTTGATATATAAGCCGACCTTTGTGTGTTTTGTACATCACTGCCATTAGGTCTATCAACCAATGTCGCTTCTGGAATAACACCATCCCAACTTGCTAAATCAGGCATACCTGGAAAACCATTACCTGTAGTGTAGTCATAAAGCGATTGGTCATTAAAGTCCATGTTTGCTTGGCTGATGCCGAATGATAAGTCGTGCTCTAGCGAAAATAGCTCAAACTTACCGCTGGCATATAAATCATACAAATCTTGTGTGTCTTTGTAATCATAACGACTCGCATATCCCGTTAAACCTAAACCAGTTTCTTTATCTGGTGTGCCATACACATAAAACAACTCTGAATTTTGTTCATTTTTTATGTGGGCATAACGCGCTTTAGCGACCCAAGTCGCTGATAAGTTTTGCTCAAGTGTTACATAAACACGTTCAGTGCTATTATCCCAATACGACCAATCTGCAGCTGTGCTAGTTGAGTCATCATAGTTAGTCGCTGAGCCATCAGTGTAATAAAGTGGTAACGCGCCCCATAAAGGACTGTCGGCATCTTTTTGTTCGTTTACGTAGTTAATGCTCAGTAGTGTATCGTCAGTCAGCTTACCCTCATAGGCAAGGTAGGCAACGGTTTTATCGGTTTGGTAACGGTCTAGGTATGACTCTTTATCTTGCTTTGTAAATACAGCACGAACAGCGTGTTCATCGTTAATCGGTGTGGAAACATCAATATCTACACGTTTATTATTCCACGAACCATAAGAAGCGGATGCATGAGCTTGCGTTGTGTAGGTTGGTTTTTTTAGCACCATATTTACAGTAGCTGATGGGTTACCTGCACCGGTCATCATGCCGTTGGCACCACGCACTATTTCAACGCGATCGTAAATTGCCGTATCAAGTGTACCTTGAATTGAACCTGAACTTTGCGGCGTGCCTAAACCATCAATTAAAAAGTTAGTTATTTCAAAACCACGGGCTTTAAAGTAAGTACGATCGGTTTCTATTTGTTCCACTGTTACGCCTGGGGTGCTTTCTAATACCGCATTAATATCATCAAGTGAAAAGTCATCCATCAACGCACGTGAGACAACAGAGATTGACTGTGGAGTTTCTTTAATTGTTAAACCTAGCTTAGTCGCTGACTGTGCTTCTTCTGTAATATAATTTTTATGATGTTGCCCATAAACGGCAATTTTTTCTAGAGGTAGGTCGTCTTGCGTGTCGTTAGCAATAGCATGTCCAGATAAAACCAGTGAAGTAAGTAGACTCAGTTTAAATGCAGAGTTTTTATGTTTGTACAGCATCTTGTTTCCCATAAGATAAAATGTGGGTGTAATTTAATCTAAATGAGAGTGATTTGCAATTGCGTTAACCCGGTATTTTACACATCTTTGATATTTTTTAAATAAAGCGTGTGGTTGTAGTTAACCTGAGCGCTAGTTAAAAACAAAAAAAGCGGCCGAAGCCGCTTAGGAAGTAAATCAGTACTTTAATCAGTAAAGAAATTAAAATGCATATTTAACAGAGAACTGTAAGCGATCCATATCGCCATCTACGCCACTTTCAAGCTCGCGTTCTGCATGTTTTAATTCAGCACCAAAGGTTAAGCGTTTAACCGGTGAGTACAGAATATTTGCGCTGTAGCTTTGGCTTGATTCTGTCGGATCACCTGAGAATGAAAGTAAGTCTGTATTGTTATCTGCTGAGAAAAACGAATATAGGAATGTAGAGCGCCATTGGCTGTTCCACTTATGTTGATAAGCAATAAAACCTGATGTTGAATCAATGGCATCTAAATCATCACCGTTGAGTACCGCACCACGTGCTACGTTTAGACCAACATAACGACCTAACCCTTTACCTTGAGTAAGCATAAATTTAAGGTTGTCTTCACCTAGTTTAACCATACCTGATGCACTGACACCAAAAGAAGTTTCATCGGCATCAACACCGCCTACTTTATAAGTTAATTGACGAGCGAGTGCAGCAACTACAAAGTTACCCCAGTCAGCATTATGGGTATAGCGTGCAGTAAAATCAGGTAATGAGGCATCATCTGTCACTGCCATGCCACCACCAGGTGTTGTAATTGTGCTTTCTGGGTTTTCTAAAGAGAAAGACCATGCGCCCGTAGTGTATTTAATTTGAGATTGACGAACAAAGACGGTGCCTTCAGCTGGGCCAACAAAATCAAGCGCTTCTGGTAATGCACCGACGTTTTGAAAGTTTGACCATGTTTGACCAAATAACCAGCCATCATAAGAAATAAAGGCATGGCGAATACGCGGAGAATATGAATTGGACACACGCTCGTTGCCGCCAGGAGCAGACGCTAAAAAGTCTAACTCAATTTTAGTTTTAACCGTTTTGCCATTATCTAAAAGTGTAGACGTACCAAAGTTAAAGCGAGATTCACGTGCGTGCATATCAAATACAGCATCTGAGTTATTATCGCTGCCAACGGTTAATGTACTTGGTACATAAAAGTCACGGCCAACACTGGTGCCTGCAGGCGCACCTGCTGAGTAGTCACTCCACATTGCGTCGAGTTTAATGTATCCACCGTAGGTGAATTCGGTATCACCTATTTTTGCAGCTGTTGCGGCATAAGCTGTGCTAGAAAGTGCACAAAGTACAGCTGTAGCTGCCAGTGTTTTAATTGGAGTAAGTTTCATTGTTGTGTCCTTTTATAGGCTACTTGTTGTATGTTTTTTCTAACGTGTGTTACTTATATAGTACTAACAAATTGAATTTACATAGTTTTAATTTAATTTGTAAGTAAATAAAGATTGTTAATAAACAGTCAATACTTTTAAATATTTAAGCTACTGTTGTATATGTACACAATTTACTCAATCAACTATTAGTCTATTAGACTAAGGTTTAATAAATATGAGTTGTTCATATTCTTTGCTTTAATAATGTGTATTTTTATGTATATCAAGTGTAACTAAGGGGATTATAGATAAGATAATAGCTGTTTGAACCTAGATACAACTAATGTCTAATATTTAATAGTGCACCGCTGAGTAATCCTTGATGAAAAGCCTAAGGCAAGTAATATAAATTGGAGACTAATATGTCACAAAGTATCTACCCAGTTCCTGCGCATATTAAAAACGCAGCGCTCGTCGATAATGAAAAATATAATACGATGTATAAACAGTCTGTAGAAGACCCTGAAGGGTTTTGGGCTGAGCACGGTAAGCGTATTGACTGGTTTACTCCTTATTCAAAAGTAAAAAACACTTCATTTGATAAAGGCCATATTAATATAAAATGGTATGAAGATGGCTACCTTAATGCATCTTACAACTGTATCGACCGCCACTTAAAAACAAAAGCAGATAAAGTAGCGCTTATTTGGGAAGGCGATGATCCTTCGCAAAGTGAAAATATTACCTACCAACAATTACATGACGAAGTCGCTAAATTTGCCAATGGCTTGAAAAAATTGGGTGTAAAAAAAGGTGACCGTGTTGCCATTTATATGCCAATGAGCCCACAAGCTATTTATGCAATGCAAGCTTGTGCCCGTATAGGTGCGATTCATTCTGTTATATTCGGTGGCTTTTCACCATCGGCTATTGCAGATCGCATTAATGATTCAGGCGCTAAGGTGGTGATCACATCAGATGAAGGTCGACGCGCCGGTAACTGTGTACCGCTTAAAGCCAATGTAGATGAAGCGGTGTTACAAGATTCGGTAACTACCGTTGAGCACGTAGTTGTTCATAAACTGACCTCTGGCGATGTTGATTGGCATAGCCATGATATTTGGTGGCATGACTTAGTTGCTGATGAAGCACCCGAGTGTGAGCCTGAGCGCATGAACGCTGAAGACCCATTGTTTATTTTATATACCTCAGGTTCTACGGGGCAGCCTAAAGGTGTGGTACATACCACTGGTGGTTATTTAGTGTATTCATCAATGACTCATGAATATGTTTTTGACTTACAAGAAGATGATATTTTTTGGTGTAGTGCCGATGTGGGCTGGATCACAGGTCACAGTTATATTGCTTATGGCCCGCTTGTTAATGGGTGTACGCAAGTCGTATTCGAAGGTGTGCCAACTTACCCAACAGCAGGGCGTATGGGTGAAGTTGTTGATAAACATAACGTTACTATTTTATACACCGCACCTACTGCTATTCGAGCGCTTATGGCCAAAGGTGATGAGCCAATTGCCAGTTCAAACCGAGATAGCCTGCGTATTTTAGGTTCAGTAGGTGAGCCAATTAACCCCGAAGCGTGGACGTGGTACTACGAAAAAATTGGTAAATCTAACTGCCCAATCGTTGATACCTGGTGGCAAACTGAAACTGGCGGCATTATGATTGCGCCTCTTCCAGGTGCAACTGATATGAAACCAGGCTCTGCAACTCGTCCATTTTTTGGTATTGCACCGGCGTTATTTGATGCTGAGGGTAATACATTAGAGGGCGCTGTTGAAGGAAACCTAGTTATTTTAGATAGCTGGCCTTCGCAAGCACGAACTGTGTATGGCGATCACGAGCGCTTTGAGCAAACTTATTTTAGTGCTTACCCGGGTGTTTACTTCACCGGTGACGGTTGTCGTCGTGATGAAGACGGAGATTACTGGATCACAGGGCGTGTGGATGATGTGCTTAATGTATCTGGGCACCGTTTAGGTACTGCTGAAATTGAAAGTGCCTTAGTTGCTCATGAAGCCGTAGCTGAAGCTGCAGTTGTCGGTTACCCGCACGATATTAAAGGCCAAGGCATATATGTTTACATTACACCTAACGAGGGTGTAACAGTGAGTGATGAGCTAACAAAAGAGATCCGTAATTGGGTACGTAAAGAGCTGAGCCCTATTGCATCACCCGATATGATCCAATGGTCGCCAGGGTTACCAAAAACTCGCTCAGGCAAAATTATGCGTCGTATTTTACGTAAAATTGCTGCAAATGAGTATCAACAGCTTGGTGATACGTCGACACTCGCCGATCCGTCAGTCGTTGATGAGCTAGTAGAAAATCGATTAAATCGTTAATTTCGCGTTAAAAGCTTGATTAGAAGTTGATTCTAAACGTAGTATATCGGCTGTTGTCTATCGGATAGCAGCCGAATTTTTGGGAGTGAACAATGAGTCAGTTTTTAATAGCGGACGATCATCCGTTATTTCGCGAAGCATTAAAGGGCGCTTTGAGCGCAAAATTTGCAGGTTTAGAGGTTTTTGAATCGGCCGATTTTGATAGCACATTGAAAGTGTTAAGCGAACAAGAAGATCTTGATATATTACTACTAGATTTACACATGCCAGGTAACGGTGACTTATACGGATTAATCCGTATTCGTGAAGATTATCCGAGCTTACCGATTGCGGTGGTTTCGGGTAGTGAAGATGTAAATATTGTTTCTAAGGTAATGGGTTATGGCGCTATGGGGTTTATTCCCAAATCATCTTCATCGGATGATATTGCTAATGCAATAAACCAAATACTTGAAGGCGACACTTGGCTGCCAACTGAACTAAAAAGTAAGGTAGCTGAAATAGAAGGCGAAGATAGGGAAATTGCCGCACAAGTTGCATCACTTACTCCGCAGCAATACCGTGTATTGCAATATTTGCACGAAGGCCTACTGAATAAACAAATAGCTTACGAACTGCATATTTCAGAAGCCACCGTCAAAGCACACATAACTGCCATATTTAGAAAACTCGGTGTTTATAACCGAACTCAAGCTGTTTTAATTGCCGCAAAATTACAACTAGAACCCATAGAGCAAGTTTAAACAGGTTAAATTAGAGGCGAGAGCCTCTTTTTTGCAACTCAAGCACGCGAAACCATTCAGTTACTATGACATAACAAGTCATTCATCTTTATTACATGACCTGCTGGGTAAATAATGCTAGGTTACGGGCATTTTGTAATTAAGAGAGCATGGTATGTCAGACTCAATAGACTCACCAAACACATCCCAAGATGAAAATCAGGTCGCAAAGAACGGCTGGTTTAATCGATTTTTAGCCACTGTAGAATTTTTAGGGAACATGCTTCCCCACCCAATTACGTTATTTGCATTGTTTTGTATTGCCATTATTTTATTTAGTGGTGTTGCCGATTGGTTTGGACTCAGTGCTATCGATCCACGGCCTGAGGGCTCTGCTGGGCGCGATCCAGATGGTGTTATTGAAGTAGTAAGCTTACTCAGTGCAGAAGGCTTACAACGTATTGTAACTGGGCTGGTGACTAACTTTACTAGCTTTGCGCCATTAGGGACGGTATTAGTTGCGCTATTAGGTGTGAGTGTAGCAGAGCATTCAGGGCTATTGTCTGCCGCTATGCGTGGCATGGTAATGGGGGCATCAAAACGCTTAGTGACCTTTATGGTGGTGTTTGCCGCTATATTATCCAATACAGCTTCTGAGCTTGGCTATGTGGTATTGATTCCGCTAGCGGCAATGATATTTCATAGCTTAGGTCGTCATCCGCTTGCCGGTCTTGCTGCGGCATTTGCTGGGGTATCTGGTGGTTACAGTGCTAATTTATTATTGGGTACTATTGATCCGTTACTAGCCGGTATTACCACGCCAGCTGCACAAATGATTGACCCAACTTACCAAGTAGGCGCAGAAGCAAACTGGTATTTCATGATGATATCGGTATTTTTAATTGCCATATTAGGCACGCTAGTTACTGAGAAAATTGTAGAGCCGCGATTAGGCAAATATAACCCAGACGAAGCCAGTGAAGATTTAGCTCAAAACAACATTGCCGGTTTAACTGATAAAGAAAAGTCGGGCTTAAAATGGGCTGGATTCTCATTACTTGTTGTTTCATTACTACTCGCGTGGACGGTTGTACCCGCAGACGGTATTTTACGTAACCCAGAAACAGGCCTAGTTGCTCACTCGCCGTTTTTAAAAGGGATTGTGGTTTTTATTTTTGTCACCTTTGGTATTCCAGGTTTTGTGTATGGCCGCGTTGTTGGCACCATGAAAAATGATAAAGACGTGATTAACGCCATGAGCAAAAGTATGAGCTCTATGGGAATGTACATTGTATTAGTATTTTTTGCTGCGCAGTTTGTGGCATTTTTTAAGTGGACTAACTTAGGTACTATTTTAGCCATTAATGGCGCTGCATTATTACAGGCACTTAGCCTAACGGGGCCGGAAGTATTTGTGTTGTTTATTTTAATGTGTGCTTTAGTGAACTTAACGCTAGGCTCATCGTCAGCGCAGTGGGCAGTAACAGCCCCTATTTTTGTTCCTATGCTGATGCTTATAGGTTATGCCCCCGAGACAATTCAAGCAGCTTATCGTATTGGTGATTCGGTAACTAACTTAATTACCCCGATGATGAGTTACTTTGGCTTGATCCTCGCGGTTGCCACTAAATACAAAAAAGACATGGGAATAGGTACTTTGGTAGCGACTATGTTGCCATATAGTATTATTTTCTTTGTTGGTTGGGTGGTGCTGTTTTACTTATGGGTATTTGTTTTAGGTATGCCAGTAGGCCCTGGGGCACCAACGTATTACACACCCTAACTAAGTAAGGTTTAATATTTACTTATAAAAAATGCCAGCTTATTAGCTGGCATTTTTATTTAAAAAGTAAAAATTATGAAAATACGACGGTTTTATTGCCATTAATAAATAGCTTATGTTCTGATGCTAGTTGCAATGCTTTACAAAACACTGTTTTTTCCACGTCTTTACCCATTTTAGCCATCATTTCAGCCGTATTAGCATGAGTTACACTCGATACGTCTTGTAAAATAATAGGGCCTTCATCTAGCTCATTATTTACAAAGTGAGCCGTGGCACCAATAATTTTTACACCGCGCTCAAACGCCTGATGATACGGTTTAGCACCAATAAAAGCCGGTAAAAATGAGTGATGAATATTGATGATTTTACCCTCAAATCGACCAACAAACTCAGGGCTTAAAATACGCATGTATTTAGCTAACCCAATAATGTCAGGGTTATAGCTGGCAATTAAGTCACCGACTTTTTCGTCGTGCTCACTGCGCGTAAGTCCTTCATGAGAAACCACATGAAAAGGAATATCAAATCCCTTAACCAAAGGCTCTAATGTAGGATAATTGGCAATCACGGCAAGTATCTCTATGTTTAGGGTTTGTTCAAATTGCTTTAACAACATGCCGCCTAAACAGTGGGCTTCTTTTGTGGCTAATAAAACAACTTTGGTTTTTTCTTCACCGTGTAGCGCCACTTTTGCACCTGCGGGTAATACTTCACGTAGCTGTGCTAAAAACTCAGTGTGGGGTTCGCCAGTGAGTTCAGTGCGCATAAAAAAGCGCTGTGCATCTTTATCTACAAACTCGTTATTACGAATAATGTTTAAGTTATGTCGGTGACACAGTCCGGTAATTTTGGCGATTAAGCCAATATCATCGGCGCATTGGGTGGTTAGTATGTAACTCATTTTCCTCATTCTTACCCAGTAGTTAGTTGCTTCATTATTTGCGTTTTAACTCAGAAAGCAAGACCTTTGTGTGATGCCCAATATTTAATTTCATTAAAGCTAAAATAGCGTTAGTCAGGTTAATTTAGCTTTAAGGAAGTTTAACAAGCTGTGTACTGGCTATGTGAAAGGCTAAATTGGTTTTGGTTCTTTATTATTGCTTATATACTATCGTCTAGTTATAAAGTGTTTTTTAGTGTGTTTTACTATTGCAAGAGTGTATTAAATTGCTAAACGATCTCGTTTGTGCTTAATTTGTATACAGGTATGCGTTGTATAGTAATGCAAACAATGAAATTTTTTAGCTAACGGGCTACAAAATAAAAAGAGCTTGATGGCTTGTAATGTTAATTGGAGAAATAATGGGTAATTTAAGCTTAAAAAACAAATTGCTACTGTTGGCTGTTTTACCATTAATTGTATTGCTAATCAGTTTTATGGCGGGCTCATATTATTTAGAGAAGCAAAATCAGCAGCAATACTTTAATGAATTCAAAACCAAACTAATAGCAGATAAACAAACGCTGCTAAAAACAGAAATTGAAATTGGTTCTCAAATAGTGCAATACCAATTAGCACAAGGTAATGAACAAGACGCAAAAAATGCGTTAAGAGATTTAAAATTTAGCGAAGATGGCTATTATTTTATTTACGATACCGATGGCGTGAGTGTTTTTCATGCATTGTTAGGCGATGCAATTGAAGGGCAAAATAAAATAGGCATGACCGACCCAAACGGTAAAAAAATAGTGGTTGGCTTACTAGAGCAAGCTCGTAAAGGGGGGGGGTCTTTTACCTATCACTTTCAAAAACCCAACACGACGGGTTTGATTGAAAAAATAGGGTATGCAGCCATGATCCCAGGTACTAACTGGATGATTGGTACGGGTACTTATATGGATGACATTGAGGCTGAACTAGTTAAATACCAAGCAACCATGGCTGAGCATTTAACTGAAAAAATGACCACCTTATTTTTAATATCACTTCTGCTACTTGGTTTAGCAGCAGTGGGTGCTTTATATGCAGCGAGTAATATGGTTAAACCAATACATCGAATGGTACAAAGTTTAGATGACATAGCAAAAGGTGAAGGTGATTTAACCAGAAGATTAGTGATTGACACCCATGATGAAATTGGTCAATTGGGTGAATCGTTTAATCTGTTTGTTAGTAAGCTGCATAGTATTATTTCCGGTGTGGTCGATGTGACGAGCGATGTTAAAACGGCCTCATCAGATATCAATACGCAAACCTTATTAATTGAAGATAAATTATTAAAACATAATCATGAAACTGAATTAGTAGTCACCGCTATTACTGAAATGTCAGCAACCTCGCATGAAGTTGCACAAAATACCACACAAGTTGCGGTATCAACGCAGGCAGCAACAAAAGAAGTGGCCAATGCGCAAGATTGTGTGGATGTTTCACTCAGTGAAGTTTCAAATTTAATGGGTGAAATTAACCAAGCCGCTGAGCAAGTAAACTCGTTAAGTGAACAGTCTAAAAAGATTAATAGCGTGTTGAGTGTCATTGGGGGTATTGCTGAGCAAACGAACTTATTGGCATTAAACGCCGCTATTGAGGCTGCACGAGCGGGTGAGCAAGGTCGTGGTTTTGCCGTTGTAGCTGATGAAGTAAGAAGCTTAGCAAGCCGCACTCAAGATAGCACATTAGAAATTAATGAAATGCTTAGCGAATTACATAACTTAGTCACTGCGGCTGTAGGAGCCATGCAAGCGAGTCAACAAAGCTGTAACCGCTCTGTAGAGTCTTCACGCGCTATATCTGAAAGTCTAGGTGCGGTTACTACATCGGTAACAACAATTAACGATATGAGTACACAAATTGCCACCGCAGCTACTGAGCAAAGTAGCGTTACAGAAGAGATAAACCGTAACGTGTATGCAATTCAAGAAATTGTGAATGAATTAACGCAATCGAGTAAAACGACCTCTTCGGTAAGTCAGCACTTAGCGGGACGAGGTCAAAACTTAGGTGATTTAGTTGGTCAGTTTAAAATATAAATAACACTTAGCTATTAATTGCTTTTGGAAGCCGTGACTTATTTAGTTACGGCTTTTTTTTTGCTTTATTTTTAGCTAAAGCGCGATAGTTTATTGCCTGCTACAACCATAAATATTTAACAGCACAGCGATTTTTTAATATTTTTATTAGCGACTAATGTACACTATAAGGGTCTGTTGACCTTTTTGGATTGAAACGTGTTCAACCTCGAAAGATAAACAGACCCTAGCTAATCTCATTAATAAGTACTTACTTATTACAGTAAATTTATAGTGAAACGACTATTTTAGGGTTTTTAAATGATAGAGTATCCGGTTGATCAGTTACCACAACTCATAAACGACTTATTGCAGTGTGATACCACTGAGCGCAAAAATAAATTACTTATAGATGCTCAGCAAACTTTATCAACTGAGCACTTATCTTTATTGTTTGAGGCGATCCCTAAAGAGCAGCGTCTTGAAATTTGGCATTTATTAGATGAAGACACGCAGCACGAAATTTTTGTTAATTTAAGTGAAGATAGCTGTTTATGGTTACTACAAACACTAGACGACAGTGCCGGATTTAAATTATTAGACGAAGTAAATGTTGAAGAGCTACTTGAGTTAGAAGAAGTTATTCCACAACGTTTTATTGATTACGCTAAAAAACAACTCGATGAAGCACAAACTAAGCAATACGAACTGGCTCAGCAATATACACCAGAGCAATTAGGTCACTGGATTGGGTTTGATTTTTTAAAGGTGTCAGACAAACTCACTGCGGGTGGCGCTAAAAAGCTGCTACACAAAGGCTTACCGCAATACAGCGAAGTTATTTATTTGGTGAGCCGTAAAGGTAGCTTAATCGGTGAAGTTGCGGTTAATGATCTGATAAAAGCGCATGATAACGAGAGTTTAATGACGTTAGCTAATCATGATTTTACCTCATTGCACGCAGACCATGATTTATATGAAGCCGCTGAAGTGGTTATTCATAGCGAGAAAATGGCCATGCCCGTGGTTAATGCCGATAACAAATTAATAGGGCGTTTAACCATTGCATCAGCTTATGAATTACGTCAAGAAATAGCCGACGAAGCGGCAGCAAAGGCCGGTGGTTTACGAGAAGACGAAGACTTATTTGCCAGTGTTCGTAAAAGTGCTAAAAACCGTGGTATTTGGTTAGGTATAAACTTAGCAACAGCATTTTTAGCCTCGTGGTTTATCGGTTTGTTTGGCGCAACCATAGAGCAAGTGGTTGCACTTGCGGTATTAATGCCTGTAGTGGCGTCAATGGGCGGTATTGCCGGTAGCCAAACCTTAACGGTTATTGTACGAGGACTGGCTCTGGGTCAGGTTACTGACTCAAACCGAAACGCATTACTTAAAAAAGAGCTGCGAGTAGGGGCGGTAAATGGCTTGGTGTGGGCATTAGTGATTGGTTTGCTAACCTTTGTATGGTTTAACGATATTATGCTTAGTATAACTATTACCGTGGCAATATTACTTAACTTAGTGGCAGCATCGTTGGCGGGTGTAGTGATCCCGTCCATTTTAGATAAAATGAAAATTGACCCTGCGTTATCGGGTTCAGTGATTTTAACCACAGTCACTGATATTGTCGGCTTTGTGACCTTTTTAGGGTTAGGTAGTTTATTGTTACTTTAATTTAATTGGCCGTTATTTAACTAAACGCCACCTCCATGAAGTGGCGTTTAATATAGATATAGCGTCATTAAAAGGCCTTTAATTTAAACTTTAAACAATCGTACTTATTTTATTTCTACCTTCTGTTTTTGCTCGGTATAAAGCCGTGTCTGCGGCATATAACAGCGCCTCGTAGGTGCGGTACTGGTTATTATTTTCACTGGCAATTCCTTGGCTTACACTAACTTTAACCTCCGGTGGTAGGCCTATATCTGTAAATGTCATCGCATTAATTTGTTGTTGTACATGCTTGGCAACAATCGTTGCACTTTTTATATCGCAACGCGGTAAAATAATAGCAAACTCCTCACCGCCATATCTCGCAGCCAAACACTCTCTTGACGGAATACAATGCAAAAGCATTTTTGCAATTTTTTGTAAGCATTTATCACCTTTAATATGCCCATAGGTGTCGTTGAATTTTTTAAAGTGGTCAACATCAATCAATATGCTGGTTAGAGGTTGTTGGCTTTGAATACTTTCTTGCCAGTATTTTTTTAGTGACTCATCTAAAGCTAAACGATTAGCGAGCCCAGTTAAGTGATCGGTTGAGGCCTGTATTTTTAAACGGTTATACATGGCTTTATGCGTACTAAGATCATGAAGTATGCAAACGTATAATTTTTGCGCCGATGCAATACTTTTTGGCATGCTTGATATTGATAAGTCTGCTTCAATAACATCACCATTCGCTTTATTTATTTTTATTTCATTTGGGCCAAAGCTAAGGGTAGTATCTTTAATGTCTACCCAATTTAATAAGGTCTGTTTATATTTATCAAGGTCTGCACCGTGTAAAAACGACAGTAAATTTTCGCCTATTAGAGATTGCTGAGAGTAACCTAATAGCTGTGCTGCTTTTGGGTTTGCAAACTCAAAACCACCGTGCTCATTAAGTACAAAAATGCCTTCGGCGGTGCCGTTAAATAATTCAATTAAAGCGCCAAATTGGGTATGAGAAAAAGGACTCGATAAAGCGCAATCGAAGGGGAGTGCTTTATCGTTTTTAACCGCTGGAGTCTCTTTTTTATTAATTTGTTTAGACACGTTTTAGCCTTAGCATGATACAGACGTTTTTGATGTCTACAAATTTACATAAAAAAGTGCAATTAAACCTTTCGGTAATCTTCTGCTTTTAAGTTTTTGATTAATAGTATTTTTTATTATGCACAGGCGTTAAAGGCCTGTGCAAT
Organism: Pseudoalteromonas tetraodonis; assembly: GCF_002310835.1. Taxonomy (NCBI): domain Bacteria; kingdom Pseudomonadati; phylum Pseudomonadota; class Gammaproteobacteria; order Alteromonadales; family Pseudoalteromonadaceae; genus Pseudoalteromonas; species Pseudoalteromonas tetraodonis. The sequence continues at coordinate 2,565,559 of NZ_CP011041.1, read as the reverse complement.
TTGGAAAACAAAAATTAAATATTAAGCGTTGTTGATTAATTTTTGTCTTTATTTTCAATTTGTGGGTCGGCGCTTTCATAGGCTTTACCATTGCACTCAACATTAAATATTAAACACACAGTGCCATTATTTTCATCTGTGTCTGTGATGGTGATTGATTGGCCATCATCATTGATTTCTGATTTAAAATCACCAGCACAGTCGCCTTCTTTATCAGTGATAGTGGCTCCGGTGAATAAAAAACCTTTAGCAAGTGTTGCTTCATTTAAGCTATAAATACCTGCGGTTTCAGTTCTAACAACGCCACCGCCAGAGACTTCTTTGTTATCTTTAAAGTATGTAAAATTGGCGTTGTCGTTACTGTCTAATTCAATATTTACAGTAAAGTTAATTTGTTCTTGAGAGCTATCCATATTATTTCCTTTTGTATTCGTGGTTATAGTTTAAAGTGAGTAATGCCTAATTTAACTAGACTTGCTTTTATTTTGGGGATTTCGTTTGCTCTATTTAAGCAGGTATATGCCTGTAACAGCGGGTGCGTTACGTGAACGCTTTGGTTTATTTTTACTGTTTCAGCAATGGCTTTAAGCGCATTTAAGCAAAATTGCTCTCGCTGTACGGTATTTTCAGCTAATTTAGCTTTAAGTAAATTTATATTCGTAAAGTCTACATTATCACCACTCTTTGCTTTATTAGCTATGTACTGTTGGTAGCTTGTATCATTTTCAAGGGCTGTTAAAAACTCATATGCTTTAAGTGGTGACTGTCTATCAATAAAGTACTGTATAAGGATCAATTGAGTATTAATTGCAAAGTTATTTTTAAAGTCCTGCACTTTCAAAAAGTTAATAATATCCTTAACTCGGTTATCAATGTTTTTATTAGGTGAAAGCATTAGCTGGTGGGCTAAAAAACGATAATAAGAATGTTGAATGTCTTTACTTTTTGGATCTTGCAATCGTGCGGTATTAACTGTTTTTGTGGCTTGCTGTGCTTTTTTGTAGGCTGGTTGTTTATTTGGCAGGTAGCTCAAAAGGTAGCTTTGTTGAATATAAGTATAAGCTAAACTGCTTGATAAACTGGCATCATCTGGATATTCAATTAATAAACTTTTTAACTCATTAGATGCATTTTCATACATGGTTAATGCGGCATTAAAGTTACCAAGCCTTTCTTCAGTTTTTGCAAGCCAACTAATGGTGTCTGCTTTATCGCGCAATAAATTTTTGTTATTGGGTTTAAGCTCAAGGGCTTCATTTTTAAGGGCGAGCGACTCTGTAAAGCGTTGTTTCGCGCCAGTGTAGTTAAATTGCTTTAAATACAAAGACCCCAATGAATTATGTGAATACGACAACTCCATAATGGAGTTAAAGTCATTGGGTGCTAATGAATACATTTTCTCGCTGTAGGCATGATATTTTTTAAATAATGGCTCAGTAGCAGCGTAATCACTTTTATCATAATGAAGCTGACCGAGCCAAAAGGCATTGGCACCGGCAAGGGTGAGTAGTTCTAAATTATTTGGTTGTATTTTTAAAAGTGCCTCAAGACGCGTGCGGGCGTTTTCAAAGGCGGTTTTAGCCTCATTGGTTTTACCGCGCGAATAGGCCACTTCGCCCATGGCCTCAAGAGTTTGTGCATATTGAAAGCGGTTGTTAAATTCGGCTTTTTGGTCGTTAAAACTAAAAAGAGAGCTGGGCTCTTCTGCTTGATTGGTAAAATACTCCAGCGCTTTATTACTAATGCCATCAAGTAAGTCCATACGCTTAACGCTGCGCAGCTTATCGGCAAAGTCACCGACCATAAAGCCAAGTAGGCTTTCGGCCTCTTGGCGCTTTTGCTGTGCAAGTTGCTGCGCTTGAAAACTAGTGAAACTCATGAATAGGGCAACACAGGTAAGTAAGCAAAGCAGTGCAATCGTGCCGCGTTTTATTATTGTTTTTGTTTTACTATTTTTGAGAGAGTTATTTATAAGGGCGCGTTCGTCATTGTCTAGTTTGAATATATTGTCGTTTAATAACGTGAGCGCTTCTTGCAATGGTTTACCCGGTGCTAATAGGTAAGCGCTACTTTTATGTTCATTAAGCCACTGTTGCGTGTGGTGGTGCAAACGGCTTTTAATAGCAAGGGCATCTTTATGATCGTTTATCCACTGTTTGGCACGTGGCCATTGGCGTAATAATGCCTCGTGGGCAAGGCTAAAGCAGGCTTCTTGGTTTTGTAAGTGCGATACAAATAAGCGACTGTCGACCATGGCTTGTACAAGCTCTTTTTGGCTGGTGTTGGTTAATGCTTGTAAGCGGGCCGCACGGCTAGTAATGGTTTTACCATCTGGGTTTAGCGTCACTAACTGCGATAATACGCTTTTTAGTTGCTGTTGTTGTTTTGCGCTCAGCCCAATAAAAACATCTTCTGCCTTTTTACCAATGGCGCCTTCAATACCGCCGAGTTTTTCATACACGCTGTGCAATAACTCATTATTTTCACTGCGCTGTAAATACAGCTCTTGCAGTGTGTATTGCAACATGGGCAGGGCATCAGGGTTGTTGGCGGTATCGGCACACAGTATTTCATCCAGCGGAGTTTTGGTTTGCGGGTCGTGTGAGAACGTTAAATTAGCGGTTAATGCCGGCAAGCGAATAATTTGTTGTAGTTCCTGGCGGTTGGGCGGGGTTAAATCATAATGGGCGCCATTCGCTTTTGCGGCCATAAGGCTGGGTTGCTCAACCACTAAAGGGTAAAAGTCGTTACGACACGCACTAAATACGATCACCGCTTTAGAGGTGGCTAAACGTTCAATAATCGATAAAAAATGACTTCGGGTGTTGGGACTAAATAGTGGCGATGAAAGCAGCACCTCTAAGCGGTCTATAAACAAAAAAAACTGCGGTGTGTTTAGTTTTGTATTTGCCTTACTGATTGCAGTTTGTAACGTGTTTATCACTTCGTCAATTGTGTGCTCTAATTGCTGCGCCAGTGTTTGCGAGCTTAATCCTTCAAATACGGGGTGTTGGTTTATATCCCAATCAAGCATGGCAGAGGCTAAATCTAAATACAGCCTAGTTTGATGCACATCTGCAAAGTCGAGCTGAGTGTATGAAACAACGCCAATACCATCATAACCACGCTCATCAAGTAGCTTTGGTAAAATACCCGCATTGACTAACGACGATTTACCCGTACCACTTGGGCCAAGTATTAAGCAAAAAGCACGACCACATTTCACTTGGTTTGATACGTTTTCGAGTAAGGTGGTGATGGCTTGGTTTCGACCAAAAAATAAATGGGTATCGGTTGGGTTATACGCGCTTAAACCTAAAAAAGGAGAACCGCCTTGCCACGTATTTATAGAGCTTGATGTATCTTCTGCAAATGGAAACTCAAGTTTTGCAATAATACGGTAGCCGCGTTTGCGAATGGTTTCTATGTATAGCGGGGAGCTTGCCTTATCACCCAGTGCTTTTCGCAGTTGTGTGATGGTTTTATGCAGTGGGTTATCGCCTACTTCAATGTTTTGCCAGCACTGATTGAGTAATTCGTCGCTGGTGACCATATCGCCTTTTTGTAAGCAAAGATATAATAATACATCCATTGCTTTAGGTTCTAATTGCGTTACTTTTTCAGCACATTGTATACAATTGCTGGCAGGTGTTACCTGCCAGTCGCCTAGATAAAAAGGTGATTGATGCATAAGGACTCGTTATTATTTTATTTGTAAGCACGCTTAATTAATTTAATATGATTTAAAATCATATTAAGGTTTTTATTTATTTTAGGTCGCTTTTATTAAGCGTAACAATGCGTTGTGGAAACGGAATTTCAATATTGGCATCGTTAATCGCTTTATACACATCGCCATTTATTGCGAGTTTAGTTTCAATAATTTTAGTGGTGGGCACCCAATAACGATAACTAATGGTGACGCCGCTATCAGCAAAACGTTCTATACCAATTTGTGCATTAGGGTGTTTAGCTACGAGTTCATGATTGACTAATACGTTTTCAATAAGGCTTATCGCAGTATCACTACAGGCACTGTAGGCTATGTCTATTTCACCTTTTACCAGTGAATAATTAAATGAGTTATGCAGAATTTCGCCAACAATATGTTTATTAGGAATGGTTATTTCTACTTTTTCTTCATTAATTAATATGGTGTGCCCCAGCTCAATTACTTTTACTTGGCCACTAACGCCTTTTACTTCTATGGTATCGCCAACCACAAATGGCCGCGTAGCAATAATAGCAAGCCCCGCGCCATAATTAGAAAGCATACCTTGTAACGCTAAGCCTGCGCCTAATGAGGCGGCACCTATTGCAGCTACAAATGGGGTCACACTAATGCCAATTTTACCAAGCGCAATAATGATCACCATAATGATCAGCAGTACTTTTACAACATTACTGACAAAATTAGTCAGGGTGATATCAATGTTATGGCGGGTCATTAAGTTTGCGACAACTTCGGCGAGCTTTTTAGCGACCCACAGGCCAACGAGTAGAATAAAAATAGCGCCCACTATTTGCATACTGTAGGTAACTAAATACTCGGTAAGTAGGGCGTAGTACTTTTCAAATTGCTGAATTTCGGAACTGATCATGCTGGGCTCTATTTTTAGCGATACTGTTATCTGCTTACTATAACAAAGTGTTAACTAAAATTGGATATAATAGTGGTACTATCACTGCGGTTAATAATGCACTGAGTGCCATAGCCACTGATGAAAATGCGCCTATTTTTGGGTGTTCGGCAATAGCTGCCGCCGTACCAATTGCATGGCACGCGGTACCGATTGCAATTCCTTGTGCCTCAAAGTTATAAATCTTAACTAATTTGAGTAACATAAAGCCAAACAAAGCCCCCAATAAACCAATAAAAATAACCATGGCAGCGGCAAGTGAGCTAATTCCTCCTAATGAGTCAGTAACCAGCAGTGTGATAGGGGTTGTTACACTAAGTGCCGCAACAGAGGCGCTCAATTGTGAGGGCACAGCAAATAAAATACTTAATACAAAAGCCACTAGTGTGGCGTTAACAATACCTATACTGCAAGTAGCGACAATTAATAGTAAGTTTTTACGTACGTGCATAAATTGCTGATAAAGCGGCAAGGCTAAAGCAACAATGGCCGGCTCTAATAGCCAACTTAGTAACTGACTATGTGAGGCAAATTGTGAATAGGGTAATTTAAGGTTGACTAACAGTAGGGCAATAATGCCAATGCTTAAAAAAACAGGGTTGGTTAATGACTTTAAAATAGTCTGATTTATTTTAAGATTAACCGCTCTTAGTGCAATAAAGAGAATAATAATAAATGGCACGGTTAACCACCATAGGCTGGGGGTTATGCTGGTGGTTAAGTTAGTCATTATTAGCTCTGCCTTTAAAATAGCCCACTAGGCTTGCCACTAAAATTAAACTACTGAGTGGGACTAATAAGATGACCGCAGTTAAGAAAGGCCAATGTGATTTAATTAGCCCTAAATGTTCTATAAAACCGACGCCTGCAGGAATAAAGAAAATAGGCATTACATTCAAAATAGGTGATGCGCAGGGAGCGAGTTGATGTTCTTTAACTATGCCCAATAACAGTAACGTTAGCAGCAAAACCATGGCGAGTAGAGGAGCAGGAAAACTTGCATCAAGAAGATGCATAATGAATTTGCTTGTTGCCAAGCACAATAAAATAATTGCGCTACTTAGTAGGTATTTCATTAATTTGGCTCACTAGAATAGAAGAGCCTAACTTTAACAAATAACGCTGTTTTATGCATTGTGCCTTAGTATTACCATCAATGTTACCAGCGCTTGGCGTTTGTAAACTCAATATCAGCTTTCCCTTTAGCTTTAGCAATGGCTTTTTTAGTATTAGGGTTGATCAGTAAGCGAATTTGGCTCCATGTTTCTTTAGCGAGTATTTTTCGAGCAGGGGCTTTATAGCTTTGTTGAGTTACACGCTTTATTGCAGCTAATGTGTCAGGTGAGCGCGCTAGCAGTGTATCAAGCATCTCTTTAGTTGCTTTATCTGTATCGTCGGTTGTTTTGGTTACTAAACCTAGTTCAAAAGCATGTTGTGCGTTTATTGGATTTGCGTGACTTGCTAACCAAAGCGCTTGGTCGCGTTTTACTAAGCCTGAAAGCATAACATTAGCGCCCATATCTGGGCATAACCCCCAGCGCGCTTCCATAATGGCGAGTTTGGCATCGTGGTGAACAATCCGGTAATCGGCACCCAGTGCTATTTGCAATCCACCCCCAAGGCAATTTCCGTTTATTTTTGCAATAACAGGCACACTCAATGATTGCCAACCAAGTACTACTTTTTGCGCTAAATTTTGATTACCAGGAAGCCATTTAAATAGGAGTTTTATAATATTTATTGGCGAGGCCATAACCGCGTTAATATCAAGCCCTGCACAAAAGTGTTCGCCTTCACCGGTTAATACAACCGCACGAATATTGGCATCTTTTTTAATATTTTTAATCACCTTGTTAAGCTCAATAAACATAGTAAAGCTTAAGGCATTTTGTTTTTCTACTCGATTTAATGTGACGGTGGCAATGCCCTGTTTTTTTTCTAGTTTTATCATCTCGCACTCCTCTGACCTGTTACTTGAGCTTATGTTTTTATTCGTGCTAAGTAAAGTGGATGAAGATGAATAAAAAACAAAGTGAATTTTTTAATGCAATTGCGGTCTGTTATCTTTCAAGGCAAACTTAATCTTGAAAGGCCAACAGACCCTAATGCTAACCAATCCATTAATATCTATAAGTATTAGGTAAAAGTAAAAAAGTCAGTATTTAACGTGTTTTTTTTATCAAAACACTAACAACTTTTGATATTATGGCGCCAACTTAAAAGCTCAGAGGTTAACCACTCATGTCAGGTCCACGTTTATTTACGGTAGAAGAAGCAACCCATCAAGCTTATGATATTTTTTTGGAGCTGGCTCCCAACAACCTGAGTGATAAAGATGTTGAAGAATTTAACCTGCATCGTGAAGAACTTGGCTTTATTGAAGAAGATGAGCCCGATGAACAGTGGCAAGATTTTGTTGCACTAGAAATAGAGCCTGAGCATTTTATTCAAGTATTAGTAGGCCTTGAGTTTGATAACGAAGACGTCTTATTTGCGAAAATTTTAATTAGCCGTGATAAAGACGCGCCTTTTTGCCATATTTTATGGAAAGAAAGTGAATAACTTTTTCGGCCCCTTTTCATTATTACCATTTGCAAGAGAATGTATTTTGCGAAAGTACGTTGTATTACTGCTTTTATTATTTAGCTCCTACAGCTGGGCAGTAGATCCCTTTGAAGATTTTCATCAATATGGGGAGCTCTCTGATGAAGAAATTCATGAGCTACACAAAGGCGAAGTACTTTATGGTGATACCGAGTTTGGTTTTATTTTAAGTAAAGGTAATACCAACTCAACCAGTTTTAAACTCAAAGGTAATCTTTACCAAGATTTTGAAAACTGGCGTAATCAATTCAAAATAGATTCCTTATACAAACGTGACGAAAATGAAGAAACGGGCCAGTCGGATGTTACGGCTAATCGCGTGTTTGTTTCTGCGCAGGGTAACTATAAAGTTGGTGTTAAAAATTCGTCTTTCTTTATTTATGGCGATTATGAAGAGGATGAATTTAGCGGTCTTGATTTTAAAAGTACGGTGGCAACCGGTTATGGTGCACGTATTTATCAAGGGGTTAAAAATAAAGTAGATATAGATATTGGCCCTGGTTTATATCGCTCCGTTGCTGATGATGAGTCAACAATAAGCGAAGACGATAAAGACAAAATGGGTTACTTGTTACGTATTGCCATGCAATGGGAGCGATTAGTATCTAAGCGCACCCGATTTAATCAAGACATTAGTATAGAGCAGTCTTTATCTGGGCTTAACTCACGGTTAAAGTCAGAAACCGCCTTAATTAGCCAAGTGGTTGGGGCTGTATCGCTCAAGTTTGCTTATATGTACCGTTATAACTCTAAGCCTGAAGAAGATAAGCTTAAATATGATTCAGAGCTCAGCGCAACGTTAGTATACAGTTTTTAATTTTTTAACTTTTTAATTGAGAGTGTTATGTATCAGCATAAGCAGTATGCGATATTTATATTTGTAGTATTGGCATGGATAGGTGGGTTTGTTGCACTTGCATGGAATTTAATGGGTGCCGATGTGCCGTTAATGGTATTTGCAGGTATTTTATTGCTGGTGGGTTTTTTATTTCATGGTTTAACCATTAAAGTTGATGAAGCCCATATTAGCTGGGCATTTGGTCCAGGCGTTGCGGGTCAAAAATTAGCACTAGAGGACATAGTTGACGTAAAAGCAGTACAAAACTCATACCGTCACGGTATTGGTATTCGCATTACGCATGATGGTTGGATTTATTCAGTATCAGGCTTTAGTGCCGTGCAATTAACGCTTAAAGATGGCAGCCAATACCGCTTAGGCACTAATGACCAAGCCGGATTAGTTGCTGCACTTGAAGATAAAATAACCCCTGGCGAAGCACCAGCAGCAGAGCCTCAAGTTAAATTACGTACGCATAATAATATGCTATAAAAAAAGCGCCTGAGGCGCTTTTTTTATTACTGGATTAGGGCTTAGTGGTCGTGACCACAACCGCCTTCACCATGTACATGGCCATGCTCAAGCTCTTCAGCCGTTGCATCGCGTACTTCTAAAATCTCTACATCAAAATTGAGCGTAATACCAGCGAGTGGGTTGTTACCATCAACAATCACTTCTTCGTCTTGAATATCGATGATCATGACTGACTGGTCGCCGTCATCGGTGGTTGCACGAAATTGCATGCCCACTTCAATGTCCATGCCTTCAAACATTGATTTTGGCACGGCTTGCATTAGGTGATCATGACGCTCACCGTAACCTTCTTCAGGTTCAACTTTTACACTTAGTGTATCGCCAGCTTGTTTGCCTTGCAGCGCGTTTTCAAGTCCTGAGATCAGGTAACCCGTACCAACGATAAAAATTAATGGCTCACCGCCAAATGAGTTATCAATGGTATTGCCGTCATTATCTAGTACAGAGTAATGCATTTTTACCACTTTATTTGCTGCAACGATCATAGTCATTCCTATTATTCATCTTCAAGAGAGTAAGGTAGAGGCAGAATGTTTAGCTCTACCGAAGGGGTATGTTTTGCACGAAGAACCTGAGCGGTGTCAGTATCGTTTGGCAACACAACTAAGCCAGTTAAAGTGTGTGTTTTTTCATTAAAGCTTTGCGCAATAAGTTTGCCCGCGCGGCGCCAGTTTTCACCTAACTGGGTTTCGATATCGGGTGCATCGAGCAATCCTTCACTTTGCCCTGTAACGATATACATGGCACGTTTATTTTTACCTAAGTATTTCATACGTGCGACGGTTTCTTGGCCGGTGTAGCAACCCTTTTTAAAACTGATGCCATTGATGGCTTGAAGGTTAACCATTTGCGGCACATACTCATCAATTGCATCAACGCTTAACTGAGGCTCACCAGCTAGCAGTGAGGCCTGTTGCCACATAGCGTCGTTGTCGAGGGTAGATACTTCATCAGGTAAGCAAAATTGGCTATCAACCATAAGTAAAACGCGGTTTGGCGCAAGTTTAAGGGCTTTGCCGTTAGCAAAGTCGCATGCTGTGGCATCGTCACTAAAGTGAATATCAAGTTGCGTAAGCAAATCAGTTAGGTCATCACCTAATAAACCAATTAATCGCTCTGGGGCTTTATTAATTTCAACTTTTGCAAATACAGCGTATTTTTTTAACTCAGCCAGTGAGCGTTCTACTTCAGCACTTGATCCGGTTAAATAATAGTTTTGCTGGTAAGAAAATAGCTTAAATACACCCCACAGCTTACCTTTTGCGCTACAGTGACCTGTCCACAAAAAGTTGTTGTTGTTGATTTTATTGAGATCTTGAGTGATTTGTCCGTGTAGGTAAGATAATTTATCTGTGCCTGAGAGGCTAATAACCTGATGTGATAAAGGACATGCATAAACCAGAGACATAAACACCTTCTTTGCAATAACAAATGAAACCACATAATAACGTAGTTAAAGCCGATGGTACAGCCACCAACAAGCGTTGTTTTTTTATAATTTAGTGCTGTTAAATTAACGTGCATTTGTTAAACTCGAATTAATTAAATATGAGGTTTAAAATGGTTGAAATACATAGTAAAGCACGTATCCGTTGGGCTTGCCGCCGTGGCATGTTAGAACTAGATGTTTTGTTTATGCCGTTTGTTGAAGAAGCTTATGATTCGTTAGATGCTAAACAGCAGGCGACTTTTCAGCGCTTATTAACACAAGAAGACCCAGATTTATTTGCTTGGTTTATGGGCCATGAAAAATGTAAAGACGTTGAGCTAAACAGTATGGTTGAGCTAATTTTAGACCGAGTTCGTGTATAGGTTTACCGTCACAAATAATCAGACAGACCACAAACAGATTGTGGTCTTTTTTTGTGTGCTAACTTTAATATTATGCTTATTTACCACTTCTATTTTGGCAACTCTTTTTTGCATTGCGCTTAATATCGTTGCTGGCATTATCGTTTGGCGAAAAATCGTGGCTGCTCAGCCAGAGCAGGGCGTTATATTATTAGAGCCAAATCAATTTCGTTTTGAGAATGAAAAGCTGCTAATTCAAGGGGTTATTGGTAAGCAAAGCCGATTACTTGGTCGCAGTGTGTGGTTGTATATTAATGGCTTTAGTGAAAACTATTGGCTGATTATCTCAGCCAATAGTGTTGATGAGCAAAGCTACACGCGTTTAAAACGGGCAACACTTGCGGCAATTAATTGCGCTTTGGAGTCAAAATAGTTGGCGTTGGATTTTCGTTTTGCTCTGGGTAGTCAATGGTAAAGTGCAGTCCGCGACTTTCTTTACGTTCCATAGCACTTCTAATTATAAGCTCGGCTACTTGAACTAAGTTACGTAACTCAAGTAAGTTATTACTCACTCTAAAGTTCGCGTAGTAATCGTGGATTTCTTGCTGTAATAGTTCAACACGATGAAGCGCGCGTTCAAGTCGTTTGGTTGAGCGCACAATCCCAACATAATCCCACATAAATAATCGCAGCTCATGCCAGTTATGGGTGATCACGATTTCTTCATCTGAGTTAGATACGCGGCTTTCATCCCAACTAGGTAACTCAACCAGTGCAGGAGCGGTCTCTATTTTACTCAAAATGTCTTTTGCTGCTGCATGGGCAAATACAATGCACTCTAATAATGAGTTACTTGCCATACGGTTAGCACCGTGCAACCCAGTGTAAGCCACTTCACCCACAGCGTATAAATTAGCTAAGTCGGTTTTGCCATTAAAGTCGGTCATAACGCCGCCACAGGTATAATGCGCAGCAGGGACAACAGGAATTGCCTCCTTGGTGATATCAAGCCCTACGCTTAAACATTTGGCGTAAATCGTTGGGAAGTGTTCAATAATAAAATCTTTGTCTTTGTGGCTAATATCTAAATATAAGCAATTTGCACCAAGGCGCTTCATTTCAAAATCGATAGCGCGCGCGACTATGTCGCGCGGGGCGAGTTCTTCTCGCTCATCAAACTCTTTCATGAATCGCGTGCCATCAGGGCGTTTTAAATAGGCTCCCTCACCACGCATTGCTTCGGTAATTAAAAAGTTTTGCAACTCAGGGTGATAAAGACTGGTTGGATGAAATTGATTAAATTCCATATTAGCAACGCGACACCCTGCACGCCATGCCATGGCAATACCATCACCGCTAGAAACATCAGGGTTAGAGGTATAAAGGTATACTTTACTTGCGCCACCCGTTGCTAGGGCAACAAATTTTGCGCCAATTGTTTCTACTTTTTTGGCTTTTTTATTCCACACATACATGCCATGAACATGTGTGCCCGTTTTGCCAATACTTTTATCGGTAATTAAATCAATCGCGTTGTAATGCTCTAACAAGGTGATATTGCTGTGCGCTTGAACTTGGCTAATCAAGGTTGTTTGCACAGCTTTGCCTGTGGCATCGGCTGCATGCAAAATGCGTCGGTGGCTATGCCCACCTTCACGAGTTAAATGAAAGCGCTCTTTACCTTTGCTATCAAACTCCATATCAAAAGGCACGCCTTGGTCAATCAGCCATTGCAGGCAGTCATGAGCATTGCTGGCAGTATAATGAACCGCCTCTCTGTCGCATAAACCGCCACCGGCGTCTAAGGTATCTTCAACGTGAGACTCTATACTGTCATTTTTTTTATCAAAAACAGCGGCAATTCCGCCTTGGGCATAAAGAGTAGAACCTTCGGTTAATTCACCTTTACTAATTACGGTAACGTTACAGTAATTAGCCAAAGATAAAGCAAGTGATAAGCCTGCTGCGCCGCTACCAATAATAGCGACATCGGTAATGTGATGTTTATTTTGGTTCATCTGTGAGGTACTTTGCGGTTACAATGCTCAGATAGAGCAATATTTATTTTTAATACTTATAGTTGTACCATATTTGTTGAACTACTACTAAGTGGTTTTAGCGTATAAATACGTAATTTTTTAGCTATTTTATAAAAAAACAATATGAAGCAGAACTTTTTATTCATCTAAGGGTCAGAGTAGGTGTGAACAATGGCGACACTATGAATAATAAGCAAGAATCAATCAGAGGAGTACCGGCTCGAATGAGCGAGCAGGAATTAGATTTAGCGTTAGTGAAAAGGGTTCAGCAGGGAGATAAAAACGCCTTTAACCTATTAGTTAAGAAGTATCAGAACAAGATTGCCGGTTTGATCTCACGTTATGTATCAAATCAGGGTGACATTGCTGATGTAGCACAAGAGGCGTTTATTAAAGCGTATCGTGCCCTTCCTAATTTTCGTGGTGACAGTGCTTTTTATACTTGGCTTTACCGTATCGCCGTTAATTGTGCTAAAAATTACTTAGTGGCTCAAGGGCGTAAACCGCCAGCAAATGATATAGATGCTGACGATGCCGAGTTTTATGAGGGTGCTGATTCAATGCGTTCAAACGCATCACCTGAAAATTTACTATTAAGCGAAGAAGTACGCGCTGTTATTTTTAATACGATTGATAGTTTGCCTGAAGATCTTAAAACCGCGATTACCCTTAGAGAAATTGAGGGGATGAGCTATGAAGAAATAGCCGTGGTGATGGATTGCCCAGTCGGGACGGTGCGTTCGCGTATTTTTCGTGCCCGTGAAGCAATTGATAACAAATTAAACCCATTAATAGGCGAGTCTTAGTATGACAAAAGCACACGTTAACCGCTTAGATAACGAATCGTTATCAGCATTACTTGACGGTGAGCAAGCATTAAATGATGCCGAGATTGCATCTGCTGATGTAGCTACATTTGGCCGTTACGCGTTAATCGGTGATGCAATGCGAGCTAAAGAAAACAACAAAAATATGGATTTTGATATTAGCGATCGCATTTCGTTAGCACTTGATAGTGAGCCGGTTTATGCAGACTTTAGCCAGTCTGAAAGTGTGGCAAAGCCGGTAAATACTGAAGCCGATAATAAAATCGTGGCGTTTAATTGGCGCAAGCCGGTTGCGCAGTTAGCAATTGCAGCTAGCGTGGCAATGTTTACTATTGTTGGCGTGAACACCTTGCCGCAAGGTGAAGATGCTGTGCAAAACGAAATTCCTTTATTACAAACCACGCCGTTAACCGGCATGGCATCGCCAGTGAGTTATTCATCAGCACCGGCGCTAGAGAACGCAGAGCAAGGCTTACGAGAGCTTCAACAGCAACGTATTGGCGCTCTAGTACTTGAACACCAGCGTCAAGCACGTGTGGCTCATTCGTTGAAAACTGCGAAAACAGATGAAACGTCACAAGAGGAAAAAAACTAATTAGATGAAAGTAATAACTTTTGTTATGTCGTTGGTGTTAAGTTTTAATGCTTTTGCCAATGACACAAACCCCGCTAAAGATTTACTGCTTGAAATGGCCAGTGCAGTTCATACACGTAATTTTGATGCCTCTTTTGTTGTTGTTAAAGGCAAAAGTATGGAGCCCTACCGTTGGGTGCATGCTAAACAGGGGGACGTTGAGCTTGAGCATTTGAGTTTACTCAACGGTGCTGGCCTTGAAATGATCCGCATTGACAACCAAGTTACCTATTTTGAGCCACAATCAGAGCCGTATTCACTAACAACCGACTCAATTGCCGGCCCTATTCCTGAAGTGCTTTTTAAAGATATTAACCGCTTAAGTGCGCATTATGATTTTGTGCTTGGTGGTAAAGGCCGTATTGCTGGGCGTCCTGCGCAATTAGTTCGAATTGAATCTAAAAACGAAGATAAATACAACTATTGGATATGGATTGATACTGAGTCGTCGTTATTATTAAAAGCGGCGTATGTTAATCATCAAGGTGAAGCGCTTGAGCAATTACAGCTCACTCATATTAGCGTGACTGAGCAACCGGCAAACTTATTATTAGAAGTGCTTAATCGTAACTTTCCAACCCCATTACCTGCCAATTCAATTGATGAACAAACTAAAGCGAATGCCATGAACTGGACTATTGGCTGGTTACCTGAGGGGTTTGAATTACTTAAGTCAGACAGGCATAAGCTCGACTTAAATAATGAATTAACAGATTATTATTTATTTTCTGATGGGTTTGTTGAAGTATCGGTGTTTGTACAACGACCACTACCGGGTAAGCGTTTAAGCGGTGCCCTCACCTCAGGGGCAACTACGATTTATGTACACAACGGCGGAAATTTTGATGTCTCTGTGGTGGGAAACATTCCAACCATGAGTGCCAAAGCCATTGCTGAGTCTGTATCGCGGGCATTATAAAGTAACTAAACTATGATTGAACAAACGTTAACCGTCGTGGCCCTTAGTGGCCACGTTGCGCATTTAGAAGCCCAACAAAAACAGGCCTGTGAAGGCTGTAATGGACGTTGTGGCTCACAAGTGTTTAGTAAGTTATTTGGTACCGCCAAAAAAACATTACCTTATAAATTTGAAACACAGTTAGAAATAGGCCAAAAAGTAACTTTGTCATTGGATGATAGCCATGTTGTAAAGCATGCCTTTGCAGTTTACATGCTGCCTTTGTTTTTGAGTTTAATATTCGCTTTAATAGCCAGTGAATTGATATTGTTAGCCGAAGGCTGGCAAATTTTAGCCGCGATATTGGGTGGGATCACCGGCTTTTTAATTGCTAAAACATGGGTGAAATCATTAAGACATGAGATAAAAGTGATAAAAATTCATCCAATTAGCCTCCCTTTAACTCAAATAGATGGTGATTGACGCCAATTAAATGTAAAATTGCGTTTTTATGCCACAGTAACTTGAAAATACACAGCAAGTATTTTCAAGTTATTTAGGCATATGGCCTTAGTCTTTTAAAATAGAAGTTTAGAATCCAGTTTATGAAGCATATCCGTAATTTTTCGATCATCGCCCACATTGACCATGGTAAATCGACCCTTTCTGACCGTTTGATCCAAGTTTGTGGTGGTTTAACCGACCGTGAAATGCAGAAGCAAGTTCTGGATTCAATGGATATTGAACGTGAACGTGGCATTACCATCAAGGCACAAAGTGTAACCTTAAATTATAAAGCGAATGATGGTGAAACTTACCAGCTTAACTTTATCGACACCCCTGGGCACGTTGACTTTACCTATGAAGTATCGCGTTCGTTAGCGGCTTGTGAAGGGGCACTGCTCGTTGTTGATGCTGGTCAAGGCGTAGAAGCGCAAACATTAGCAAACTGTTACACCGCCATTGAAATGGACTTAGAAGTTATACCGGTACTTAATAAAATTGATTTACCGCAAGCTGATCCATTACGTGTAGCCGAAGAAATTGAAGACATTATTGGTATTGATGCCCTTGATGCCGTGCAATGTAGCGCCAAAACAGGTGTAGGTATTGCTGAAGTACTTGAAATGATCGTTAAAGATGTACCGCCACCAGTTGGTGATAAAGACGCGCCATTACAAGCGCTAATTATCGATTCTTGGTTTGACCCGTACCAAGGCGTTGTATCGCTAGTGCGTATCAAACATGGCGAACTTCGCGCTGGCGACAAAATTAAAATCATGTCAAACGAGAACGTTCATACCGCAGATCATGTGGGGATTTTTACGCCTAAACAAACTAACACCGGTGTTTTACGCACTGGTGAAGTAGGCTTTGTTATTGCTGGTATCAAAGAAATACATGGTGCACCGGTGGGTGATACCATTACTCATCAAAAAAATGCGGCACCACTGCGCTTACCTGGTTTTCAAAAAATTAAGCCGCAAGTTTATGCGGGTATGTTCCCAATAGCCTCTGATGATTACGAGTCATTCCGCGATGCCCTTAACAAACTTAGCTTAAACGATGCCTCGTTATTCTTTGAACCAGAAAATTCAACTGCGTTAGGGTTTGGTTTCCGTTGTGGATTCTTGGGCATGTTACACATGGAAATTATCCAAGAGCGTTTAGAGCGTGAATACGACATTGATTTAATCACCACAGCACCAACGGTTATTTATGAGGTCGTAACTAAAGAGGGCACGACGCAAATTGATAACCCGTCTGATCTTCCGCCAGTTAACGATATTTTAGAGATACGTGAGCCGGTTGTAGAAGCTAATATTTTAGTTCCACAAGAGTACTTAGGCAGCGTAATCACCTTATGTGTTGATAAGCGCGGTATGCAAACTAAAATGAGTTATCACGGTAAGCAAGTTGCAGTAACGTATGAACTGCCAATGGCTGAAGTGGTAATGGACTTCTTTGATAAGCTAAAATCAACAAGCCGTGGTTTTGCCTCGCTTGATTATAACTTTAAGCATTTCCAAACTTCAGACATGGTACGTGTAGATATACTTATCAATGGCGAGCGTGTGGATGCATTGGCTATCATTGTTCACCGCGACAGCGCACAATCACGTGGTCGACAGCTTGCTGATGCGTTAAAAGAACTTATACCACGTCAAATGTTTGATATTGCGATTCAGGCAGCAATTGGTCAACATGTAATCGCCCGAACAACTGTTAAGCAACTACGTAAAAACGTAATCGCTAAATGTTACGGTGGTGACGTGAGCCGTAAGAAGAAATTACTTCAAAAACAAAAAGATGGTAAAAAGCGAATGAAGCAACTTGGTAACGTTGAAGTGCCTCAAGAAGCGTTCTTAGCCATTTTGAAAGTTGGTAAATAAAAATAAAGGATAATAAATGGCTGGCTACTTTTCAGTTTTATTGGTGTTGTTAACTTTAGGCTCAGGTCTAATATGGTTAATAGATCACTTAATGTTTGCCCCTAAGAGGCAGGAACGTTTAGCAATTGCTCAAACTTCTGCCGGTGGTCAACTTGATGAAGAAACCGCAGCATTGATTGCGCCTGAGCCAATGATTACTGAAACAGCAAAGTCGATTTTTCCGATGATTGCTGCTATCACTATTTTTAGATCATTTATTTTTGAGCCGTTTCAGATCCCATCGGGTTCAATGATGCCCACCTTATTAGTGGGGGATTTTATTTTAGTGCAAAAGTATTCTTATGGGATTAAAGACCCAGTATGGCGCAGCCAATTAGTGGATGTAAGCGAACCAGAGCGTGGCGATATTGTTGTTTTTAAATACCCGTTAGATGAGAGAGTGGACTATATTAAACGTGCTATAGGTTTACCTGGCGATAAAATTGTTTATCGTGATAAGCGTTTATATATTCAACCAAAATGCGAAGAAGGTGAAGTTCAAAAGGGCGCACTTCTTTGTAATGAATTCAATAAAATTGATTTTAAATTAATTAATGATAATGAATTTAAGCAAGGCCCAATGGATTTAGCGCGTTTAAATGAAGATTTAACAACGACTAACCATGACATTTTAATCAACCCAAAATCGCCTGAACGTAAGGGGCGTTACTACCAGCAATTGGGCACACCTGCGGATGAATGGGTGGTTCCAGCTGATCATTACTTTATGATGGGTGATAATCGCGATAACAGCCAAGATAGTCGCTTTTGGGGCTTTGTACCAAAAGAAAACTTGGTGGGTAAAGCTGTCTTTATATGGATGAGTTTTGAATTTGATAATGGCCCAGATGACATTTTACCAGGATGGGTTCCAACTGGTGTTCGTTTTGAACGCCTAGGTAATATTCAGTAACAATGAAAAAAAATGTAACAGAGTTATACAAAAGAATTGGCTACACATTTGCTGATCAAGGGTTACTTGAGCAAGCAATGACGCATCGCAGCCACAAAGGTCAACATAACGAGCGACTCGAATTTTTGGGCGACTCAATTTTGAGCTTTGTCATTGCCAATGCGCTGTACGCTAAATTTCCTAAAGCACGCGAAGGCGATTTAAGTCGAATGCGTTCGACTTTAGTTCGCGGTCAGACGTTAGCTGAATTTGGCCTTGAATTTGAGCTTGGTGATTACCTACGCTTAGGTCCTGGCGAGCTAAAAAGTGGTGGTTTTAGACGCGAGTCAACCCTAGCGGATGCAGTTGAAGCTATTATTGGCGCTGTATTTTTAGATTCAGACATAGATCGCTGCGGCGAGCTTATTTTAGCGTGGTATGAATCACGTTTAGATGCTATTTCACCAGGGCTTAACCAAAAAGATCCTAAGACCCTGCTGCAAGAGTATTTGCAAGCTCGTAAGCTATCATTACCAGGCTACACCGTAGTTGATACTAAAGGTCAGGCACACAATCAAACATTCACGGTTGAATGTATCGTTGATGGAATGGATAGCATTATTTCTGTTGGCAGCTCACGGCGTAAAGCCGAACAAAAAGCGGCCGAAAAAGCATTGAAGATACTTAAAAATGAATCTTGATACCTTAATACAGCCTCATGAAGGCGAAATAGACACATTTTGTGGCATGGTTGCGATTGTTGGCCGTCCTAATGTGGGTAAATCAACACTGCTTAATGAAATTATTGAGCAAAAAGTCAGTATTACCTCACGTAAGCCACAAACCACGCGCCACCGTATTATGGGTATTCATACTGAGGGTAAGCACCAAGCGGTGTACGTCGATACCCCAGGCCTGCACGTTGAAGAAAAGCGTGCTATTAACCGTTTAATGAACCGTGCAGCGTCTAGCTCAATTGGTGATGTTGAGCTGATCATTTTTGTGGTTGAAGGCACTCATTGGAATGCCGATGACGACATGGTACTTAACAAAGTAAGCCAAAGTGGCAAGCCGGTATTGTTAGTTATTAACAAAATTGACCAAGTGAAAGATCGCGACCTTGTACTTCCACATATGAAGTTTTTAGGCGATAAGTTTGATTTTGTTGGTATTATGCCCGTATCTGCGACTCAGGGTAAAAACATTAACCTGATCAAAGAAGAAGTGACTAAGCGCTTACCACCGTGCGAATTTTATTTTCCTGATGACTACGTAACTGACCGCTCAATGCGCTTTATGGCGGCTGAAGTTATCCGTGAAAAGCTAATGCGCTTTATGGGTGAAGAGTTACCGTATTCAGTGACTGTGGAAATAGAGCAGTTTAAATGGCAAGAAAACGGTATTTGGCATATTAATGGCCTGATACTAGTTGAGCGTGAAACGCAAAAGCGCATGGTAATTGGTAACAAAGGCGAAAAGCTAAAAGTAATCGGCCGTGAAGCGCGTAAAGACTTAGAGGAAATGCTTGAAAATAAAGTGTTTTTAGAACTGTGGGTTAAAGTTAAATCGGGCTGGGCTGACGATGAGCGTGCCTTAAGAAGCTTAGGTTACGGTGAAGATTAACATTTTATACGCAGCATAATTTATGGACAGCGATTTCTATAAAGCTTATTTATTACATCGGCGTCCATATAGCGACTCGCAAGTAATGCTCGATATGCTAGTAGAAGGCGTTGGCCAGCTTAGAATGCTCGCACGAGTTAGTGGCCGTCAGGCCACTAAATACAAAGCTCAACTCCAACCATTTCACGCCTTACTCGTCCATTACAATGGCAAATACGATTTAAAGTACATCAATAAATTTGAGCTTCATGGTAATCCGTTATTTTTAACCGGTGATAAGCTTTACTGTGGCTTTTATTTAAATGAATTAACCAACCGAATTGTGCCGATTAATGAACCCATTGATCAGGTTTTTCAACTTTATAAAACTCACCTAGAAAACCTTAATAGCGGGACTGACATGCAAGCAGTGCTTCGCTCTTATGAGTTTCAATTGCTAGAGCTACTAGGTTATGGGGTTGATTTTAGTTTTGATGCGGATGGTGAGCCAATTGATGACACGCAAACGTATAGCTACTTTGCAGAAGTGGGCTTTGCGGTGCAACACGACTCGCGTTCTGGGTTTACTGGTTCACAACTCAATGCCATAGCAAATCATGACTTTAGCCAAGCGGATGTGTTATATATGGCAAAGCAATTAAGTCGTTATTTATTAAAACCATTGTTGGGCAACAAACCATTAAAAAGTCGTGAATTATTTACGGCCTCTCAATAAACAAATTTCACAGGTACAAAAATGAAAGATATTCTTCTAGGCGTGAACGTAGATCATATTGCAACGCTTCGCCAAGCACGAGGCACTTCTTATCCTGATCCTGCCCATGCAGCAAGTGTTGCAGAGCATGCCGGTGCTGATGGCATTACTATTCATTTACGCGAAGACCGCAGACACATTCAAGACCGCGATGTGTATGTAATGGCTAAAACTATTCAAACACGTATGAACCTTGAAACCGCAGTAACCGATGAAATGATTGCTATTGCACTTGAGGTTAAACCTGAATATGTATGCTTAGTGCCTGAAAAACGTGAAGAGCTTACCACTGAAGGGGGCTTAGATGTGGCAGGCAATATCGATAAAATAGCCGCTGCAACTAAAACATTAACGCAAGCTGGAATTAAAGTATCACTGTTTATTGATGCTGATAAAGCGCAGTTAGATGCAGCAAAAGCGTGTGGTGCACCTTATGTTGAAATTCACACTGGGGCTTACGCAGATGCCACCAACGATGAAGACACCGCCAAAGAGCTCGAGCACATTCGCCAAGGCGTGAAATATGCAGCCAGTATTGGTTTAATTGTTAATGCTGGCCATGGTCTGCATTATCAAAATGTAAAACCAATTGCAGCGATGCCAGAGATTTATGAGCTAAACATTGGCCACGCTATTATTGCCCGCGCAGCCATTGACGGTTTAGATAAAGCGGTTCGTGATATGAAACGCTTAATGCTTGAAGCTCGCGCGTAAAGTTATAATTAACAATATTAAAGACGAGCTTATTTATTACTGATATCAATGTTGGCATCAACAAGTAAGTTTTCAAGCTCGTCTTGCAACTCAAATAACTCGGGCTCAATATTCTCAAGCGTACATTCATTTTTAAGTGATGTTTCGATCGTTTCAGCCAATGTTTTTAATTTTGGTACACCTGTATAGCAGCATGCGCCATGAAATTTATGGATAACGCTAAGTACTTGAGGGCAATCTTCGCTGCTTATTGCTTGATTTAGTAAGTTTAGGGTTTCGGGCACGCTTAGCAGTAACATATTAAGCATTTCATTGGCTAATTCTGCTTTACCGCCTGCACGTTGCAATGCCAGCGTCCAATCAAGCCGAGTGCTATCAAAAGGGGCAGGGCTATGTTCAAATGTGCTTTTTGACTTATCACGACTCACTGGTAATTGCGGGCTATGATCGCAAATAATCTGGTTTAGCATATCTTCATCGATAGGCTTAGTTAAATAACCTTCAAAACCATCTTTTAATAACTGTTCTTTTTCACTATTAAGTGCATGCGCCGTCACGGCAATAATAGGGGTATCTTCATTCAAAGATGACTCTTTAATGAGTTTACAGGCTGTAATACCATCCATTATAGGCATTTGAATATCCATAAAAATCACATCATATTTATGGCTTTTGCTTAAACTATACGCTTGTGACCCATTATGTGCGGTATCAATTAATTCAACTTGCTCGTTGAGTAGGGTGTAAATTAATTTTAAATTAGCGTCATTATCATCCACCACTAACACCTTTAGCGGCAGCAGGGTTTGTTCATGCTGTTCTATATTATGTGCCGGGTGGTCGAGTCGATAAGGCGCAGCTAATAGCTCACATAGCTTTCGGTGATTAAGAGGTTTACTCAAACAGGCGTCAGCGCCGCTGCCGATGAAGGCTTCGCGCATGTTGTGCGATACGGTATTGAGCATTAAATATAAATAATCGGTTGATTCTCTAACCGCTTTTACATAGCTTTTTAAACGCTGCATATCGTCAACTGATGCCATGTGACCAATAAGACAAATATCAAAATTGATCTCTGAATTTTTTATGCACTCTAAAAATTCGGTTTCGTTATAGCAAGGAGTGACACTGACTTTCCACTCTTGTAATAATGAGGCAACAGCATGATGGGTATGCTTATGCGGCTCTAAATAAAGAACACGTTTACCAATTAATGACTGGGTAGGCAAATCGTTGATAAATACATGATTTGGTAATCTAAATACGCCATTAAAGGTAAAACAAGTACCGCTACCAGGGGCTGAATTTAAGGTAATACGGCCGCTCATTGCTTCAACGATATGTTTAGTAATAATAAGCCCTAAGCCGGTACCGCCAAATTTGCGGGTAATACTGGAGTCGGCTTGACCAAAGGCGGTGAATAGCGCGTCTTGTTTATCTGCTGGAATACCTACCCCAGTATCTGCGACTGACACTAAGACAGAGGTGCGCTCTTCATCAAGCAAACGATGGCTAATATCAACTTTTATCGCGCCTTTTTCAGTAAATTTAATTGCGTTACTTAACAAGTTAATCAGCACTTGTTTAAACCGTGTGGGGTCGCCGGTTAAGTGGTCGGGCACCTGAGGATTAATATAAATAGAAAGCTCAAGTTGTTTGTCGTGTGCGCTAGGTGCCAGTAAGGTCATAACTTCGTTTACGCTATCGCGCAGTTGAAACTGAATAGACTCAAGCTCCATGGCTCCTGCTTCTAACTTGGAGAAATCTAATATGTCACTAATAATAGTCATTAAGCTGTTAGCCGAAAGCTCTATGGTATCAAGGTAATCTTTTTGGTTTTTATTCAGAGGCGTTTTATAAAGCTGACGGGTAAATCCAATAACCCCGTTAAGTGGGGTGCGTAACTCATGACTCATTTTAGCTAAGAAGTCAGATTTAACACGGTTAGCATCTTGCGCTTCTTTTTTAGCCATGGTGAGCTGGATATTTTGTGTTTCGTATTGTTCAAGCGTTTCGCGGTAATCGCTGGTTGCCTGATCAATATTTTTTTGCATTTCATCTTTTTGCATCACCATAGAATGCGAGATGGTATTGAGCCCCTCACGTAATAACTCAAACTCGCCATTCATGGGTTCAGTTAATCCGGTTTGTCTTTTACCTTCAATCAACCTGTCGGTAGCAAGTACTAACTTATTAAGCGGGGTCATAAACATCCGACTAAGTCTTAGCGCTAAAATAGCGGCTAATACTAAGGCGAGAATAATAATAATACCGCTGACCAATAATGCACGTTGTTGGCCAATAACAGCTTTGTCGCGGTTAAGCTGAATCACAACGGTGCCCAACGAGGTTTGGAACTCAGAAGTATTCCAGTCGCTATTGGGGGTTGTATGGTTAATGATAGGGGTGAAAAAAGTTACTAAGTCTTCACTTTGCTGAACATAGGTGGCTTTAAAGCCATTTAATTGCGTTTGCTCAATTAAAGTGTCGAATGAGCGATGATAATTACTGGTTATAATAAGTTGGTTGTTATCATTAAAGATGGCAATCGATTTAATCGAAGGGGAGTGTTTGTTGTGTGTATAGCGAATGATGCGATTAAGCAGTTTTTTATTTTTTTCCAGTAAAGGTTGTTCAAGTGCAATAGCCAGAGGTTCAGCAATCGTTGTGCCTTGTTGATATAAAATTTCATCAAGCTCAATGTAACGATTTATTGTAAAATAACCACCTAGTAATAGCCCGATGATCACTGTGGGGATCAGGGTGAGTGTTAAAACAGAATCGCGCAAGCCTAGTTTGGTCATAATCTGAGCATTATTATCATTTTTATTGAATGTGAGTATATACATACTCATAGTTATTCTCAAAGTATCTAGGTAGAGACGTGATTCATCAACCTTTTAAGGTAATGCCTAATGGCACAAATATTTAAAGCAAATAAAAAACCACTTCAACAGCAATCACTTGAACTTGATATAACGGCAATGGATCACCACGGACGTGGTATTGCTAAGCATAATAATAAAGTGTGTTTTGTCAGTGGGGCATTACCTGGTGAGCGAGTAAAAGCCAAGTTAGTTGATGATAAAGCACGTTACAGCCAAGCTGACACGCTTAAAATACTCAAAGCCAGTGAATATCGCACTACACCCATTTGTGAACACTACAGCCAATGCGGTGGTTGTCAGTTACAGCATTTAGATGCCACACAACAAGTCGTTGAAAAGCAAGCAGCAGTAAATCAATTATTTGCCAAATTTGCAAAATTAACCGATTTAAACTGGCAAACTCCGCTGCTAAGCCAAGCAACGCATTACCGACGTAGTGCCCGCATTGCCGTAATGTTCGACAAAGCAGCAAAAAAAATGCGGGTAGGCTATAGAGCACGTGGCTCTAAAAGTATTGTTAGCATTAATCATTGCCCAGTATTAAGTGACGTATTTGCAGAGGTATTTAACGTATTTGATAACATAATTAATCATAATAAGGCGCTGCACAGTATAAGTCATTTGCAGTTATGCGCTGCAGATGAGCAACACTTTATTGTTATTCGTCATACAAAAGCCATTTCGCCCACAGATAAAGCGTTTGTTGAGCAAAGTGTCTCGGCATATCATTGGCAATTAGTGTGGCAAAGTGATAGCGATACCATTGATCATGCCCATTTAGCGATGCCATTTTATAAGCTTGATCAGTTAGATATAAAATTTGAATTTGGACTAAATAACTTTATTCAGGTCAATGCGAGTGTAAATCAGGCAATGTTAATTCAAGCGGTGAGCTGGTTAGCATTACAAGGTGATGAAAATGTACTGGATTTATTTTGTGGTATTGGTAACTTCTCTTTAGTGTTAGCAAAGCAGGCTAAAACAGTAACAGGAATTGAAGGCGTTACTTCGGCGGTTGCATTAGCGACGCAAAATGCGCACACTAACTCTATTACAAATACTCAATTTCATTGTTTTGATTTAACCACGAGTATTAAAAAAGCGCCGTGGTTTAATAAAGAGTTAGATATTTTAGTACTCGACCCCTCTCGCACTGGTGCTATGGCAGTTTTAGAGCAGCTTCCATTAACGCAGTTTAAAGCGATTTTATATGTCTCTTGCGACCCTGTTACTTTAGCCCGTGACAGCGCTATTATTTCGCAAGCCGGCTTTGAACTTAATAAAATAGGGCTAATGAATATGTTCCCTCATACGGGGCATATCGAAACTATGGCGTTATTTCAACGGAGGTAAAGCGCATTATGGTAGCGACACGTCAATCTCATCAACATGACAAAGCGGGTGATTTTTTTTCACGCGTAGAATCTCTTGATTTGTCTCAGGAAAAAATTAGCTTACTCAATAAAGCGCAGCAACTTTGCCAAACTTGTGATAACAGCGAACGCCAAAATACCGCCATAGAGATGGTGGAGATTTTGGTTGAGCTAAATTTAGATGCTGACTCGTTAGCCACCGCCTATTTAACCCCTTATTATTTAAATGATGTAGTGAGCATTGACGCTGTCGAAGAGCATTTAGGAAATCATGTTGCGGTGTTATTAACGGGTGTGTCGCAAATGGCCACCATAAGTACGTTAGCTCATCAAGGCAATGGTACCGTGCAGGTCGATAATATTCGCCGTATGTTGCTTGCTATGGTGGAAGATGTGCGTGCCGTGGTGATTAAATTAGCCGAACAGGTGTGCCATTTACGCAACGTAAAAGACGCCGCTGAAGAAGAACGAGTGATTGCAGCCA
Source organism: Pseudoalteromonas tetraodonis (assembly GCF_002310835.1). NCBI lineage: Bacteria > Pseudomonadati > Pseudomonadota > Gammaproteobacteria > Alteromonadales > Pseudoalteromonadaceae > Pseudoalteromonas > Pseudoalteromonas tetraodonis. Next base: position 2,539,594 of record NZ_CP011041.1, on the reverse strand, counting down.
AAGAGACTGCGGATATATTTGCACCGCTTGCTAATCGCCTTGGTATTGGCCAATTAAAGTGGGAGCTAGAGGATTTAGCTTTTCGCTATTTACACCCAGATATTTATAAAAATATAGCTAAACAACTTGATGATAAGCGCCTTGCCCGTGAAGCGTATATGGCTGATATGGTTGAGCAAGTAAAACAGCGCCTACATGAAGCGGGTATTAAAGCCGAGGTATACGGCAGGCCAAAACATATCTACAGCATTTATAAAAAAATGGCGAAAAAGAACTACGAGTTTGATCAGCTGTTTGACATACGCGCGATGCGAATTGTGGTTGAGCGCCTGCAAGATTGCTACGGTGCCCTAGGCATAGTGCACACTAATTGGCGCCATTTAAATAAAGAATTTGACGATTACGTTGCGACCCCAAAACAAAATGGCTATCAATCTATTCATACCGTAGTATTTGGCCCCGAAGGTAAAACTGTTGAGATTCAGATCCGAACGCACGACATGCATCAAGATGCAGAGCTGGGCGTTGCCGCACATTGGATGTACAAAGAAGGTGCGTTACCAGGGCGTGGTTCAGGCTATGAGCAAAAAATTAGCTGGTTGCGTAAGTTACTGCAATGGCAAGAAGAAGTGGTTGATGGCAGCGATTTAGCGCAAGAGCTTAAAAACCAAGTGGTTGAAGACCGCGTCTATGTGTTTACTCCACGTGGAGATATTTTTGACTTACCGCTAGGGGCAACGCCTCTTGATTTTGCTTACTACATTCACTCCAATGTAGGGCATCGGTGTATTGGTGCAAAAATATTTGGCAAAATAGTGCCGTTTACTCATCAATTAAGTACCGGCGATCAGGTTGAAATACTGACCCAAAAGCAGCCAAATCCAAGTCGTGATTGGCTAAATCCGTCGTTAGGTTACATTAAGTCTTCTCGCGCTAGAGCCAAAATCCACCATTGGTTTAAACAGCTCGACCGCGATAAAAATTTAAGCGCGGGTAAAGAAATCCTTGATAACGAATTACAAAAGTTAGAGTTAACTTACAAAGATTTAGACCCAGCGATAAAGCGCTTTAACTTTAGAGAGCTTGATGACTTAATGGTCGCCATTGGTGCAGGCGATATTCGCCTTAACCAAATGCTCAACTTTATTACCGATAGAACGGAGCACGAGCCGGTTATTCGCTTTAAATCGCCCAGTAAAGTGACTGGCGATAAAAACGGTATTGTGGTTGATGGAGTAGGCAGTTTAATGAGCCATGTTGCTCGCTGTTGCCGCCCTGTACCTGGGGATGAAATTATTGGGTATATTACCCAAGGCCGTGGCATTGCCGTGCATCGTGAGGATTGTGACTCGTTTAGTAATTTAAAAAACAAGCACCCAGAGCGCGTTATTTCAGTAAGTTGGTCAGATGATATTAGCAGCTCCTACGCGTTAACTATTCGTATTGAAGCCAGCGATCGGTCTGGTTTAATTCGTGATATTAGTTCTGCTTTGGCGAATGAAAAAGTCAATGTGCTCAATATGAATGTCAACACGGTTGATAGCACTCAAACGGCTATTTTTGTGATGCAAATAGAAGTGCATGACTTACAAGGCACAAATAAAGTGCTTTCTAAGTTACACCAGATAGAAGGGGTGCACAGTGCAAAACGAGGGCAGTAATCAGGCTAATAATGAGGCTATAAGCCAACTGCTGGAAATAATGCAAACACTGAGAAACCCTGAGGGCGGATGCCCTTGGGATCTCAAGCAAACGTTTGCGTCAATCGTGCCGCATACTCTTGAAGAAGCCTATGAAGTGGCTGATTGTATTGAAACGAATAATTTAAGCGATTTAAAAAATGAGTTAGGCGACTTACTTTTTCAAATCGTGTTTTATGCGCAACTAGCACAAGAGCAGCAATTATTTAATTTTAACGATGTAGTGGCACAGTTAAATGAAAAGTTGGTGCGTCGTCATCCGCATGTATTTTCAGCGCAAGACACACCTAAAACCGATGCCGAATTAGCTGCGCAGTGGCAAGCAATAAAAGCACAAGAGCGTGCGGCTAAACTCCAAGGCCAAAGCTCAGTACTTTGGCAAGATATACCAAACAGTTTACCTAGCTTAACAAAAGCTAAAAAAATTCAGCAACGGGTCGCTGCGTTAGGGTTTGATTGGCCGACTTATCACGGTGCTATTGATAAAGTGAGTGAAGAGGTTGAAGAAGTGAAAGAAGCCTTAGCTCATGACCCATACTCAGATCATACAGCAGAAGAGCTAGGTGATTTGCTGTTTGCTACTGTTAATGTAGCGCGCCATGTTAAACGCGACCCCGAACAACTGCTTCGCAGTGCCAACGATAAGTTTTCTGCACGGTTTGAAAAGGTACAAAACTACTTAATTGCACAGGGTAAATGTATTGATTCTGCGTCTTTAGAGGAAATGGATGCAGCATGGGATGCGATAAAAAAACTAAATAAATAGGGACATAAAAAATGTTTGTTTTTTGTGCACAGATTTACCAATTTTAGCTGGATTGCTTAGCTATGTTTTGGTACAATTTCGCCCCGTCTTGTTTATATTCCAAAATCACTTGTTTGGGTATTATATTCCTTTTAATTCCTGATATTCTAGGGTTCGCATGAGTACAAAATTTATCTTCGTTACTGGCGGAGTTGTTTCTTCGTTGGGTAAAGGTATTGCAGCAGCATCGTTGGCCGCTATTTTAGAGGCCCGTGGCTTAGATGTTACCATTTTAAAGCTGGATCCTTACATCAACGTTGACCCAGGCACAATGAGCCCAATTCAACACGGTGAAGTATACGTTACCGAAGACGGCGCAGAAACGGACCTTGATTTAGGTCACTACGAACGTTTTATTCGCACCAAAATGACCAGCCGTAATAACTTTACGCAAGGGCGCGTATATGAAGATGTACTACGTCGTGAAAGACGTGGCGAATATCTTGGCGCAACAATTCAGGTTATTCCTCATATCACTAATGATATTAAGCAACGTGTTTATGATGGCGCAGAAGGCCATGATATAGCAATCGTTGAAATTGGTGGTACGGTAGGTGATATTGAGTCACAACCATTTATCGAAGCTATTCGTCAAATGGGCACAGAGATTGGTCGTGAACGTGCGCTATTTATTCACTTAACGCTAGTGCCATTCTTAGGCCCTGCCGGTGAAGTGAAAACAAAACCAACTCAGCACTCAGTTAAAGAGTTACGCTCAGTCGGTATTCAACCAGATATTCTTATTTGTCGCTCAGATCGTAAGCTGCCAAATAACGAGCGTGCAAAAATTGCATTGTTCACAAACGTTGAAGAAAAAGCCGTTATTTCACTGCCTGATGTAGACAGTATTTATAAAATCCCTGCGTTATTAAAGTCGCAAGAGTTAGACAACTTTGTATGTCGTCGTTTCCATTTAGACGCGCCTGAGGCTGATTTAGCTGAGTGGGAACAAGTATTGTATCAAGAGTCTAACCCAACGGGTGAAGTGACAATTGGTATGGTTGGTAAATACATTGAATTACCGGATGCATACAAATCAGTAAACGAAGCATTAAAACATGCGGGACTAAAAAATCGTTTAACTATTAATATTCAATACGTTGATTCACAAGACTTAGAAACTAAAGGAACGGATATTCTTTCTCGCTTAGATGCTATTTTAGTGCCAGGTGGTTTTGGTGGTCGTGGTGTTGAAGGTAAGATTTTAGCGGCTAAATATGCTCGTGAAAACAAAGTGCCTTACTTAGGTATTTGTTTAGGTATGCAGGTTGCGCTAATTGAATACGCACGAAATGTTGCCGGTTTAGTTGATGCAAACTCAACGGAATTTAATGCAAACTCAGAGGCTCCAGTGGTTGGTTTAATCACTGAGTGGCTAGACGCTGAGGGTAACGTAGAAGTACGTGATGAAAAGTCTGATTTAGGTGGCACAATGCGTTTAGGCGCACAAAAATGCCATTTAACGCCTGGCTCTAAAGTACACGAAGTGTATGGCAGCGACGAAATTGTTGAACGTCACCGTCACCGTTACGAAGTTAATAACAACTTCGTTGCACAGCTTGAACAAGCAGGTTTAAGCTTTACTGGTTTATCTGAAGATAAAAAGCTAGTAGAGATTATTGAAAATAAAGATCACCCTTGGTTTATTGCAGCGCAATTCCACCCGGAATTCACTTCAACGCCACGCGATGGTCATCCGCTATTTGAAGGGTTTGTAGCTGCGGCTCATACCTACCAAAAAGCGTCTTCGTAATTTAAAAAAGGCTGTGCATATTGCGCGGCCTTTTTTGTTTCTAAGGCTGGCCTAGGTTAGCCGTACTCACCATTTTGGGAATATAGAGGAATCAAGATGTCAGAAATCGTAAAAGTAATCGGTCGTGAAATTATGGACTCGCGTGGTAACCCAACTGTAGAAGCTGAGGTATATTTAGCTGATGGTTCATGGGGCCGTGCTGCTGCACCATCAGGTGCATCTACAGGAACTCGCGAAGCATTAGAATTACGTGATGGTGATAAAACTCGTTATTTAGGTAAAGGCGTATTAAAAGCGGTAGGTTTCATTAATAATGAAATTGCAGCGGCTTTAAAAGGTCAAAATGCACTTGCTCAAAGTGATGTAGACCAAGTAATGCTTGATTTAGATGGTACTGAAAATAAAGAAAAACTAGGTGCTAATGCTATTTTAGCGGTTTCACTTGCTAACGCAAAAGCGGCTGCACAATCTAAAAAAGTAGAGCTATACGAGCACATTGCTGACTTAAATGGCACGCCAGGTGTTTACTCTATGCCACTACCAATGATGAACATCATCAACGGCGGTGAGCACGCTGATAACTCAGTAGATATTCAAGAATTTATGGTTCAGCCAGTTGGTGCTGCTAATTTCCGTGAAGCATTGCGTATGGGTGCTGAAGTATTTCACAGCCTTGCAAAAGTGCTTAAAGCAGATGGTCATTCAACAGCTGTTGGTGACGAAGGCGGTTTTGCACCAAACCTTGCATCAAACGAAGCAGCACTTGCAGCAATTAAAGTGGCTGTTGCAAATGCCGGTTATGAGCTTGGTAAAGATATTACCCTTGCACTTGATTGTGCTGCCTCTGAGTTTTATGACAAAGAAGCAAATATCTACGACCTTAAAGGTGAAGGTAAAAAGTTTACCTCTGAAGAGTTTAACTACTTCTTAAAAGACTTAACTGAGCAATACCCAATTGTATCAATTGAAGATGGCTTAGATGAGTCTGATTGGGATGGCTTTGCTCATCAAACTAAACTAATGGGCGATAAAGTCCAATTAGTGGGTGATGACTTATTCGTAACCAATACTAAGATTTTAAAACGTGGTATCGACAATGGTATTGCTAACTCAATCTTAATTAAATTTAACCAAATTGGTTCACTAACAGAAACGTTAGCGGCAATTAAAATGGCGAAAGATGCTGGTTTTACAGTCGTTATTTCTCATCGCTCTGGTGAAACTGAAGATGCAACCATTGCTGATTTAGCGGTTGGTACAGCTGCAGGCCAGATCAAAACAGGTTCATTAAGCCGTTCAGACCGTGTTGCTAAGTACAACCAATTGCTTCGTATTGAAGAGCAATTAGGCGCTAAAGCACCGTACAATGGTTTAAAAGAAGTTAAAGGCCAGTAATTCTTTAATTTGTTTAAAATTATAAAAATCCTCGCTTATGCGGGGATTTTTAATCATAAATGCAAATATAACAGGTGGGTGGTTTATTGTTTGTAAATTTATTGTTACTTTAGGAGCGTATTAAAAATAACAATAAAATGATTATGAAAAATAACTATGTTACTCACCTCATAAATGCCAAATATCATGGCACGCTTCCTCCAAAACAAGAAATAGTGTCTTTTGCGCTAACAGCTCCTGAATTTGTTCACTATTGGTTATGTCATGCGGTTTCATCATCAACTTCTTCTCAGGAGCTAGCCATTGTTTTATGCTTAGCTAAGTATCATAAAATTGAAGCTCTTAAGGTTTTATCTCACTTTTGGCCAATCCGAACTGCTGATCCGCAAGTAACAATTAACTTTGAAAAACATATATCGGGCCTTCCTAAGACTATACAGCAGGGTATTGAAACCGATTTAATAGGGTTGTGGAGTAGCTTAATTATGCCATTGAATATTCAATCCTCTGAACAATCATTACCTGTGACAACATTAGAAACGCAACTAACGAATGAATTAGCGCAGGAGATTATAAAGCTTGCTAATAATAATTTAAATTTAGCTGGGGTGTATGCTGAAAACTCTACAAGACAAAAAGTTATAGACATCAGAGACAATGAGCAGCTTATAACACAATTACCAGTCGATAATATTTTAATAGCTATATTACAGCGCATCATATGTTCAGACGACTATGCTGACTTAGCATATGCTGAGCCTATGATTATTTATCGTTATACTCAAGGTCAGCAATACAAATGGCACTATGATTTTATTACACCTTCAAATGAAAATGCTAAAAAAGAACTTAATTTTTTTGGTCAAAGACGGCGAACACGTATTATAAATTTAAATGACGGATTTGAAGGTGGAGAAACCGCCTTTAAAGACTGGAATGTAAGTGTTAAAGCCAAGCAAGGACAAGTAATTAAATTTAATAATATGATTGGTAATCAGGTAGATAAAAACTCAGTACATAGTGGAAAACCCGTATTATTAGGTGAAAAGTGGATTTGTACCCTTTGGATGCGAGAAAAACCTTTTTGGTTACGCGAATCTATTTGGTGCAAAAATTAATACCGACAAATAATTACAACTGAAACTGCTGTTTTAATATCTCTTTTGTAAAACTGGTTTTCAAATAAAAGCCACGGGGCAGGGTTTGTATAATTTGCCCGTTGGGGCCTATGGCATCGGTAACTACTTTGCTATTAGCTGCTTTTGGCCGTATTTGCATGGCGTCGCCTAAATGCCCTGATATTTCATCTACCCGACCAAGCGCTATAAGCTCCATTTGCTCTTCCCAGTCACGCTGTAATTGCGCATCTTGCGCGGGGGAGGGTTGCCACAAAAAGCCACTGCCTATGGTTCTATCAAACGGAGCAATATCGCGCTCACTTAAAATAGGTAGCCATAAAACATGATTCAACTTTTTACGTACGCTACTTGTGTGCCACGTCATACCGGTTACATTCATTAGCGGGGTGACCGACACAAAGGTGGTTTCTAGCGGCTTACCTTTATATGAAATAGGCAATGTTTTAAGCTCTATGCCTAAATCTTCAAAGTCGGGGAGCGGTTTTGAACCAGCCGTTGCGCCTAATACATACTCAATCAGTTGACCTGTCCAGCCTTTTTCACGCAATAAATCATCTGGCGTTTTAAAGTGGTACTGCTGTGCTAGTTGTCCAAGTGTAAGCCCTGCAATAGCGTTGACACGTTGCATTAATTGATTGATTGAATGAGGTTTTAAAGGTTGCATACTGTTTATTTTAGTTGAATAAATACCAACGCCATGATAGCAAATTAGCTTGTTAGTGGATATCTTTAGCGGTTGGTTGAATTTTGTTCGCACTGTGTGTGGTGCAATTTTATGCGCTGTTTTAAAACGCTAAATTTAACTAAGTAACTGAACTGCATTGTTTTTTTTGTTTTTAGTGTTCAGTTTTAATTAAGGTCTATAATTGTTGTAAGGATAAATACAGATGTATAAACATGTTTATCCACAGATTCTGTGGAGAACATCACCTTTTAGATCTTGTATTGTGGATTTGTTTGCTAAATGAGCGTGTTTTACAAAAGTTATGCACAAGCTGTGAGTAACCAGCACAAACAGTGTGGTTTTTATGTATTTATACATGGCAGTGTTGTTTGTTATTCACATGCAATGGATTTCGCTATTAATTTGCCTTAACCGAGGACGTTAACGGGGCTTGTACGTAATAGTATTTGCCGTATTGCAGCTAATGTGGAACAATCATAAAAAATCGACTTACAAATGAGGCACTAAGGTGATTGATGCCGAAGGTTTTCGTGCCAATGTCGGAATTGTAATTTGCAATAATCAGGGGCAAGTGTTTTGGGCCAGACGCTATGGTCAACATTCTTGGCAATTTCCCCAAGGCGGTGTTGATGATGGTGAAACACCAGAACAAACTATGTACCGTGAATTACACGAAGAAGTAGGTTTGCGACCAGAAGATGTAGAAATAGTTGCAAGCTCAAAACATTGGTTACGCTATAAATTACCCAAACGATTAATCCGCCGCGACTCAAGTCCGGTGTGTATTGGGCAAAAACAAAAATGGTTTTTACTGAAGTTACGCTGTAAAGATGAAGATGTAAATTTACTAAAAACGCACCATCCTGAATTTGATGATTGGCGGTGGGTGAGTTATTGGTATCCAGTAAGGCAGGTAGTATCGTTTAAACGGGATGTTTATCGACGTGTTATGAAAGAGTTTGCTCCTTTTGCTATGCCCTTCAATAAGCGAGAGCAACAAAAAGACAATTGGCGAAGCAAAAGGTAGTTTTACATAAAAAGGAGCAGTGTATGCTGGCAACACTCAGATCGATAGCTGAGTCTGTTTCGCAACAAGCGAATTTAGACGATGCGTTAGTGTGCTTTGTGAAAATGGTAAAAGATGCCATGAATACCCAGTGCTGCTCCATTTATTTTGCCGATTACAGTCAAGATAACTTTGTACTAATGGCCAGCGAAGGGTTAAACCCCGATGCGGTGGGTAAATTTAGAATTGGCTTTACTGAAGGACTTGTTGGGCTAGTTGCTCAGCGCGAAGAGGCGATTAACATTGCGTTTGCTAAATCGCATCCTCGCTTTAAACTCTCCCCAGAAGTGAACGAAGAAGGCTACAACGCCTTTTTGTCTGTGCCTGTTGTTCATCAAAAAAAGGTATTAGGCGTTATTGTTGTGCAACAGAAAATGGCTCGAGTATTTTCTCAAGATGAAGAGTCGTTTTTAATTACGCTCTCAGCGCAGTTAGCTTCACAGCTTGCGCATGCCGAAATAAAAGAAGTATTGCGCCAAGATGAGTCGTCTCATCAAACATCGGTTTTAAAAGGGGTGTCTAGTGCGCCAGGCATTAGTATTGGTAAAGCCTTTGTTGTTATTCCTAAACTTAATTTTAAGTCCATAGAGCTTACTAAAAATAGTGATGTGAATGAACAACGCCGTTTATTCACGCAAGCGGTTGCTGCAACGCGCAAAGAATTTAGCACTTTATCGATGACATTAAGCGATACCATACCGCAAGAGGCGTTGGCGGTGTTTGATGTGTATCAGCAATTATTGGATGCTAAAAGTTTAGGTCATAATGTAGAGGCACAATTACAAGAAGGATGGTGTGCTAAAAGTGCATTAAAAATTGTGATTGAACGTTTAGTTGCACAGTTTAATGAAATGCAAGACCCTTATATTAAAGAGCGTGCGGTTGATGTTAAAGACATTGGCTTACGGGTGCTTCATCACTTAGTGAACACAGAGCATGCAATAAAAGACTACCCTGAAAACACAATCCTCATCGCTCATACATTAACTCCTGCGATGTTGGCCGAAGTGCCAAATGAGCGTTTAGCAGGTGTGGTAAGCATTAATGGTTCAGCTAATAGCCATGCCTCTATTTTAACGCGAGCAATGGGGGTGCCTGCAATTTGGGGTATTGAAGATTTACCGTTATTGCAGTTTGATAACAAAGAAATGATTTTAGATGCTTTTGCTGGGCGTTTATATATTTCGCCTTCGCAAATGCTTATTGATGAGTATACCGAGTTACAACATCAAGATAACTTACTCAATAATCGTTTTTTAGAAGAGCAATCACTGCCTGCAATTACCATGGACGGGGAGCATATTAGTTTATTGCTCAACGCTGGGCTTGAACTTAATACGCAACAAAATAGTGCCCATATTTGTGATGGTGTTGGTCTTTACAGAACCGAAGCGTGGTTTATGCAAAAAGGGCAGTTTCCATCGCAGCAAGAACAAGAAAAATGGTATCGAGAAGTACTCAGTAGCTATTATCCTAACCCCGTAGTTATGCGAACGTTAGATATTGGTGGCGACAAAGTTTTAGATTATTTTAATATTACCGAAGAAAACCCGTTTTTAGGATGGCGTGGTATTAGAATTAGCCTAGATCATCCCGAGCTTTTTTTAGATCAGCTCAAAGCCATGCTTAAAGCCAATATTGGCTTAGGTAATTTAAAAATAATGCTGCCTATGATCAGTGGCACTGATGAAGTTGAAGAGTCGCTGGCATTGTATAACCAAGCCTATTATGAGTTAAGCGAAACATTTCCTGAGCAACTAATAGAAAAGCCAGATATTGGCATTATGCTTGAGGTACCTTCAAGTGTATTTATGCTGCCAGAGTGGTCTAGAAAAGTCGATTTTTGCTCAGTGGGTAGTAACGATTTAACTCAGTATTTATTAGCGGTAGATAGAGCAAATGCCCGTGTGGCCGATTTATTCAATCCTTATCATCCAGCTGTGTTACGTGTATTAAATAATATTGCCAGCGAATGTGAGCACTATGAATTGCCCTTTAGTTTATGTGGTGAGCTTGGCGGCGATCCCGAGGGAGCAATATTACTTATTGCCATGGGCTATAGACGTTTAAGTATGAACTTATCGTCGTTAAATAAAGTGAAATGGGTGCTTAGGCGCTTAAATGTTAGTGACATGGAACAATTACTGAGCGAGTGTTTAGCACAGCCCAATGCTAAACAAGTGTTGCGTTTAACCCGTAATTTTATGATAGAGCATCAGCTAGGTAATTTATTTTATACACCTAAATGATAGAGCTGTTATTGTTTATATAATCAATTAAAATATACATATTCTTAAATGTATTAGAGATAACTATGTATGAACTAGGACTTCTAGTTGCAAGTTGTGCGTTATTAGGTTGCATTGTTGGTTTTTTAGCAGGACTTCTAGGCATAGGCGGTGGTTTAATCATTGTGCCGGTGCTAACGAGCTTGTTACTGGGTTTTAATGTGGCCGCTGCCGATCATGTATTAGTTATCGCTATTGCGACATCTTTAGCCTCTATTTTATTTACCTCGACTTCTTCAGCGTTAGCTCATCATAAAAATGATAATGTGCCTTGGAAAATTGCCCCTTGGGTAATGTCGGGTGTGGCCATTGGCGCCTTGATTAGCGGCTTTGCTGCCAGCTTTATACCTGAGAAAATGTTACGAACCGTGTTCGCAGTGAGTGTGGTTTTTATTGCTATGAGAATGGTGCTTTCTGCCCGTAATAAAGTGAGCGTAGGTCACCCGATGCCTGCAGGCCCCGTGCTAGGAAGTATTAGTGCGATAATGGGGGCACTATCTGGGTTGATTGGGATTGGCGGTGGCGCATTACTTGTGCCTATGTTGCACTATTTTTCGGTTGATATTAAAAAGGCAATTGGTTGCGCTGCTGCATGTGGTATTGTAATTGCCTTTTTTGGCTCTATTGGTTATGTCAGCGCCGGTTGGCAAGTAACTGACTTAGCGCATGGTTTTATGGGATTTGTTTATTTACCTGCATTGTTAGGGATTGTTGTTACCTCATGGTTTATAGCGCCAATAGGCGCCAAAGCAACGCATTACTTACCTGTGAATACAATTAAGAAAGTTTTCGCGATGTTACTTGTTATCATCGCTATTAAAATGGTTTTTAGCTAAAGGTTTATTTTTATGGCACTGGAGTTTCCTCAAATTGATCCAATAATTTTTTCTATTGGGCCACTTAGCGTTCGTTGGTATGGATTAATGTACTTAATTGGTTTTGCGTTTGCGATGTGGTTTGCGAATCGCCAAGCTAGTAAGTCCGGTTCAGGTTGGACTAAAGACGAAGTCAGCGATTTACTCTTTTACGGCATGCTGGGCGTTATATTAGGTGGGCGTATTGGTTATGTTCTGTTTTATCAATTTAGCTATTTTATCGAAAACCCCTTATATTTGTTTAGAATAGATCAAGGTGGCATGTCGTTTCATGGTGGGACACTGGGGGTGATCACTGCAATTGCTATTTTTGCTTACAAGCGTAAAAAATCGTTATTACAAGTCGGTGATTTTGTAGCACCTTTAGTGCCTGTTGGTTTACTGGCTGGGCGTATAGGTAACTTTATTAATGGCGAATTATGGGGGCGTACCACTGATGTTCCGTGGGCAATGGTGTTTCCAACTGGAGGCCCGCTTGCACGCCACCCTTCACAACTTTACGAAGCTTTTTTTGAAGGGCTTGTATTGTTTGTCATATTATTGTGGTTTATTAAGCGTCCACGTCCTGCGGGAAGTGTGTCGGGTTTGTTTTTACTGGGTTACGGCGTATTTAGATTTTGTATTGAATATTTTCGCCAACCAGATGCGCAATTGGGGTTATTTGCCGACTTTATCTCTATGGGGCAAATTCTATCGTTACCAATGATAATTGGCGGGTTAGGCTTACTTATTTGGGCCTATAAACAACCACAATCAAAAACAGCGGCAAAAGCTTAAAAGAAGAAGTTAGATGAAACAATATTTAGAATTATGTCAGCGCATTGTTGACCAAGGAAAATGGGTTGAAAACAAGCGTACCGGTACACGTTGTTTAACGGTTATAAACGCTGATTTAGAATACGATGTGGCTAATAATCAGTTCCCAATGATCACCACGAGAAAAAGCTATTACAAAGCGGCTATTGCTGAATTATTAGGTTATTTAAGAGGCTATGACAGTGCTGAGCAGTTTCGCAATATAGGTTGTAAAACCTGGGATGCTAACGCCAATGAAAATAGTGCCTGGCTCAATAATCCTAATCGTAAAGGTGAGGATGATATGGGGCGCGTTTATGGCGTGCAAGGACGAGGCTGGCAACGCCCTGATGGTTCAACACTGGATCAACTTGCAAAGGTCATCAATAATTTAAAAAATGGCATTGATGATCGCGGCGAAATTATTACCTTTTACAACCCAGGTGAGTTTGAGCTTGGCTGCTTGCGCCCATGCATGCATACGCATACCTTTTCATTACTAGGCGATACCCTGTATTTAACCTCGTACCAACGAAGTTGTGATGTACCGTTAGGGCTAAACTTTAATCAAATTCAATGTTTTGTTTTATTGGCACTGGTTGCACAAATTACTGGCCACAAAGCAGGTAAGGCATATCATAAAATCACCAATGCCCACATTTACGAAAATCAGCTAGATTTAATGCGAGATGTGCAATTAAAGCGCGAGCCATTTGCTTCTCCTCAATTAAAAATTAACCCAGAGATTAAGTCGCTCGAAGATATAGAAACATGGGTAACACGTGATGATTTTGAGGTGGTTGGTTATCAATGCCACGAGGCTATTCAATACCCATTTTCAGTTTAAAAAATAAGGAGAGCATAATGAAAGCAGTGATCCCCGTAGCCGGCCTTGGAACACGTATGTTACCGGCAACTAAAGCAATTCCAAAAGAAATGCTGCCCGTTGTAGACCGTCCACTCATTCAATACGTTGTTAGCGAAGCGGTTGCCGCTGGTATCAAAGAGATAGTGCTAGTAACGCATTCGAGTAAAAACTCGATTGAAAACCATTTTGATACCAGCTTTGAACTAGAGGCAACGTTAGAGAAACGTGTAAAGCGGCAATTACTTGCCGAAATACAGTCTATTTGCCCTAAAGATGTGACCATTATTCATGTACGTCAAGGTGAAGCAAAAGGCCTAGGTCATGCTATTAACTGTGCCGCTCCTATTATTGGCAATGAACCTTTTGTGGTTATTTTACCCGACGTTATTATTGATGATGTAGAAAGTGACCTAACAAAAGACAACTTAGCTGAAATGATTACTCGCTTTGAGCAAACTAAACACAGTCAAATTATGGTTGAGCCAGTCCCTAAAGATGACGTAGATAAATTTGGTGTTGTGGATTTAGGTGATGTTGAGTTAAACCAAGGTGAAAGCTCACCCATTCAAAGCATGGTAGAAAAACCACCCGTTGACGAGGCACCTTCAAACCTTGCTGTGGTTGGTCGTTACGTGTTGAGTAAAAATATTTGGCCATTACTGGCTAAAACCCCTCAAGGTGCTGGTGATGAAATTCAGCTAACAGATGCAATAGCCATGCTTATGCAAGATGAAAAAGTAGATGCCTACGCAATGAAAGGCCGAAGCCATGATTGTGGCAGTAAAATTGGTTATTTAAAAGCAACCATTGAATTTGCTCTTCGTCGTGATGAATTCGCCGGTGAGCTTAAAACGTTTATTAAAACGTTAATTTAAATAAACTTATCATTATTAGAAGCGCCTATATGGCGCTTTTTTTGATTGTAAAATAGCTTTTTTAGTATTTTAAATTATCACTATTTTTGCAGTTATACAGACATATTTAACATTGTGTTGTAATCTTTATGTTAACCCAAGTTGTTTTGTTGTTAACGTGCTTTATTGATTCAATTGAAAATTGACTTAATTGAGCGGTCTAAACTATTGAAAGAGAAACAATCAATGTGTGAATACAGCAAAAAGTATCACCGATATCTGTTAGTCGTATTACTGTTGTTATTAAGTACTGGTTGTACGATATCGCCTGATAAAACATCATTAAATGAACAAGTTAAAGATTCACCTGAATATGTAACTATCACTGCACTTGAGCTTGCTCAACTAAAAGATGCCGCCTTGCAATGGCAGCAAGCACGCTCTGGCATAGAGCGGCTATTAAAGTTAGAACGTGAGCTCACATATTTAGTTGATAACCTGGATATTATTAACAGTAAAGCAATAGCGCAATCTAATCAGGCTGTTAGCAATCGTTATGCTCGCTCAGTAATAAACACAAAGGCGCCGCCAAATCTTAGGTATGGTAATAATTACGCAAGCACCTCAGATAAAGTTGAACGACCAAGGCAAAGGTATAGTAATCGCTACGCAAAATCCTCTAAAGGGGACGCTCCATACAATCAGCGACACAGTAGTCGCTATGCTAGCGTGCCTACAAAAATGATTACAGCCCCTTCAAAAAGCTACAGTAAGCGCGCTGTTAGTTTGCCTGTGAAAGCAACGAACTCAATCGTGAAGAAAAAAGTATTCCCTCAAACATCGAAGCTAACAAAAGTGGCAATGGTTGATACCAACAAAAAAGTATTTGCATTGCAGGTTGCGTCACTCGATTCACAAGAGAGTGTTGCTAAAGAATGGAAGCAAATTAACAAAAAAGCAGCGCCTTTGTTTAAGGACAAAATCACGACAAATATTGAAAAAGCAAAGGTTAATAACAAAACCTATTATCGACTAAAATTAGGTGAGTATTTTAACTTTAAAAGTGCAGAGGATGATTGCGAAGTATTTAAATTTTATAAAGTTGACTGTTTTGTGAGTAACTACACTGACGGACCAATCAGGTTATAAAACAGTATTACTTGGCGCTTTTATTGCATAATAGCTTTAGATAGCTAGTCTTTTGTAATGGGTGCCTAAAGTGAAACTTCATTTAATAACATTATTAATACCATTTGCATTAGCTGGTTGCAGCAACCAGCTAATGCCCTCAGATTCACAAAGCGACAAGCTTGTGCGTGAAAAAGATATAAAACCTTACCTAGAGCAATGGGATAACAACAAAGAGCAAATAGCGCGCTTAAGCACCATGGAAGAAGACTTATCGTTATTGATTCAAGCTCTTTCTGCTCAAACAGATATTGATACCGTACCAGAGCCGATGAAAGAGAAGGTAAAACGTGTTGAATATGGCTCTAAGCAACCTTTACAACCCTCATCAGAAACCGCTTTAGCTGATAATACTACCAGTACAAACGAAGGGATTTACGGTGTGCAAATTGGTCGCTATTTAATTTCTAATGGGGCCAAAAGGCAAGTGGAGCGGCTAAAAGAGCAATACCCTCAATTAAACAGTATTTTGCAATACCGCATTAATGAGCAACAAAAAGAATCAAGTACCTTTTATAGTGTTGTAGCAGGCCCGCTAAAAAATCAACAACAGGCGGCGCAGTTGTGTTTGTTTTTTTATAAGATGGGTAATAAATGTACCTTAGCGGCATTTTCAGAGGATGTTTAAGGTTTTTTTCGCTTATTTTTGCATCCTGTTATTATAAATCAAAATAAAGTAAATATTTTTCTAACTTTTTAGTGATTTTGGCCGATACTTAAATTAACCTGAACAAAAGGTTAACAACTTATATCTAAGGGAAAACTATGAACAAAATATTTACTAAAGCAGCGTTGGCTGCATCAGTATCGTTATTCGCTTTTAATGCAACTGCTTTAGAAAGTGCAGATGTCCAAGCAAGCGTAACTGTGCAAAATGCATTTACCTTTACCAATGATGCTGGTTTAAACTTTGGTACTATTCGCGCGACTGCAGATCCTGCTGGTACCACAACTGCTACAATCGTTATGCCTGCAAATCCTGGTGCAGATCCAGTGGCTACAGATGGAACTAACGCGTCAATTGCTGAATTAGTTCGTGGAGAACGAGCATTATTTTCTGTCTCAGGTGTTGCTCCTTTTGGAACTCTAACTCTTGACTCTTCAGGAATAACTGGCAATGTTAATGCGGTTACTGCGCCTCCAGGTACTCCTAAATTTACGATAGGTACACCTACCTTTTGGTTATTAACCGGTGGTGCGGGTACTGGTGCTTTATTCACGACTACTCTTCAAGTTGACGCAACCGGAGCAGCTACTTTTAACATGGGTGCTACGCTAACCACAGATGCCGCTGTAACTACAAGTGCTTATATTGATGGTGAGTACAGAGGTACATTTGCATTAACACTCGATTATTAATAGGTGTCTACCTGCCTTATTAAATAGGCAGGTATTTTTATGAATAAACATATATTATTTGCATGTATTTTTTATTGCGCTAATAGTTTAGCTCAAGTAACCGTTCTTGAGCCTCTTAATTTTGGGACTATAGTCATTCCTGACAATACAAGCATCAGGTCAATAACACTCCTCCCTAACGGTGGAAGTACCAGCAACAGTATTTATTTAATGCAAAGTGGTCATCCTGCAGAGTTATTACTTGAAGGTTTAGGTGCTGGCGTTCAAATAAGCTTTAGCGATGCGGGTGTGTTTACTGCGTTGTCTCGTGTAAATGGCGGCAATGCATTTACGCTATCAAATATTAGCTATTCCAATACTGTTGTTACTACAAACGCCTATGGTATGGCGACTGTAAAAATAGGTGGTCAGTTAAACACGAGTGGAAATGGCCAACCTTATTTAGATGATAGATACAGTACAACAATTGAAATTACTATTGCTTACTAAGAGAATTACAACAATGAATTTATGGAAATCTTTTATTTTCAGTGTGTGTTTTACTTCATTATTTTATAGCTTTTATACACACGCTAACTTACTTATATCACCTACACGAATTGCATTCGATGAACGTCAACGAGTTGCTCAGGTCGTTGTTATTAACAATAGTAAAGAATATAAAACTTATCGTCTTGCCTGGGAAGAAAAAATAGCTAAACCTGCAGGTGGATATACAAGGTTAGAAGAGGGTATAGCTCACCCAACTGCACTGAGCAATATGGTGCGTATGAGCCCATCGCAAGTGCGCTTAGCACCAGGAGAAAGGCAAATAGTAAAATTAGTGCTAAGAAGGCCACAAAACTTAGCAGAGCAGGAGTATCGCTCTCACTTATTGTTTCAAGCCCTACCAAATGAAAACAAAAAAGCCACACAGGCAATAGGCATTAAAATTGATCTTATTTTGAGTTATTCGATTCCTGTACTTTTGCGCCAAGGGTCAAAATTACCGGAGGTTGACATAAAAAGCATTGCACTAAGTAATGACCAAGGAAAAAAATCATTACATGTTTCAATGCAAAGAAAAGGTGAGTACAGTACCTTCGGTAATATTGAAGCTTTTTACAAAGCAAACAACAGCGATAAAGAAGTAAAAGTGGCGATGGTTGGTAGCTTAAGTATTTATCCTGAGGTGTTGCAGCCAGAACTCACGCTCAATTTTTTTGAAAACAACGCAATTACAGGGCCAGGTAAATTACGAATAGTTTATACAGGGCTAAAAGAATATCGCAATACAATATTTGCAGAAAAAACAGTGTCTATTAATACAAACTCAGTAGGATTACTAAACTGACCTTACTTACTCGCTCCGTTTTTTACGCAAGCCTAATACCTTTATGGATATTGGGCTTTAGTGTGTTTGCTGCGCAGCAAAATAATGAGGCTGTTTACAACACGCTTTTTAATATTGAAAAAAAATGGCAAAGCTTAAGGGAAAAGCAAGGTAATTCTGATACAACAAAAGATATTTCATCGGACAAAATTGTTGTAATTGATGCTTTTAACGATACCAGTGGTTCGTTAAGTAATACATCATCAGCAACAACAGACCAAAACCTCATAGGCATTCCTGTTGGTGAGCTACTGTTTTTTTCAACTTACTTGGATAAATATTACTTAGGCGAGATAATTGCGATTAAAAATGAAAATGGTGCATGGATTGAACTAAGTAGTTTATTTGAGTTACTTAATTTTGCTGTTAATGTTGATCGCGATTCGTTAATGGCACAAGGGTGGTATATTTCGCCGAATAACATTTTTAATTTAAATATTAATAATAAAACTGTGCAGTTAAGCACAGAAAAACAGCGCCTTAATGAATCCGATTACTATATAGATGCCGGTGATATATTTATAGATATAGAAGTGTTAAACCGCTGGTTTGGATTAGGAATGATTGCTAATTATAGCTCCTTAAAATTAGGTTTATCACCAACTGTAACCCTCCCCATAGAAAAAAAACTACAGCGGCAACAGCGTACCTTATACACAAGTTCACCCGATAAAACGCCCACACTACCGTGGAAACCAAGTCCTTATCAAGCAATGTCGTCACCTGTGGCTGATGTACAACTAAGCTACACAGCAACAAATAATGACAACACATTAAACTATGCCATATTAGGTTCGCAAGATTTGGCCTACTTTAACAGCGAATACTATTTAGCCGGTAGCAATGGCGATTTATTAAAAGATTCACGGCTTTCATTTAACCGGGAAAACGCTGAAGGTAATTTACTTGGCCCACTCAACGCGACAAGTATTGAGTTTGGTGATGTACTTGCAACACAAATTGGCACTCGCTTTAAAAGCAATTATGCGCGCGGCGTTAAAGTAAATAATAAACCGCTTTACAAAGAAATAAACAGCAATCAAATAACTTTAACGGGAGCAGTGCAAGCTGGTTGGGATGTAGAGTTATATCGAAATAATATTTTGATCGATCAGCAGCTTAGCTTACCTGATGGGCGCTATCTATTTGAAAATGTTGACTTATTATTTGGTGCTAACACTTTTGAGCTCATATTTTATGGCCCACAAGGAGAGGTGGAGCGTAAAGTTGAAGAATACCTCATTGATGGTAATAGCTTAGAAAGGGGAGATGGTTTTTATGAACTATCACTTACTCAGCAAGGAGAGCAGTTATTAAATTCTGGCAATACCATAGCAGGTGAAGAAGGTTGGCTTTTATCAGGGCGCTACGAAAAAGGCATAACTGATTACTTCTCTGTTTATACGGGAGTTTCTGCACTAAAAAGTGATGATGCAGAAAACCTAACTAACTATGCATTTGGCTCTAACTTAAGTGTACTCAACAAAGTGCTCATTAATTTAGATTATGAACAAAATACCCTTGAAGAAAAAGAATTAAAGCTTTCTACGCGCTCTGAAATTTTAGGACAGTCAGTAAGGTTCAGCCTCCGCAAAGCCTCTGAACTACAAGGCCAAGTTCAGCAAAATAATAATGTATTTAATGACACAGAAAATTACGAATTGTTTTTTTCAGGTAACTTAATGGAAAATAGTTATGGTCGATTAAGTTATCAAAACACCGCGAGTTACATCAATAGCGATGTTAGAGATAGCATAGTGAGGTTTGGTAATATTTTAAATTATACCGCTGGCGGATATGCATTTAATAATAATCTACAATGGAGCGACAACAATCTTTTTTCTGGCACTAGTCGTTTACAAAAACGCTTTGGGCGTTTGGGAACGCGTTTTAACATCAACTATTCTTTAGAGCCGACTAGCGAAATTACCAGCTATGAAACCGAGTTTAGCCGCTCACTTACATCAAATTTACAAGCAGAGCTAAAGCTTACGCATGCATTACAAACTGAGATTAAGTTTGCTGAGCTAGGACTAAACTGGCAAACAGATTTATTTAGTTTAAATAGCAAGGTTAATTACGACACTAATGACAATTGGCGCATTGGCTTATTTGGACGCTTTAGCTTAGGGTTTAACAGTAAAAATAATGACTACTTTATAAACAGGCGCAGCTTAGTGCAGTCGGGTTCGCTAATAGTGCATGTTTACCTTGATGAAAATAATAATGGTATTTATGACGATGGTGAGCAAAATTTAGAAGGCGTAAAAGTTAAAGGGCTACAAAACTATCGAAGAGCTGTTACTGATAAAAACGGCATGGCTTTATTATCGGGTATGTCGGCTAACTTAACCACCGACATAGTGATTGAGCCTGGCACTATTAACGATCCTTTTTTAGTTGCCGCCAACGATGGCTTTTCAATTACACCGCGTGCCGGTTTTGTTGAATATATGGAAATACCGCTTAATCACAGTAGTGAATTGGAGGGAACTGTTTACAAACGAGATGAGCAAGGCAGCAGTGAAGTGCAGCCTTTTGCTACCGTTAAATTACTCGATAAACAAGGTAAGCAAGTGGCGCAAACTCAAGCTGCCTATGATGGCTATTATTTGTTTACCGATTTACGCCCTGGCGAATATAAAGCGGTTATAGATGATGAGTTTAAGCAACGTAAGTCCTTAAAAGATACGCAACAAGTAATGGTGAATTTACCAGCGCAAGGTGAAGTAGTAATGGGCGTTGACTTTGAACTGAAAGAAAAAACACAAACGCCAGCGTATATTGCCAATGCGGGTGGGTTTTCATCATTGCCGATTATGAAAGCGTATTATCAATTAATTAAACGTCATTTAAATGAGCAATCAAAGCGTGATGCTTTTTATATTAAAGACGATAAACAAAAACGGTATATTTTAGCCGTCGCTTATGCCGAGTCTGCCCAAGGAGAGCTTGAACAAGTATGCGCAGAATTAAAAGTGAAAGGCTTGAACTGCCAAGTCCAAGCGCAACTTATTAGCCACTAATAACAATAAGGTTTAACCATGCAACATGCTAATTTATATAAACGCTATTCAATACTCATCGCCTGTATTGGTGCTCTTTTTATATCTGGATGCAGCAGTCCCAAAACAACAGTAGAGTCGCCTCAGCCTAAACAAGCCAGTGCAAGCCTTTCTGATGAGGAGTTAGCGCAGCTAAAAGCATCGTCTCAACAGTGGCAAGCAGCCAAAGCAGGTGTTGAGCGTCTATTAGTTATTGAACAAGACTTAAAGCTATTAATAAGCCAATTAAATGCGGTGGCAAATCAAGACACCGCATCAACAAATACGCCTGTAGTACCAACAGCTAAAGCTTCAGCTGAAACGGTATCACCAAAAGTAGCACAAAAAGCTCAAATGGCAACGAATGCAGCAGCTGATGAAAAACAAGCCGTTAAAGCGCTGTTTGCCCTCCAAGTTGCAGCCGTTACCGACAAAGACCGACTTAGCCAAAGTTTAAATGAAATAAAAGCCAGCGCATCTTCGTTATTTGAGGGGGAATTTGTGGCGAATGTAGAAACTATCAACGTGAGTGGCATAACTTACTACCGTTTAAAGCTTGGGGCTTATCAGGAACAAGCGAATGCGGCTGCTGATTGCGATAAACTTAAACAGCGCCAAATCAACTGCATTGTGAGTCATTACACCCAGCAGCCTTTAAAATAAATATGTGACAAGGGTATTCGGCATAATAATTGCTTTGTTGTTATTATGTTTTTAGAGGATGGCAACTATGCGCCTTTTGTTACCCTTACTATTATTAAATTTAGCGGGCTGTAGTTTAACACCTCAGCCAAAGCCGAGTATAAGCACTGATGCGCCTAAAGCGGTTATGGCACCTTATACGGTGAACCAGTACGTAAGTAGCTTAAGTGCCCAGCTTAGCCATATTAAAGAGCCTTTTAAAAGCACTGCTTCAATTGCGGTCAGTAGCTTTTATTTAGCAGATGCCCTAGATTCTCACGTTGCTCAAGGGCAGGGGGCAGGGCTTAGCCAGCAGATTCAGGAAAGCTTAATAACCCAGTTCACCCAATTAGGTTATAACACGGTTGAATATCGGCTTGAAAACCAACTTAACTTATCAGCGAGTGCAGACTCAGTACTTAGCCGCAATACTGGCAACTTAAAGCAGCGTCAGATTATTGACTTTGTCATCACCGGTACTTTAACTCGCCAAGAGCATGCTTATATTGTTAATGCACGAATGGTAAATATGCAAACCAACCAAGTTGTATCTGCCGGCAGTACTGAAATTCCCATCAATGTGATGTGGAGCAATGAAAAAATACAGCAGCGCGGTGACTATATTTACCGCAGTGAATATTAATTAGGAGCACACATGAAACGCCTACTATTAACTTTATGTTTGCCACTAGGCTTTGGTTGTTCACAAATGACAAACCATAGTGACACACAAATTACCGACGATGCGCCTATGTTTTTTGAGCAACGCCCTGTAGCCGCACCTACACAAAGCGACTCGCTGTATCAAAATAAAACAGCAGTGATGAATAAAAACAAACAAGTTAACACGCCAACACGTAAAAATATTAATCATTATGTGCGTGGCATCATGCAAGACATGGCTGAAAATTTACAGTACGTAAATACTAAAACGCCATTAGCGGTATCAAGCTTTGTTTTTTTAGACCGTGACTACAACAATGCTGACTTAGTGGGTAACCAAATAGCAGAGAGCTTTATGCATGAGCTGCATAATTTTGGTGTACCGGTAATCGATTTTAAAACCACCGATTATATGCGTGTAACACCTGGCGGCGATTTTGTTTTTAGTCGCGACTACTTAGAGCTTAACCAAGAACAAAATTTTAGTTACGTATTAGCCGGCACGCTAGTAAACCACCAAGGTGGCATACTAGTAAACGCACGTATTGTTGGTTTAGCGAGTAAAGCGGTTGTAGGCTCTGCACAGGGCTTTATTCCGCAATCAGTGATCGACGCGTTAAATAGCAGTAACAGTGCTGATGGCATCATGCTAAAACAAGCGAGTAAGTGAGGTTTATCATGGCTAACTTAGCTAAGCGCTCAGCTTTAATTAGCATAAGTGCATTATCATTATTACTTTCAGGCTGTAATTTACTTGGTGAATCTAGCATGGCCGAACCCGCCAAATCTGAGCCAGAGCAAACAGTGGTAAGTGATCTTGATTTTAACCAGATCATGGCGCAAATGCAGCGCAATGACGAGCAAGAGCAATATGCTGATACAACGCAATTTAATCCAAACAAGCACCACAAAAGCTTAGTTAATTACGTTGAGCAAATGGCACTTGATTTAACCGACACCATGCAAGTAGCCCCTCAAGATGCAGCGATTGCGGTTACGTCGTTCGTTGATTTAGACGCAAGTTTAACTACAGCAAGCCAGTTAGGTAATCAGTTATCAGAAACCTTTATACATCAGCTACAAAAGTTTGGTTATAGCGCCGTTGATTTTAAAACAGCCAATTTAATTACCGTAAATAAGCAAGGCGATTTTGCCTTTACACGAAACACTCGCAAACTTGCTGGTACCAGTATAGCCAGCCATGTATTGTCAGGCACCCTTATTTATAGAGAGGACGGGGTAGAAATAAACGCACGCGTTATTGATATTCAAAGCAAACGTTTAGCAGCCAGCAGCCGAACATTTATACCGCTTTACGTATTAAATAAAGAAGATATATATTTATCAAGCAATTAACTTAATTTGATGCTTGATATAAAAAACCAGATGCCGTTATAATTTCCAAACACCTAGTACTTAGCACCCAGCGTGGCCTCTTAGTTAAATGGATATAACGGCCCCCTCCTAAGGGGCAGTTGCAGGTTCGATTCCTGCAGGGGCTACCAATTAAATCAATGGGTTATTTTTTCTCTCTATTCCTATCCCAACTCTATGTAGTATATTTGTAGCAATGTCAGCTATGTGCCATGTGCGGATGAAAAGTGAATTTGAAAGCCTGTTGGGTGGCGCCTTCGGCTTAACCAACCTACATTTTGACGTAGGTCGGATAAGTGGCGGAGCCACGCCATCCGACAAAAATGATGAATCTACCAGAAACAACTGCTTTACACTGTAAGTTAAACCACTCTATAACGACTATCGGCTGAGTGCCAACAGTTTAGATTGGTAACGCCCATAATCATGGGCTAAAAATGGTTGACTAAAATAAGCGAGGCAGGAGCAAAAGCCAACAGTTTTTAGTCCTGACTTATTCGCTTGTTATGTTTCAGTTGCTTGATGAGTAATTAGTATTTTTTCTATATCCTCAATAGCTTTATATTGTTTGTCGAGAACTTCATCTAAAGCGTTTTCCATACCAATTCTAGATAGGTTTTCTATCTCGATAGTGCCATCATTTAACGCAACTCTAATTGATTCTGCTTAAGATTTATATTCTGAAACTAGAATAGCTAGAGCAGACAACTTAGCATTTGTTTTTTCAAACGCTAATTGTTTTTCTGATAGTTTACGAGTTCGTACTATTGCCATAAAAGAAACACATACTGCAATTAAAGCAATTAAAGCAATTGAAGTGCTTATTATTTCATATTGACTCACAAACTCTCCTTGAAACATAACAGCTTTATCAGAGAACACTTCCCCTACTTTAGCGCGAAAACATCCTTATTTTATGAACTTGTATTAATAGCAAATAGTGTAAGCTATTGCCAGCTATAAATATTATGCCTTATGTAACTTATATAAACATGTAAAAATAGGAAAGTTTCCTCCTATTCTTACTAAGTTAATGATGACTCACCCGAATGACTATATTTCTCTCAAAGAAGCCCTCCATTAAATTTTTCATAATAAAAAAGCGAGCTATCAATTAGCCCGCTTTATAAAATACTTTGCCGAACCCCGAACCCCGAACCTCGTGGCTATAACTCAGCCATCACTGGTAATCGTAGCAATCAGCTCACTCAATACTTCTTCGGCTTTGTCAGTGTCTACTTGGCAAGTACCGGCATTTAAATGGCCGCCGCCGCCGTATTTAAGGCATAACTCGCCAACATTAGTATTTGAGCTGCGGTTGGTGATTGATTTACCAATGGCGTACACCACGTTTTGCTTTTTAAGCCCCCACATTTTATGAATTGAAATATTACACTCGGGGAACATGGCGTAAATAACAAAGCGGTTAGTGGCGTAAATGGTTTCTTCTTCGGTTAAATTGAGTACCACTAAGTTGTCGTGTATTGATGAACAGCGGTCTATTTGCTCTTTAGCTTGTGCGTTGTGCTCGTGGTATAACGCAACACGCTCGGCAACATCTTCCATTGCTAGTATTTGTTCTATGCTGTGATCTTTACAGGCGTCAATTAACTTCATCATTAACTGGTAATTAGAAATTTTGAATTCACGAAAACGGCCAAGTCCTGTGCGCGCATCCATAATAAAGTTCATCAGTACCCAGTCTGTTGGGTTTAAAATTTCGTCTTTTGAAAATTGTGCAGAATCCCCTTTATCGACCGCTTCCATCATGTCAGTTGAAATATTAGGGAATTTCTCTGCACCGCCATAATAGTCGTATACAACGCGTGCTGCAGAGGGCGCATCTGGGTCAATAATGTGGTTTTTTATATCGCTTGCGTTACGAACGGTTTCACTCAAGTGATGATCAAATGCAATATGACAACCGGCAACATAGGGGAGGTTAGTGGTAATGTCGTTGCTGGTAATGGCTATTTTACCGTCTTGCATGTCTTTTGGATGCACAAATAAAATATCGTCGATTAAATCTAAATCTTTTAGTAATACGGCACACACTAGGCCGTCAAAATCGCTTCGAGTGACAAGTCTATATTTATTATTGCTCATTTTCGGTCCATTTTTGTTTGTTTATTAATCTGAGTGTAGCAGTTTAAACTCCATTTTATATACCAGTTTTTAACATAAAAAAAGCCAAAACAATGGTTTTGGCTTTGAGTAGCAAGTGTGTATTAGTGATGTGTTATGCGCCTGGGCCACATTCCATACAATGGTTAAGAATGTCTGGGCCAAATTTTAATTTAGCGTTTAAATCACGCAGTGCAGTGCGTAGACCTTCTTCAATAACAGGGTGATAAAAAGGCATATCTAGCATTTGTGGTACAGTCATTTTGTTTTGTACAGCCCATGCAAGTAAGTGTGCTATGTGCTCTGCTTGTGGGCCAATAAATTCAGCACCTAAAAATAAGCCGGTACCGTGCTCGGCATACACACGCATGTGCCCTTTGTTTTTTAGCATAACGCGGCTACGGCCTTGGTTTTCAAAGCTGACTTCGCCTATTTCAAAGCAGTCACAGCTTCCTAATCGTTCGCTAATTTCTTTAAAGCTTTCACCAACCATGGCTATTTGTGGGTCGCTAAACACAGCGGCAATTTTAGCTCTACGTAAACCAGCACGCACTTGAGGATAACGGCCTGCGTTTTGCCCTGCGATTGTTCCTTGATCAGATGCTTCGTGAAGCAGTGGGATCATGTTACTGGCATCACCGGCTATAAATATGTGTGAGTCGCCACATTGCATAGTATGGGCATCGGCCGTTGGTACGCCACGTTCATCGAGGTCTATGCCGGTGTTTTCTAACCCTAGTTTATCTGTGTTTGGTACTCGCCCTGTTGCAGCCAGCACGTAGTCAAATTGTTCAGTGTGTTTAATGCCTTGTTTGTTGGTGTAGGTGAGCTCTGCTTTATTACCAACTTTTTTCATGTCGGATACGTTTGAGTCGGTATCAACATAAAATTCTTCTGCAAATACGGTATTAGCGTAATCTTTAACTACTGGGTCGGTTAATGGACCTATGGCACCACCTACACCAAATAGTTTTACCTTTACACCCAATCTGTGTAACGCTTGGCCAATTTCAAGGCCTATAACACCTGGGCCAAATACGGCTACTGATTCTGGTAAATCATCCCAGTCGAATACATCGTCATTTATAATCAGTCGGTCGCCAAAGTTATTAAATACGCCTGGGTAAGAAGGGCGTGAACCCGTTGCAATTACAAAGCGTTTGGCAGTTATAATGGTGTGGTCGTCTATTTGTACGCGGTTGGCGTCTAAAAATTGTGCATAGCCACGAATTTTATCTTCGCTAGGTATTTCATCTACCGCTTCTACTACGAATCCTGCAAAGCGATCGCGCTCACTTTTTACTCGTGCCATAACGGCTTTACCGTCAATAACCGGTTTTGAGCTGTGAACACCAAAGGCAGAGGCCATTTCTATTGAATGGGCGGCTTCTGCTGCGGCAATCAATAATTTACTTGGCATGCAACCAACACGTGCGCAGGTTGTACCGTATGGGCCAGATTCAATCATAAGTACGTTTTGAGTAAATTGTTTAGCATTACGATAGGCACTTAAACCAGCGGTACCTGCACCTATAACAACAACGTCGGTTTGCAATTCTTTCATAGTGTTTATCCTTTAGTAAACAGGGGCGTTGCAGCCCCTGTTTTATTTACTTAATTAAGCAAAGTATTTTTCTAGGTCGTCTGAGCCACCAATGTGCTTACCGCCAATAAATACTTGTGGTACGGTTTCACGGCCCGATACCGCTTTAAGGCTGGTAAGTGATGCGCCAGCGCCCATTACGATTTCTTCAAATGCAAAGCCTTTAGCTGTAAGTAGCTCTTTTGCTTTTTTACAGAAAGGACAGCCAGGCTTAGTAAATAGAGTAACTGCTTCTGGTTTTACTTGAGTTGGGTTGATGTAATCAAGCATAGTGTCAGCGTCTGATACTTCAAATGGGTCGCCTGGTAAATCTGGCTCAATAAACATTTTCTCTACTACGCCATCTTTAACCAGCATAGAGTATCTCCAGCTGCGCTTGCCAAAACCTAAATCGTTTTTATCAACTAACATGCCCATGCCGTCGGTAAATTCACCGTTACCATCTGGTAGTAAGGTAATGTTTTGCGCTTCTTGATGTTCAGCCCATGCGTTCATTACAAACGTATCGTTTACTGATACACAAACAATGTCATCAACGCCATTTTGCTTAAGTACGCCAGCTAGTTCGTTATAGCGTGGTAAGTGCGTTGATGAACACGTAGGTGTAAATGCACCTGGTAGTGAAAATACAACAACCGTTTTACCTTTAAAAATGTCGTCTGTAGTCACTGATTTCCATTCGTCGTTTTGACGCGTTGCGAATGTTACGTTTGGGATTGTTTGACCTTCAATATTGTTTAACATGTTTTTTAGTTCCTCTTGATTTGTTGATAGCCATTATGGCGAGTATTTAAATATAGTTCCAATCGTTTGTTTGTATTAAACTGATAGATGTAAACTATCAGGTTGGGTGTGAATATGAACTTAAAAGATTTAGAGTATGTCAAAGCGGTTGCCCACTATAAGCATTTTCGTAAAGCGGCCGATGCCTGTTTTGTAAGCCAGCCTACTTTAAGCGGGCAAATTAAAAAGCTTGAGCAAGAATTGGGTGTTATTATTTTTGATCGCTCTACCAAGCACGTTACCTTAACTGCCAAAGGTGAACGTTTATTGACACAAATAGCTGTCGTTCTAGAGCAAACACAAATATTAAAAGAGCTGGCAGCAACATCTAATGAACCACTGCAGGGCAAGCTTACCATTGGTATTATTCCAACGATTGCGCCTTATTTATTACCTACGCTACTAACATCAATGAAAGCAGCGTTTATAAATAGCCAGTTTTCGTTTATTGAAATGCAAACAACCACTATTTTAGCTGCGCTAGAAAGTGGTGAAGTCGACTTTGCAATTTTAGCGGATGTACCTGAACTTAAAAGTTACCATACCATTGATTTATATAAAGAAGACTTTTTAGTTGCCGTATCAAGCGATAACGTATTGTGTAAGCATAAAAAAGTGGCACTGCAAGACCTGCAAGGTTGCAACCTATTAATGTTAAGTGATGGCCATTGCTTTAAAGATCAAGCCCAGCAGTTTTGTTTTTCGGCAGGAGTCGATGTTTCCAGCCAGTATCAAGGAAATAGCCTTGAGACTTTATTAGCGCTGGTGGCGATGGATGATGGAATTACATTTGTGCCAAAACTTGCAGCAATACCACGAGTGGGTATTCATTATTTGCCTATTTTTCCTAATCAACAACGTAATATTGTGTTTGCATGCAGAAAGCATTACCCGCACTTATCTGGGGTTGAGCAATTGGCTCAGTGGTTAAGCGCCCACTCTAATTTAAAGGCTAAACTAAGCGAGGCGCTTTAGCATTTTACATGCGGCTATTGCTCGGCAATTTCTACAATGTCATTAATTTGTACGCCCGGCAAAGGCTGATCATTAATACTAACGGCAATAGCGCTGTGCTGATAAAGCTGCTCAATTCGTATACGGTTAAGTGTAGTGATGGTATGCGGCATAGTGTTGCCTTGTGCGTCGGTTAAATAATTATGATGGGCAATACTCAGTTGTTGGCCTTTTTCTAAGCCATGAGCCTTACCTAAATTAATCACTAATTTATTGTTTTCCATATGCATTATTTTACCTTGAGTAGGTAGGCAGGCCATGGCGGCTTGTAGGTCGTAACTTAAGGTTTGGTTTATATCACTAATGCTTTGGCCAAAAGGTGATTGCCAAAACCGATTACTATTTACATCAATAATGGCTGTTTTTTCAAATGGCCAAATTGCTTGGCTTTGATAGCTATTTTGCCATAAAGGCTCATAAGTGGTGCCATTAAATAAGCTAAACTCTATTTGGTAGTGGCGCTGATAGCTTTCATCTTGCCAAAACGCATAGTCGCTATTGAGTTTATCGCTGGTAGATAAACTGGTTATTTGACTTAACAGCACATATTGCGCGTTGCTGCGTGATGAAATTTCTTCTAACTGACTGTTTGAATAGTCATGCTGCTGATTAAAGTAGGTATCAACCTTTATAGCTTTGTTGAAATAGGCAACGGGTATTGCACTCATTTTTGATTTTTGCAACGAGGTATAAATGTTTTTACTGACTGCTTTGTTAATGTCAAATATTTGACCCATTCTCGCTTGTTCACGATTTGTTAATTGGCTTTGCGTGACGGCTATAAACTTATTAAAGTTACTTTGTGGACATTGCTCTGTTTGCGCAAAGATATCTAAGCGTAAGGTAATTGCAAACTCATCACTACTGCGGTTTTCACTGACAAGCTCTATTTTTTGAATTTCGCCTTGGCTACTTATTTTTAGCTGATCTTGGGTTAAAACACCATCAACAAGCGTTTGCACCGAGCTCACCCGCGCACCAGAGAATACAAGGGCTTGGGTAATCGCATCTTTTATTGCAGCGGCCTTTGCACCGGGAATGTCGCTATTTTGAATAACCGCATGGCCAGTAGATTCATACCACTGAGCGTGGGTAAAAGGTGAAAACGTTAATACAGCAGTGGTGCTTAATCCTGCCAATACTGCTTTTAAAAACGACTTCATACTCTTACTCCAATTAAACGTTAGCGTTAATGAGTCTCAGCAAGTAATGTACCACTATTATTTGTTGTTACAGAATATAGGTATCACTGGCATTAAACGTGCATAACTGAGTTTAATTAGTTTTTAAAGGCCCTGTATGATGCGAGTAATGCCATTAATGATCACATTAGGCTGCTTAACGTTAAGCGGTTGTAGCAATATATTTGATAAGCACGTTGAATATAAATATGTTGAGCCAAATAATTACCCTGTATTAAAAGCAATAGGGTACGCGCCCATTAGTTTGCAGTCGGGAAGTAATGACACTCAAAAACAGCTTATGGCAATTAAAGCCTCCAAGCTAGAAGCATACCGCGAACTAACGGAACAAGTGTACGGGCAAAAAATTACCGCAGGCACAACCGTCGCAGGCTCTGTTGCCCAAGATGATTATTTACAGAGTAAAGTGCAAGGTATTATAAAAGGCGCGCAAATTATAAAAACTTATGCCGTTAATGATATGTATATTACTGAGCTTGAGCTTAATATGAAGCGCGTACACGACTTGTACATCGGTGAGATAAAACCACGGGAAGTGAAAAAAGTCACTTATTACTAAGCGACAAGTTATTACTAACCGACAAATTATTAATCATAAAAAAACGCCTAAACGAATAATCGTTTAGGCATTTTTTTATGATTATTCTTTAGGCTTTTAGGTTACGCACAATGCTGTTGTCAGTATTAACTACGCTACCGGCTTGATCGTAGGTCATAGACGAAGGTGCGCCAATTAAAATACCCTTTAATTGCTTTACACTTAACTGCGCCTGGTGCGCTGCATGAGCGTTAACTTCATTTTGTTTTTGACACTGCTCAAGCTTTTCTCGAGTTAGCTTTATTAAGTCAGCGTTTTCATCTGTTTGCTGATCATTACTGGCAATAAGTTTGCTGAGTTCTTTATCAAGGGTGCTTATACTGGTTAAAAAAGACATTTTTTGTTGGGCAATTTCTTTTAAACCTTCACCTCTTCGAGATGCAATCGCTGTAAGCTCCTGAGTGAGTAACTCGCTCAGTTTTGTTAAGCAAGTAATTTGCTCATTTAGTTTAATTGTAATTAAACTATTGTGATCAGCCATAAACGTTAAACTCAAAGTCTGCTAGATTTTTGGCAAGCTTCTCACTGTCGATTTGATAATTACCTTCAGTAATCGCTTTTTTAAGCTCAGCAACTTTGTTGCTATCAAAACCAGAAGACTGCTGCGCTTTCTCTTGTAACGATTTTAATTGCTTAGCTTGCGGTGTTAAGCTCACCGAATCGCTGGCAGCTTTAGGTGAAGGCGTTTGTGCCGCCTGCGTATTTGCATTATCTCTTTTTAAATCAACTTTTTGCTGTTGAGTGTTTGTTAAAACACTCGGTTGTTGATTTGATTTATTTACTTGACCGACCATAATAAAAATCCGTATATTGCCCAACTGATGCCTTTATATCGGCATTTATCAAAGATACTTTAGCATAAATTTATATTAAATATTTACTTGCACAGACTCTACACCATCTACACGCGCATTTAAAACTTTACCTGTCTTTTTGTTTTCTACCCTTACTTGCTCGCCCAAGGTGCCATCCTCTAATGCAATACCCGTCGTTTTCACTCTTAACCCTTTGATATTAGCATAAATTGTAACAGAATCACCTTTGCACACCATACATATTTGATTAAGTAAAACGGGCATTCCTTCACGGATGTTGCGTTTGCTACGACTACCAATAAGAGCCGTTGGATCTTCAAGGTACTGCGCTCTGATAAAGTGTGCAGGGCGCATATCAATACTTAAATGGGATGGAGTAATCACTTCACCTCGTGCTAAATTGGTAGTTGCAACTACAACAGGTGCTGATTCAGTGATTCTGACATGAACGTACTGTGCCCAGTTGTCACTATCGTTACATTTTATTTGAATAGTGACTTGGCGATTAAAGGGAGGCTCACTTGGCGTTATTAGCTCAGGCTCAGAATTACATTGGCGATCGGGAATGCGGCTATCTAGCGGTAATGCGCTAAACTGTATTTTGTTATCATTTGTAGTCACTGCTTTTTGAGCAACATAAGATACAGCCATTTCTTGCAATAACTCTTTACTAAATACTTGTGCCTTTAGTGGCAAAGCGAAGCAGAGGCTAGCAAGAAAATAAAAAACACTGTATCTTCTGGTTTTTTTTAACAAACTCATAATGTTTCGACTATGCTTATGGTTGCAAACAGGGTATAAATATTTTGCGTCAGAATTTAGACGCCCCCGTTGTGTTATGACGCTTTATTAATTGAAAGCAATTATCGTTCCTTATATTTGTTTTCTTAGGAGATTTAAATGGCCGGCATTTTAGACTCAGTAAACCAACGTACACAGTTGGTTGGGCAAAACCGCTTGGAATTATTGTTATTTAAGCTTAATGGGCGTCAGCGCTTTGGTATTAATGTGTTCAAGGTAAGAGAAGTTCTTCAATGCCCTCCATTGACTAGCATGCCGAAATCTAACACTTATATCCGTGGCGTAGCACATATTCGTGGGCAAACTATTTCGGTGATTGATTTATCTATGGCCGTAGGCGGGCGCCCAATAAAAAGCATCGAAGATGGCTTTATAATAATTGCTGAGTATAACCGTACAGTGCAAGGATTCTTAGTAGGTGGTGTTGAACGTATAGTTAACATGAACTGGGAAAAAATAATGCCACCGCCGTCAGGAGCGGGTCGTTATTCTTATTTAACAGCCGTCACTGAAATTGAAAATGAGCTCGTTGAGATACTCGACGTAGAAAAAATCTTAAACGAAATCTGCCCAGTTAATACTACCGTGAGCGATGATGTTGCCTCGCAAGGTAATATACAAAAAGATTTAGGCGAGAGAATAGTATTTATTGCTGATGATTCGGCTGTTGCGCGAAATCAAGTAAAACGAGCATTGGAACCATTAGGTGTAACAACTGAGTTGGCTAAAAATGGTAAAGAAGCTTTAATAAGATTAAAAGAAATTGCAGAGCTCGATTGCGTAAATGATATTACAGAGCGAGTAGGGCTACTCATTTCTGATGTAGAAATGCCAGAAATGGATGGTTACACGCTGACTGCAGAAATCAAAGCTAATCCTAAACTTGCGCCACTACATGTGATTTTACACACATCATTGAGTGGTGTTTTCAATCAAGCGATGATTGAAAAAGTAGGAGCAGATGATTTTATTGCAAAATTTAACCCAGACGAGCTTGCAACAGCCGTTAATAAATGGGTTCATCGTGATTAATAAACATAGGTGTTATTGATTTGACTAATAAAGATTTGCAGCAAAACGAATACGATCAATTTCGCTTATTTTTAGAACAACAGTGCGGTATTGTTTTAGGTGAAAATAAGCAGTATTTGGTAAAGAGCCGTTTGGCACCATTAATGTCTCGATTTAATGTTGAATCGTTGTCTGAATTGGTAAGTAAAACTCTCGGTGTGCATGAGCGCCAGTTGCGTGCAGCCGTTGTTGATGCCATGACAACCAATGAGACATTGTGGTTTAGAGATCAGTATCCGTTTGAGTTACTTAAAACCAGATTATTCCCTGAGTTTAAAACGTTAAATAGGCCATTAAAAATATGGTCTGCGGCGAGCTCATCAGGACAAGAACCCTACTCAATAGCGATGTCGGTTGCTGAGTTTCAATCCAGCAGCCCTGGTGTTTTAAAAATGGGTGCACAAATAATTGGTACAGATATATCAAATACCATGCTTGATATGTGTAAACATGCTGAATATGATGCATTGGCATTGGCTCGCGGACTCTCTGCTGAACGTCGTAAAAAGTTTTTTAAAGACAGCGGCAATGGTATGGCACAAGTGGTTGATTCATTGAAAAAGCAAGTGAGCTTTAGGCATTTAAATTTGCTCGATTCGTACGCTTTAATGGGTAAGTTCGATATTATATTTTGCCGTAATGTTTTAATTTACTTTTCACCTGAGGTGAAAGCCAAAATAATTGCACAATTCTCTCAAGCACTTAACCCTAAGGGGTATTTATTTTTAGGTGCGTCGGAGTCTATGTCTGGTTTAAGTACTGACTTTGATATGGTGCGTTGTAACCCTGGTATCATTTATCAAAAGAAATGACCTTCATTAATATATTATCCCTCCTCTAAACGACGCCTATTGCGTCGTTTTTTGTTTTTATCATCACTATTTTCACTGCTGGCTCATTTATTGCTTTATCGGTACTGAGTCAATTTTTTGGAGGTAGTTATGGCTATCAGTTTTGATAAAGCATTAGGCGTGCATCCGCATGCGATGTTGATCCGTTCGCAAAGAGCAGAAATGCTCGCTACTAATATCGCAAATGCTGATACGCCCGGCTATAAAGCAAAAGATATCGACTTTGCCTCAGCATTAAAAACGGCAAAGTCCAACCAACTAAGCGGCAATACCATGGTAAGAACCAATGAAAAACACATTGCCGGTGGTACCCGTAGTGTAGGTAGTAATGAACTATTTCGTACGCCAAATCAAACAGATACAGGTGATGGTAACTCTGTTGATATACAAGTGGAACGGAACTTGTATACACAGAATGCTATGGAGTATCAGGCCAGTGTCCAGTTTCTTAATGGTAAATTTAAAGGCCTGAAAAAAGCCCTCGGTAGTCAAGGAGCCTAATTATGAGTTTATATAATGTGTTTGATATTGCTGGTTCTGGTATGAGCGCGCAAAACGTGCGATTAAATACCACGGCAAGTAATATCTCTAATGCCAATACAATTAGCTCTTCACAAAATGAGACGTACCGAGCGCGACAACCTGTATTTGCTGCGGAGCTAACAAAAGCGTCAGCGTCAGCAAGCAACCCACAGGGCTCTGCCGTTGGTGTAAAAGTGTTAGGAGTGGTTGAAAGTAATAAACCACTACAAATCGAATATAACCCAAATCACCCGAGTGCGGATGAAAATGGATATATTTACAAACCCAACGTGAATGTTGTTGAGGAGATGGCAAATATGATTTCTGCTTCTCGCTCTTATCAGACAAATGTTCAAGTTGCTGATGCAGCTAAGCAAATGTTAAGTAAAACACTGCTGTTAGGTCAGCGGTAACTGAGGGTAGCTCATGAGTAACGATATTAGTACTTCTTCATCCTACATGGACTCTTTACGTTGGCAAGATAAGCAAGTGCCAAAAAAAGAAGAAAGTGATGCGTTAACCCAAGAAGATTTCTTTTCGTTGTTAACACAGCAATTGTCATATCAAGATCCAAGCAAACCAGCTGATAACGATCAGATGATTGCACAAATGACAAACTTTACTATGGCTGAAGGGATCTCAAATTTAAACTCTAACTTTGAGTCTTTAGCTGCGTCGATGACATCAAATTCAGCATTGCAAGCATCAACACTGGTAGGCAAACAAGCTTTGTTGGAGTCGGATACACTGGAGCTTAATGAGTCGGGTGAATCAAGAGGTTCTGTTGTAGCTGAAAAGCCAGTCGATAGTTTAATGATTCGCATTGAAGATGCATCCGGGCAGTTGGTTAAAACTATAGATTTAGGCACTCAGCCTGCAGGAGCCATCCGTTTTGCATGGGATGGTAAAAATGAAGCGGGTGAACGGCTACCACCTGGTGAATACAACATCAAAGCAGAGGGTAGTACAAATGGGGAATTTTCAAGCCTCCCATTAGCTACATTCAAAAATATTGAAAGTGTTAATATTAACGGCTCAAGCGGCATTATTATTAATACTAAAGAAGGTGCGGTTAGGCTGACTGATGTCGCAGAAATCGCGTAATAGATTTTATGTATTTTTTTAGCCATCAGGCTAAATATTTTTAGGTTAGAGGTTAATTATGAGCTTCAATATTGCATTAACAGGCCTTGCTGCCGCACAAAAAGATTTAGATGTTACCGCCAATAACATTGCCAACGTAAATACCACGGGCTTTAAAGAGTCTCGCGCCGAGTTTGCTGATGTATACGCATCATCAGTATTTAGCGCCGGTAAAACAAAAAATGGTGATGGTGTGCAAACCACCATGGTTGCTCAGCAGTTTCATCAAGGGTCGCTGCAGTTTACTAATAACTCACTGGATTTAGCGATCACGGGTGAAGGTTACTTTGCAACAAGTAATGATTTAGGCTCTTTAGATTTTAGTTATACTCGCGCAGGTGCGTTTAAGCTTAATAAAGACAACTTTGTAGTTGATGCTAAAGGAAACTTCTTACAGAGTTTTCCGGTGAATGAAGTTACAGGCAGTACCACTTCGGTTAGTTTAAGTACATCCTCTGCACTGCAAATACCTGATTCATCAGGATCACCGCGCTCTACTTCAAACGTTTATACGTCGTTCAATGTTGATTCGCGTGACGATGTTATAGCTGTGCCATTTGATGCAACAGATGGCACTACTTATAACTCTTCGACTTCAACCACAGTTTACGACTCACTAGGTGAGCCGCATGTAATGCAGTTTTATTTTGTTAAAACTGCACCAAACGAATGGCAAGTGCATGGTACATTGGATCAAAAACCATTTGATGCTACCGGTGCTGCAACGGCAACTCCAAGCCCACTTAGTACGTTTGGATTTAACGCAAGCGGTACTCCAGAAACAACCAATGGCACACCTATTACAGGAAGTACCTTTGATGATGTAAATTTAAATACCGCTAACTTTTCAGGGTTATTAACCAACGGTGCACAGTTTAATGACATTGCAATTCAGTGGCGTGATGAGGCTGGTACTACAGGTAAAATCCCTACTCAATATGCTAATCGATTTGAAGTAAAAGCACTTGAACAAGACGGTGCGACAGTAGGCCGCTTAGCGGGTATTGACATTGGCACCGATGGAAAAGTAGTTGCATCGTACAGTAATGGCGACACTTCATATTTGGGTCAAGTAGCCATGGTTAGATTTGCAAACTCACAAGGTTTACAACAGGTGGGTGATACTTCTTGGAAAAAAAGTTTAACTTCAGGGGAGCCGATTGCAGGTGAGCCGGGAACGGGGACTTTAGGTAAAATCAATTCTTCAGCGCTCGAGCAATCAAATACAAACTTAACCACAGAGCTGGTTGATTTGATTAGTGCGCAGCGTAACTTCCAAGCAAACTCTCGTGCGCTTGAAGTGAATTCAACGCTTCAACAAAATATCTTACAGATCCGATAATCATATTTTGATTTATAAAGGCTGCTTAATGCAGCCTTTTTTATTCCTCCTTAAAATCTTATTCATACTTAAATTTAATCTGGCACTTATATTGCATTTACCCATATATAGATTTCTTAATGAGTCGATGTTATGGATAAAATGGTCTACATAGCGGCATCTGGCGCTAAACAAAGCATGCAAGGGCTTGCTCTTAAAGCCAATAATTTGGCAAATGCGAATACCACTGGGTTTAAATCTGATTTTGCGCAAGCGCGATCAATGCAGGCTTTCGGTGAAGGTTTGCCGACTCGTGTTTTTGCTATGCAAGAGCGCCCAGGATCTAACATGACATCGGGCGGTATTGTGGAAACAGGTCGCAGCCTTGATATCGCTATGAGCGATAACGCCTGGCTGAGTGTTCAGGATGCCTCTGGTAATGAAGCCTATACAAAAGTGGGCTCGTTAAATATCACTGCTGAAGGTATGTTGACTACCAGCGACGGTCGTCAAGTTATTGGCGAAGGTGGGCCTGTCATATTACCTGTACCGATTGAAAAAATTGAATTTAGCAAAGATGGCACTATTCAAGTTCGCCCTCAAGGTGCACCGGCTAACTTTTTAGAAGAAGTTGATCGGCTAAAAGTGGTTGATGCAAACAACGCCACGCTTGAGAAGGGTAACGATGGCTTATTTAGAGCTAAACCAGGCCAAATAGTTGAAACATCAGCCAATGTACAAGTATTAGGTGGCACATTAGAAAAATCGAATGTAAACCCAGTACATGAAATGGTCGATATGATCAGTCACCAACGCCAATTTGAATTACAAGTAAAACTGATGAAAACAGCTGAAGAGATTGACGAACGTCAAGAACAGCTGATGCGCATCGTTTAACTTTAACGTGAGGATATTATTATGAATCCAGCATTATGGATAAGTAAAACAGGGCTTGACGCTCAACAAACTGATATATCGGTTATATCAAATAACTTAGCGAACGCCAGTACAGTAGGTTACAAAAAAAGCCGCGCTATTTTTGAAGACTTGCTTTACCAAAATATTAATCAACCAGGCGGTCGCTCATCGCAAGACACCGAAATGCCGTCAGGCTTAATGCTTGGTGCGGGTACTAAGGTAGTGGCTAACCAAAAAAACTTTTCGCAAGGTAATATGCTCACTACTGAAAATTCATTAGATTGGATGATTTCTGGTCCTGGGTTTTTTGAAGTACTGCAACCAGATGGCAATATTGCATATTCGCGAAACGGCCAATTTACTACTGACGGCGACGGGCGTGTTGTGACCTCGGGTGCTGGTTATGTTGTTCAGCCTGAAATGAATGTACCTGACGATGCACAGTCGATCACCGTATCTCAAGATGGTGAAGTGTCAGTTCGCGTTAAAGGTCAGGCCGAAAACGTGGTTATTGGTCAGATCACGATTAGTGATTTTATTAATCCGTCGGGCCTTGAGCCTATAGGGCAAAACTTATATACCGAAACCGCGGTAAGCGGTGCGCCTGTTCAAGGTAACCCGGGTGTTGAAGGTTTAGGCACGATTATTCAAGGTTCACTTGAAACATCAAATGTAAATGTGACCGAAGAATTAGTTAATTTGATTGAAA
The DNA here is from genome assembly GCF_002310835.1 of Pseudoalteromonas tetraodonis. NCBI lineage: Bacteria > Pseudomonadati > Pseudomonadota > Gammaproteobacteria > Alteromonadales > Pseudoalteromonadaceae > Pseudoalteromonas > Pseudoalteromonas tetraodonis. The sequence continues at coordinate 2,500,215 of NZ_CP011041.1, read as the reverse complement.
CGCAGCGCGTTTATGAGATGAACTCAAAAGTGATCTCAGCCGTTGATGAAATGATGAGTTATATCAATCAACAGTTATAGTTTTGGGGGGTTGTATGCGTAATGTTATGTTATTTACAGTAGGGACTTTACTATTAAGTGGTTGTGTAGCTACACAAAATAATGAGGTAGTACAAGACGATCCCTATTATGCACCTATGTATCCAGAGCCTAATATGGAGCCAGTAGTCGCAACCGGCTCTTTGTTCAGTACTCAATTATCGAATGATCTTTATGCCGATAAGAAAGCACTTAGAACAGGCGATATCATTACGGTTAAATTACAAGAGTCAACCCAAGCCACAAAAGCGGCTAAAACAGAAACAGATAAACAAACAGATGCTAGCCTCGACCCTGTAATTGGTTTAGGTGGTTTACCGGTAAATATTGGCGGCGATAGCATTCAATTTGGTATTGGCAGTGACTCCTCATTTAAAGGTGACTCAAAATCAAATCAATCAAATAGCTTAGTTGGCGATATTTCGGTTAACGTAATGCGAGTACTACCAAATGGTAATTTAGTGATTCGCGGTGAAAAATGGCTAACGTTAAACACCGGTGAAGAATTTATTCGCTTAGAAGGGTTAGTGCGTCCGCAAGATGTCAATGCCGATAATACTGTTGAGTCTAATCGAATTGCGAATGCACGTATTCAGTATTCAGGTAAGGGTCAAACTCAAGAGGCACAAAGCCCGGGTTGGTTAACGCGTTTCTTTAGTAGCTCATTGTTTCCCTTTTAGAGGACATTCGACATGAATGGTTTTAAAGTTTTTTGTTTTATGGTGCTACTAGGCTGGCAATTTACTGCCAGTGCTGAGCGAATTAAAGATGTATCTATGGTCGAAGGGGTGCGGTCAAACCAATTAGTCGGGTATGGATTGGTAGTGGGTTTACCGGGAACTGGTGAGCAAAGCCGTTTTACCGAGCAAAGCTTTAAAGGCATGCTCAATAGTTTTGGTATTACGTTACCAGCTAGTTTAAAGCCAAAAATTAAAAATGTTGCAGCGGTTGCTGTTCATGCAGAACTCCCGCCATTTAGAAAGCCAGGGCAGACTATTGATATAACCGTATCATCGATTGGCAGTGCAGGCAGCTTGCGCGGTGGCACATTATTACAAACATTCTTAAAAGGGGTTGATGGTAATGTTTACGCCATCGCTCAAGGCAGTTTAATTGTAGGTGGCCTAGGTGCTGAGGGGCTTGATGGCAGTCGCGTTGTGATTAATACGCCAACGGTAGGGCGTGTGCCAAATGGTGCCACGGTTGAGCGTGCTGTTAAAAGCCCATTTATGCAAAACGACTATATTACTTTTAATTTAAACCGCCCTGATTTTACTACTGCGAAACGTTTAGAGAAAACCATTAATGATTTAATTGGTCCAAATAGCGCTCAAGCACTCGATGCAGCCTCTATTCGCGTTATTGCCCCACGTGATGCTTCGCAGCGCGTATCGTACTTATCAACTCTTGAAAACTTAGAGTTTAAACCGGCAGATACTTCGGCAAAAATAATTGTTAATTCGCGTACTGGCACCATTGTTATTGGCAAAAATGTAAAATTACAACCTGCGGCAATTACCCACGGTGGTTTAACAGTAACGATTGCGGAACAACAAAATGTAGCGCAGCCAAATCCTTTAGCAGAGGGTGAAACCGTGGTTACTCAGCAAAGTATTATTGATGTTAATCAAGATGATTCACGCGCTTTTGTATTTGACCCTGGTGTAAGTCTTGATGACTTAGTACGTGCAATTAATGAAGTTGGCGCTGCTCCTGGTGATTTAATGGCTATTCTTGAAGCGCTCAAAGAAGCCGGTGCAATTAATGGTCAGCTTGTTGTAATTTAGTTTTATAAGACTCTAAGCTCTAGGGCCTAGGGTCTTTAACCTTTCACCCTTAACCTTTCACCGCTACTCTTCTTTTGGCTCAATTATTGCATTCCACTAGATATTATTAATTATTGTGTCAAAAAGCTGATGGAAACAAATCATCTAGATAAGCAAAACTTTTTTGATTTAGGCAACTTAGACTCTTTGCGTCGAGATGCTTTAAACAGCGGTGACGCATCAACCGATGCATCTAAAGCGGCGTTAAAAAAAGCGGCGGCACAATTTGAAGCTATATTCACCCAAATGCTGCTTAAAAGTATGCGTAAAGCCAATGAGGCTTTTGAAGATAAAGAAAGCCCGTTTAATGCTAGTGGCGTTAAGTTTTTTGAAGAAATGCACGACCAACAAATGGCTACAGAGCTTTCATCAAATGGCTCTTTGGGTCTTGCTGATTTAATTGTGCAACAATTATCGCCAGATGGAAAAAACTTTATGCCAGGCTCTGTTCTTCGCACCACGTCAGATTTTTTTAGTGACCAACGTGCGGGTAGTACTTTACCTCATCAAGAAAACCAAAAGGGCACTGAAAAAGTGCCGCTCGTTGATTCAACTGAAAAAAGCGAACAAAACACAGCGTCTAGCACATTTGAAAATGCTGAGGAATTTGTAAGCACCGTGTGGGAACACGCAAAAACAGCGGCTAAAAAAATTGGTTTAAATCCGGCGGTTATGGTTGCACAGGCGGCATTAGAAACTGGCTGGGGTAAACATATTATTAGTAAAGGTGATGGTAATAGCTCAAACAATTTATTCAATATTAAGTCAGATAAAAGTTGGCAGGGTGAAAAGGCCAGTAAAGTTACTTTAGAGTTTGAACAAGGTGCTGCAGTTAAAAAGCAAGCAAGCTTTAGAGCGTATGACTCGATAAAAGATAGCGTGAATGATTTTGTGGATTTTTTAACACAGAACCCGCGCTATCAAGATGCATTAAACAATACGGCAAAGCCGCATAAATTTTTAGACTCTTTACAGCAAGCTGGTTATGCAACCGACCCTAATTATGCAGACAAAATAAAAAGAGTGCTGAACAGTAACGAATTGAAGAATATCGCCACAAGCGTGATCCGCCAGGGAGTAGAGTAACATGTCGTTTAATTTATTAAACATTGCTAATTCAGGAATAAGAGCAAACTCTGAGTTATTGCAAACGACAAGTAAAAACATCGCAAATGTTAATACCGAAGGGTATGTACGTGAGCGCACCGAGTTTACCACCATGATTGATAATCAGGTAGGCCGTGGCCAAACGTACCGGTTATTGAATGAGTTTGCGCAAAAGCAATTAAATCGAGATACTTCAAATAAAAGTTTTTTTGATCAATTTGTTAGTGAAGCGAGTCGGGTTGATCAAATTTTTTCAGAAAAATCAAACAGCTTATCAACTAGTATCAACTCAATGTTTAATAACGTGCAAGAAGCCCTTAATCAACCGTCATCAACAGTTGCTCGTTCATTGGTGATGAGTGATGCGCAAAACCTGATTGATCAAATGGATCGGCTTGCAGGTATCGTTTCAGAGCAAAAAGCGGTGGTTAATGAGCAATTAGAGATTTTTTCAGAAGAGGCGAATACGCTTATTGAAAGTATTAGTTCGTTGAACCAAGAAATTGCGGGTGTTCATGGCACTAAAAACGAAGCAGATGCGAGCTCAGCTTACAATGAGCGTGATAAAGCAATACGTGATTTATCAAAACTAATTGATATAGAAACACTCGATGGCCCTAATGGTGAAAAACAAGTATTTATGGGCACAGGTGAAGCGGTTGTTATGCAAAATGGTTCATTTAACTTATTTTCGATTAGTGGCGATCCCGATGCCAATTTTAAAGAGTTACGCTTAGATGTAAATGGTGGCCAAGCCGTTCCATTAGAAATAGATCCCACTAAACTCAAAGGTAAAATTGGTGGCTTATTGGCATTTAGAGACGATATTTTGGTGCCTGCACAAAATCAAATAGGTCAGATGGGCATTGCGCTTGCTGATTCGTTTAATCAGCAAAACCGTTTAGGAATGGATGCAAACGGTGAGCTTGGAGGAGATATTTTTGATATCCCAACGGTCAGTGCTTTTGTTTATCAAGCAAATACCGGAACAGCTAATATGTCAGCAACCGTTGAAGCTGGTAAAGGCAGTGAACTACCAGCGAGTGATTTTGTGATCACCTATACGGGGAACCCTAACGAAGTAAGTATTCAGCCAATTGATAATAAAGGTGAACCTTTAGGCATAGCCTCTTTAGCAACTATCCCACCCAGTGGCATTATCGATTCAGCAGCTATCACCAGCGGGGAGTCGTTTGGTTTAGAGCTAAACGTAACCGGAGCCGGTAATGCCGGTGACCAATTTCAGGTAAAACTTAATAGTGGCGCGGCTGGCAATATATCGCTGACAACAGGTCGAGGTGAGGACATTGCATTGGCCTCCCCAATTAGAACATCAGACGGCCTTGATAATACAGGTACAGGGACTATTTCACCGGGTAATGTTACCGATGTAACCACTGGCAGCTTTAGTAATCCTTTGGGTTTAGCAAATGGCCCTATTAGCATTGTTAAAACAGCTAATGCTAACGAATATCAACTTACTGATGGTAATGGCACAACTACGTTTACAGTTACACCGCCTGCTAACAATATTTTGGCGCAAGCGGGGCCTCCTTATGATGGCTATGGTTTTGACTTTAATATTGAAGGGGTACCGGCTACAGGTGATACCTTTAATTTAGAATTTAATGAAGGCGGTTTTGATGATAACCGCAACGGCCAAAAACTTGCTGACTTACAAAATACTGATTTAGTACGTCAAAATGTAGTAGCGAGCGCATCAGCTGATAATCATAAAACATTGAATCAGGCCTATGCTGGATTAGTCACCGATGTTGGTGTGGTAACCAGTCAAGCAAAAACCAATGGTGCTGCATTTGATGCTTTAGCACAACAATCAGAAGCCTGGTACGAATCGTTGTCGGGCGTAAACTTAGATGAAGAGGCGGCTAATTTGCTGCGCTTCCAGCAATCTTATGCTGCTTCTGCACAAGTATTAACTGCAGCGAGAGCTATTTTTGACACCTTATTGAGTGCGGCGAGGTAATTATGCGTTTATCAAATAATTTAATGTATCAAAGTCAAATTAATAAAATTTTAGATAATCAACAGGGCGTTGCAGGCGCTTTAGAGCGAGCAAACACAGGTCAAAAGTATTTGAGTACCTCTGAAAACCCAGCTGCTATATCGCAAGGGATGTTGTACACCAATAAAATAGAAACCAATGAGCAGTTAACTAAAAATATAAAGCAGCTAAATGGTCGCTTATCAACCGAAGAAAGCATACTTAAAGGTATGAACGACACTATTTTAGAGGCGCAAATGCTAACCATACGAGCGGGCAATGGTTCGTTAGGTCAAAGTGATTTGGCTTCAGTTGCCAGTGAACTAAAAGAATTGCAAAAATCGCTGCTTAACTTAATGAATAGCCAATCAGAAGGGGGGAAATACCTATTCTCTGGCTATCAAGACGATATTCAAACCTATACATTTAATAGCACTAATGGCAAATACGAATACCAAGGCGATCAAGGCCAACACGAAGTGACGATCGCAAAAGGGGTTGAGATCAAATCAAGTGATAATGGTTTTAATGTATTTGAACGAGTTGATGCACGTCTTGATGTGGTGTCGAATGATGGAGCGCCATCAGGCGGCATTACCGCAGGGACTGTTTATGTTGAAAACCAAGGCGAGTTTGACAAGTTTCATAAAGATAATTATAACTCAGACCCAGATCCGCTTATTTCTCCAACGATCAATACCTATAACGTTAATGTTATCCCTGGTGCAACGCCTTCAGCGCCTGATCAGTATGAAATATTACGTGATGGTAACCCTCTTGTACCACCTGTTACTGGTGAAGTAACTGATGAGCCGATTGAGTTTGCAGGCATGGAAATTCAACTTGAAGGTGTAGCACCCGGCCAACTTGATTTCACCCTTGAAAAGCCAGGTAAAGAAAATGTGCTTAATACGCTTGAAGATCTGATCACTAGTCTAAATGACGAACAACTTGATGGAGCGCAAATTAACCAAGCGTTATCGGATGGGTTAATTCAGCTTAAAAATGCCAGTGAGCAAATTGTGTTTACTCAGGCTGGACTTGGTGGGCGTATGAACGTGGTGGAGCGTGTGACCGATTCAAACAGTGCTTTAGATATTAATAATCAAGACAACAGAGCGAGCTTAATTGAAATTGATCCTGCTGCAGCCATTAGTGAACTCGCTAAACAGGAGGCAGGTTTAGACAGATCGATGGCGACTTTTGGTCGCTTGGCTAAACTTTCATTATTCGATTATTTATAAATACCATCGAAGGCAGGTTATTACTTTACGAGAAAAGTAGGTAATAACTTGCCTTAACGTAGCGGCAAAAAACTGTCACCCCCCTTTTTCTCTCCTGTCAAAAAAATGCTCACTATTTATTAAATACCGTAATAAACGTTATTTAGTTGTTATAAAACATGGGTTTAATATTTTATTATTAGTTGGCACAAGTAATGCATTCAACTAGTCATAGACAGTGTGGTTTTTGCTTAAATATTTTGAACCACATTCTGATTGAAACTAGGAGATGGTAAAATGGCTTTAAGCGTAAATACAAATGTTGCATCACTTAATGGGCAACGCAATCTATCTAAATCTAGCATGGCACTTGAAACCTCAATGCAGAGACTATCATCTGGTTTGCGTATTAATAGCGCAAAAGACGATGCTGCAGGTTTACAAATTGCCAACCGACTAACGTCTCAGGTTAATGGCCTAACGGTTGCTCAGCGTAATGCCAATGATGGTATTTCCATGGCGCAAACGGCTGAAGGTGCGATGCAAGAGTCTGCAAACATCTTACAACGTATGCGTGACTTATCACTGCAATCGGCGAATGGTTCAAATAGTGCGGTTGACCGTGCATCACTGCAAAAAGAAGTAGCAGCCTTGCAACAAGAGCTCACTCGAATTGCTGATACCACTAAATTTGGTGGCACCAGCTTACTTGACGGCACTTTTGGTACTAAACAGTTTCAGGTAGGTGCAAATGCGAATGAAACCATTAATGTAAGTTTGCGTAATGTTGCTGCAAACGCTATTGGTGCATATGAAGTAAAAGGAAACAGTACGTTACTGGGTGCTGTTGCAACACAAACAGCACCGCTTGCTACGGCAACAGGTGCAGTTGCTACGGCAGGACTAAATATTAATGGTGTTGCAATCCCTGATGCAGGTGTTACGGGTAAGGGAGCTGCTGAAATAGCCGATACCATTAACAAAGAGGCAACAGGCGTAGTTGCAACTGCAAAATTAGATGTCACTATTGCAGGACTGACATCAGCGGATAACAGTGACTTAACTCTTCGCAAAGCTGGCGCTGCGGTTGATACGTATAAACTATCAGAATTTGGTGGTGATCTTGATCGTCTTGCTGAAAAGCTGCAAGCCGATGGCTATGATGCAATCGTAGACGATGGTTCGTTAACACTAAAAGCTGAAGGCGTTGATGGTATTCAAATGACAGGTACTGCCGGTACAGCTACTATTGCTAACAATGCAACAGGTGGTACGCCAGTAGCTGGTGGCGCTACCAATAATGATATCAGTGTTTCATCATCACTGACCTTATCTTCGTCAGAAAAAATTGGCATATCGGGTACTGATGTAGATGATATTCTAGGCGGTACAAATATTTCAGCTACCGGTGGTTCTGGTGAATTAACATCTGTTGAAAGTGTTGATATATCAGGTACGACTAGTGCGGGTGCGCAGTCTGCGATTAACACTATAGATGCGGCGCTTGCGCAAATTGACGCCCAGCGTGCAGACTTAGGTGCGGTACAAAACCGTTTTGGTTTTACCATTGCCAACCTTGCTAATGTATCTGAGAATGTGTCAGCTTCTCGCAGTCGTATTCAAGATACTGATTACGCGCTTGAAACCGCAACACTAACTAAAAACCAAATAATGCAACAAGCAGGTACCACTATTTTGTCTCAGGCAAACCAGTTGCCACAGGCAGCATTAAGTCTTTTAGGTGGCTAATATCCGCTAATTATAAAAAGCCAAGCAAATATGCTTGGCTTTTTTGTCTGTATTTCAATCAATTAAAAGTTTTTACTGTTTTTTTAAAAAAAAAGCTAAAGGTAATTTTATAACGGCCGTTAACTTAATTAGAACGGAGCTTGAACAGATTTTTATTGTGATGGCTCTTGGTTAAAATCAATTAGTTACATTACGAAAGTAATCAGGAGTTATAACATGGCTTTATCAGTAAATACTAACGTGTCATCACTAAATGCACAAAGAAACTTATCAAAATCTAGCGATGCGTTAGGTACATCAATGCAACGTCTTTCATCTGGTATGAAAATTAACAGCGCGAAAGATGATGCGGCAGGTCTACAAATTGCTAACCGTCTTTCTTCACAAATTAATGGTTTAGGTGTTGCTCAGCGTAACGCGAATGACGGTATTTCAATGTCACAAACCGCTGAAGGTGCGATGCAAGAGTCATCAAACATCTTACAACGTATGCGTGACCTATCTTTACAATCGGCAAATGGTTCAAACGATGCTAACGCTCGTGCAGCACTACAAAAAGAAGTGGGCGCATTACAGCAAGAGCTAACGCGTATCGCTGAAACCACTAAATTTGGTGGTACAAGCTTACTAGATGGCTCGTTTGGTACTAAACAGTTCCAAGTAGGTTCTAACGCCAACGAAACAATCAACGTAAGCCTGCGTGATGTGTCTGCTGATGCAATTGGCTCATATGGTGTAAATGGTGCCGGAACTGTTTTGGGTACTGCGGGCGCAACTAGCGATTTAGCTACGTTAATTGGTGGCGTCACTGGGGATACTATGACTGTAAATGGTAAGTCAGTAACTTATGCAGCAGATGTAGGTGCAGAAACAATTGCACAAGCAATTAATGCTGAAGCATCTGGCGTTACTGCTACATCAGTGCTTAGCACTACATTAACTGGTTTGAGTTCGGCTGACTCAGCTGATTTAAAAATTGGTAGTGATACATACGACTTAGCCGATTATGGTGGGGACGCTGCACGTTTGGCTGTTGACATGGTTGCTGATGGTTATGATGTTGTTGAGTCAGGTGGTTCATTGACAATTAACGCAACTGGTGTTGACGGTATTGAGTTAACAGCCGCTGCGAATGGTACAGCAAGCCTAGGTGGTGGTACTGCTGCGGGCACACAAGCAGTGGCATCTTCATTAAAGCTTTCTTCTCCAGATAAGATTGGTATTTCTGGTGCAGCTGTAAATGAAATATTAGGTGGTGGTCTTGCTGCTACGGGTGGTCAAGGTTCATTAACGTCAGTAGAAACAATTGATATCTCTGGTACGACTAGTGCTGGTGCACAAAACGCAATCGAAACAATTGATGCGGCGCTTGCGCAAATTGATGCACAACGTGCTGACTTAGGTGCGGTACAAAACCGTTTTGGCTTCACTATTGCTAACCTTTCAAACGTATCAGAAAACGTGTCGGCTTCTAAAAGTCGTATCGAAGATACAGATTATGCTGCAGAAACAGCTAAACTAACTAAGAACCAGATTATGCAACAGGCTGGTACAACAATCTTAGCTCAGTCTAACCAGTTACCACAGGCAGCACTTAGCTTATTAGGTTAATTTAACAATAAGCTCTATACTTAACTACTAAGGAAGGGGCAACCCTTCCTTTCTTGTATAGGTATAAAGCTTTATATCGCTTTATAGTAGGAGCGAATTATGGAAACGCAAAGTTTAAATCTAAATATCAGCTCAGCGCAAAAAGGTGAGGTTACCTCAAGTTACCAAACCCCATCACAAGTTAAGCAAAATGCTGATGAACAAAAGAATACACCCATCACCACCACTGCAAGTAATAGTGAAGTTTCTGAAACAGAGTTATCACCTGAAAAACTAGAGAAGGTGGTACAGCAATTGCAGGACTTTATGGGCGAAATGAACCGTAGCCTACAGTTTAAAGTGGATGAGGATTCTGGCCGTAATGTTATTAAGGTGATTGATAAAGAAAGTGGTGATTTAGTTAAGCAGTATCCTTCTGAAGAAGTGTTAGGAATTGTTGCTAAATTAGCGGAAGCCACTGGCGTGTTAGTTGATTTTAAAGTTTAGTTTGAGCAATTTAAGAGGGTAAGTATTATGGCTATTTCATTTACAGGTATAGGTTCAGGGCTTCAAGTTAATGAAATTGTAACTGCTTTAGTGAATGCTGAAAAAAGCCCTTACCAAGCTCGAGTAACTAAACAGCAAGCAAACTTTACTACCGATATATCTGCAGTAGGTACCCTAAAAGCCTCTTTGGAAGAGCTTAATGGTTCACTAGAATCATTGGGTGACATCGAAAACTTTCAAAAGCGCACTATCAGTGGCAGTGACGACTTTGTTTCTTTAAGCTCTGAAAAAAACGCGCAAACCAATAATTACTCGATTAAAGTTAATAGTTTGGCTGAGAACCATAAGCTAACATCAAATGCTATAGCTGGCGATGAAGCGGTGGGAGAGGGTAAGCTCACGATTAGTTCTGGCTCTAACAGTTTTGACATAAATGTGTCAGACACAGCAAAGCTGGCTGATATACGTGACGCGATTAATGACTCTGCTGACAATGATTCAGTTAATGCTACTATTATTACCGATGATACGGGGCAGCGATTGGTATTATCAAGTAAGGAAACTGGCGCAGAAAACGCAATAAAGATTGTGGTTGATGATGTTGGTGATGCTAATAATACTGATTTGTCTGGCTTATCACGACTAGCTTATGACAGCGATACTGCATCTGCAACCTATGCTGAAAACTTAAACGAAGTAACAGCAGCGACGGATGCTTCAATTACGATTGATGGGACGCTTGTGGCCTCAAGCAGTACCAATGAGTTTAAAGATGTTATTGAAGGCGTTACCATTAATGCTAAAAAAACTCACAATGCAGACGATGATTTAAGTAAAGCAACTATCACTGAAAATAATAATAATGTTGCTGCTGGCTTAAAGTCGTTTGTAGAGAAGTTTAATGCATTTATTGATTTATCAAATCAGCTCGGTCGCTCTAGCGCTGAAGAGGGCGTTGGTGCACTTGCGGGTGATTCATTACTTAGAGGCTCTGTAAACCAAGTACGCTCGATGTTAACATCTGAATTTAGCACGGGTAATGGTAATACCGACTTTTTAGCTAACTTTGGTATTAGAACTGAGCGCTCAGGTAAGTTAAGTATTGATTCTGACGCGCTTAAAGCTGCCGTAGAAAGTGATCCACAAGCTATCCAAACGTTTTTTGTTGGCGAAAATGACGGTGATGGTTTTGTTGGCCAGTTAGATACTGTTATTAAAGGTTATACGGCCTCTGATGGTATTATTAGTTCACGTATTGAAGGGCGTGAAACACAACTCGATAAGCTACAAGATGAAGTTGATGCATTTAATAGCCGAATGAAAAAGTATGAAGAGCGACTATATAGCCAATACAATGCCATGGATATATTAGTTGCTAACCTAAACTCGACAGGAAGTTACTTGCAGCAACAATTAGCTAACCTACCGGGTGTGGCTAAAAAGTCTAGCTAAATAGCATTGTTTAGTAAATAAAGCCTGGCTTGTTAGTCAGGTTTTTTTATACCTGTTCGCTTATTGGTAATTAACAACGCTTGGTTTATAGTGAACTTTCAGGCTATAAAAATACAGAGTGATAAATCAATTAATCACTCTGTAAAGGGGAATAAAATAGGGGTTAGCTAAGGCAAGCAGTGTTTTTAAATATTAGATTTATACTTATTCACCGCGCCTTTGCTTTTTTGTTTCTTTATAATTTCTATCGCTAGCTTTTGTTTTTCGCTATCAAATAGTGTTGAAAGCTGTGCCACAAATGCGATTAAAAACTCAAGCTCAGATTCAGAATAAAAACCGTCGTCATGCTTTAAAGATTCATTCATGTAACTGTCTAACCGGCTATGAATATTCAGTGCTTGCTCAATATCCCAATCCTGAGAGTCAGTAATCAAACTAACCAGCTCATTGCAGTAGTCTCTGGTCTTACTATCAGTAATTTGTGAGCTCGTAACCTGCTTTAAAGTCATTACAGTTGTGGTTCTCTTTGTTCAAATGGAATTGCTTCCCAGCCTGACTTAATTTCTTTAATTAAGGTAATTACTTCATCAATTTTATCAATGTTGTTTTCAAGGTTTGCAGTTAATAAGCAACGCTGGCAGTAGTCATACAAAGAGTCTAAGTTAGTTGATACTTCATTATTGTCTTCAAAATTTAACACTTGCTGCAACGCACCAAGTAGCACAATACAATCAGAGATTGCGTTGCCTTTTTTTTCTAACTCTTTACGTTCAATAAATCCTTTTGCAGCAGAGAGCTTGCCAACAATATTTACAAACACGAGTTTAACTTGGTCGTAGGGAGTCATTTCTTTAACGCTGCTAACTGTTATTTGACGGTATTTATTGATTGATGCATGAGCCATAGGTAATTCCTCAAATTTTAATTACTGTGTAGAACCTTAAGCAAGTTTAGTTCCAACATAAGTTTGACTATTACTTTATCGGCAAAAACAGTCACACCTTTAAGTAATAATAGCACTTTTTATGTGTTTCTTCTGTGTGGAATCGTATCATTGAAAATCGCATTATATGTCGTTTAATTCATCCTAAGTATGTATGTCACTAAAACTACCCAGGCAATTAATAGTTATAAAGTATTGACTTTGTGCGGACAGTGTCTGTTTTTTGGCGTTAATGTCAAAAAATCGCCGCTATTGCTTGCATCCAAACCCAACTGGCTTACAATTTGATTAATAAAACAAATTAGTGAAATAAATGGCTCGCTAAAGATGATCTTAATTTTAGATAATAATAACAATCGCTCTATTGGATTATACGCATCGCTTACTTTTATTGGTGAGGCTGTACAGTTGCAAACAGAAGCTGACTTTGAACAGGCATGCAGCCACTATCAAAACAAAGAATGTATTGTGGTGTTAGGTGCTTTGCAGTCTTTAGATCACGAAAGTTTAATTAAACGATACCCAACATTTCCTTTTTTACTAATTGGTGAAACGCTTAAACCTTTGTTGAGTTTGGCTAATGTTGTGGGGTTGATATGTGAGCCATTTACTCATGAAATAACCACACAGCTGTTACACGACTGTCAGCAATATCAGCGCATGTTGCCGCATGAACATAAAAATAATAAAGAGAAAAGCACCTTTGATGGTCTTGTTGGTGAAACCAAAGCGGTAAAAGATTTACGCTTTTTAATTACGCAGGTTGCTAAAACCGATGCTAACGTACTTATTTTAGGTGAGTCGGGCACAGGTAAAGAAGTGGTTGCCCGTAACGTACATTTGCTCTCTAAGCGTAATAAAGGGCCTTTTGTTCCGGTAAACTGTGGGGCTATTCCTGCTGAGCTATTAGAAAGTGAACTATTTGGTCATGAAAAAGGCGCGTTTACTGGGGCTATTTCAGCACGGAAAGGCCGTTTTGAATTGGCGCAAGGTGGTACGCTATTTTTAGATGAAATCGGCGACATGCCACTACAAATGCAAGTTAAGTTACTGCGAGTGCTTCAAGAGCGTAGTTATGAGCGTGTTGGTGGTACCAAAGCGATCCAAGCTGATGTGCGTGTGATTGCTGCAACCCACCGTGACCTTGAAAACATGATAGAAAAAGGCTCATTTAGAGAAGATTTATACTATCGCTTAAATGTTTTTCCTATTGAGAGCCCATCTCTTGCTCAACGTGCGGAAGACATCCCTTTGCTACTTAAAGAGCTTATGCGCCGTGTAAATGAACAAAGCGGTACTACGGCTAAGTTTACAGAGCGTGCTATTGATAGTTTAAAAGAACATTCTTGGCCGGGTAATATTCGCGAGCTGGCGAACCTTGTTGAACGAATGGTTATTATGTTCCCAGACAAGGTGGTTGATGTTCCTGACTTACCTAATAAATATCGCTACATTGAAGTTGAAGCCTATGAGCCACAGTACCCAGAAGAACTGATGGAGCGTGATGCATTTAATGATATTTTTAGCGGCGGATTTAGTGAAGATGAAATAGATCTAGAAGATGACTTTGCTCAGGCCGCACCTGGTTTATTGCCCGATGAAGGTATTGAGCTTAAAGAGTACTTAGCTGAGCTTGAAATTAACTTAATCACACAGGCATTAGAGCGCTTTGATTACGTTGTCGCCCGTGCTGCTGAAGTACTTGGCGTAAGGCGAACCACACTGGTCGAAAAAATGAAAAAATATAACTTGTCTAGGGATTAAGAGCAAAGTGCAGGTGTTATATTTTAGGTATTAGGTATTAGGTATTAGGTATTAGATATTAGGTTAGAAAAACTAAACACCGGTAGTTACACTGAATCCGTTACAGGTTCTATTTTTTAGCAGGTTTACCCCACGTCTGCGTTGGGTGCCAACTTACTGTTTTTTGGGTAAATATAACAATTAAAGGGTTAAAACCAAAAAGCCTAAAGTTATGCTATTTGCTTAACCTTTAACCTTTAACCTTTAACCTTTAACCTTTAACCTTTAACCTTTAACCTTTAACCTTTAACCTTTAACCTTTAACCCTAACTTTTTAACTTCTTCTTTTCTAAAGCAATTATTACTATGATCGTTAACCATTCCACAGGCCTGCATGTAGGCATACACTGTGGTTGGGCCTAAAAACTTAAAACCGCGCTTTTTTAAATCTTTTGCAAATAACGTCGATGCCTCAGTAACTGCAGGGTAATCCGCAAGCGTCTCTAAATCGTTTACCTGAGGTTTATTACCAACAAATCGCCACTGATAATCACTAAAACTGCCAAACTCTTCTTGAATAGTAATAAAGCATTTTGCGTTATTAATTGTTGCGACAATTTTTAAGCGGTTGCGAACTATGCCCGCATTTTGCATTAATTTTTCTATATCGTGTTCAGTAAAGGCCGCTACTTTGTGTACATCAAAGTTGGCGAAGGCATTTTTATAATTCTCACGCTTTTTTAATATGGTATACCAGCTGAGTCCTGCTTGTGCCGATTCTAATGTTAAAAACTCAAAAAGTAGTTGATCGTCATACACAGGGACGCCCCATTCATGATCATGATATTCTACATAGTCAGGTTTTGTTGTATCTAACCATGGACAGCGATACTGAGCTTCTTCTTTCATGCTTATTCCTTAGCGCGTCATTTTTACGGCACGTATTTTAACTATTTAAATTGTTGATATTATTATGAAATAATTTTGGTACATATTGTGCATTAGCCAGTGTATCTACATTATTTTAGAGAGTTGATTATGGCCCTTGCAAGTGTGCTAAAACCCCAGTTTATTTCTGCTAATCAGTATAACCCATGTTTACTGCAAGAGGAGTATGTTGGTGAGTTGAGTGATTTGCGTCAACAAGCAAGTTGGCTCTCTCATCTGGTTGATACCATGCCTGCGGGCGTGATTGTACTTGATGGTAAAGGAATGATCGCTAAGGCAAACCAAATAGCTATCGATATGCTCGGCGAGCCATTAGAAGGAGAGAAGTGGTTTAGCGTTATTCAGCGCTCATTTCGTCCTCATCAAGATGATGGTCATGAAGTGTCGTTAAAAGATGGACGCTTAATAAAGCTCGATATTACTGCACTCGCGCCTGAGCCTGGGCAACTTATACTAATGACCGATTTAACCGAAACCCGACGCTTACAAAAGCGAGTCGCGCATATGCAGCGTTTAAGTGCCTTAGGTAAAATGGTTGCGTCTTTAGCTCATCAAGTACGCACACCGTTATCAGCGGCTATGTTGTATGCCGCAAATTTAGGCTCAAAACGCTTACCCGAAGCGTCTCGCGGCAGTTTTCATACTAAATTAATGTCACGTTTAAAAGATTTAGAAACCCAAGTAAACGACATGCTGTTATTTGCTAAAAGTGGTGATCAGCAAGTTGTTGAGCAAGTGTCGATGCAACAGCTACTAAGTGAAGTTAAAGCCGGTGCCGATGCTATGGTAGCGCTCAATGATAGCGAATTAAATGTGAGCTTACCTGAACCCGATATTGAAATTATGGGTAACAAAACAGCATTGGCAAGCGCAATTCAAAACCTAATTCATAATAGTATTCAAGTCATTGGCAGTGGTGCACAAGTACATCTTAGTGCTTTGCGTGATATGCAAGACCCTGATTATGTCCGCATTAGTGTTAGTGATAATGGCCCTGGGCTTGATTTAGCACAAACTGAAAAAATATTTGAACCCTTTTATACCACTAAAAGCCAAGGTACTGGTTTAGGACTTGCCGTTGTAAGTTCAGTGGCCAGTGCACATCAGGGACGTGTTGAAGCAAACAACAACCCACAAGGGGGAGCAATTTTTAGTATGTTGCTACCTATTAGTGTCACATCTAAATTAGGGGAGTCACAATGAGTAACACTATTTTAGTTGTAGAAGATGACGCCGGACTTCGTGAAGCATTAATTGATACGCTTGAAATGTCAGGTATAGCCTGTATGGCCGCCAATAGTGCCGAGCAAGCCATGGTGCTACTAAAAAAAGAAGTATTTTCATTGGTGGTCAGTGATGTACAAATGGGCGCAATGAGCGGCTTGGATTTATTACGTAGTATTAAATTAAATTACCCTGATTTACCCGTACTAATGATGACGGCCTATGCCACTATTGATGATGCTGTAGAGGCTATGCGTTTAGGCGCGATTGATTATATGGCTAAGCCATTTGCACCAGAAGTGCTATTGAATATGGTGAGTCGTTACTTACCAGAAAAAGAAAAAGAAACAGACGGGCCCATTGTCGCCGACCCTAGTAGTATTCAATTACTCGAACTTGCTAATAAAGTTGCTCGATCAGATGCCAGTGTGATGGTTCTTGGGCCAAGTGGCTCTGGTAAAGAAGTACTGGCGCGTTATATTCATGACAAATCAAAACGCTGTAATGAACCGTTTGTTGCGATTAACTGTGCTGCTATTCCTGAAAATATGCTCGAAGCCACTTTATTTGGTTATGAGAAAGGCGCGTTTACCGGTGCTATTCAAGCTTGCCCTGGTAAGTTTGAACAAGCACAGGGCGGTACTATTTTACTTGATGAAATCACCGAAATGGATTTAGGCCTGCAAGCCAAGCTGTTACGTGTACTACAAGAGCGTGAAGTTGAGCGTTTAGGTGGTCGTAAAACCATTGCACTGGATGTACGTGTGCTTGCCACAAGTAACCGAGAGTTAAAAGAAGCGGTTGCTGAAAACCAGTTCCGCGAAGATTTATACTATCGACTCAATGTTTTCCCACTGCTGTGGCGACCACTGTGTGAGCGCCCAGGGGACATTATTGTGTTGGCTAAACATTTGATTGAACGTCACTTAAGTAAAAGCAAAGAGCCAATGGCGTATTTAGATAGCAGTGCAGAGCAAAAACTGCTTAGCCATAGCTGGCCCGGTAACGTACGCGAACTAGATAACGTTATCCAGCGAGCATTAATTTTACGCAGTGGGAATAGTATTGATGAGCATGCTATTTTTATCGAAAATCTAGCCCCAACGCATTTTGTGGCAGAAACTAAAGCTGACATTGAGCCTGTAAAAAGTAGTCTCAGTAACGCTTATTATGATGAAAAAGCAGCGCCTGCAGATGAGCAAAAAAATGATTTGTTAGCCGTCGATACTGGTAGTTACAAAGATGAGCTTAAAGATAAAGAACATCGTATTATTTTAGAAACCTTGGCACGCTGCCAAGGAAAACGCAAAGAGGTCGCCGAAACCTTAGGTATTAGCCCGCGTACTTTACGCTACAAATTAGCACAAATGCGTGATTTAGGTATTTCCCTCCCAGCATAACCCCCATAAGCCCTAAGTTCAATCACTTGAATTTAGGGCTGTCAAAACTCTGACTGCTTAATTATTTTACTTAAAGCGTTGTTTTAATTGGTTTTAATTTTTGGCATGTTTTGTGCTTTATTCTCTTTAAGAGTTTACTGCATTATCAGAGACAATTATGAAAATTCAAAACAGTGCTTTATTTCAAGAAATGCAATCAATGGCTGCGGAGGCCACACGTAGTAATCAAGTTAATAACTTGCCAACGCAAGTGCAATCAACCTCTACAGCACAGTTTGGTGACATGTTGAGTAATGCCCTTAATACAGTGCATGAACTTCAGCAAGACACAGGACAAAAAGTAAAAGCGGTAGAGAATGGCGACAGAAGCGTATCACTTGCTGAGGCTATGATTGCTTCGCAAAAGTCTTCTGTGGCATTTGAAGCTACGGTACAGGTTCGTAATAAGCTTGTTGAGTCTTATAAAGAAATTATGAACATGCCTGTTTAACTAGGTAGTGGAGAATTATTGTGGCGCAATCTAATCAATCTACAGATCTGGCACTTGCTGATGGCATGATGGATCAAAGTGAAAACGAAGATCAACAAGAGCAAAAATCAGGCTATTTCAGTGCCCTTGGCGGTGTTGATGTTTTACGTCAAATTACCCTGATTGTTGCATTAGCTATTTGTTTAGCCATTGCTATTTTCGTTATTATTTGGGCTCGTCAGCCAGATATGCGCCCTTTAGGTAAAATGCAAACTGAAGAGTTAATAGAAACACTCGACTTTTTAGATGCACAAAAAATTGACTACCAACTTGATGGCAATGTGGTCTCGGTGGATGAAACTGAATATCAAAATATCAAGTTATTGATGACCCGTGAAGGTTTAGATCAAGGGCCTACATCAGGTAGCGACATTATTATGCAAGACATGGGGTTTGGGGTAAGCCAACGTTTAGAGCGTGAGCGCCTTAAACATGGCCGTGAGCAACAACTTGCCCGTACTATAGAAGAGCTAAATAATGTTACTCGCGCCAAAGTATTGTTAGCGATTCCCAAAGAAAATGTGTTTGCCCGTAGAGAGAAAAAACCCTCTGCAACTGTTGTACTTACTCTTAAACGCGGTCGCTCTCTAGATGGCGAAGAAGTTGACTCGGTTGTTGATATGATAGCTTCAGCGGTACAAGGGCTTGAGCCTTCGCGCGTTACTGTGACCGATCAAAATGGTCGTTTATTAAATTCAGGCTCGCAAACCTCTTTAGCTGCACGCTCACGTAAAGAATACGATATAGAACGTAAACGTGAGCAAGAATACCTAGAAAAAATCGACAGTATTTTGATCCCCGTGGTTGGATTAGGTAATTACACCGCACAAGTAGATTTAAGTATGGACTTTAGTGCGGTAGAAGAAACACAAAAACGTTACAACCCAGATTTACCTGCGGTAAGAAGTGAAACGACCTTTGAAGAAAATAATATTGGTGGCCTAGCGGTTGGTATTCCAGGCGCGCTTACTAATCAGCCACCAGTTAACTCAACTATTCCTGAAGATGCGATGGCGGGCGGTGCAGGCACTGCAACCTCACCGAGTAGAACTCACAAAGAAGCCACTCGTAACTATGAACTCGATACCACTATTTCACATAAGCGTCAGCAAACTGGAGTGATCCGCAGAATAAGCGTCTCTGTTGCGGTTGATTACCTGCCTACGGTGGGTGAAAATGGTGAAACAACTATGACGCCACGCTCGGTTGAAGCCCTGTCAAATATTCGTCGCTTGTTACAAGGTGGCGTAGGCTTTGATATGCAACGTGGCGATGCACTTGAAGTAGTGACCGTACCATTTGTTCGTGAAGACTCAGCGCTTGATTTTGAGTTGCCTTTATGGGAACAAGATTGGTTTATGAAAATGATGCGCTTAGTATTAGGTGCACTGGTTATTATTGTACTGATTTTAGCTGTCGTTAAACCTATGCTTAAACGCTTAATCTACCCAGATAATACACTTGAAGAATACGATGAAGATTCTCTTAGTTCAGGTGTTGATCTTGGTGACAGCACATTAGATATGCTAAATAATGACTTTGATTCTGCTTCAGTTGGCTTCTCAAGCGATGGTACACTACGCTTACCAGACCTACACGGCGACGAAGACTTACTCAAAGCGGTTCGTGCCCTTGTAGCCAATGAACCAGAACTATCATCACAAGTAGTGAAAGCGTGGTTAACAGAAGATGACTGATCAAGAACAAAAACAACTACCTCAAGCGTTTGATGTTGATAAACTTGATGGTGTAGATAAAGCCGCAATATTATTGCTGAGCTTAACTGAAGAAGATGCAGCGCAAATCCTCAAGCACTTAGAGCCAAAACAAGTGCAAAAGGTCGGTATGGCTATGGCAGCAATCGATGATTTGTCGCAAGCTAAAATTAGCGCGGTTCATAATTTGTTTATTGAACAAATTCAAAGCTTTAGTACGATTGGTTTTCAGTCTGAAGACTTCATCAAAAAAGCACTTACAGCCGCATTAGGTGAAGATAAAGCCGCCAGCTTGATAGACCAAATAGTGATGGGCTCAGGCGCTAAAGGTCTTGATTCATTAAAATGGATGGACTCTAAACAGGTGGCTAACATTATTCGTAATGAGCATCCACAAATTCAAACAATTGTTCTCTCTTACCTAGAGCCTGAACAGTCGGCTGAAATTTTAGCGCAATTTCCTGAAAAAGTGCGTCTCGATTTAACCATGCGTATTGCTAATTTAGAAGAAGTACAACCGGCAGCATTGCAAGAATTGAATGAAATTATGGAAAAACAATTTGCCGGTCAAGCGGGTGCACAAGCTGCGAAAATGGGTGGCTTAAAAGCTGCGGCAGATATCATGAACTACCTCGATACAAATGTTGAAGGGCAGTTAATGGATTCAATCCGTGAGCATGACGAAGAAATGTCGCAACAAATTCAAGACTTAATGTTTGTCTTCGAAAACTTAATGGATGTAGACGACAGAGGCATTCAAGCAATCCTGCGTGAAGTGCCGCAAGATGTATTAATGAAAGCCATTAAAGGGACCGACGATGCCCTTAAAGAGAAAATTTTGGGTAACATGTCAAAACGTGCTGCTGAAATGCTTGCTGATGATTTAGAGGCTATGGCTCCTGTGCGCATTAGTGAAGTAGAAGCGGCGCAAAAAGAAATTTTATCAACAGCACGTCGCCTTTCTGATTCAGGTGAAATTATGCTTGGTGGTGGCGGTGGTGAGGAGTTCTTATAACCTATGAGTCACTCTAAAGGTCGCCCATTACATGCAGATGAAGCTGATGAGTTATTAAAAAATTGGCCAATTCCTGATGTTGCTCCCGATGAGCGAAGCTTTCGCAATCGCTCTACGGCTTATGGCACACCCTTAGCCGAGCTATACCGTAAAGAAATAGCAAAAGAACAAGTAGAAGAACCGGAAGAACCAGAGCTGCCTTCATTAACTATGGTAGAGCTGGAGCGTATTCGCCAAGATGCCTACGAAGAAGGCCTTAAACAAGGGCACGAACAAGGCTATATAGATGGCTTTGACAAAGGCGTAACCGAGGGTAAAGAGGCGGGTTACAAAGAAGGTGTAGAGCTGGGTAAAACACAAGGCCAAGAAGACGTTAAACCCTTAATTGATGAGCAGTTGACCAGCCTGCGTGGCTTACTAGATAGTTTAAGCGACCCGCTTAAAAAAGTGGACGAACAAGCAGAAAAACAGCTGGTACAGCTAGCCACTATGCTCAGTGAAGCGATTATTTATCAAGAAGTAAAAACATCACCTGATATTATTTTACATACTTTGAAAAAAAGCATTGATGCACTTAATGCAGAACAAGAAAAAGTTCGAATTCATCTTCATCCAGATGACTTATCGCTGATAAAAACCAGTTATGGCGAACAAGCTATTGAAGATAATCATTGGCAATTAATTGCAGAACCCACTCTAGAGCGGGGCGGTTGTGAAGTTAAAACAACGTTATCATCTTTAGATATGACCTTGAAAACCCGTGTCAAAGAAACGTTGGATAGCTTTTTGCATAACAGTGGTATCTAACTTTTTTATTGGCGTGTTATGTCTGTGAGCGATACTTCATTAAGCGAACGCTTATCTCAATACCAACGGCATATTAAAATTCCAGCGCCTGCAGTCGCGGGAGTTTTAACGCGTGTGGTTGGTTTAACACTGGAAGCCAAAGGTTTGCGCGCTCCGGTAGGCAGCCAATGTAAAATTGAAACAATGAACGGCTTTGTTGACGCTGAAATTGTTGGATTTAACGATCAAACTTTGTATTTAATGCCTAACGACCACATTTCAGGCGTACTGCCTGGTGCGCGAGTTATCCCCCAAGTTAATGACACAGGTTTGCCTGTTGGCATGAGCTTACTTGGTCGAGTGGTAGACGGCTTAGGCAGACCTTTAGATGGCTTAGGTAAAATTAATGCAGAACATACACTCAAATTTGCTCAAAATGCAATAAACCCTCTTGCAAGACGCCCCATTAGTAAGCCTATGGATGTGGGGGTACGTGCTATTAACTCGGTGATTACTGTCGGCCAAGGCCAGCGCATGGGCTTATTTGCAGGCTCTGGTGTGGGTAAATCAGTATTATTAGGCATGATGACCCGAGGCAGTGAAGCCGATGTGATTGTAGTGGGTTTAGTCGGTGAGCGTGGTCGAGAAGTAAAAGAATTTATTGAAGAAATACTGGGTGTTGAAGGGCGTAAACGTTCAGTTGTTGTTGCAGCCCCCGCTGATGCCTCACCATTAATGCGATTAAAAGGCTGCGAAAGTGCGGTAACCATTGCAGAGTATTTTCGAGATCAAGGCTTAAACGTATTGTTATTACTCGACTCGGTGACGCGTTATGCTATGGCACAGCGTGAAATCGCGCTGGCTGTAGGTGAGCCCCCTGCAACAAAAGGCTACCCACCTTCAGTATTTGCTAAATTACCTGCGCTGGTGGAAAGAGCGGGTAACGGCGGGGAAGGACAAGGCTCTATTACTGCCTTTTTTACCGTACTGAGTGAAGGCGATGACATGCAAGACCCGATTGCTGATGCTGCACGTGCCATACTTGACGGACATATTGTTTTATCGCGTGATTTAGCCGACAGCGGCCATTATCCTGCCATTGACATAGAAAAATCGATTTCTCGAGTTATGCCTCAAGTGGTGTCTGAGTCGCACATGCAACAAGCTCGGGTGCTTAAGCAAGTGTATTCAATGTATCAACAGAACAAAGATATGATCACCTTGGGCGCTTATCAAAAAGGCAGTGATCAAATGCTCGATCAGGCAATAAACATGATGCCACGAGTGAACGCATTTTTACAACAAGGGATGCGTGATGTGATTAGCTATGATGATGGCCTTCAAGGGCTAGCGCAATTATTAGGACAAGCATAATGGCAAAAAATAAACTGCATTTGTTGCTCAGGCTTGAAAACGAAAAAGAAGAAACGTTACGCATGAGCTACTTGCAAGCTAATCAAAATTTGCAAGTAAATCAGCAAAAGCTGCAGGGCTTAAATGACTTTCGACTTGAATACACGCAGCAACTTCATATTAAGGGGCAGTCGGGTTTATCAAGTGCCGGATTTAGTCAGTATCATGCATTCATTGCTAAGATTGAAGAAGCGATACGTCAACAAGCAAGCACTGTTAACACTGCAAAGCAGGTGGTTAGCCAGCGTAAAACCTTGTGGTTAAAGCAACAAGTAAAAGCGAAAGCGGTTGCTAAGTTAATTGAAAAACAACAGATAAAAGCGGATATGTTGGCCGCTAAAAGTGAGCAAAAAATGCTCGATGAATTTTCCTCTAATCAGTTTTATCAAAGGCATAAAGCACTATAAGGTAGGCATGCTAATTGCTTAGATTCTACAAGAGCAATGATTTTTAGGATTGTGCGGTGGGCTGTTGCCGCTTTTATTAGGTGATTTATGGCGATAAATGATATTTCAATGTTAGCGGTATCTGAGCAAGACTCATACTTAGTTAAAAAAGACAGTGATAAAACAAAGCTAGACAGCAGTAATGATGCGGGCTTTTTTGATCAATTAGCCCTTGCTAACCAAGCTTCTGAAACACACAGTACGCAAGCTAAAGCGCCAAACAAACAATCAGCAGATGAACAATCCGATCTAAAAGAGCAAAGTAGCGAAGAAAAGCCTTTGAGCGGTGAAGATATGCTGGCGCAAATTAATGCGGCACAAGTCATCGATACCTCAGTAAAAAATAACCCCCATGGTGGTGCGCAGTTAATAGACAAAGACGCTGTTAAAATAAACGCTAAGCCTGAAGATAAGCTGGCACCTATTATTACTATGCCAAGTGATGCCGTTGTGGATGATGAAATCATTCCACAAACACAAAATGTACAAGGTGCTAATTTAGCAGGAAAAGGCGAAGGTGAGCCGACACTGCTTGACACAAAAGCGCTAGCAGCTGTTAATGCGAGTCAAAAAGGCGATGTTGTTTCAAGTCAATTAGCAACAGATAAGGTGGCCGATAAGCCGACTGATACCACAACCGTAAAATCATCATTAGACTCATCAATTTTGGCGCTGTTATCAAAAGATGATAATGCCATTAAAGCAGATAAATTATTGGCAAATTTAACACCTGCTCAGCAAGGTGAATTAGCCACTGAGCTTAATGCGATGAGCAAGCCAATTAATAAAGATAACCTAGCGGATTTAAAGCAATTACTCAGTAAGTATGTGAGTGAAAGTGAGAAGCCGCAAACACCTCAGCAGACCATTAATGCACAAATAAGTACGTTAACTACCTCAGAAAAACAGGCCTTACTCAATCAGTTGCAGGGTTACGTTAAAAATGAATCTTTATCAACGAAAGAACTTACCTCGCTAAAAGGAGTAATCAGTGATTTAGAGACCGCGATTAACGCGGACAGCTTGTTTAGCGCCAAAGATAAGCCACTATTTTCAAATAATGCTTTGGCGGGAGCAATAGCGCCAAAAGCACAGGCTGGTACTGAATCAGCCAATGTAAAACCTGAGCTAAAATTAGAGAGTTCAAAATCGGTAGCTGATAACCCTGAAGAGCTTGCCAAACAGTTAGACGCATTACAAAAAGAGAGCATGCGCGGCACTAATGCTGAGCAAATGCCACCGCGTGCAGCACAAATTTTCTCTCAGATCATTAATATATTTGACAAACAGTCGCTTAGTAGTCTCGCTAAATACGATACTTTAGGGTACGAACAAGCTATTATTGAAGCGCAAAGCTTGCAAGCAGGACAGTTACAAAGTACAGCACAAGCGAAACAAGTAAGCATTGATCCTGCCACGTTACAGGCTTTAAACATTATTAAAAGTGATGCGGCAAAAATGCTACAAGAGCGGGTTAGCTCAATGTTAAGTATTAATAATAAAGAAGCTGAAATTCGCCTAGATCCGCCAGAAATGGGCAGCATGCAAATTCGTATTAGAAGTGATGCTGAGCAAGCACAAATCAACTTTGTAGTGCAAAACCAGCAAGCCAAAGAAGCGCTGGAGCAGTCGTTACCTAGGCTTAGAGAAATGCTGATGCAGCAAGGTTTAGAACTAGGTGAAAGCAGTATTTCTTACGGTGATTCCTCAGGTGAGCAAGCACAGCAACAAGAAGGTGATGCACAAGGGCAAATGGCTAATAATCGCTCTACAGATGAGACAAATAGTGAGCAACCAGATAAACAAATACAGGGTTCTGGACAACAAACGTCATCATCAATAGATTACTATGCCTAAGTCCTGCTATTATAATAGTTAAAACAAGCAAATACCTTTGCAAATAAAGGAAACACAATGGCTGAAGATACTAATTTAGAAATAGAAGAAGTAAGTAAAAGTAAAAGCAAACTCATAATAATTATTGCCGCTGTATTACTTATTGTTGGCGCTGTGGCAGGGTACTTTTTATTATCAGGTGGTGATGAGCCAGTAGAAACCCTTGCAGATGATGCTGCCAATGGTGAGGTAGCTGCTGCGCCAACAAGTTCTTCGGCAACGGTTGGCAGTGCTTTATATGTTGCGATGCCTAGACCATTTATTTTTAATGTGCCAGGGGCTAGTCGCGATAGAATTGTACAGATTAAAGTGCAATTATTAGTGCGCGGCGATGGTAATGAAGAAACGGCTAAAAAACACATTCCACTGATTGAAGGCACACTCCTGAGTGTATTTTCCATGACAACGGCTGATGAACTTAGCACCAGTGTAGGCAAAGAAACACTGCGTTTTACTGCACTTGATAAAGTACAGGCCGCTATGATGGATGTTGAAGGGAATAAAGTAATTGAGCGGGTACTATTTACCGGCTTTGTGATGCAATAAGGGGCCAGTGTGAGCGATTTATTATCCCAAGACGAAATTGATGCGCTATTACATGGTGTCGATGAAGTCGAAGAGGAAGATATACACGACGGTGAAGATGGTGAGGGAAGTACACTACAGTACGACTTTTCTTCGCAAGATCGCATCGTGCGTGGTCGCATGCCGACACTTGAAATTGTTAACGAGCGATTTGCCCGTCACATGCGAATCAGCTTATTTAACATGATGCGCCGCACCGCTGAGGTGTCAATTAACGGCGTGCAAATGATCAAGTTTGGTGAGTACATACATACCTTGTTTGTACCAACGAGTTTGAATATGGTGCGTTTTCGCCCACTAAAAGGCACCGGCCTTATTACCATGGAAGCACGCTTAGTATTTATACTGGTAGACAACTTCTTTGGTGGCGATGGCCGTTATCATGCCAAAATTGAAGGACGTGAATTTACCCCAACAGAACGCCGAATCGTGCAAATGCTGCTGAAAATAATCTTTGAAGATTACAAAGAAGCATGGGCACCGGTGATGGATGTGTCGTTCGAGTACCTCGATTCTGAGGTAAACCCTGCGATGGCTAATATTGTTAGCCCAACCGAAGTAGTGGTTATCAGCTCTTTTCATATTGAGCTGGATGGTGGCGGGGGAGACTTTCATATTGCGCTACCTTATTCAATGCTCGAACCTATCAGAGAGCTATTGGATGCGGGTGTTCAGTCTGATACTGAAGATACCGATTTACGTTGGAGTAAGGCGCTTCGTGACGAAATAATGGACGTAGAAGTCGATTTATCGACCCAGCTACTTGAAGTTGATTTAAGCTTAAAACAAATAATGGAGCTCAAAGCTGGGGATATAATTCCAGTTGAAATGCCTGAGCATATTACCGTATTTGTGGAAGAACTCCCTACATTTAGAGCTAAAATGGGTCGTTCACGCGATAACGTTGCGCTACAAATTAGTGAAAAAATTAAACGCCCTGATTCAGTTAAATCTGAGCTGCATGTCTTTACCAAAGGCGGCAAAAAAATTGATTCAGATGCAGAATTAGCAGAACTAGAAGATGATTTACACCTTTCAAACGGTGTAGACTTAGACTGGTAATTGATTAAAAGGTTAAAAGTATGAGCGATGATCAAGATACAATGGACGAATGGGCAGCAGCACTTGCTGAAGCTGAAGGCACTGACGATAGTCCTGAGGTCAAAGTAACCGAGCTTGATGAGCTTGATGATTCAAAGCATGAACTCAGCGGTGAAGAAAAACGTAAACTCGATACTATTTTAGATATTCCCGTTACTATTTCTATGGAAGTAGGGCGTTCTAAAATTAATATTCGTAATTTATTACAACTTAACCAAGGTTCGGTCGTTGAGCTTGACAGGGTTGCCGGCGAACCGCTCGATGTTTTAGTTAATGGTACTTTGATTGCGCATGGCGAAGTGGTTGTGGTGAACGATAAGTTCGGTATTCGTTTAACGGATGTAATTAGCCAGGTTGAACGGATCAAAAAGTTACGATGATAGCACTAGCCAGTTTAAGCAATTCGGTGTTTGCAGCAACAGATGCTGCAACACCGACCACAGATATCGTATCCATGGTGTTATCTTTGGGTATGGTTGTGGTGTTAATTTTAGTGTTGGCTTTTTTTGTAAAAAAGCTCAATCCAAATTTAACCAATAACGATGAGTTTAAAGTGATCCGCAGTCTTCCGTTGGGATCACGTGAGCGCTTAATGGTGGTTGAAATAGATAATGCACAGCACCTATTAGGGGTTACTCCACACAGTATTAATTATCTACACAAGTTAGAAACCCCCCTAACAGAAAAAGAGTTACCAGAATTAGCGAAGCGGTTTGGCAAAATGTTGAATCCGCAACTTAATCAAAATAAAAAGAACTAATATTATGACTAAATGGCTGCTTTTCCTATTTGCCATGGTGTTTGTCCCAGGGGTCAATGCCGAGGGGATTGACGCGCTGACGATCACTACTAATGCCGATGGCACCCAAGACTACTCAGTGACGCTACAAGTGTTGGCGATCATGACGGCTATGAGCTTTATTCCAGCCGCCATTATCATGATGACCTCTTTCACTCGAATTATTGTTGTTTTAGCTATTTTGCGCCAAGCCATTGGTTTGCAGCAAACGCCTTCGAACCAAGTATTACTAGGTATGTCGCTGTTTTTAAGTATTTTTATTATGGCGCCAATTTATGAGCAAATAAATGAGCGAGCTATCGAACCGTATTTAAGTGAACAAGTAACGTCACTTGAAGCACTTGATTTAGCCAAAGAGCCAATGAAAGCGTTTATGCTCTCACAGGTACGTATAAAAGATTTAGAAACCTTTGCTAAAATAGCAGGTTACGATCAGCTTGACTCGCCTGAAGCAACGCCAATGGTTGTGCTTATTCCTGCGTTTGTGACCAGTGAGTTACAAACCGCTTTTATTATTGGTTTTATGTTTTTTATTCCCTTTTTGATTGTCGATTTGGTGGTTGCATCGGTATTGATGGCCATGGGTATGATGATGCTATCGCCCATGATTGTGTCGCTACCGTTTAAAATTATGTTGTTTGTATTGGTTGATGGGTGGAGCTTGGTGATGGGTACACTCGCTAAAAGCTTTGGCTTGGGCACGTAGTTGTGCACTCTTCATTGAACCAACCACACTAGGAGTCGTCCATGGAACCTGAAGTATTTGTTGATATTTTAAGTGGAGCCCTATTTTTAGTGATTAAGCTGGTGTCTGCCATTGTGGTACCTGGCTTAATTATTGGGTTGGTTGTGGCTGTGTTTCAGGCAGCAACCTCAATTAACGAACAAACACTGAGTTTTTTACCGCGTTTATTAATCACCATCAGTGCCCTGATTGTGGGAGGACATTGGTTTACTCAAGAGCTAATGGACTTTTTTAATCGCTTAGTGCTGCTTATCCCCGAAATTGCAGGTTAACAATGGAATTTCCATTTTCCGTTGTCATTCAATGGTTAAGTGATTTTTTACTGCCCTTAGTGCGCATCAGCTCTATGATCATGATCATGGCGGGTATTGGCGCAAAAAACGTACCTGCTCGAATAAAAATGGGCTTGGCTGTAGTGGTCACCTTCTTAGTTGTTCCTGTTCTTCCTGCTGCTACATTTACTAATCTATTTTCTTTTGAAATGATTTTAGTGGTACTCCAACAAATGTTGATTGGTGTCGCAATTGGTTTTGCGTCCACACTATTACTCAATACGTTTGTGTTAGCCGGTCAAATTCTTGCTATGCAAACCGGTTTAGGTTTTGCATCTGTTGTTGACCCCTCTAATGGGATGAGTGTGCCTGCAGTGGGGCAATTTTATCTAATATTAGCTACCTTATTATTTTTTGTGTTTAATGGTCATTTAATGATGATTCAAATGGTGGTGCACAGTTTTGAAGTACTCCCGATTGATGGCAATTGGTGGGCGGTTGATCATTACTGGGACATAGTGACATGGGGTGGTTGGATGTTTACCACTGCATTAGTGCTGTCATTAGCACCATTAACCGCCATGCTGGTTATTAATATGGCATTTGGTATTATGACCCGTGCTGCACCGCAGTTAAATATTTTCTCGATAGGCTTCCCGTTTACCTTAGTGGCAGGGCTCGTTATTATTTGGGCAACGCTCGGTAACTTTGTCACTCAGTTTGAGTTCCAATGGCTAAAAATGGTTGAGCTGATGTGTACTCTAATTGGTTGTTCCCCTTAGGAGAGCGTAATGGCTGAAGATTCCGGACAAGAAAAAACCGAAGAACCCACCCCAAAAAAAGTTGATGATGCTAAAAAGAAAGGCCAAATAGCGCGTTCTAAAGAGTTAGGTACCATGTTTGTGCTTATTTTTTCTGCTATTTCCTTATTAATGTATGGGCCTGAAATTGGCAAAGGCTTGTACCGCATTATGGGAAGAATGCTGAGTCTTAACCGCAATGAAACCTACGACACCACCAAAATGTTTGCCGTATGGGGAGAGGTGGCCGACGTACTGTTATTTCCTATGTCGATGTTTGTACTCATTATTGTATTGGCTGCATTTATCGGTAATACCATGCTTGGCGGCTTTAATTTTAGTTGGCAAGCAGCTGCGCCCAAAGCCAGTAAAATGTCGCCAATGAAAGGCTTTACCCGCATGTTTGGTCCACAAGCGGCTATAGAATTGCTTAAGTCATTATTAAAGTTTGGCTTGGTGGCCGCATTTGCTATTTTTTTAATTAATACGTTTTTTGATGAAATCTTACATTTAAGTATAGAAAGTGCGCCTGGCAATATTGTTCATGCTTTGGAAATTTTAGCGTGGATGTTTTTAGCCATGTCTTGCACCTTAATTATTATTGCTGCTATTGACGCCCCATTTCAAAGCTATAGTCATAACAAACAGCTTAAAATGACTATGCAAGAGGTAAAAGACGAATATAAAAACTCAGAAGGTGATCCGCAGATTAAAGCGCGCATAAGGCAAACCCAACGTCAAATGTCGCAAAAGAGAATGATGCAGGATGTGCCAGACGCCGATGTTATTGTTACCAACCCTACTCACTATTCCGTAGCTTTAAAATACGATACAGAGCGAGCAGGCGCGCCTATTGTATTAGCCAAAGGTGTGGATGAGCTCGCCATGCAAATTCGTAAAATTGCATTGGGTAATGAAGTGCCTATTGTTGAGTCTCCAACTTTAACCCGAGCGCTTTATCATACTGCAGAAGTGGGTGAGCAAATCCCCGATCAGCTATTTACTGCGGTTGCTCAAGTGCTTGCTTATGTGTTTCAGCTTAAACGGTTTAAAAAAGGCCGTGGAAAACGCCCTGTTGCCCTTAATAAAAAGCTGCCTATCCCCGATGAATTTAAGTATTAACTGCTAACCAACTAACTTGGAATAGTTATTGCAATTTCAGCGTAGTGTCAATTTTTTGAAATTGTAGAGTTATGGAATTTAAAGCGGTATTACAACAACTTAATAAAGATAAAAAAGAATATGCGAAGGGCGTTGGTACACCGCTTTTGGTGTTGGCTGCGCTGGGTATGGTTATTTTACCACTGCCTCCATTCCTGCTTGATATATTATTTTCGTTTAATATCGCGCTTGCGTTAGTTGTATTACTGGTCACTGTATACACCATGAAACCGCTTGAGTTTGGTATGTTCCCAGCCGTGCTGTTAATTGCAACCATAATGCGCTTAGCACTCAATGTGGCCAGTACCCGGGTGGTACTGCTTGAGGGTCATAACGGTGGGGATGCTGCTGGTAAAGTCATTGAAGCATTTGGTTCAGTGGTAATCGGTGGTAACTACGCCGTGGGCTTGGTGGTGTTTTTAATTCTGATCATCATTAACTTTGTGGTAATCACCAAAGGTGCTGGTCGTATTTCAGAAGTATCAGCGCGTTTTACTCTAGATGCTATGCCAGGTAAGCAAATGGCCATAGATGCAGATATGAATGCCGGTTTTATCAGTGCCGAGCAAGCCAGAGAACGTCGTGAGGAAGTAACTCGTGAAGCTGACTTTTATGGTTCTATGGATGGTGCTAGTAAATTTGTAAAAGGCGATGCTATTGCTGGCATAGTCATTTTAGTGATCAATATTGTGGGTGGCTTATTTGTTGGCATGATCCAACATGATTTAAGTTTTTCACGCGCTATGGAAGTGTACACACTATTGACCATTGGTGATGGCTTAGTCGCGCAATTACCTTCATTACTACTTTCAATTGGTACTGCAATTGTTGTAACCCGTCAAAATGAATCGCACAACATGGGCGATCAGTTTAAGAAGCAATTAGGTAACGAAAAGTCGTTATTTATTGCCTCAGGTATCCTTATTACTATGGGCTTAGTCCCAGGTATGCCACACCTTGCATTTTTAAGCTTAG
Source organism: Pseudoalteromonas tetraodonis (assembly GCF_002310835.1). NCBI lineage: Bacteria > Pseudomonadati > Pseudomonadota > Gammaproteobacteria > Alteromonadales > Pseudoalteromonadaceae > Pseudoalteromonas > Pseudoalteromonas tetraodonis. Next base: position 2,468,162 of record NZ_CP011041.1, on the reverse strand, counting down.
GGGCGCTTTTAGGTTACCTTGCATACTATACTCAGCAAAATAAACTGAAATTAGCCGCTGCAGAAGCAGAAGAAGCCGAAAATGCGGCCTCAGGTACCGGAATTGCGGCTAAACAAGAGCAAAAAGAACTGGGTTGGGATGATGTTCAACAAGTTGATGTTATTGGTCTAGAAGTCGGTTACCGACTCATTCCTCTCGTTGACCAATCACAAGGTGGCGAGCTGTTAAACCGTATTAAAGGAGTGCGTAAAAAACTATCTCAAGAGCTGGGCTTTTTAGTGCCGCCGGTGCATATACGCGATAATCTAGAACTCGACCCAAATGCATACCGCATAACCATGATGGGTGTATCAAGTGGTGAGGGTGAGCTTAAACATGGTGATGAATTAGCGATTAACCCAGGCCAAGTATTTGGCCCGCTAAAAGGAATTGAAACTAAAGATCCTGCGTTTGGTTTAGATGCGGTTTGGATAAAACCCGATCAAAAAGATGAAGCACAGTCTTTAGGTTACACGGTGGTTGATTCGGCGACCGTGGTGGCAACCCATATTAGCCAGTTACTCACCAATAGCGCCGCATTATTACTCGGACATGAAGAAGTACAGAACTTATTAGATATGTTAGGTAAGAGTCACCCTCGCTTAGTTGAAGGACTTGTACCTGAGGTATTACCGCTGACCACCATCGTTAAAGTACTACAAAATTTATTAAACGAAGGGGTGGCAATACGAGATATGCGTTCAATTGTTCAAACCCTTGTTGAGTATGGCCCTCGTAGCCAAGACCCAGATGTATTAACGGCTGCAGTGCGAATATCACTGCGTAGATTAATCGTCCAAGATGCCGTTGGTATGTCTTCTGAAATCCCTGTCATAACCTTGGCGCCTGAGTTGGAACAGATGTTGCATCAGTCACTTCAAAATGCAGGTGATGAAGGTGCCGGAATAGAACCAGGGCTTGCTGATAGACTTCAAACATCATTGAATGAAGCGCATCAAAATCAAGAAATGGCCGGTGAACCTTCAATATTGCTAACGTCAGGAATGTTACGCACTGTGTTATCTCGATTTGTTAAATACACCATTCCAGGATTGCGAGTGATGTCTTATCAAGAGATACCAGATGAAAGACAGATCAAGATTGTCAGCTCTGTAGGCCAACAATAAGATTTTAAAGGGGTTTGAATTATGAAAATTAAACGTTTTTTTGCTAAAGACATGCGCACTGCACTAAAAGAAGTAAAAGAAGAGTTGGGTGTTGATGCGGTTATTATGTCAAATAAAAAACTAGCTAATGGCGTTGAAATTGTTGCTGCAGTTGATTACGACAAAGCAGCGACAAAAGCGCCAGAGCAGCCTCAAAGCCAACCTGCTGCAAGAGCTTCATTTGCACATACTGAGCAAAGTTCACATAATTTTGTTAAACCAGAACCGCAACGCGCTCAACCTAAGCCACAGGCAAAGGTTGCAGATAGCTTACAAGCTTTACTAGAGCGTCAGTCTCCACGTCCTCGTTCAGCAGAGCTTGCTTCAATGTTTTCACACTCTGGCATTGACACTTCTGGTCACTATCAAGAACAAGAGCCTGTGCAATCACGACCTAAAAATATGTTTGAACGTGAACAAAGCGCGCCAGTGCGCCCTCGCACCCAAGCCGATAGCTTAGGTTTCGACGACTTAGACAGTGGCTTTGACGATTTAGATTCACCTAGCGCACCGCGTCAGCAAACAATGCATAAAGAATCCAGTGACATCAGCACAATGCGTGAAGAAATGAACGCAATTCGTCAACTATTAGAGCACCAAGTATCAGGTTTAATGCAGCAAGATATGGCACGTCGCGACCCGACCCGTGCATGTATGATTGACCGCTTAGTCGGTATGGGGATAGAAAAAAATGTTGCTGAGCAAATGGCATGTTTTGTACCAGACGATGTGTCTCGCCAACAAGGCTGGAAAGCTTTATTGAACATGGTTGAAGATCAAATGCAAACCACGAACAACGAAATACTTCGCCAAGGCGGTGTTTTTGCGTTAGTCGGACCTACTGGCGTGGGTAAAACCACCACAGTTGCAAAACTGGCAGCATTGGGTGCACAAAAATACGGTGCCGATAAAGTAGCGCTTATTACTACCGATACCTACCGTATTGGTGCTTATGAGCAGCTAGCAACGTATGGTCGTATTATAGGTTGTGGCGTTAAACAAGTTAAAGATGCAAATGAATTAGCAGAAGTTTTATACCATTTACGAAATAAACGTCTAGTCTTAATTGATACAGCAGGAATGAGTCAACGTGATTTACGCTTAACCGAGCAGTTAAACACCTTGATGCGTAATCAGCGTGTTGATATACGTAGTTATTTAGTATTAAGTGCGACGGCGCAAATTAATGTATTACAAGAAACAGTAAGGCACTTTAAAAAAGTACAGCTAAGCGGATGTATTTTTACTAAACTTGATGAGTCATTGAGTTTAGGTGAGATTATTAGTATTGCGATTCAAAATCGTCTCCCAATAGGGTATCTTACTAACGGTCAGCGAGTACCAGAAGATATTAGAGTGGCAAATGCCGAAAAACTAGTAAAAAAAGCTGAGCAATTGTATTTAAAAAGAATAAAAGCACAACAATCACGACACCAATCAGTGGCGTCGAGCACAGTAGAGATGTATGATTAACACAGTTTTAGATCAAGCAAGCGGCCTTCGCAAAATGAGCAAGAATAATAATAACGGCGTAAAAGTTATCGCTGTCACCGGCGGCAAAGGTGGAGTGGGTAAAACGAACGTATCCCTTAACACGGCAATCGCGTTAGGCCAACAAGGCAAACGTGTGCTTGTACTAGATGCTGATTTAGGATTAGCGAATTGTGATGTGATGCTTGGACTGCGCGTTGAGCGTAATTTATCTCATGTTTTATCGGGCGAATGTGAACTTGATGATATTTTAGTCGAAGGTCCCGCAGGCATAAAAATAGTGCCTGCAACATCGGGTTCGCAAAGTATGGTTGAGTTATCACCCTCAGAGCACGCTGGACTTATTCGTGCATTTAGTGAACTTAACACCGACTTTGATATTTTAATTGTTGATACCGCTGCGGGTATTTCCGATATGGTGCTGAGTTTTTCTCGCGCAGCGCAAGATGTGGTTGTGGTGGTATGTGATGAGCCTACATCAATTACCGATGCTTATGCTTTAATTAAAGTACTTAGCCGTGAGCACGGCGTTTATAAATTTAAAATTGTTGCCAATATGGTGCGTAGTTTACGCGAAGGGCAGGAATTGTTTGCAAAACTTTCAAAGGTTACCGACCGATTTTTAGATATATCAATGGAGTTGGTTGCAACGGTTCCATATGATGAAAATATGCGCAAATCAACGCGCCGCCAAAAAGTAATTGTTGAGGTTTTTCCTGGGTCGCCTGCTGCAATTGCTTTTAAAACACTGGCTACAAAAATTGCTAAGTGGCCAACACCTAGTCAAGCCTCGGGTCATTTAGAGTTTTTCATTGAGAAACTAGTTAGTAACTAACAATGACAATACCGGTGAATAGAGCTATGGGATATCAGTCAACACAAAATTTAAATATGATTGTTGAAAAGCATGCCTCATTAGTCAAAAAAGTGGCGTGCCATTTAATTGCTCGTTTACCGGCCAGTGTGCAGCTAGATGATTTAATTCAATCGGGTATGATTGGTTTAATTGAAGCTTCAAAAAACTTTGATGCAAGCAAAGGCGCAAGCTTTGAAACCTTTGCCGGTATTCGTATTCGTGGTGCGATGATAGACGAAATGCGCCGAGGCGATTGGGTTCCACGTTCAGTTCACAGAAAAAGCCGTTTGGTTGCAGAAACTATTGTTGCGCTTGAGAACAGTTTAAACCGTGAACCTAAAGATAGTGAAGTTGCTGAAAAACTTGAAATTTCGCTAAATGAGTACCATCATATTTTAAACGATGTAAATGTAAGCAAAGTGTTAGGTATTGAAGACCTTGGTATAGATGACGATGTGATTACACCTCATGGCCAAGATTTAGCACTAGACAAACCGTTCAATAATGTTAAAAATGAACGGTTTAATGAGTCTTTACTCAGTGCAATAAAGTCGTTACCGGAAAAAGATGCAATGGTGCTTTCTTTGTACTATAACGATGAGATGAATTTAAAAGAAATTGGGCATATACTCGATGTAAGTGAATCGCGTGTAAGTCAGATACATGGTCAGGCGATGATTAAGCTTAAAGCAAAAATCAATGACTGGATAAACTAGAAGTAAGTAAATAAAGGTTCAGGCCTCACTGGAGGATGTTTTGGATAAAAACATTAAAATTCTTGTTGTTGATGATTTCTCAACAATGAGACGTATTATTAAAAACCTGTTGCGCGATTTAGGTTTTACCAATGTTCAAGAAGCAGATGACGGGTCAACTGCTTTGCCTATGTTGCAAAATCAAGCGTTTGATTTTGTTGTAACAGATTGGAATATGCCAGGCATGCAAGGTATTGATCTTTTAAGGGCAATTCGAGCTGATGAAAAATTAAAGCATATTCCTGTTTTAATGGTTACAGCAGAAGCTAAAAAAGAACAAATAATTGCTGCGGCCCAAGCAGGTGTTAATGGTTATATTGTTAAACCATTCACTGCAGGTACATTGAAAACTAAATTAGAAAAAGTGTTCGAACGCTTAGGTTAATGAGAGGGAGAGGCTTATGTCAGCACCTGCTGCGCCTCAGATTACTTTAGAACAAGCTCGCCAGTTAGTTGTTTTTTTAGAAAATGGTGAGCAAGATAAAGCGAATCAGTTAATTTTAGAAACAGCTTCACAAGAGCAATCACAGTTATTTGCTGAGGTGGGTAAGTTGACGCGTCAACTGCACGAAGCTTTAAAAAGTTTCGAGTTAGACACGCGTTTAACAGACATTACCACTGATGCCATCCCTGACGCAAAAAAACGCCTTAACTATGTCATGGAAATGACAGAAAACGCAGCCAATAAGACAATGGATGCGGTTGAAGCAAGCTTACCATTAGCACAAGAAATCGCTGACGAAATAGCTGATATCAAGCCAACGTGGGATCGTTTAATGAACCGCGAAATAGAGCTTGGTGAGTTTAAATCACTTTGCCATAGTATTGATAAGTTTATGAGCAGTTCTCATCACAAAACCGATGAGTTACAAATGCTGATGACTAATGTGCTGATGGCTCAAGACTATCAAGATTTAACCGGTCAGGTTATTCGCCGTGTTATTGAACTTGTCCGTGAAGTTGAAGAAAGTTTAATTCACCTGTTAACTGCATTTGCAGCGCAAGGTGGTGAGGTTGAACCAACTGAACAACCAGAAAAAATAGAAGATCCCATTGTTGCACAAACACTAGCAGGTCCCGAAGGGCCTATTATTGATAAAGAAACGCGTAATGATGTTGTATCTGATCAAGATGAAGTTGATGATCTATTATCAAGTTTGGGCTTCTAATAGGAGAGTACTGCATGAGCTTTGAAGTCGATGAAGATATTTTACAAGACTTTTTAGTAGAGGCCGGAGAAATCCTTGAGCTTTTATCTGAACAGTTAGTAGAACTGGAAAACAACCCAGATGATACTGAGCTACTAAACGCAATATTTCGCGGTTTCCACACTGTAAAGGGTGGCGCTGGCTTTTTGGCTATGACAGAGCTTGTTGATGCATGTCATGGTGCTGAAAATGTGTTTGATTTACTGCGCCAAGGTGTAAGAACAGTTAACTCTGAATTAATGGATGTGATTTTACAAGCACTGGACACCATTAATGAAATGTTTGCCACGATTAAAAATCGTGACCAGCCAGAGCCTGCTGATCCAGAATTACTTGCAGTACTTCACAAACTTGGGCAGCCACCGACAGCAGAAGAGCTTGCCGGCGATTCTGTGGTTGAAGATATAGCTCCTGTGGAAACTCCATCGGTAGAGCCTGAACCAGTTGCAGAGCAACCGAGCAACGATGCTGAAGAAGACCCGTTTGCTTTTGATGAATTATTTAGCGGCCCAGATAGCAGCAGTACTGAGTCTCAGATTGATGAAATAACCGAAGACGAATTCGAAAGCCTACTTGATGAACTTCATGGAAAAGGGCAAGCCCCACAAGAAAAACAATCATCATCAAGTGGCAATGATGTCAGTGGTGATATAACTGACGATGAATTTGACAGCTTATTGGATGAACTTCATGGTGTAGGCAGCTTTGGCGAAGTGAGCCAAGCAACCGCAAGTACACCACAACAAACACCATCAGCTCCTGTGGCTCCACCAAGTAACGAGCAAAGCTCGGGCGATGATGAAATAAGTGACGACGAGTTTGAAGCCTTACTTGATGAACTTCATGGTAAAGGTGCACCTAAGTCGATAGAAACACCGGCTCCTGTAAGTAAACCTGAACCAGTGGCAGCTAAAAAGCCAGAACCAGTTGCTGCAGCTAAGCCACAGCCTAAACCAGAGCCAGCTAAGCCGGCTCCTGCGGCACAAGCAGCTAAAGCTGCGCCGCCCAAAAAAGCAGCGCCTCCACCGGCAGAAACAACTGTACGTGTTGATACCAAACGCCTAGACCAAATAATGAACATGGTGGGCGAGTTAGTACTTGTGCGAAATCGCTTAGTAAGTTTGGCGACTAACTCTGATAGCGAGGCTATGGGTAAAGCTATTTCCAACTTAGATGTTGTGACTGCTGATATCCAAGGTGCAGTAATGCAAACACGAATGCAGCCGATTAAAAAAGTATTTGGCCGTTTTCCTCGTGTTGTACGTGACTTAGCACGAACACTTAAAAAAGATATTAATTTATTACTTGTCGGTGAAGACACCGATTTAGATAAAAATTTAGTGGAAGCATTGGCCGATCCATTGGTGCATTTGGTTCGCAACTCGGTCGACCATGGTATTGAAATGCCCGATATTCGTGAAGCAGCGGGTAAACCTAGAACAGGTACGGTGACTTTATCAGCTTCGCAACAGGGTGATCATATTCTACTTACCATCCAAGATGATGGTGCCGGTATGGATGCTGAAAAGCTTAAAAAGATTGCGATTAGTAAAGGGGTGCTTGATCACGACCAAGCGAGTCGTCTTTCTGATACTGAAGCTTATAACCTTATTTTTGCACCTGGGTTTTCAACCAAAGAAGAAATCTCAGATATTTCTGGCCGTGGTGTTGGTATGGATGTGGTTAAAACAAAAATCACTCAGCTCAATGGCTCGGTTAACATAAAATCAGAAATGGGCGTAGGGACTACTTTAGAAATCAAAGTTCCACTAACACTTGCGATATTGCCTACCTTAATGGTGGTGGTGGGAGAGCAAACCTTTGCCTTGCCGCTAGCGGGTGTAAGTGAAATATTCCACTTAGATTTAACAAAAACTAATGTGGTTGATGGCCAGCTAACGATTATTGTTCGTAAAAAGTCGATTCCATTATTCTACCTTGAACATTGGCTTATAAAAGGCGCTGATAGAGGTCAGCGAAAAGCACAAGGGCATGTCGTTATTGTGCAAATAGGGACTCAAAAAGTAGGGTTCGTTGTTGATTCACTAATAGGTCAAGAAGAAGTGGTGATCAAGCCTCTAGATGCATTATTGCAAGGTACGCCGGGTATGGCGGGTGCGACTATTACCTCTGATGGTGGAATTGCACTGATATTAGATGTACCGAGTATGCTAAAGCATTACGCTGGATAATAAAAAGTAGGTATAAACTTTATGCCTACCCATTCATTGAATAAGAGAGCGAAATGGCTGTTAAAGTTTTAGTAGTTGATGATTCAAGCTTTTTTCGCCGCAGAGTGAGTGAAATTCTTGAACAAGACAGCGGCATTGAGGTAATAGGCTTTGCTGTAAATGGCCGAGAGGCCGTCGAAAAAACAGCTCAGTTACGTCCTGATGTTATCACCATGGATGTTGAAATGCCGGTGCTGGATGGTATTAGTGCTGTGAAAGAGATCATGGCGAGTAATCCAACACCTATTTTAATGTTTTCATCGTTAACACGAGCAGGGGCATCTGCCACTTTGGATGCGCTTGATGCTGGGGCGATGGACTTTTTACCTAAAAAGTTTGAAGATATTGCTCGCAATAACGATGATGCAATTAAGTTATTGCAAAATAAGGTTAAGGAAATAGGCCGCCAGCGTATTGGAAGAATTACGAGAACGGCCCCATCTCCAAGTATTAGTAAACCAGCGTCAAACAGCTCTGAGCGCTTTTCTAACCTTGCTAAAAAGCCGATAGTTCAACCTGATCGTAGCTTTAATAATGCGAGTCCTGCATCTACTAGCAGCAGTGCCTCAGCGCGTGCCAGTGGTAAGCAGTATCAGTTAGTTGCTATTGGTACATCCACAGGTGGGCCGGTTGCACTGCAAACTATTTTGACGCAATTACCTGCTAATTTTCCACACCCTATTTTACTCATACAGCATATGCCTGCTGCATTTACCCCGGCTTTTGCTACTCGCTTAGATGGCTTGTGTAAGATTAAGGTAAAAGAAGCGCAGCAAGGCGATAGATTACAACCTGGGTGCGCTTATTTAGCGCCAGGTGGCCAGCAAATGATGGTAGAAGGACGTGGCTCTAATAGAACCCTTCGTGTGTTTGAAGATAAAAATGAACGAGTAAACTATAAACCAAGTGTTGATATTACCTTTGCCAGTGCGGCCAAAGCGTATCAAGGTGATGTGCTTGCCATTATTTTGACAGGCATGGGTGCAGATGGTCGTGATGGTGCTCGCATGCTTAAGCAAACTGGCGCTACAATTTGGGCTCAGGATGAAAAAAGCTGTGTTGTCTATGGTATGCCTCAGGCGATAGCCAGTGCAGGTTTAGCGAGCGAAAGCATTAGCCTTCATGATGTGGCTGCACGTTTAAAAAGAGAGGCTGGCTGTGGATAAGCTTTCTGTTTTAGGATTACTGGTTGCATTAGGTGCTATTGCAATCGGTTATTCTTTAGAGGGAGGTGTGGTATCTGCGCTGTTTAATGGGCCTGCACTAATTATTGTATTAGGCGGTACATTAGGTGCGGTGATGCTACAAACATCAGCCAATACATTTAAAAAAATGCTTGGTATTACTCATTGGGTTTTTGTTACCGACGACCATGATATTGAAGATGCTATTGAGCAAGTAAAACGCTGGTCGCATAAAGCCCGTCAAGAAGGGTATTTAGCATTAGAAAGCGAAGCACTTGCGCATTCAGATCCCTATGCCGCCAAAGGACTGAGCTTATTAGTTGATGGCTGTTCAGAGCAAAAACTACGCGATACCCTCGAGATTGACTTATTACTTGAGCGAGAACGATTACTTGATGCTAGCCGGGTATATGAAGCAATGGGTGGGTATAGCCCAACTATTGGTATTTTAGGTGCGGTACTTGGGCTTATTCAAGCCATGTCATTTATTAACGATCCTGAGCAGTTAGGAACGGGTATTGCCACCGCGTTCATTGCAACTATATATGGTGTTGGTTTGGCTAATTTATTATTTTTACCTATGGCCAATAAGCTAAAGCAACGGGTTGAGCAAAAGATGCTTTATCACGAAATGTTAGCGGAAGGTGTAATTGCTATTAGCCAAGGTGAGAGCCCTATTAATATTGAACTAAAGCTTGAAGCCTACCGCGTTGAACGTCCAATTTTACAGGCCCATTAGCGCCTATGTTACGCCGTCGCTTACGTCATCACCAATTAAAGAGCCAACATACTGAGCGCTGGTTAGTTTCTTATGCGGATTATATGACCATAATGTTTGCATTTTTTGTTGTATTGTATGCAATTGCGATAAACAAAGAAGACAACATCAAGGTTTTATCTGATTCTCTTGAGCATGTTTTTGATAAGTCTGCAAAACAATATTCTCAGCAGGGTAACGGGGTAAATGGTGATGCTTTATTGCTTGAAAGGGTGACCCCTGAGGCTGAAATTCTCTATGGCGAAAGTATTCAAGAGCTAGAGCAAGACCCAATGTTACTCGATGGTCAAAGTGACAATAGCAATATTAGTCAACGCCACTTAGGTAAGCCGCTGGATAGTTTATTGGCTAAATTACAATCGTCGCTAATTGATGAGATACGCAGTGGCGAGGCTAGCTTAGAACTAAGCCAAGACTGGTTGGTTATTGAGCTCAATTCCGGATTGTTGTTTGCCAGTGGTAGTGCTGTTGCACATAACAAGGCCAAAGAGATTGTAAAAAAAATTGAAGCAATCATCGCATCAGTCGATAACTATATAAGAGTACGCGGGTATACAGATAACGAAACCATACGAAATGAAATATTTCGTTCTAATTGGGAGTTATCAGTGGCGCGTGCAACCTCAATATTAGTTGAGCTAGAGCGTTTGGGCATTGAATCCGCGCGCATGGCCATTGAGGGATATGGTCAATACTCGCCCTTTGCCGATAATGATACCGAAGCTGGGCGTGCTGAAAACCGTAAAGTCGTGATTGCACTTTCTAAATATGGTTTAGCACCCGAGCCCTCTGATGAACAAACGAAATCATCAATTTCAGTATCAGAGCAAAGTCAGCCAGAAATTGAGCTACCTGCCCAAGACGATACAATAAAAATAATCCGTTTACCGCATGGTGGCATCCGTGTTACAACGCGCAACGAACAGTAATTAGGATGTAATGTGAAAGTTTGGACAGTAGCCAATCAAAAAGGGGGAGTAGGCAAAACCACTACAGCGGTTAGCCTTGCAGGGATCCTTGCGCTTCAAGGCAAGCGCGTGTTATTGATTGATACAGATCCTCATGCTTCACTAACCTATTACTTTGGTATTGATTCAGAAGATTTAGAGGTCAGTGTTTACGATATTTTTACTCGCGGCTCGAGTATGAAAAGCGAAGAAATATTGCAAGCATTATGCCCCTCAACAATTGAAAACCTTGATATTTTACCCGCAACTATGGCGATCGCGACACTTGACCGTAGCATGGGTAATAAAACGGGAATGGGCCTGATTTTAAAAAAAACACTGGCTAAAATTAGCGAGTATTACGATTACGCAATTTTAGATTGTCCACCTGTTTTAGGTGTGCTGATGGTCAATGCGCTTGCCGCCTGTGAAAGAGTGTTAGTGCCGGTGCAAACTGAGTTCTTGGCGCTTAAAGGGCTCGATAGAATGATGCGTACTATGGAATTAATGCAAACCTCTCAAGCGAAAAGCTATGAATATACTATAATTCCAACTATGTATGATAAACGAACCAAAGCATCGCTTGAGGCCTATAAAACACTACAAGAAACGTATAAAGAAAAAGTATGGCCAGGCGTTATTCCTGTGGATACTAAATTTAGAGATGCAAGTTTAGCGCAAAAAGTACCGGTAGATTTTTGCCCAAATGCGCGTGGAGTCTATGCTTATAAAGCATTACTTAAATATTTAATAAAACAAGGTTAATAAATGAGTAAGCAATTATTTGCTAATGAAAAAGTAGTCACTCAGTACTTAGGGGCGTTATTATCTGATGACGAACCAACAAAAGACCTTGAGCCTGTTGCTAAACTGCTTGAGCAGGTAACGTATGAAGAGCAAAAAGAACAACCAGTAATAGTTGAGCCTGTTGTTGAAGTTGAAAAGCTTAATAAGCAAGTATCGAATGTAGAAATTGACACTCTCCAAGAGCAACACGTCGTGCCTGAGCAAGAGGTGGCTGTAGGTGGTGAAGCTGACTACTTTGATGGTGAGTTTCAAGCGCTGTTTTTTGAAGTGGCAGGGCTTACTTTAGCGGTGCCGCTAAAAGCCTTAGGTGGCATTCATGAGCTTGGAGAAGTAAATCATTTATTTGGCAAGCCTAAGTGGTTTAAAGGGGTTATGATCAACCGAGAAGAAAAACTCAATGTTGTTGATACCGCTCGCTGGGTTATGCCTGAAAAGTACGATGAGCAGTTAGAGGCATCTTTAAATTATCAATATCTCATCACTTTAGGTGATAGCCAATGGGGTTTATTAGCAGAAAAACTAATAAATAACATTACATTGAGTAAAGAAGATGTAAAATGGCGTACAAATAACAGTAAGCGCCCATGGCTTGCTGGAGTAATTAAAGAAAAAATGTGTGCTTTAATAGATGTTAATAATTTAAACGCACTATTAGAGAAAGGCTTAGATAGCCGTCACAAGTAATGACCATTACGAGGTAAGAGCATGAGTGAAGATAAATTACTGTCAGCTAAGAAAAATGCAGATAATAATGATGAGATTTTGCAGTGGGTTACGTTCAAGCTAGAAGATGAAACTTATGGCGTAAATGTAATGCAAGTGCAAGAAATACTGCGTTACACCGAGATTGCTCCTGTACCAGGTGCGCCTTCGTATGTGATTGGTATTATTAACTTACGTGGTAATGTTGTTACCGTTATTGATACTCGCTCTCGTTTTGGTTTACCTGATATTGAAGCGACGGATAATTCACGTATTTTAATTATTGAAGCAGAAGAGCAAGTGATTGGCATTTTAGCCGATAGCGTTTCTGAGGTTGTTTACCTACGTAGCTCTGAAATTGACAGTGCGCCAAATGTAGGTACAGAGGAAAGTGCTAAATTTATTCAAGGTGTATGTAACCGCGACAATGAGTTACTTATTCTGGTTGATTTAAATAAACTACTTAGTGATGACGAATGGGATGAGTTAAGCGATATATAAGCTTCTCTACATAAAACTATGTTATTACTTGGTATTGCTATTGCGGGTTTAGTTTTTGGACTATTCTCGCTGATTTTAATTGTGATGTTCAAAAAGCGCTATGCGAGTGAGCTTGGCGCGCAATTACAACAGTTTAAAGATTCATCAGAGCAGATTAATATTTTACGTAGCGAAGTGTCTGAGTTGCGAACCGGTTTACTGAGTATTGGTAAGCGTGTGCTTGAGGTAGAACAACAAAACCAAGAGCTGATACAGCAACAAGCAGCTCAAAAATACGATGACCCCGATGCTAAAATATACTCTCGTGCGGTAAAAATGGTTGAGTTAGGTGCTGATTTAGATGAGGTTATTCGCGAATGTGAATTACCCCGCGCCGAGGCTGAACTGTTGTTTTCATTACACAAACAAAAAGGCGCTTAGCGCCTTTTTTGCTTTTATAACACTGCGTTATGCTTTTATATTTAGTTTTCCCTGAAAGTCTTGCCAACCAGGCGGAAACTTTCCTCTAACCACGTATGAAAACGCAATGAGCTCAGCAATAACAAAGTACAACTCTTTGGGGAGCTCTTCTGCGAGGTCTAATTTCGATAGCGTATTTGCAAGTGCTTCATCTTGATGGATTAAAATTCCTTTTTCTTTGGCTAGGGCAATAATTTCATCCGCCAGTTCACCAAACCCTTTAGCACTTACAATGGGTGAATGTCCTGCCTCGTAGAGTAGTCCAATTGCTGAATTGCTTTTTGATGACTCAGTCATGGCTAAACCTTAATATTAATAATGGCATGCGATTGGTAAAATGCTTGATGGTTGTCATCCGCTCGTTTTAGTTTAAGCTCACCCACTTGTAAGCCTTGTTTTGCCAGTTTTGAGCGTAAATTATCAAGATGTGGATGAGCTAAAGCGCTCACCGCTTGGGTTGAGGCTAACAACTGACAATCTAAAGCTTTATCCATGAGTTCTGCGATTATTTGTAGCTTACCCAGCTCGGCATAATCAAAGTTGAGCCTAACAAACCAGACATTTTTATCCGCTAGTTTACCGCTACTGTGCTTTTTATACTGCCCTAAAGTTATTTCTGTTTGCGCCGCTTCAGCAGGCAGCTTCATCGGTAATAAAAATTGCACTAAGGCGTTTGTGTCAGGTTGTTGGCTAATAGCAGGCGTTTGTACTTGACTTAATGTATTTTTAATTTGGGTTAATTCACCTGCTAATGCTTGTACTTGTGGTTGCTGTAATTGTTCCAACAATTTATTGGCGCTATTACCCACTTTAAACGTCGGTAATAAAACCTGCAGTAAAGCTTCTAAACCCGTTTGATTATTAATACTCACCGCACTTGGATTTTGGTTAATGATAGGCGCGGCTAAAATGCTTAATGAAAGCTGTTCAACACCTCTATTAAACGAGCTTTGTAAGATGTCGCTTTGAAGTTGTGTGGGCTTTATGGTGCTGAGTATTTCGCGCTGTATGGTTGCTGGGTGTAAATTAGTATCTGACAACATGCGATTAAAAGCCTGATTAACTAAACGGTTTAAATCGGTTCCTTGATCAGTCAGTTTGCTTGTAATGGTATTAAGTTGGCTGCTTATTATTTGGTTGGTCGCATCTTTTTTTTCTATTGAGGTGATTGGACTGTGTTTTATAACCGTCGCTAATAAGAGTTTTTCTAAAGGCTGTAAGCTCTGACCAAATGTAACTGCGTTAGTTGGTGGGGATGAAAAAGGACTCACTAAAGGAGATAAAGTATGTGCTACTAACGGTTGTTGTTGCCACATAGAAACGCTTGATTTTATTTGCTGGGTAAATTGCATTAGGGGCGGCGCTAAATTTGACACGTTTTTTAATTGTGTGATGTCAATTTTTTGCATTGAGGTGAGCCATTTTTGCTGATCATTGCCAGTAAATTCTGGTTTTTGAGATGAGCTTAAGGAAGTCGTAAATGGCTTGCTTTCAAAGTACTTTACCGCATCTAAAATACGTGTTTTAAAATCAGCAAAACTGCTTTTTAACCATGATTGTATGGGACTGTTTATCGTGCTGAGCGGATGCTGTTTACTTGGCGAGGGATCAATTAGGCCTTGCGACTGTTGCAAAGAGAGCATCTCATTAAACGGTTTACTAAATGAGTTTTTAAGGCTCACAGTCATAGTGTGATAAGCGGTTTTGATCAGTAATTTATCTGCTTGGTGAGTAATGTTTACCTTAGTCGGGATGGTAGGTAGTTCACTTAATTGTCGATGACTTAGGTTAATAGTTAATGAGTCTTTAAAAGAGTTTGGGCTTAATACCGCAAACTTAGGCATAGCATGAAGCTGAGCAGGGGTTAAATTACTGGCAAGCAACTGTGTTAGTTTGGCTTGGTTTATTGGCTGTGAATGCACTATATCAGCAAAACGGTTAATAATATTAAGTCGTGTACCTTTGCTATCCGTTTCAATCATCCCCTTTATTAAAGGCTCATCTGCGAGTAATTGTGCAACGTGTTTATTAATAGCAATACTGGCATTAAATTTTTCAATGACCAACTTTGGTGTGGGTTGTAATACCACCTGAAGTGATAGTGGACTGTTTTGAATATCACTTTGGGTGTTTATAAAATTTAAAAATCGTTGCAACTGAGCCGGTTGTTTAATTGTTAAAGTTGTATTGTTAGGGATGATGGTTAAGCTTTTACCATCTGCACTTAACTGTATGTTAGCGCTTGCTATTTTTTCAACGTTTGTGAATGTCTCAGTTGTCCCAAGGCGAATCGTTTGCCAATGCTTATTCATAAACACATCAAGCGTGACTGAATCTTTAGAAAACTGAATATTTTTTGCCGCCAGCAGTTCAGGTGGCAGTGTTGCTAACGCAGCCTTACCTGAATCAGTTGTTTGATTACTAACCTGTGGGTTAGACAATGTGATGTGCGTTGGTGTATTCATTATTTTATATCAAGTTTTCTTTATTTTAAGTAAATCGATTCTAAAGCAATATTCGTATTACCCTATCATTATGGTAGACTTACGGCTAATTTTTGGCAGAGAGAATCGTCATCTTGTTACACATTAAGTCCGTTACTTGTATCAAGCAAGAGCGTTGTTTGTTTGATGAACTTAATTTTAGCCTTAAAAGCGGTCAAATCATGCAGTTAGCTGGCCCTAATGGGGCTGGTAAAACATCATTATTGCGCATTATTGCTGGTTTTTCGCTGCCGGATGAAGGTGATATTTTATACCTAAATCAATCTATCAAAAAATATTATGATGAATATGCCAGAGACTTATTATTTATAGGCCATAAAACCGGTGTTAACGTACAACTTAGTGCACTTGAAAATGTAGCACATTGGTTGGCTATTAATGGTTATGTTGATACTCCTGATTTATACCCTTTATTAAGTAAGTTAGGTTTAGTGGGGCTGGAAGATGTGCCTGTAAGAATGTTATCTGCGGGTCAACAGCGGCGGGTGGCACTCGTTCGATTATGGTTATCTGAAGCGAAGTTATGGATTTTAGATGAACCTTTCACGGCGCTAGATAAAAGCGGGGTTGCCTTTTTACAGCAACGTTTTACTGAGCACTTATCAAAGGGGGGCGCTATTTTGTTAACAACACACCAAGATTTAACCACCCACTTTAGTGACTTACAAACGTTGACTTTGGAGTACCGCCACTAATGACACGACAGCATTCATATTGGCAGTTATTTGTCGCGGTATTTAGCAAAGACGTTAAGCTCGCTTTTCGTCAGCGCGCTGAAATAGTTAATCCTATCTTGTTTTTTTTAATTGTTATCTCACTGTTTCCATTAGCCATAGGGCCTGAGCCAGGCTTGTTATCAAGGATGGCACCGGGCATTATTTGGGTTGCGGCTTTATTATCGACCATGCTTGGCCTTGATAAACTGTTTAGAGATGATTACCACGACGGCTCTTTGGAGCAGCTCATTGCTTCGTCATACCCCTTATCATTAACGGTGCTGGGCAAAGTAGCCGCACACTGGGTGATCACCGGCCTCCCGTTAGTGCTAATGACTCCTTTATTTGCTTTACTACTAAATTTAGATACGACGGCCCTAATGGCTACGTTATTAACGCTATTATTGGGTACGCCTTTATTAAGCTTCATAGGCGCAATAGGGGCGGGCTTGACTGTGGGATTACAAAAAGGCGGCATTTTAATGAGTCTGCTCGTTTTGCCTTTGTATATTCCGGTTTTAATTTTTGCAACTTCCGCTATTGATACCAGCACTATGTCGCTGGATTACAGTGGTCAGCTTGCAATCCTTGGTGCAATGTTAGTCGTTGCGACTATCAGTGCGCCAATTGCCATATCATCAGCATTAAAAGTGAGTGTAAGTTAATATGTGGAAGTGGTTACATCCGTATGCGAAAGCAGAGCGAGCATATCAATTATGCAATACTCTACTGCCATATTTTGCAGTAGTAACGGTTATTAGTATGGTTGTTGGTTGGGTATGGGGATTAGGTTTTGCTCCTGCCGATTACCAACAAAAAGACAGTTACCGTATTATTTTTATTCACGTGCCCTCCGCTATTTTATCTATGGGCGCCTATTCATCAATGGCGATTGCTGCCATTGTTGCGCTTGTATGGCAATTACGCAATGCAGAGCTTGCGGTGATTGCAATAGCACCCGTAGGTGCCTGCATGACCGCAATAGCCTTAATCACCGGTGCTGCGTGGGGTAAACCTATGTGGGGTGCTTGGTGGGTATGGGATGCAAGACTGACCTCTGAACTTATTTTGTTATTTTTATATCTAGGGGTGTTGTCTTTGTACCATGCCTTTGAAGATAAAAAATCAGCCGGTCGCGCCGCGTCTATTTTAGCTATTGTTGGGGTTATTAACTTGCCTATCATTCACTTTTCGGTGGAATGGTGGAATACCCTGCATCAAGGGGCAAGCATCACTAAGTTTAACCGCGACGCGGTAGATCCAAGTATGTTTTGGCCGTTAATGATTAATATTTTAGCCTTTGCCGCGTTTGTTGGTACTGTGACTTTAATTCGTCTTAAAAATGAAATTTTACACCGTGAAAAGCACCGCCCATGGGTGCGACAGTTGTTAACTAAGGGGTAATTATGCAGTTTGACTCGTTTTCAGATTTTATTGCAATGGGAGGCTATGGCTTTTATGTATGGCTTTCTTTTGGTACATGCGCATTAATTTTATTAGGCATTTTATTTAGCTCGTTACGCGACAAAAAACAAATTTTAGCGTCGGTAGAGCAGCAAATTGCGCGTGAAACTCGAATTAAAAATTCTAAGCAGGAGCAAACCTCGTGAACCCTAGACGTAAAAAACGCCTTTTGGTTATTATTGCCGTACTCTTTGGTATTGGTGGATCAATTGGTTTAGTGTTGTACGCCTTACAAGAAAACATTAATTTGTTTTACACCCCCAGTGAATTAATTGATGGTAAAGGCCCGAATAAAGAAAAGCCTCATATAGGACAAAAGCTCCGCATTGGCGGTATGGTTGTCCCTGGTACAGTACAAAGAAATGAGCAAAGCTTACAGGTAAGCTTTAAGTTGATTGATACTGGCCCATTGGTCACGGTGCGTTATCAAGGAATTTTGCCTGATCTATTTCGTGAAGGGCAAGGAATTGTTGCACAAGGTGTACTAGTTGAACCTAACGTCATTGAAGCGTTTGAAGTACTGGCTAAACATGATGAAGAATATATGCCAGCCGAGGTTGCCGAGGCAGTAAAAGGAATTAAGCACGAGAAACCAAAATACAATTTAGATAGTGGGAGCTAATATGATCCCAGAACTTGGTTATTTTTCCCTAACATTGGCCATGGTACTGAGTATTCTGTTGTGTATTTTCCCACTTTGGGGTGCACACACAGGAAACCTTCGTTTGATGCGCGCTGCGCCATCACTTGCTATTGGTCAGTTTGCATTTGTTGCTTTGTCTTTTGCTGCGCTTATTTATGCCAGCTTAACCGATGATTTTACCGTATCTTATGTAGCGTATCACTCAAGTAGCACCTTGCCTTGGTATTATAAAATAACCTCAACATGGGGTGGCCATGAAGGCGCTATTTTACTGTGGTTATTAATGCAGGCCGGTTGGACCGCCGTTGTTGCTTTGCGTTCAAAGTCACTGCCTTGGGTACTTCGTGCTCGTGTATTAGGTGTGCTTGGTTTTTTAGGTGTCGGATTTATGATGTACACCTTGCTACTTTCAAGTCCGTTTGAACGTTTACTGCCCTATTTCCCTGTTGAGGGACGCGATTTAAATCCATTATTACAAGACCCGGGGATGATCATTCACCCTCCATTACTTTATATGGGGTATGTCGGTCTTTCTGTTGCTTTTGCCTTTGCTATTGCCGCGTTGTTAACCGGCAAGCTTGATAACACCTGGGCAAAATGGTCACGCCCATGGACAATGACGGCATGGGGCTTTTTAACCTTAGGTATCACCATAGGTAGTTGGTGGGCCTATTCAGAGCTAGGCTGGGGCGGCTGGTGGTTCTGGGATCCTGTTGAAAATGCATCACTCATGCCATGGTTAGTCGCAACCGCGTTACTGCACTCTTTAAGTGTGACTGAAAAACGTGGCGTATTTAAATCATGGACAGTGTTACTGGCTATTGCGGCATTTTCATTAAGTTTACTAGGCACCTTTATCGTTCGCTCAGGAATTATTGTTTCGGTGCATGCCTTTGCAACAGACCCTGATCGTGGCTTATTTATTCTTGGCTTTTTGGCCGTAGTTGTTGGCGGCGGTTTAGCGTTATATGGCTTGCGTGTCTCACAAGTTAAAAGTGAAGGGCGTTATAAATTTGTATCGCGTGAAGTGGCACTTTGGTTAAACAATATTTTCTTAGTGGTTGCTACGTTAATTGTACTGTTAGGTACATTATTACCTATGGTGCACAAGGAAATGGGGCTAGGCAGTATTTCAATTGGCGAACCTTTCTTTAATAAAATGTTTGCTATTTTACTGGTGCCATTTGCTATTTTAATGGGCATTGGACCTTTCCTGCGTTGGAAGCAAAATAAGTGGGCCTTTTTACAAAATAAAATATTTGTAGGCGCATTAGTCAGTATTATCATTACCTGCGCATGGTTATTTAGTAGCTATGAGGTAGTGACTCCATTAACACTTTTAGCAACCACGCTAGGTGTATGGATATTTATTGCCACTTTTATTGATTTATATACCAAAGCAGCGGTTCATGGCTCGCTTAAGCTCGGTATAAAGCGTTTAGGTTTAAGCTATTGGGCAATGGTGCTGGGGCATGTTGGTTTAGCCTTCGTTATAGCGGGCATTACACTCACCTCGGCGTATTCAGTTGAGCGTGATGTATCGATGAAGCAAGGCGATATCGTGCAGCTTAACCAGTATCAATACCGCTTTGAAGGTGTGAAGACTATTCGTGGTGCAAACTACAGTGGTCATGCTGGTGTCGTGACGGTATTAAAAGGGAATGACACTGTAACGCGTTTATATGCAGAAAAGCGTCGTTACGATATTGGTATGCAATTTATGACCGAAGCCGCTATTGATGCCGGATTCACTCGTGATTTATATCTTGCGCTTGGTGAGCAACTAAGTGAAGGGGCATGGTCATTACGCATTTACCATAAGCCGTTTGTACGTTGGATGTGGATTGGCGGTATTCTGATCTCACTCGCTGGTTTTGTGATTTTATTCGATAAGCGCTATCGCGCCTCACCGCGAAAAGATGAAATAGAGGGGGCAGTATGAACCGTAAACTTATCGCAATTGCCCCTTTATTAATTTTTATCTTTATTTGTGTGTTTTTATACCAAGGGTTATTTGCCAACCCGCGGGAAATACAAACAGGGCGAATTGGTCAAACGGTGCCTGCGTTTAATTTACCTGATTTAATGCAAGACGATAAACGTTGGACTGATGAGCAGCTAAAGGGTGACGTGTATTTACTAAACGTATGGGGCACATGGTGTCCGACGTGTTTAGCTGAGCTTGGCTATTTAACTAAGCTACGCGAGCAAGGGGTTAAAATTATCGGCTTGTATTATGTACAAAGTTACGACGCCGATTTTGATGGCCCATTTGATATGCAAGCGCTGCGTGATGATGTGAGTAATATGCTTTCACGTGCGGGCGACCCTTATCAATTTAATATTTTAGATTTAGAACGTTCATTGTCTTTAGATTTAGGGGTGTCCGGTGCACCAGAGACATTTTTAGTAGATAAAAATGGCACCATTTTGTTACATCACACTGGTGATATAAACCCTCGAGTTTGGCGTGCTAAGTTTGCGCCTATTATGCAGGAGCTGCAGCCATGAGATTGTTTTTATTAACCCTTAGCTTGTTTGTTAGTGTAGCTGCGTTTGCTCAGCAAGACCGTTATCAATTTGATAGCAACGAGCAAGCTGTTCGCTTTGAAGAGCTAACAAAAGAATTACGTTGCCCGAAGTGTCAAAATCAGAATATTGCTGACTCTGATGCCGTTGTCGCAAAAGACTTGCGCGAGCGAGTGCTGGCGTTGGTAAAAGATGGCAAAACCAAAGATGAAGTTATTGATTACATGATTGATCGATATGGCTATTTTGTTCATTACGATCCACCGGTAACACCTGCCACGTTAATACTGTGGGTACTTCCGGTACTCATCGTAATAATTGGGTTTGGCTTTATTGTGATTCGCCAACGTAAAGCGTCGGTAAAACAAACCTGGAGTGACGCTGATGAAGTGATGCTCAATAAGCTGATTAAACAAAATAAACATCAGGAGCAAAGTTAAATGATTTTAATGTGGGCGTCTTTTGCTTTACTCACACTCATTGCATTGCTGTTTATTATTGTGCCTTTTTTAAAAAAAGAGCGCATAGTAACCATCACCCATAACGCCAATGCACAGCTTATCAGCATTTATGAACAGCGTTTAGTTGAATTACAGGCAGATTTAGATAATCAACGTATAGACTCGCAAAATCACAGCGAAGCTATTATTGAATTAAAACGCCGTTTACTTAATGAATTATCGCCGGAGAAGTCACTAAATAGCCGTGGTGACAATCGTATATTTGCTTTAACAGGGGCGGCGTTTTTAATTGCATTAGCAGGTATTTTCTATGCAATGACAGGCAGCCAGCAACAAATTGCAGCTTGGCATGATGCAATGGATAACTTGGCCGATTATGGTCAGCGCGCCGTAATGCAAAAGGGCGAGCCATTAACTAAAAATGAGTTACAAGCGTTTGCCCTAGCACTGCGTACTAAGTTAAGCCAAAGCGGTGATGATGAAGTCGCTTGGATGTTGTTAGGGCGTGTTGCTTTAATGCTAAATGAATTTGATATGGCGAAACAGTCATTCGATAAAACATTAAAAATAAACCCTGATAATATGCAAGCGCTTGTTAGCTACTCTCAGGTGCTATTACTTGAGGGCAGTGAAGAAAACATGACTCGTGCAGCGGGTATGCTTTCTAAAGTACTGCAAGCTCAACCAAATAACCTTGATGCGATTTCGTTACTTGCACTAATCGCCTTTGAGAGAAAAGACTGGCTACAGGCAAAGGCAGCGTTTGAGGTGCTACTTGCAAGTATGGATGAGTCTGATACGCGCTATGCTATGATCAACCAACGTATTAGCGAAATCGATCTACAAATTGCTCAGCAAAACGTGGCAACCAGTGGCGATCAGTTAGCGGCTCAAAGTATTCAAGTTACCGTTGATATCGATAGCCAACTTGCAGACAAACAGCCCAATAAGGGTATTTTGTTTGTGTTTGCTAAAGCGGCTAAGGGATCACCGATGCCTTTAGCCGTGGTCAAACTAACAGACTATAGCTTTCCAATTACGGTTGAGCTGAGCGATGCTAATGCCATGATGGCAGGGCTAAACTTATCGAGTGCGAGTGAAATTATCATTTCTGCGCGTATCTCTAATGATGATTCAGTTATGCCAAGCACTGGGGAGCTTGAAGGGCATTCTCAAGTGCTTGCTTCTAAAGAGGTGCGCCAAGTGCAACTGAACATTGATACATTAATACCTTAAGGATTTGAGATGTTAAAACAAGGCTTACTTTTATTATGTTTACTCACGTTATCGGGTTGTGCTCAAGTTCCTGAGAGTAAATATGATGAGCGCGATCCCATACAAAGTGTAAACAGACCTATTTATGACTTTAATATGGACGTACTTGATGCTTATATTTTAAGGCCTGCGGCAGTGGGTTATATAACAGTAACCCCACAGCCTGTGCGTCGAAGTATTGTGCATTTTACCGATAATATTACAGCACCGGTTGATATTATTAATGCGGGTCTGCAAGGAAAGCCAAGCAGTGCCGGAATTAATTTTGCGCGCTTTTTAGTGAACTCTACGGTGGGGGTGTTTGGCTTATTTGACGTTGCAAGTTCGTTAGGGCTTGAAGTAACTGATGAAGATTTTGGCCAAACCTTAGGTGTGTGGGGAGTAGGCGATGGTGCCTATTTAATGATCCCTGCAATGGGGCCATCAACTGCACGCAACTTAACCGGTGATGTTGTTGATAATGTGGTTTTACCTGAAATTGCACTGACAACACCACAAACAATTTTAGTGTTTGCGTTAAAGGCGGTTGAGGCAAGGGCGTCTTTAATGGCTCAAGAGGGTTTATTAAATGATTCATTAGACCCATACCTGTTTGTTAAAGACATTTACTTTCAGCGTCAGTTATATGAACTCTACGATGGCAATCCGCCAATAAAAGAAGAGCCTGAAGATTTTGACGAAGATTTCTTAGAAAGCCTTTGATAAAAATAAAAACGCCAGCAAATGCTGGCGTTTTATTTTTAGTTATTAATTACTAATGAGCGCTTTAATTATCAATCATTATCTGCATTTGTTCACTAACCCAATTAAGTGCTTCGTGGTAAGCATCAGGCACATCATCACCCAAGTTAAGCTGTTGGGCTTTATCGTTAGCAGCGTGCCAGTTACCCTGCTCATAGAGGGTTACTAAGTTTAAATACTCAGCAAGCAGCCCTTCATTGTTTAACAGTGCCGCTTTTATCTCATTTGAAAGCGGTAGTTTAAGCATTACACTGTCCATCTCTTCATCTAGTATGGCATCCATAAGCGACATCATGCCGGTTAAAAATGCTATTCCTGTATCTCTAAGTTTGCCATGTGAAATTGCTAAAAGCTCACAAAAACGCGCGCGTGTTAGCGACAACCTAATAAGCTCCAGAGGTTTGTCTGCAGAGACTTGTGCGGCAAATAATAAAGAGAGTAGTTTTTTTATTTCAGCCGCGCCCAATACAATAAGCGCTTGTTTTATTGTGTTTATTTCAGAGCGGCGAGCAAATGCTGCCGAATTTGAGTAGCGTAGCAGCTTATACGATAAGTTGACATCACGCTCAAATACATCGGTGATTTTTTTAAGATCCATTTCTACGCTGGATGTTTCATAGAGTAGCTCAGCCAATGCCATGCCCGATGGCGGTAAGGCCTTGCTTTGCACCATTTCTGGTTTTGAAAAGAAAAAGCCTTGAAAGTATTCAAAACCTAGTTCAAAAGCTTGATTGTAAAGCGCGTAAGTTTCAACCTTTTCAGCAAGTAATTTTATGTGTGGATAAGGTTTTAAATCCTCTATGATCGTTTTAACGTTTTCAATATCACAAGTTAAAAAGTCGACTTTAATAATATCGATAAACGGATAAAAGTGCCGCCATACAGGTTGATGTGCATAGTCATCTAGCGCTAGCGTATAGCCTTTTTCTTTTAGGTCTTTAACAATTGCCAATAAGCGTTTACCTGGCTGGACGGTTTCGAGTATTTCAATTACCACCCCATCTTTGTTTAAAAGGGTTGGGTAGCCTTTTAACAAGGTGTCTAAGGTAAAGTTAATATAAGCGGGTTTATTATCAGTTAAATCTTCTAAGCCAAAGTTAAATTGACTGCCTTCAATCAGTCGAGACGTGGCTTCATCGCCGTCAATATTTGGAAATACGTTATCAACTCCATCACGAAATAAAAGCTCATAGCCAATTAGTTCTTTATTGCGATCTAAAATAGGTTGCCGAGCAGCGTAAAAATACATATAGGATTCCGAAAGAGTAGAAATTGATTAACATTGTAATAATATATTGGAAAACATTCAAAATAGCATCGGTAAAATGAACATTATTAATAAAATACTATGGTTGGTTTGGTATTTCTTAATCTAATTTTATTGTTTTTCATTTTATTTGTTTCAAAAGTGAGCTAACCGATGGTTTTTTATCTACTTAAATGAGCGGGTTGGAGTTATTAGCAATTACCGTGTTATAGTTCAGTAGAAAGCTTTTATTCCAATACTGTCTTAATTATAAGATTTCAAGAGTCATTATTTGGATTAAAAGCCTGTTATTACTTATTTAAGTGGAGGCAAATTTGGAAACAGGAATGATTATTTCACTGGCATTATATTTTATTGTAATGCTGGGAATAGGACTATACGCATATAAGCAATCTACCAGCGATATATCAGGGTATATGCTAGGTGGTCGTAATTTAGCCCCCAGTGTTGCTGCCTTATCAGCGGGTGCATCAGACATGAGTGGTTGGTTACTTATGGGCCTACCTGGCGCAATGTACTTGTTTGGGCTTAGCAAGGTTTGGATTGCTATTGGCTTAGTATTAGGCGCATGGGCAAACTATTTCTTAGTCGCCCCAAGACTGCGTGTTTATACTGAAAAAGCAAATGACTCTATTACCATCCCTGATTATTTTGCAAATCGTTTTGATGATAACAAGAATATCCTCCGTGTGATCTCTGCAATTGTTATTATTGTGTTCTTTACTTTGTATACTTCATCAGGCGTAGTCGCCGGTGGTAAGTTATTTGAAAATTCATTTCAGATGAGTTACGAAATGGGTTTATACATCACCACGGGTGTGGTTGTTGTTTACACCTTATTTGGTGGTTTTTTAGCGGTTAGCCTAACAGACTTCGTGCAAGGTTGTATTATGTTTATCTCCTTGCTTGCAGTACCTATCGCTACTTATATGATGCTAGATCAGCCATTTATGGATACTTTAGCAAATGCAAATTACCAGCAGTTGTTAAGTTCACCAAAAGCCAGTGAAATCCATTCATTGAATATGCTTGATTGGTTTGCTGGTGGTTCTACCATTGCTATTATTTCTGCGATGGCTTGGGGCTTAGGCTACTTTGGTCAGCCACATATTATTGTTCGCTTTATGTCTATTCGCTCAGTAAAAGAAATGCCAACTATGCGTCGTATTGGTATGTCTTGGATGACACTATCTGCGATTGGCGCGGTATTTACCGGTTTATTTGGTGCTGCCTTTATGATTGAAAATCAAATGCCAATTGCCGATAAAGAGACCATTTTCTTAGTATTAGCTGAACTTATTTTCCACCCATTAATTGCTGGTTTCCTACTGGCTGCTATTTTAGCTGCGATTATGAGTACGATTTCATCGCAATTATTGGTGTGTTCAAGCTCGCTTACTGAAGACTTCTACAAGATTTACTTAAACCGCGATGCCTCGCAAACTGAGCTGGTGTTAGTAGGGCGTATTAGCGTAATACTGGTTGCGTTATTTGCTATTTACCTAGCGTATGACCGTAATAGTTCAATACTTGATTTAGTTAGTAACGCATGGGCTGGTTTTGGTGCTGCATTTGGTCCACTTGTCTTGTTTAGCCTTTACTGGAAACGTATGAACTTAAAAGGGGCTATTAGCGGTATGGTTGTTGGTGCTTTAACAGTGCTTGTATGGATTTATGCGCCTATTACCATTAATGGTGAGAGCTTAAGCAGTGTAATTTATGAAATCGTCCCAGGCTTCATTTTAGCGAGTATTGCTATTGTGGTAGGAAGCCTTGTGACAGCTGAACCGAAAAAAGAAATTACTGATCTGTTTGATGAAGTTGAATCGTCATTGTAACTGATTAGCTAACGTAAAGTGTTGGTTTTTATAAATGCCAATCAGTTTAACTGGTTGGCATTTTTTATTGGCTGACCTTTAGCAGAGACCATTCATCTCGTTTAAACAGCTGAGATTATGACGCTTAATCACCGATTACTTGCCTTTAGCTATTATTATTTAAAGGCATAAAAAAACTGAATTCGAATACCGAATTCAGTTTTTTTAATAATTACTATTGAGCTTTTGAAAGTACTAACTCGCTGCTTTATCTTTTATATCCGCAACGTTATCTGACTTTGTTTTTTTAGCTTTAGTGGGTACTTCTTTACCACCTTTAAGTACGGCCATAAAGTCGTCTTTACTTTTTGCAATCTCCAGCGCGAGCGACTCAACCTGTTGTTCACTTAGTGGCACATCTACTTTTTCAAGCATGAGTTCTAGTGACTCGGCAATATCGAGCATTTTGTCATAGGCATCAGCTTCTTTTTTAGTAGTAAACGTCATGCGCTCGACTCCGTTTCGTTCTACAACATATTTAACAACAACAGCCATGATTTCTCCTGCTTACTTACGTGGCAATATGATTATTTTAAATCATTAGATTACTGTTTTTATATACAGTACAAGCTTGCGCGTGGTTTTGCAAGCTTTAGCCTTAGTTTATCTGCAGCTTGGTTGACAATAAAGAGTAACTCTACTTTATTTATTAAGTCACTTTATAACGCGTTGCAGTAAAGGAGTCGCAAGGAGTGATTGTTACCGTTAGTACTTAGTAACCACAACGTTATGTAAAAGTGCTGGGTGTAAATAATCAACGAATGTTCATGTAAGAACACAAAAGGAAATAGTATGAAATTAATTAAAATCATCTCATTAGCCGCTGCTTTATGTTTATTACCTATGGGTACCACCTTTGCGCAAAGCGATATGCTATCAGAGCAGATGCAATCAGCCGTGGTTAATATTAATACTGCTGATTTAAAACAGTTAATTAAGTTACCAGGTGTTGGCAAGAAAAAAGCACAGGCAATTATCGATTATAGAGAAACAAATGGTGATTTCGCATCACTTGAAGATCTAGCTAAAGTAAAAGGGGTGGGTAAAAAAATGCTAGCCAAACTTGATGGAAAGGTGGCGTTTTAACTTAAAAGGGCGCTATGCGCCCTGATTAAACTGTTTTAAGGCAGCACCAAGGTGCTTTTTAGCAAAATTAACATCTACGGGGGCGGTTAGTAGCGGGTAGCTCAAACCAGCCACAATCAAAAAGGGCACGAGTAGCCATCCTTCAAAAAGGGTAAATATTAAAAAAAATGGGCTTAGCAGCATAAGCTTTACAATACGCATTAACACTCTATCACTAGGAGAGAGCATACTTAACGAGATCGCAATAACGGTTTGTCTTTGACGAACTTTTAAGTGTTTAAGTTCGTCAACGTGGCTTGAAAAAAAAGTAAACATATTAAAGTGACTTTTTAGAGATTAATCGACTGGCCACTAACGCAATAAGTGTGGCGGTAAACAATACAAAAATAACTTCCATCCATGCTGGCATACTTAAGCCTGCAAATTGCCAATCTATGTTTCCGCAATCACCGGTTGCCTCAAAAAATTGCGGTATCCAATGATGTAATGGCATAAACTCTGGAAAATTTGGCTCAAACTCACAGCTAAATGCGAAGGGGTCAGTGGTTGTTTGCATTTCAATGTGCTCACGAGCTATTAGTAACCCCCATACACTTGAAACCCCCCACACTGTATAAGCGACAATACGGACTACGAGGTTGTTTGGTTTACTGGCGCCAATAATACCGGCAAAAAGTAAGCCTAATACCGCGGTGCGTTGGTAAATACACATAATGCACGGTGCTAATCCCATGTTGTATTGAAAAAAGAGCGCGATGACTTCAAGCAGAAAAACAATCCCACTGAATAATAACCAAGGTGTACGTTGAGTACTTAGATTAGCAAGCCAGTTCATAACAAATCCGTATTTAAATAAGGGCTTAGATTATGACGTAGGATAAACAGCGGAGCAAGTAAAAGGGAAAAAGTGAGGAGCTATGAAATTTCCTAGCTCCTCAAAGTCGGGGAAGCTCTTAATGCCCAGAATTCGCTACAGGGATGTGGTGTTGTATTATCCCCCAGTCATAAAACAAACTGGTTATTTCACTCAAGCCAAAATAAGTCGCGCTTAACCCAACAAAGGTAAGCACAAAAGTGTAAGGTAAAGCCATATACACCATTCGACCGTAAGATAGGCGTAACACGGGAGCTAGTGTTGATGTCAGTAAGAATAAGAAAGCAGCTTGACCATTAGGGGTGGCCACGCTGGGTAAGTTTGTGCCGGTGTTTATCGCCACTGCAAGTAAATCAAATTGGTCTCGAGTTATCTGACCTGCTTTTAGAGCTGCAGCAACTTCATTTATATATACAGTGCCGACAAATACATTATCACTGACCATTGAAAGCAATCCATTAGCGATAAAAAACATCACCAATTGTAAGTGCCCTTCAAATGTTAGTACCCAAGTAATCACAGGGGTAAAGAGTTGTTGATCGATGATTACTGCAACCACACTAAAAAATACACAAAGTAGTGCCGTGAAGGGGAGGGCTTCTTCAAAGGCTTTACCGAGTTGGTGCTCTTCTATTATACCGGCAGACGACGTGGCTAAAATAATCACCGATAAGCCAATTAAGCCCACGGTTGCTAAGTGTAACGCTAAGCCAGTAATTAACCAGATAGCGATTAGTGCTTGAATTG
Organism: Pseudoalteromonas tetraodonis; assembly: GCF_002310835.1. Taxonomy (NCBI): domain Bacteria; kingdom Pseudomonadati; phylum Pseudomonadota; class Gammaproteobacteria; order Alteromonadales; family Pseudoalteromonadaceae; genus Pseudoalteromonas; species Pseudoalteromonas tetraodonis. The sequence continues at coordinate 2,438,854 of NZ_CP011041.1, read as the reverse complement.
TGAGGTTAACTCTATCGCGTTTGGTGCGTTTTTTATCAAGTGTTTGTGCATGGTTTTTTAAAATAGCATGAATTGTTTCTGGCAGTTTTGCCCCATAGCCAAAGGTTTTTGTTTTTTCTAATAAAAAGGTTGTTAATAAGCCCGCAAAAAGCACGGGTAAAGAAACGGGCAGCATTCTTAAAAAGAACTCACCAAATAGCCAACTTGCTCGCTCTGCAATAATTAAGTTTTGTGGTTCACCAACCATAGTACACACGCCGCCAAGTGCGGTTCCAATCGAGGCATGCATGAGTAAATTACGTAAAAAAGCACGAAACTCTTCAAGCTCTTGACGGTTTACCTCTTTTACTTGGTTATCATCGTTAATATCGTGCTCACTAATAAAATCTTTTCCTGAAGCCACCTTGTGATAAATACTATAAAAGCCCATGGCCACCGCAATAACAACCGCCATTACAGTCAGGGCATCCAAAAAAGCTGATAAAAACGCAGCAGCTATTGCAAAGGCAAGCGATAAAACGGTCTTACTTCTTACTGAAACCACTAACTTGGTAAAAATATACAGCAGCAGATCTTTCATGAAATAAATACCGGCAACCATAAAAATAAGTAATAAAAGCACATCTAGGTTTTGTGCTATTTCATGTTCAACTTGCGTGGTTGATGTCATACCAATTAATAGTGCCTCAATGGCAAGTAGACCACCAGGTTGCAGTGGGTAACATTTGAGCGCCATGGCCAATGTAAAAATAAACTCAATAACCAGTACCCAGCCAGACAAATAAGGGTTTAATTGAAACAGCAGCGGGTTAATTATTAAAAATGCAATAATGGTGTATTTATACCATTGAGGTGCTTTACCTAAAAAATTTATAAATATTGCAGATGGGACACTCTGTTGCATGATTTTTCCCTAGGGAGGCGTTTAATAGTCTGGTTAATGTCATTAACTTAGTCCAGCTTATAGAGGGTGTAAACAACTAAATAATAATAGTCAAAGTGTCTGGTATGAATAATAGGTTGGCATTCATATTGTGTTTAAAACCTATCGGTAAAACTAGCGAATCATACAAGTAAAGTTGCCTTTTTAATCACATACCTAGGTAATTTAACTTACTTTACTTGTTAGTTGTGGCTTGTCTGGTACAATCAGTCAGTTAATCGTATGTAGCGATGTGATGTGAATTAATTCGAGTAGGAATTGAATGAGAATTTTTAAAGCGAAAAGCCCAGCAGGATTTGCTGAGGAATACATAGTAGAGTCAATCTGGAATGGTGATTTTCCTCCAGGTTCAATTCTGCCTGCTGAGCGTGAACTCTCAGAGTTAATTGGTGTTACTAGAACCACATTACGAGAAGTATTACAGCGATTAGCTAGAGACGGTTGGTTAACAATACAACATGGTAAACCTACTCGCGTTAATAACTTTTGGGAAACCTCAGGATTAAATATCCTTGAAACACTGGCACGTTTAGATGAAGATAAAATGCCAGAGCTAACCGATCAGTTACTCTCAGCACGTACTAATATCAGCGCAATTTATACCCGTGCAGCTATAAAACTTGCACCAGAGCGTGTTATCGAAATTTTATCACAAAGCGATGAATTAGAAGACAGCGCGCAAGCGTTTGCAGATTATGATTATAAAGTTCATCATGAATTAGCTGTTGCCGGTAATAATCGCATTTATGTGCTCATCCTTAATGGCTTTAAAGGTTTTTATTCTAAGATTGGCTGCCATTACTTTTCAGATCCTCGCACTCGCGAGCTTGCACGCCAGTTTTATAAAGACTTAACTAAGCTTGCTGAGAATAAAGAGCACGATGGTGCAATATTCATGATGCGTAAATATGGTCATCAAACCGGCGAAATATGGCAACATATTCGCGGTGATATGCCTAGCGATATTATGGATTAGTAAAAAGAACCTGCTTAAAGCAGGTTTTTTTATGATTAAAAATCAGTCCATTTATCAAGCGTTCGCTATTTTAGAACGGTGCTATCTATAAATACGATTGTTAATTTATTTTTGATAGCCATAGAATAATGTTTAATTAAATATGGTTGCTATTGTAATTTTAAAATTAGTGCCCATATTAGTAATCAGTATTGCGTAAGCAATTGACAATAAACTCAAAATATTTGGAGAATAAAATGGGTGTATTAGTAGGCCGTCAGGCACCAGACTTTACCGCTGCAGCTGTTCTAGGTAACGGTGAGATTGTAGATAGCTATAACCTTCACGAAAAAATCAAAGGTAAAAAAGCAGTAATCTTTTTCTACCCACTAGATTTCACATTTGTATGTCCTTCTGAGCTTATTGCTTTTGATAAGCGTTATGCAGAATTCCAAAAACGTGGCGTAGAAGTAATTGGTGTTTCTATCGATTCACAATTCTCACACAACGCATGGCGTAACACGGCTGTAGCAGACGGCGGTATTGGTAAAGTTCAATACGCACTAGTTGCAGACGTTAAACACGAAATCTGTAAAGCATACGACGTTGAGCACCCAGAAGCGGGCGTTGCATTTCGTGGTTCTTTCCTAATCGATGAAGAAGGTAACGTACGTCACCAAGTAGTGAACGATTTACCACTGGGTCGTAACATTGACGAAATGATCCGTATGGTTGATGCACTAGCATTCCACAGCGAGCACGGTGAAGTATGTCCTGCTGGTTGGACTGAAGGTAAAAAAGGAATGGACGCAAGCCCTGAAGGCGTTGCTAAATTCTTATCTGAAAACGAAGGCGAGCTATAATTTAGCCCTTTAGTTTAAGAAAAAAAACCGCCAAAATGGCGGTTTTTTTATTATTTTAAATTAAAACGAAAAGCTAACTTTAGTGTAAATGTAACGACCACGAGGGTTGTGTACACCCGATGCGTAACCATACAGATCTGAATCACCGTCACCAATTGCAAACGGTGGCTCTTCATCAAATAAGTTGTTCACACCTAGTGATACTTTTGCTGACTTAGTAATACGGTATGATGTTTGTAAATCTACCAGTACTTGTGAATCAACAGTACGTGATGTATTACTATCGAAGTCTAAGTTACCATCGAAGTCAATATCTGGCGTATCTTCAAACTCACCTACATAACTAATGTTCATGTTTGTGTTGAACTGACCAATTTCCCAGTTAGTTGAGAAAATCCAGCGATGCTCTGGGTAACCATATTCGCCGGTATAATCGCGGCCGTCTTTTTCAAATTTATCTTGATAAGCCCATTCTAAATTGAATTTTAGTAAGCCTAAATCATCCAGTGAGTGGTTGTAATTTGCTGAAATATCAACGCCCGAAACTTCTTGTGATGATACATTTTCAAAAGTACTGAAAATCTTTTGAATAGTCCCTAAACTGTCCGTACCTGAAGGAGGTAAGCGAACACATACGGTACTGTTTTGGTTATTACACTCTGAGTTGTAAATTGGACCAAACTCTTGCTCATCAATTTTATTGTCTTGGGTGATACTCCATACATCTACACTCAAACCAAAGTCAGTTGTAGGTGCCCAAATAAAGCCGACGTTCCAAGATTCAGACTCTTCAGCTTCTAAATCAGGGTTACCGGCAAATTCAATGTTGTAATCTAGCGGATCACAATCTTTACCTGTTGCATCACAGCGATAGTTATCAATAAAGAACTGACTTTCCTGAGATGGCCCTAAACCTACTTGTGCAAGTGACGGTGCTCTAAAGCCTTGCGCCCATGAACCACGTACTGTGATTTCATCTGTAGGTGCCCAGCGTAAAGCGACTTTAGGATTGGTTGTGGTACCAAAGTCACTGTAATCATCGTAACGACCAGCAAGTTGTAGCTCTAAGTTCTCAGCAAGTGGAATTGAAAACTCTACATAGGCAGCGTATTGGTCACGCTCTGCTGCAGCTGACACAGACTCGGTACCAAAGATTAATCCTCGTTGGAATTGATCATCTGGCGTATCCGTTACGTCCTCTTCGCGGTATTCAATACCGGCCGCCATCATGACAACATCATCACCAAAGCTAAATGCTTCACCTGAAATGTTAGCATCGAACGACGTCATATGAGACTCGCCTTGACGAACCAAACTCGTAGTAATTCTATCAATTACGGCCGGATCGTTGTAAGTGCCGCCAAATGGGTTGTAGTTACCGGCATCAATTTCTTGTTGTAAGAAGTCGGTGCGTACCCAACCTTGTGAGCGATCCCCAGTTTGTAATGACTTACTACGTCCTTTTTGTACCGCTGTTTCCCAGCTCCAATCGTTTATTTCACCTTTTAAACCAGCAACAAAACGTAATGTGTCTGATTCGATATCCCATTGGCGCGCACCCGCATCTACGGTTCTGTAACGACCTATTTCAATATCTTGGCCGAATGGGTTATTAGGGTGACTACCTGGTACTGTTAAGCCCGCATCTTCATCAAGTGGCGTTGGGGCACCTGCTGCAATTGAGCTGTTGTGCTGAACGGCCATTTCTAAGAAGCCCGTTATGCCATTATCAAAGCGGTATTCAAATTGTGAAATAGCACCTACACGTTCTGATGCCGGTGCAATATAGCCAAATGGACCATAGTCAAATAAACAACTGCCACTTGATGTTGCATTTTCTGCAGGACACGCAGGGTCAATTGTTTTAACGCCATCAACATAGAAGTAGCCAGGGAAGCCACGTGATGAACGGAAATCTTCACCGCCATATGGAGATTGATTAGCAGTACCTAAACGCCCCATTTCATCTGATGATAAAGAGGTATTTTTAAAGTAATCAATAATAACGGATGCGCTACTTTTTGCACTAGTAGTACCCCAAACAATACTGGCTGTAGTTTCTTCATAGTTAGGGCCATCTGTGCCGCCGTAACCTAAGTTTACTTCAATACCGTCAATATCTTTTTTCAAGATAACATTTACAACACCCGCTACAGCATCAGAGCCATAGATTGCTGAGGCGCCATCTTTTAAAATATCAATACGTTCGATTGCTGAAACAGGAATACTGTTGATATCAACGAATGAGTTGGTGATCCCTTCAGCAAATGCACTGATTGCAACACGACGACCATTAATAAGTACCAAGGTAGCATCGGCGCCTAAGCCACGAAGGCTGACGGCAGCTGAGCCATTTGCGGTTGAGTCTTGGTTATTACCACGGGTTGAAAAAGTACCATTACCTGCAACAGGCATTCTTTCAAGAAGCTGTTGTAGGTTGTCATAACCCATGTTTTCGATGTCTTCTTTATTAATGGATTGTACTGGAGACGGGCCTTCGATGTCCGAACGTTTGATACGAGAGCCTGTTACTTGAATACGTTCTACTTTTTCTGCAGTTTGCTGTGCAGCATAAGTCGTTGTACTAAAACCTGCTGACAATGCGATAGTAGCACCGATGATTAAGCTCGGTGTAAATGCAATTGATTGCTTCATCCTTAAGTCCTTGTTGATATGTTATAATTTACTTGTTTTACAAGTCGAATTATTAATACCATGTAACTTAACTGTTGTCAATTGGCCACAAAGATGATTTTGTTATCTGCACTAATATGTACTGATTTTCTCAATAAAGGTAAACGATAGGATGCTCGCTATTTGGCGCTGTAACGTGATTTAGTTATTATTAATAAACAAAACGCCGAGCGACTTTAATTTGTAATAATTTGTATTTTCCTAAAAATTTAGCAAAAAAAAGCCTAACATGATGTTAGGCTTTTTTATTTAAACTTTATGTTTCATTAAGCGTTCTTTTTCACGGGACCAATCTTTATTTTTACCGTCTTCACGTTTGTCATGCATTTTCTTACCTTTCGCTAAATGGAATTCAAGCTTTACCCAGCATTTTTTCCAATACATAGCTGTGGCAATTAATGAATAACCATCACGCTCGGTTGCACCAACCAAACGGTCAAGTTCACGTCTGCTTAGTAATAATTTACGATAACGCAGCGGGTCGCAAATAACATGGGTTGATGCACTATTTAAAGGCTGGATTGTGCTGCCTAATAAAAACGCTTCACCGTTTTTAAGATGAATATAAGTTTCAGAGATATTTACTTTACCTGCTCGGATACTTTTTACTTCCCAGCCTTGGAGTTCAATACCTGCTTCAAACTTGTCGTGTAAAAAATACTCGTGTCGCGCTTTTTTATTTAGCGCGATGGTATTACTTGTCGATTTTGATGAATTTTTCTTAGCCATAGTGCCCTATAATATACGTTATACGAGATGTTTTACATCGATTTTTTTAAATTATACATGCAAAAGCGAAGGATTCATTTAAGCGCGATGAAAGTTTGGGGAAACGCACAAAGCTTGCTAAAATTCCTGCACACAGTTGGGAGTGAGTATGCCACAAATAGAGAAAAGTGCGCTGGTTATGTACAGCACTAAAGAGATGTTTGATCTAGTCAATGATGTAGAAGCTTATTCGCAGTTTTTACCTAATTGTTCAGACTCAAAAATTATTAAGCAGCATGATAATAACATGACCGCCAGTTTAGAAATATCTAAAGCCGGTATAAAAAAATGGTTTACCACTGAAAATACGCTAATTGATGAGCAAACAGTGATGCTTCGCTTGGTCGATGGGCCTTTTAAAACCTTACAAGGTCGCTGGCATTTTCAGCAATTAGATGCGCATGCGTGCAAAGTGCATTTACAGCTAGACTTTGAATTTTCTAGTAAGTTAATAGAACTTGCGTTTGGTAAAATTTTTAATGATGTAGCTAAAAATATGGTGAGTGCCTTTACTCAACGTGCAAAAGCGGTATATGGAGAGCGAGCATGATCAATATTGAAATTGTGTTTGCGTTGCCAACGAAAGCAACCACGTTAAATATAGAAGTATTCCAAGGTACCACCGCAGAGCAAGCAGTGATCCAATCAGGTATTATTAAGAAGTGCCCTGAAATTGATGCAACCGCTTTAACTTTAGGTGTATGGAACAGAACGGTAAAGCTTAATCATGAGCTTAAAGACGGCGATAGAGTTGAAATTTACCGCCCATTAATTGCCGACCCTAAAGATGCCCGCAGAAAGCGCGCCGAAAAAGCCAAAGAAGAGGGCCGCGCAAATAAAGTAACCGGTGGCCGACCGTTAGATCGTTAGATACAAAAAAGGTGAGCTATGCTCACCTTTTTAAATTAAACCCAAATGGCTTATTGCTCTAAAGGGGTTGTAAAGTTTTCTGGTTGCTCATAGTCACCAGAGACCGTCACCAACTTTTCATTTTCAAAGTTTAATACTAATGATTTATATTGTTCATTAGCGCGCCCTTTATTAAAGCTATAAACGTAACGCCAAGTATTTTTATCGAAGGCGTCTTCGGCAATCGGTCTGCCTAGTACATAAATTACTTGCTCGCGAGTCATATTAACGCGAAGCTTATCAACGTCTGATTGTTCTAAAAAGTTACCTTGAGGGATGTTGATTCTGTACACCCAGCTAGAACAACCTGCGGCTGAACTAAGCGTTAAAGCGACGATAAGCCAAAGAGAAAAAGTTTTTAACGACTGCATTGTTAGTTGTGATCCTTATTTTTTATAGTCTGCATGATACCGATTAGTCACTCAAGGTAAAACCCTTTTGAGTAATTGTTTTTGTTTAGCGCGTTAAGGCGAGGTTTTGACCATTAATAATCAAAAAAGTTTAAACGATGAGTTGTGCAATAGTAAAATTAAACCGGCTGTTTGGTCACTGTATATTGTGCAAACACGGTTTGGTCATTGGTATACCGGCATTACAGTTGATGTAGCGCGTCGTTTAGCAACGCACCAAGCGGGTAAAGGGGCAAAAAACCTCAAAGGGAAAGGACCGCTGGTGCTCATTCATCAGCAACAAGTTGGGACTAAAAGCGACGCAAGTAAATTAGAATATGCGATTAAAAAACTTCCACGGGCAAAAAAAGAGGCTTACGTTGCTGCTTTTAAGGGGGGACTGAATACCTCAGGGTTTGTCAAAAGCTGATTAATAAATGCCTCAATTAGCAATACTGCTTCTTGATAAAGAGCAGTGTTAATATTTTCGAGCGTATCTTTTGCTGTGTGATGATAGTTATCGGCGCCCATCGAGAAGTACACATACGGAATTTTTTGTTTAGCGAATGAATAATGGTCGCTGGCTCTGTGCCAGTCTATTTGTTTCGTGTTGGTGAGTCGACTCATTTTTCGTGATGAATAAACGGGCTTTAATTCGACACTCGTATTTTTTATTTGGCTAAATAGTGGAGTGAGTTGACCTTTTAACGAACGACTTGTTAGCGCGTATAACCGCTTATGCGATTTTTTAATTGCCAACATATCTAAGTTAATATTTAAAGCAATAGGAGACTGGCGCATTGTTTTGGCAAAGTGCTCACTGCCGTGTAAACCGTTTTCTTCAGCGTCTGTTGCAACAAACACAAAACCATAGGATGATTGCACCTTTAAAGCGTTCGATAAGTATAGTAATGCGGCAACACCCGAGGCATTATCGTTAGCACCAGGATGTAATTTTCCGGCTTTTAGGCCTAAATGGTCGTAATGCGCTGTAATAACAATAACAGGCAAATTTTTTGCTGTTTTGGTCGCAACAATATTTACGCCTTGCGCCTTAGAAAACAGCCCTGATGGATAAGTAAAAGGTTGTTCAATAACCGTCAGTTGATGCTCTTTAAAGCGTGCTTTTAAATATTCTCTGGTGAGTAAAGCCGAGTGACTATTCGTTTTTCTGCCTGCTAATTTAGAGCTGGTTAGCGTTGTTAAATCAGTGAATAACTGCGGCTCAATCGGCTTTGAGAGTCCACTCCAACTTATAAAAAATACAATGCAGGTTAAGCTAAATAATTTAATAATGATTCGCCTTAACGATAAGTGATTTTAATGCGATGAGTTTATTATCATAGCGTTGTTTGTCATGTGTAAAGTCTGCTTTTTTTCTGGCTTTACGCAAATGAAATTCCGCCCTAGCTATATTATTTAACTCAAAGTAACTTCGCGCCAGTCCAAAGTGGCTTTCATGTAAGGTTGGTGAAATAGCGTTCGCTTTTTTATAGTGGCTAATTGCGCCTGTAAAATTACCACTTACATACTCACTGTTACCAAGCGAGATATGATAGTAAGGATTTTCTTGGCGTTTTTTGTCAAGCTCAGCCAATAGCTTTTCGCCTTCGGCCACTCTATCTGTGAGTGTGTATAATAATGCTAAGTTACCTTGTGCAGTATTATTATCAGTATTTAAGGCAATAGCATAGCGATACATTTGCTCCGCTTGCTTTAAATCATCTAATTGTTTAAAGAGTACCCCTAAATTGCCCCAGCTAGCACTAAATGAAGCGTCCGTATTGATTGCTGCTTTGAAATAGCTAAACGCTAAATCATAGTGTTTATTTACCAGTGCCTCACCCCCTTTATTATTATAAAACATGGCGGTCACTCTTTTTTTTGAAAGCAATGAGGTTGCAAAACGGGCTTGTCGGCTATTGGGATCAAAATCAATGATTAAACGCTTATTACGCTGATAAACAAGTGAGCTGTCTTTGAGTTTCGTTTTATTGTCTATGGCAAGGTTGATGTGCCCCGTGAGTAAATTAAATCCCTGATTTAGTGACCAATACTCCGGAATGTGTACTTTTTGAAAGCGAGCTTTAAGCCCTAAATGCTCAGCTAAACTATATGCTAAAATTGATAGTGACAAGCAATTGGCGTTTAAGTTTTGATAGCTCTGAGATGCGGTTTGTGTCGTGGTGGATTGATAAGATAAAGCGCTATCGCCATTTGTGAGTAAAAAACTAAGTAGGCTATACGCTATTTCATTAACTGATTTACTCGATTGCACGTAAGCATTTAATTGCTGTTTGAGGCTATCGTCGAGTTGAAATATTTGTTGCTCAGACTCTACCAGCTGCTGTTGTAATTGCATGGGAGGAGTAATAGTGGGGATTGGCACGCTTATATTGGCGTTATCTGTGGTGCTACAAGCACACAGAGCCAGCAGACACACAATCAGTAAATAATGTTTACCTTGGAGAGCATTCATACACACCTCTGTACAAAAAACACACTTAAGTATAGTGGTTATTTTGTACAGAGGTTATTTTTTAATGTAACACTCTATTTAACGTTGCTGATTAAACGTTGCAACGAGTGCATCAAGTGTTTGTGCGCTGGTGGCTAAATCACGAATTGCTTGTTCTGTATTGATTTGTTCACTCATTGACTTATCACTGATCTCACTTATTTGCTCAATACTACGACCTACATCATTCACAACGCTACTTTGCTGTTCGGTGGCGGTGGCAATTAAGGTCGCCATATCGTTAATTTCATTGGCTGTTTCAGTAATGGTATTAAGTAACTCAACCGAGTTTTGCATTGCGCTTACGCTTTGTTGTGCTTTATCTTTTGATTGACCGATATCGCTGACAACGTCATCTGAAATATGAGTGAGTTCTTCAATCATTGATTGAATTTCAGTGGTCGATTGTGAGGTACGATTCGCCAGCGCTCTTACTTCATCAGCAACTACAGCAAAGCCTCGTCCATGTTCACCAGCACGAGCAGACTCAATGGCTGCATTAAGAGCCAGTAAGTTAGTTTGTTCAGATATACCTCTAATTGAATCCACAATACTAGCGATATCAATAGTCTTTTTAGAAAGCAAAGCAACTTGCTCGGTTATGCCGTCAATGTCGCTGGCAAGGGCTGAGATTGTCGTTTGGCTTTGTAACACTTGTTGATGGCTTTGCTTGGTGTTATCGCGGCTATCGTTGGTTAACTTAGCTGCATTGGCAGCACTTTGCGCTATTTCTTGCACTGTAGCGCCCATTTCATTAATGGCTGCTGCAACTGAAATAGTTTGCTCTTTTTGCTTATCAAGCGCTAAAGAGTTTTGCTTGGCTTGCGAAAATACATGATCTGAGCTGTGGCGAATACCGTGGCTCTCATTAGCTACTTGCACAATAGCGGTTTCTATTTTTTCAATAAATTGATTAAAGCCGGTGGTTAAATTATTTAGCTCAGGTTGGGGAGATGTTGGTAAGCGATAGGCTAAATTTGCATCGCCACGCCCTAAACGCGAAAATAACTCAGCCATTGTTGATAACGGTGAAGCTAAAGAGCGAGCTAATAAGTAACTGATCACGCTTGCGATTAGCGCAGTGATGATAGTGAAAGTGAATATTTGCCACTCTAGGGTATTTACACTAGAAAAGACTTCGCTTTTTGGGACTTGAGCTAAGACAAATAAGTCAGTGTTTTTAATCGGTGTGGCTGCAATGAGTGTGGCTTGCCCGTTGATATTTACTTCCTCTAAAGCGAAGCCGTTTTTATTAAGTAATTTGTTATGAATATTAGCGCTGTAAATACTATCTATATTAACCTTAGCGACTTTGTCTGCATCTTTATGTAACTGAATTAATCCGTTTTTATCGGCAATAAACACAAACCCTGATTGCTCAATTTTAAATTGTTGTAGCAGCTTTTGCATATCTGTAATGCTTTTTGCTAAGCCTGCCAAGCCTAAACCATTAGGTTGTTGGTGGTTAACAAACATTTTTACATCGTTTTCAGACTCTTGATAAATACTAATTGAGTAAGGTTGCTTTGATTGTGTAAAAGCAAAAAACCAGCCATCTGCGGCATCATTTTTTAAAACACGTAAAAAGCCATCTTGATTCCAATATTGTGCAGTGTTTTTATTCGCCCACGAAGCCGTGGCAAGATCGTATTGGTCAACCAAACGATTGAGCTCTTTAAGTAATAGCGTGTCGTTGTTGTTGCCAGCATTTGCCCAATCTAAAATAAAGGTATTTGCCGAAAGCTGCTGTGCTGCACCAAGAAGTTCATTGATCTCCCCACCAATATGATTACTGATTGTTTGCAATTTACTTGGCAGTTCAGATTCGATCATGCGTTGCTCAATAATATTCTTTGAGTTATGCAAAGACGTCAAACCAATTAATACAGCAACACAAATAGCAATAATGCTTCCAAGGGCTGTTATTTTTTGAGTAATAGAGAGATTTTGTATCGTCATGATAGTGCTTATATTTACAACTGAGGCAATGAGGGGAATTATTTTAGCACATTATTTATTTTCAGCTATTGATGATTAATTTGCACTTAAAAAAGCCCACAGCAAAATGCAAGTGGGCTTGGTTTCTAACAAGTGAAAGTTCTAGGATTATAGAATTAAACTATTTTTTTCATTGCGGACATGTAGCCGCGTAATTTTGCGCCTACTTTCTCAACAGGGTGCTCACGTAGAGCCGTATTTATTTGAATTAAAGTTTGGTTATCAACTTGATTACTTTGCTCATTTAAGCCTTTACCAATAACATCAGTATCAATACCTTGCATAAATTCTTGTAGAAGCGGCAAACAGGCATGGTTATATAAATAGCAGCCGTACTCAGCGGTATCTGAAATAGTGCGGTTCATTTCAAATAACTTTTTGCGTGCAATAGTATTGGCTATCAGCGGCGTTTCATGCAGTGACTCATAATAGGCAGATTCTGCAATAATACCGGCCGCTGTCATGGTTTCAAATGCCAGTTCTACACCCGCTTTTACCATTGCCACCATTAAAATACCGTGGTCAAAAAATTCTTGCTCAGCAATTTCTACATCGCCTGCAGGGGTTTTTTCAAAATGAGTTTCTGCAGTTTCAGCACGCCATTTTAGTAAGTTAGCGTCATCATTTGCCCAGTCTTCCATCATTACACGTGAAAATGTGCCATCGATAATGTCATCTTGGTGTTTGTTATAAAGAGGACGCATAATTACTTTAAGCTCTTCACTTAGCTCAAACGCTTTAACCTTTGCAGGGTTTGATAAGCGGTCAAGCATGTTTGTCACACCGCCATATTTAAGTGCTTCTGTGATCACTTCCCAGCCATATTGAATAAGTTTTGAGGCGTAACCGGCATCAATTCCTTTTTCAATCATTTTGTCAAAACATAAAATAGAGCCAGTTTGTAGCATGCCACATAAAATAGTTTGCTCGCCCATCAGATCAGATTTCACTTCAGCGATAAATGATGATTTAAGTACCCCCGCGCGATGACCACCCGTACCTGCTGCATAGGCTTTCGCTTGTGCCAAGCCATGGCCCTGAGGATCATTCTCTGGGTGAACCGCAATTAATGTAGGTACACCAAAGCCGCGTTTATACTCTTCACGTACTTCTGACCCCGGGCATTTTGGTGCAACCATAATAACGGTAATGTCTTCACGAACTTGCATGCCTTCTTCAACAATATTAAAGCCATGTGAATAGGCAAGGGTTGAGCCGTGTTTCATTAATGGCATGATGGCATTAACAACTGCAGTATGTTGTTTATCAGGTGTTAAGTTAAGTACTACATCGGCTGTTGGGATTAACTCTTCATATGTACCCACTTTAAAACCATTGTCAGATGCATTTAAGAATGACTGACGACGCTCAGCAATGGCTGAATCACGTAGTGTATAGGCTACATCTAAACCAGAATCACGTAAGTTTAAGCCTTGATTTAGGCCCTGTGCGCCACAGCCTACAATTACCAATTTTTTACCTTTAAGTGCAGCAACACCGTCGTTAAATTCGTCTGCGCCCATAAATTCACATTGTGCCAATTGCGCTAATTGTTCGCGTAAAGGTAAGCTATTAAAATAATTTGCCATGATAAGTTTCCTATTAATTCAGTTTGTTAGATGCATTGCTTTTGCTTTGCTTGGAATAACAATATGGAAAATCTTTTCTTGCGTAAAATGATATATTTGAATTAAAGTGTTTCATAATATGAAATACTGGTGTTGTTATGGATCATAAGCATTTAAATTACTTTTTGGCGTTGGCAAAAACGCTTCATTTCTCTCGTGCCAGTGAGTTATGTCATGTAAGTGCGCCCACTTTAAGTCGTAATATTAAGCAGTTAGAAGATGAAGTAGGGGTGATGTTATTCCAGCGAGATAATCGCAGTGTAAAGCTTACCCGCGAAGGCGTTGCATTTAAGGAGTATGCCAGTGCTACGCTTAATAATTGGCAGCGCTTTAAGGCTAATTTAAACGAACCGCAACAACATATTTATGGCAATGTGAGCCTTTATTGCTCCGTTACCGCGTCTTACAGTTTTTTGCATCATATTTTAGAGCAACTGAGAGCTCAGCATCAGCATATTGAAATTACCTTAAATACGGGCGATCCCGCCTTGGCTATTAACCGAGTGTTAGATGGACATGAATCTATGGCCATTGCAGCCAGACCCAGTAAATTACCTGCACAAATTGCATTTGTAGATATTGGCTACTCGCCATTGGTATTAATTGCGCCCACTATTCAATGTCCGATCACAGAAAAATTAGCCACTAGTAGCGAAACTATTGATTGGTCTGAGCTTGAATTTATTGTTGCTGAACAAGGATTTTCAAGACAAAGGTTGGAGCAGTGGTGGCGAAAAAATAATGTGCAAGGAAAAATTTACGCGCAAGTGGCAGGGCATGAAGCTATGGTATCTATGGTGAGTTTAGGGTTAGGCGTGGCCATGATCCCAAAAATTGTACTCGATAATAGTCCGCTAAACGATAAGGTTCAGGTTTTAGAGTATAAAGGCGAGCCACCACAGGGGTTTAAAATTGGTTTGGCTGTATTACATAAAGAACTAAACGACCCTGCTATTAGTGCGCTTTGGAATATTGCACAAAATATGGGGGAAAACATAATATAGGTTTGTTGGATGATAAAAAACTGTTAATATAAATCGCTAATATTTATGTGTTTATTAACATCCTTGTTGTGATGTCTAAGAGTTTTAATTATGGATAATACGGTTTCACTTGCTCATTCTGCCCAGTGTTTAAAAAAAGCCATTCCGTTGATGGTTAAATACAAAATGCCTGTAACGCCAATAAATTATGCTATTTGGTACTGTTATGTACAGGGCGACAACCCACAACTAAACACAGAGCTTGATAAAGTCATCTCTTTGCACAATACGTGTTCAGCTCAAACCGCCCAAGAAATTTTTAATAAGCATATTAATGACGAAGAGCTTGCATTTTTTCAACAAATGTCTGAAAGGTTTCATGGCACCGTAGAGCAAATGCAGTTTGATCTTAGTGACTCCATTCAATATTCGAAAAGCTTTACTACCTCGTTAGTTGATTCACAAAATGAATTAAAAACGCTCTCTAGTATTAACTCATTTAATGAGATCCTTTCTTGCGTTGAGCGCCTAACTGACGAATCAATTGCGATGCAAGATTACGCCCGTGGATTCCAAACCAAATTAGCGCAAGCGTACAACGAAATTAAAGATTTAAAAGAAGCGCTTAGCGTGACCCAAGAAGCGGTTGATAAAGATTCCTTAACCGGATTATTTAATCGCGGTAAGTTTGATACAGACATTGTTGAGTTTTGTTTGAACGCCTCTTCACAAAATGAACACGGTAAATTAGCGGTGTTGATTATGTTCGATATTGATCATTTTAAACGTTTTAATGACGATTTTGGCCATCAAAAAGGCGATGAGGTACTCAAGCTAGTCGCTCAAAAAGTGCAAAATAGTGTACAAGAGCAATACAGAGCTTATCGTTTTGGTGGTGAAGAATTTTGTATTACGGGTTACTTTGAAAGCATTAATGATGCGATGGCATTTTGTAATCAGCTTCGTTTGAGCATTGCCAAATTGACGATTCGTAAAAAAGAAGACAGTAATAATAAACGTAATATTTCAGCCAGTTTCGGCATTGCTTTAATGGAGCCTTTTAGTAAAAGCTGTTTATTAGTTGAAAAGGCAGATAGAGCACTTTATTTAGCTAAAACCCATGGTCGTAATCGGGTCGAAATAGCGGCCGATATGTAAACGTGTTCTGTTTGTATCAAATTTGTTAATGATTGTAACCCTCTAGAGCTTGTGTTCATACTACTTGCTACTATAGGGTCAAAGCCACTTTATAAACTAGCGATTAACTTCATGCGGTTCCATCTGAGAATAAACACATGCCTGTTATTAGTGCTATTAAGCACTAATGCTATTGCTCAGAAGCAGCAACATATATCCACTGATGAGCTTAATCTTAGTGTGAGTGTTGGTGCTGGGGTGATCACAAATCCTCTGTATGGTGCAGATAACATCCCCTTAGTTGTTATTCCGCAAGTGGCTTATTATGGTCAAAATTGGTTTTTTGATAATGGCCGTCTTGGTTATTCTTTTTTACAAAGCAAACAACATAACGTTAGTTTTGTGTCAGAAATTAACCCTGAGTCACGCTTTTTTATTGATTGGCATCCACAAAATATTTTCCCCTTTAAAACAACCGCTGAGAACGAGATATTAGAATCGCTACACACTGACTCACCTCGTCAAGTAAATATAAATAATATACAAAAAAGACGAGTCGCACTTGATGCCGGTATCAGCTATTTTTTTGTAAAGCAGCAGCAAGTATTTTCTGTGCAATTATTGCATGATGTAAACAGTGTTTATAATGGCTACAGGGGATCGTTGCAATGGCAATATCACCATGAGTTTAAGCAATTAACGTTAAAGTCGACGTTAGGCGTTAATTACAAATCAGCCCAACTAAATAACTATTTTTATGGTTTAAATAGCGCTGAATCTATTTACGGTGAAATAGAAGTTGGTAGTAGTTGGCAACCTTATGCTAAAATCGACGCCCGTTGGCCTGTAGATGGAGTCAACGCGCTTCGTTTTCATTTAGCCTATTATGATTATTCAGCAATGGATAGCAGCCCGCTTTTTGAACATGACTATTCAATGACCGCCTTTATAGGATTCGAACATACATTTTAATATGAAGTGTTTTATGTTGGTTGTGCTTACAGCTTCATTTTTTAGCAACGCTAGCGTTGCAAAAGCCTCTTCACTTAACGTATCACC
Organism: Pseudoalteromonas tetraodonis; assembly: GCF_002310835.1. Taxonomy (NCBI): domain Bacteria; kingdom Pseudomonadati; phylum Pseudomonadota; class Gammaproteobacteria; order Alteromonadales; family Pseudoalteromonadaceae; genus Pseudoalteromonas; species Pseudoalteromonas tetraodonis. The sequence goes on along the minus strand of NZ_CP011041.1, from coordinate 2,422,010 downwards.
CAAAGTCTGTGTGGTTTCCGAACAACAAGAATTTTGTGATCTTGAGTTAAAATTTAAGTGGCAACTGTCAGCCGCTAGCGATGTATGTTTATACCAACAAGATACACAATTACAATGCTGGCAAGGTGTCAAAAAAGGCCAACTTAGTTATAAAGCGCGTGTTCAGGTGGAGACCATATACTCCCTGATTAATCCCCATACAGGTGTATCGTTAGCGAGTGTGCAAATAGAAGTGCAAACCGCATACGCTAAGAAAAAACATCGGCTACGCTCACCTTGGAGCTTTTTTTAATTTAGGAGCAGTAAATGCCAAAGATATTACTTGTTGAAGATGATTTAGGGTTGCAACAATTAACCAAAGACTATCTTGAGCATAATGGCTTAGAAGTTGACGTTTTAGAACGCGGTGACGAAGTGTTCCCTTATCTTAGTGAAAACCACGTCGACTTGATCATTTTAGATGTAATGTTGCCAGGAAAAGATGGCTTTAGCGTATGTCGACAAGTACGTGACAAATACACTCTCCCTATCTTAATGCTAACAGCAAAGGGTGAAGACTTCGATCAAGTCATAGGCTTAGAACTCGGGGCTGACGACTACGTTATAAAACCGGCAGAGCCGCGTGTACTTCTTGCTCGAATTAGTGCATTGCTTCGCCGTGGACAGCCAAGTGTTAAAGCGATTGAAGAACTTCAATTTGGTGACTTATCAATAGATAAAACCAGCCGCATTGTAAAGCTAAGCGGTGTTGAAATTGTCCTGACTTCTCATGAATTTGAATTGCTGTGGTTATTGGCTTCAAATGCTGGTGAAGTGCTCAGTCGAGAGCATGTCCATCAACATATGATAGGGCGTGAGTACGACGGGTTAGACCGCACGGTGGATGTTCGTGTATCACGCATTCGTAAAAAGCTCGGTGATAACAGTGATAAACCCTATCGAATTAAAACGGTATGGGGGCAAGGCTATCTATTTGTATCAGATGCGTGGGATATGTAATAAATGCAAGGTGTTAGGCTAGGTTAATGGGAAAGCTATTTATAAGCCTTTACGTGTATATTATTGCCTCTTTGTTTATTGTTAGTGGCGTTATAGAGCAGTTTTGGCCCTATGATGAATCTCAGCAAAGTGTATTGTTAGATGACGAATTCGGGCAGTCTTTATGGCTGCTTTCACAAACCCCAGATGGGCTTGAGCAGCTTAAACATAATTTTGATAGCCAAGTCATTGCCCAGCAAGATCTGGTGCTCCCACCAGAACAGCAAGCACAACTATTTCAAAACCATTACCTTTATTTATATGATAAACAGCAGCGTATCGTTTGGTATGTAACGCTAAATAATTCACAATTGCTACAAGTAGGCCCTGTAGGTGTTAAACACAGCAGCTCCGGGACTGTGTTACCGTATTTACTGGTGTTGTTTATTATAAGTTTACCAATAGGTTTGTGGAGCTTTTTGTTGTGGCGAGACTTTGCAAAGCTGAGTCATGCATGCGAGGCAGTGGGTGGCTCGCAAGACTTTCAATTAAGCGATAGCTCAAAGTCATTCTTCTTACCCATCACCGATACATTGCAAGTAATGCAGCAACGTATTGAGTTTTTACTGAGTGCTCAGCAAGAGCTCACCTCTTCTGTATCTCATGAATTTAGAACGCCATTAGCGCGGTTGAAGTTTGCTATTGCAATACTTGAGGATAAAACTCACGATACCAAAGCACAGCAGTATTTATCTGACATGCAAATGGATATTCATGAACTGGAGTCCTTGGTATCTGAAATGTTGGAATACGCCCGTTTAGATACACAGCAACCTAGTCTACAATTAGCCCTTTGCGATATCGTTGCATTAATTAAAACTAATATTGAAAAAGTAAACTTTGATACCCGTATTAAACTAACAACAACGCTCCCCACTCAATTTATTTACTTATGCGATAGTCATTTTATGTCGCGGGTGCTGCAAAACTTAATCAGTAATGCACTTAAACATGCCTCGAAAAGTGTACATATTAGTTTAAGTACTGCCGATGAAAAGTTACTGCTAGTGATTGAAGATGATGGCCCCGGCATTGCCTTCTCTGAGCGCGAAAAAGTATTTAAGCCGTTTACGCGCTTAGATAAAAGTCGTGATAAAAAAACCGGTGGGTTTGGGTTAGGACTGGCGATAGTGAGTAAAATTGTGTCATGGCATAAAGGGCAGTGCACGATTGAAGACTCTACACTGGGTGGGGTTAAGTTTATTATTAGCTTAGACTAGTAAATTCCACACAATAAAAAGCGCCTTAAAGGCGCTTTTTTGCGGTTTAAAACCAAAAAATCAACAAGTAGCAAATAGATAGACAGGCCACTTATAGAAAAGTTCTATTTATTTACTATTTTTTTCTAGTAATGGCATCAACATTTGCTCTAAACCATTAAGCTTCACTTCGTACATCATTGCAAGTTGAGAGCCGAGCTTGCTTTTAGGAAAGCCTTGCTGTTTAAACCACACTAAATAAGGCTCAGGCAGCAAAAGTAAGGGGCGTCCCGCATATTTACCAAACGGCATAATGGTATTAATGGCGACTTTAAGTTGTTGAGGATCCATTATTGACATCTTTTATGAGTAGAGGTGTTAAGTGTAAGGGATAATAAAGAAATAAAATAGGCTGTAACGGGCAAGTAACAGCCTATTGATAGAGGGAGTAGGCCCTCTAATTTGAGAATCTTATTGGTTAATTAAAAGCAAGGGGTCCAGTTGTGTATATTTTATTTAAATACACACTTAGGTATTAGCTTTACTAAACCAACACAGACATTTTACCTTATTTTTAAACCAATAAAATACGCAGATGTAAAGGAATGTAAATGCAATCTATTTGCATCTAAACCCTATTAAGGAAACAGGGTTTGCTTTACATGCTCTGCAAAACCGCTACCTGCTTCTAAGTAAAAGTTGTAAGTAGAGTCTATTCCCATTTCTTCTAATTCTTTTTGCTGATCGGGGTAGTTGGCAATCGCCGTTACTTGTCCTTTATAACCCGATGCTTGTAATTGCTCTAAGGCAAAAATATTTTGCATGTGCTTAGGCATAGCTAGCATTACCATTTCAACGTGGGAGTGGTTAACACGTTGCCAAAAATCAGGATCGGTGGCATCGGCAATTAATACTCGGCGACCTCGCTTTACATGCTTATCAACTACCTCAGGCTTAATATCAATACCTGCAACAACATCCGGATGAGTTGCGTTTATTGTTTCATAGGCACCTGTGCCAATTCTACCCATGCCAAAAATAACAATTTTTGTGTCATTTAAGTTTACTGGGAGCTCTTCAGCTAAGCGGGTTTTGCTTTCAAACTTTAATAAAAAGCGTTCAATTTTAACGTATAGCTCGTTAGAGCGTTTATTTAAAGGAGAAGCAATTACAAAGGTGATCGACACCGCAATCGCAATAACAGCAAGCCACTCAGAGGTAACCATGCCGGTAGATGCGGCAACTGCACACACAATCAAACCAAATTCGCTAAAGTTAGCTAGGCTAAATGCTGTTAACAAAGAGGTACGCGCACGAAGTTTAAATAGGTTGGTTAGTATGTAATAAAGCAGGGTTTTAATTGGAATAATTAATACCAGCACTAAAGCGACGACTAAGGAGTGGGCAGTAAGCTCTGCACTTAAACCAATGCTTAGGAAAAAGCCAACTAGCAATATATCTTTTAGGCTAAGCAATGACTTAGACAATTCACCGGCTTTTTTGTGTGGTGCGAACATCATACCTACAATCAAAGCACCTAAATCACCTTTGAGACCTGCAAATTCAAAGGCGTTATAACCTGCTACTAAGGCAAAGAAAAACCCAAATAGCGGCAGTAACTCACCATGTTTAGAGCGGTTTAACACCCAGTACATAGCAGGGCGAAATAAAGGTAAGGCAATAATTAACCCTAAGGCCCAAATATTCGGTAACTTACCGGTACTGACCGCTAAAAATATAACCGCAAATATATCCTGCATAACTAAAATACCAATGGCTATTTTACCGTGCAGGCTTGCCATTTCACCGCGCTCTTCAAGAACTTTTACCGCAAATACGGTGCTTGAAAAGCTCAGAGCAAAACCAACTAACAGCGCACTTTGCCAACTTAAATCGACGAATAATGGCAGTGCAAAAACACCCAGTAGTAGCATAAAGCCACTAAACAAAGCGCTGCTTAGAATAATATGTAAGGTGGCCGGAGCCCAGACTTGAGGTTTTATTAAATTTGAAATTTTAAGCTTGAGGCCAATACTAAAAAGTAGCAGTGTAACCCCTAAAGATGCAATTGTTTCCAGCAGTTCCGTGCTTTTATAACCCGCTAAATTAAGAATAAATCCAGCCATAAGAAAGCCGATAAGTGGCGGCAATTTTAGCTGGTATATACCAAAACCGCAGACGAAGGCGGTAGCAAAATAAATTAGTTCCATAGTTATTAATACCACTTTTTTAGGCACTGTAGTGTAGCGAAAAACAATGCTTATTGACAATTAATCTACTTATTTAACGCAGTTAGTTACGTGATAGTGAGTATTTATCAAATGATTGCTACTGTCAGTTTATGCAGAGGTAAAGTAGCTTCAATGTATAAAAAACGCACATATATGGCTAGTTTTATGGTAAACAGCATGTAAATAGCAGTTTTTCGCTGACAAGAGCTTTTAAATGTGGTTAAGATGCCATAACGAAGGAGTTTAAGCGTAAGCAAACATTAGAGTTGCTTAGCTTAAGGAGAAAATATGTTTAAAAAGATTTTAGCATCGGTAGGCATTGGTGCCGCCAAAGTAGATACTATTTTAGAGACCGAGCATCTTCAGCCGGGGCAATTATTTAACGCGCAAATTGTAATTACTGCAGGCGATGTGAGCCAAGAAATTACCGGTTTAGACTTAATGTTAGTTACCCGTGTCAAAGTGGCGAGTGAAGACGGTGATTATTTCACTAATCATGTGATTGACCAGTGGCGCATTACCGATATTGGTATTATTGAGCCCGGTGAAGTAAGAACTATTCCGTTTGAAGCCCGTTTACACTCAGAAACGCCTATAACTGAAATTAATGCAGGTTATAATCAATCTTATGTATGGTTAGAAACAGGCCTTGATATTGACCTTGCGCTTGATCCAACAGATAAAGACCATTTACACATTTATCCTAATGAGGCGGTTAAAACATGCATGCAAGCGATGGAAAAGCTTGGTTTTAGTTTAGTTAAAGCCGATGTAGAGCAAGGCCATTTACGTGCTCCTACTTTTCAATCTGTGTCGGGGTGTTATCAAGAGCTTGAGTATCAGCCTAATAGCCGCAGTTTGTTTGGCATAAAAGAAATTGAGTTGTCGTTTATTCCTGAAGCGCATAAAACCCATGTATTGATTGAATTAGACAGAGCGTTTAGAAGTGATGGCTATGTTGATTTAACCATAGAGCATGACCATGTTAATTTATCGCAGTTATGTGATCAGTTAGAGCGATTATTTGCTTAATCGCTTTAGGGGCTTACTTTAGGTAAGCCCCTGCAATAAAAAAGGTATTTAAATGGCGTTTAAATGTGAGCCATTCTCTGCGCTCGACTCCCAAACCCTGTTTTCAATCATGCGTGTACGTGTCGACGTATTCGTTGTAGAACAAGCATGTCCTTACCCCGAACTTGATGATCACGATATCGCAGACTCTACACATCATGTCTATTTACTTGATGGGCTATCGGTGCATGCCTATGCCCGTTGTTATGAAAAAGATGCTCAGTACAGTGCGATAGGGCGTGTATTGGTTGCTCAATCACAGCGAAGTTCTGGATTAGGCAAACAGTTAGTCAATGAAGCAATAGCATGCTGTAAGGCGCAATGGCCGACTCGCGATATTTATATTGGCGCACAAACCTACCTACTGAATTTTTATCGCGCATTCGGTTTTGAATGTGTTGGTGATGAATATATAGAAGATGGCATACCCCATCAGGATATGATTTTAAAGCAGTAGTATCGCTCCACTAAAAAGGCCCACTGATGTGGGCCTTTTTTATGCATCTTTTAACTAGCTTAGTAGGGAATGTAAGAATACTAAGCTAATGGCAATAGGGCATACAAACTTAGTATACCAAGGCCATATCTTCCAAAATAACGTATTATGCACCTCAGGGTTACCTTGTTGAATCGCTTTTAGTAGTGACGATCTGTACCAGATCCAACCTACAAATATACAGCACATAAGCCCTAATAAAGGTTGTGCAACTTTGGTTGTTAGGGTGATCACTAAGCCAAATAAAGTGCCTAGGTTACACACAATGGTAATGCTCACTATGGCAATTAAAGCGCCTATTAACCACGTTGCTTGAACACGTTTCATCGCAAAGCGCTCTACCGTGTACGACACTGGCGCTTCTAACATGGAAATAGATGAAGTTAGTGCGGCAATACTCATCAATGCAAAAAAAGCAAAGCCAACAAATAAACCTACACCACCCATGCCATCAAATAAGGCAGGCAATACCTGAAATACGAGAGTATCTTCAGAGAGAAGTTTACCTGTAGTTGAAGAGAATATTTCAACACCTTGCGCTTGTGCCACGTACATAGCAGGGATGATCAATAAACCCGCTACAAACGCTATAAACACATCAATTAAGGTTACATACGCGCCAAGGGACACAAGGTTTTCTTTTTTACTGATATATGAGCCATATATAATCATCACACTGGTGCCCAGTGACAGTGAAAAGAAAGCTTGGCCTAAGGCACTCACTAACAATGTAGGGTCAAAAATAGAAGAAAAGTCAGGGACTAAGTAAGCTTTTAACCCCTCAACAGCGCCTTCTTGAGTCATCACGTAGGCAATTAAGGCAAACAAAATACCGAGCAGAGCGGGCATTAAGCGTTTAGACCATTTTTCAATGCCGTTTTCTACACCGCGGCTGATAATAGCAACAGTTAAAATAATAAATAAAACAGTGAAAAGAATATTACGAGTAAGCGACTGCTCACTTAACCATAAAGAGGCGGCATCAGCGCCTACTAATGTGGTTACCGGTTCTAAAGTGGCACTTAACATCCAACCGGCAACAATGGCATAAAAACTTAAAATAAATCCAGCACATAAAATACCACCAAAACCGACAGCAAAGGCAAATTGCTTTTGCCATGGTCGCGTGGTTAATTTAGTTAATGAAGAAACCGCATTAGCTTGCCCATGGCGACCTATCATCAGTTCTGCCATTAAAGCGGGGTAGGCTAAAAAGAAAGCCAGTACTAAATACGCGACTAAAAATGCAGCGCCCCCATTACTTGCTGTTTGAGTCGGAAAACCCCAAATATTACCCAAGCCAACAGCTGATCCTGCCGCAGCCATTATAAAACCAAAGCGGGAGCTAAACTCACCTCTTACTGCACTCATATTATTCTGCTTCTCTATTTTTTCGACGCCGTGACAATCTACTGGAATTGTAATTAAATAAAAAGTGCTTATTTGTCTCTGTTGCACAATTATTGCGTTTTATTTAGCTGTATAAATAACACGTGCGTATTTTGATTATAAATAGCACAATTTTTTTAATTATATTTCGTTTATCAGCTGTATTGAGCATCTTTGCATTGTTGATTAATGTTCAAACTGAGCGATGGTTAATGTGAAACAGGCGCCTGAGAGCCGTTCACTTTTACTCACTTTTACGGTGCCATGATGCCAATCGGCAACTTTGGCGACGATTGCTAACCCCAAGCCATAACTATTATCACTGCGATTACGGTGGCTGCGTTCACGAAAAAATGGGCTAAATACTTTATGATTATTTTCTTGAGCAATGCCTGGTCCGTCGTCGGCGATGTTCACCACCAGAAAACGTTCTTGTACTGAAGCGGTTACTTGAATGCTGTGATTTGCAAAGTCGCAGGCATTATTAATTAAGTTGGAGATTGCTCTTGCCAGCCAATGTAAGTCAGCATAAACGGTATGATCATCACATTCTAAAGAAATATTAAGCGAGCGAGAGGTTATTCTAGGCTCAAGTTGCAATACAATATCACTTAGGTATTGTTTAAGGTTTGCTGATGAGTAAGTAAGCTTATTCGCATTTTGCTCTAAAGTAGCAAACGTTAAATAGCTTTTTAGCATTGACTCCATATGGTCTAAGTCGGTTTCCATGCGAGTTAAATAATGCTTTATTTTACTCTCGTCATGACTATCAAGAGCGGCGTCGACACCAAAGCGTAAGCAAGCAATTGGAGTTCTAATATCATGCGATAAGCTGGAGGCCATTAGCTTGTTTTCAGCAACTAGCTTTTCAATTTGACTCGCCATACGGTTAAAGGTCAGTTCCACATCTTTTATATAGGTAAATCGAGAGGGGGTAATACGCGCTTTAACATTACCAGATGCAAATTGCTTTGCTGCTTCGTTTAACACCGTAAGGCGCTTTGCTAAAGGGGTAATAATAAAACCCATAAAAACACATAAGCCAGTGTAAAATAATAGCGTTAAAATAATATCGTTTCGTTGTGTGGCCTCATAGGGTTTATCTAAACGCATGGTTAAATGATAAGGACTTAACTCATCATTTGTGTAGAGCATATAAAAGCCTTGCTCGTCTTCGAGTATTAATCCGCCTTGGGTTTGCATTTTATCTAATAGCGCTAAGGGCAGTGCCAGCGACTGATTTAATTTGTAGTTAAGTATAAGGTCAAAGTCAGCGGCTAGTTTTGTTACTTGTTGCGGGCGAGCATCGGGTTTAAGCGCCGTGAGCTGTTTACTTAACCCGACAATAATCTGGCTTTGAACGCTAAACTCATCCAAAGGCGCATGCGCTTGTTGGCTAAATGCATCAATAAGCCAACCTAAAACAATAATTGAAAGCAGCGCACTGCCTAGTAGTGAAATATAAAACTTTTTCATTGATGCTATTCCATAATAGGCTGGGTGTACTGAAGTGACTTTTATTACTATCGCGCTAATTATTTTAAGCACTCAGGCATTAAAACTTACCACGCTGTAGTCACAAACAAATAACCACGTCCCCAAATGGTTTTAATTTTTTCTGGTTTTTGTGGGTCATCATTAAACTTTTTACGCAAGGCAGAAATAAGCACATCAACGCTTCTATCTAAGCCATCATATTCCCTGCCTTTGGTTGCTTTAAACACCGCATCGCGGGAAACAACTTGTCCTGCATTACTGGCTAAGTAATGCAGTAATAAATACTCTGCGCTTGAAATGTTCACATCCTGTTGGTTAAGGGTAACGTTGCGTGACTCGGTATTAATACTTAATTGACCGATATTGATCATATTTGCTTGATCATCGGTTTTAGGCGTGTCGCTACTGTAGCGCAAGGCAGATTTAATGCGTGCAAGCAATGCGCGAGGGCGTACTGGTTTTATTATATAATCGGTAGCACCGACTTCTAGCCCAATGACTTCATCCATTTCTTCATCGCGGGCAGTAAGCATTATAATTGGGGCATGATAAAAGCTACGTAGATCACGACATACACTAATACCATCAAGCCCTGGCAGCATAATGTCGAGTAAAATAAGTTGTGGGTTTAAACGTTTTACTTGGCTTATTACCTCATCACCTCGATGACATACATGTACAACATAGCCTTGCTCTGTTAAATACTCAGTGACCCATTGTGCAAGAGAAATATCATCTTCAACCAGTAAAATAGTACCGTAATTATCCATAAGCTTTCTTCGCATACCTAAATGATGTTTAGCTATCATAATGTTTATAGTGTGTGACTAAAATAACCGCCAACGCCGCTTTTTTTGCCTATTTTGATACACCCATTGTAATTTTACTTCTGTGACGGCAATGACTTGTGATGTATTACTGTCAAATAGTTCAAACGAAATACTTTGCGTTGAGTCAAAGGCATAATTAAACGAACCTTGTCGCTGTTTAAGCCAGCACTGCATAATGTACTTTGAGGTGGCATCGCGTAGACAATAATTTCCCACTTCTACTTGCTGCCATGACAAAACAACATCGGCGTAACAGTGACGTCCTTCACGTAAGGCCACACAGGTATCAGGTACTGCACTCAATTGAGCGGGTATTTGCACTGGGGCTGCCAGCAAAGAGCCTGAATAACTAAACAATAAACAGTAAAAAAATCTAAAGTACATAACGCACGCCTACCTTGGCTTTGTGTTGATATCCTTGGGAAATAATTGGGCTGTCATCAATTTCTTTTGAAAACCAAGTAGTTAACCAGCCTGCTAAAAAGACCCAATCTTGATTAATGGGATATTCAGCATGAAATTCAAACATAATACTGGTACTGGCATTGGTTTGATAAATAGGGCGAGTTGCGTTTGCTTCATCGCTATCAATACCAAAATAATAGTTTGTAAAATCTGCAGAGTAGGCACTTAGGCCAATACCAGAGCGAAACTCCCAATTACGCCAAGGCTGAATATGACTAAAAAATACGTTTGCCACCCAGCCATTATGAGCACCAGATATATCATGTAAGTATTCAAGGGAAATTTGTGAGTTTTCAAATCGACGTGTTAATCGAAGGCCAGTATCAAAATCATAGTTACGTTTTTTGATACCGCGCAGTGGCTCAATAATGCCATCGTTATAAATACCTAAGCCTTGTTCGTCAAACCCGGCTTGCGAATTAGTACCTAATAAATCAAGGCCCCAATCGTATTTGTTAATTAAGCTATAGCCTAAAACAAGTCCACCGCTGAGTTGATTATGATCAAAATCAAGGTAAAAATTATCGTAAGAAACCGCAAGGCTTAAATCTAACTCGGCGCCAACATCATAAGAATTCATCCCCACCAAATAAGAATCTTCTATGTAATAACCAGCTCCTGCACTCCAGTCCCAGGCAAACCCTGTAGTGGGTTCCAATGTGTTATCGGCATAGTAACGATTGCTTGCTGTGCTCTGGCCACTAAAAATGAGCGCAAACAATAAGGCTGTACAACGGAAAAAATGTCTTTGTGGGAAATGCTTCATCCTTGGAACCTAAATTAGAGTTTGCTTAAAAGGGTAGTATATTGTCAAACTCTTGGCTAAATCTGTAAAAAAATGTAGCGGTCGTCCTGCAACTACTGAACCTTAATTTTATCGATAAGTATACTGCTTAAGTAAAATTGCATCATGGGAGTTAATGCGCTTATCTCAGTACGTGTACATGGCCCATTTAATTTAGTTAAACGACTCAGTTTAGTAATGGTTTTATAAGCAGGGGCCGTTACTTCATTTTTAAGTTCAGCACGCTTAAGCCGAGCCTGTTCGGTATTATGTTTATGAATAAACGCAACAACTTCTAACTCGTTAGTGATCTTCTTTTCTTCAGTAAAGCTATAGATTAGGGGCTCACGGTGAAAGCTTGCACTATCTATTGATGATTTGGCAAACCAAACTACATCTCCCGATGCTTTGTGTGTAAGGCGCATACTAACTTGTGCCAGTATATTTGCGCATTGTTGAGAAGGGAATTGCTGTGCTACTTTTGAAAACAATGAATAAGGTTTTTCTGGCTGCGCTAGGATGTACTTAGCATCATCTATAAACTCAAGGTCAACTTGATGGATAGCTAACGTGTAATCACTGTTATCGGTTGTGGTAACTTTTAGTTGTTTATCGTTAAGTGCTTGGCTAATTTGAGATACTAATGTGTCGGTGACACTTGCACGGTCTACGATCACTCTGACAGTCTGATTTTTTTTAATGTTATGTGCAGGTAATTGCACCGATTTTACTTTCGGTGAAGCATGCTCGGTTTCATATTTAAGTTGGTAAGTTTGACTCTTAAGCAAAGGTTTTGCAGGCATTGCTAAAGGTTCTGCAGGCTGCTTAACTACGGCACAACCTGAAGCTAATACAATAAAAAGTGATACAACTAAAAAACGCATAAATATTTTACATCCACTCAAAAGCCATTAATCGAACATATTGTACGTTAGTCCGAGCAAAAGTTCATGATATTATAGAGGCTGATTATGACTAAAAAAGAAAAATTAGCTAAGAATGAAGTATTTTAACTCCTTACCCTTTTATTTTTTTGCTTTATGTATTTTAGGGACGCATTTACAGGCAAGCGCAAGCACAGATCCTGACTGGGAAGCTTTTGTTAAAAATTATGGACGCTACGTAGAAAAAAAACTAAAAGTAAAAAAGATTCCGGGCGGAGCGCTTTCCATCGTCAACGCACAAGCGCGTGACTATATACATACTATGGGGCATACCAAAGTGCGCAGTGGGCAAAAAATTAATCCACACACTCGGTTTCGTTTGGCCTCAGTATCTAAAACGTTTGCAGGGTCGTTAGCGGCAAAACTTGCAAATGAAGAACAACTTAATTTGTATTTTCCTGTTAGTCATTACATTCCTGAATTTAAACAAACCGACTACAAAGATGATTTAAAGGTTTTTCATATTTTAAGCCATTCTAGTGGGCTAGTACCGAATGCATACGATAATTTAATCGAATCGCGAATGGGGTATAGCGATATTGTAGAAAAGCTATTAAGTGTAAAACCCATATGCGAACCCGGTGACTGTTACGGCTATCAAAATGTCATGTTTAGTTTAATTGATGACGTGATTTTAAAAAGCACCAACAAAACTTATACTCAGTGGCTCAATGACGCATTTTTTATCCCTCTAAAAATGAACGATGCAAGTTTAGGCTACGATGCCATGGTGCAAGATAGTAACTACGCACACCCTCATGTGCGTGGGAAAAAGCGTTGGTACAGTGCCCGTTTGAAAAAGAATTATTATAAAGTCGCTCCGGCAGCTGGGGTAAACGCTAGTGCGTCAGATATGGCTATTTGGTTAAATGCGCAATTAGGGCAATATCCATCGGTATTATCCTTAGATGCATTGGCCACGCAAACGCGTCCTTATACACATACTAAAAAAGAACGCTACAGACGAGTATGGCGAGAGCACATGAACGAAGCCTACTATGGGCTAGGCTGGCGTGTGTATGATTATGATGATGAAACGCTTTATTACCACAGTGGTTGGGTGCAAGGTTATCGCAGTGATTTGGTTGTGTTTCCACACTTAAATGTTGGCTTTAGCTTAATTTTAAATGCAGAAACTGGACTCATAAATGAGCTTACAACTGAGTTTATAAATCGCCTATTAGCATATAAACGAGAGAAGCAATAATGAACGCCCACATAAAAACATTGTTAATAGCATTATTACTTATTTGCCAACCCGCCTTTTCTGTCCCTGAACAGGTTTACTTGTTTCGACATAGCGAAAAACAAACAGGGGAAAATCCATTTCTAACTGCCCAAGGCCAAGCGCGTGCTGAGCACTTGGTTTCGTTAGTTAACACCTATCCAAACATAACGTTATTCAGCAGTAACTATAACCGTACCCTAAACACGGCAGCGCCATTAGCCGCGTATTATAATATTAAAGTTATTACCTATGATGCTGCTGATCTAATGACATTGAAAAAACAATTATTAGCACAAAATGGCGTTGTGGTAGTAATAGGGCATAGTAATACCACACCGCAGTTGGCTTCATTATTGAGTAACCAAGCTATTGAAAGTATGGATGAGAGTCAGTACGGGCATTATTATTTAGTGGGTAAACTAGAAAATAATAGTTATGAAGTTAAAACGCTGACAATGGGTTTTTAAGCAGGCATAAAAAAACCAGCAATGGCTGGTTTTTTTGTTTTACCTTTAAATGGCCTTATTAGCCACGAGGTAATTGAATTTTTTTCTCAGGGCTTTGACGATAAAGCACAATCGTATGACCGATAGTCTGTAATTTAGTAGCCCCTGTTTCGCGAACAATAGCATCAAAAATAAGCTTTTTGGTTTCACGATCGTCTGTTGGCACCTTCACTTTAATTAATTCGTGAATTTCTAGTGCGCTTTGGATTTCAACTACTACGCCTTCGGTTAAACCGTTAGAACCTAGTAAAACTACAGGCTTAAGGCTATGCGCCTGACCTTTTAAAAACTGCTTTTGTTTGTTTGATAATGTCATGATATTACAAATTTTGCTGAATATGGCTTGAATTAAGGGTATTCTAACGCCATCTAGAGAATATTACTAATTAGTTGCGTGTTAATTTATGACAAATAAAAAACAGTCAGCCAGTTCACAACGTTGGCTTAAAGAACATTTTGATGATAAATATGTTCAAGAAGCGCAAAAAAAAGGCTGGCGCTCTCGAGCTGTTTTCAAATTAGACGAAATCCAAAACAAAGATAAGTTATTGCGCCCAGCGATGACAGTTGTTGATTTAGGAGCGGCCCCAGGGAGTTGGTCACAATACTTAGCTGAAAAAGTGGGTGACAAAGGCCAAGTGGTTGCGTGTGATATTTTACCTATGGACTCTTTAGCGGGCGTTGACTTTTTACAAGGCGATTTTCGTGAAGAAGCGGTACTTGATGCATTGTTAAAACGCATTGATGGTAAAAATGTAGATGTGGTATTGTCTGATATGGCACCTAACATGAGTGGCAATAACTCGGTTGATCAGGCAGGTAGCATGTACTTGGTTGAGCTTGCACTTGATATGTGCAACCAAGTTTTAAAGAAAAATGGCGCGTTTATTGTTAAAGTATTCCAAGGTGAAGGCTTTGATCAATATTTGCAAGATGTACGTAATAGTTTTAAAGCAGTGAAGATACGTAAACCGGATGCCTCGCGTCCCCGTTCTCGGGAAGTATATATAGTAGCGACTGGATACAAACTGTAGTACAGTTGCTTGGCGTTTAGTTGAATTTAAATTAATTGGATACAAGAGGTTAACCCCTTGAGCGATATGGCGAAAAATCTAATACTCTGGCTGGTTATTGCAGTAGTGCTTATGTCAGTATTTCAGAGCTTTAATGGCGGCGATCAAGTTGATCGTCAAACAAGTTACAGTCAATTTGTAAAAGACGCCCGTAGCGGCTCTATACAAGAAGTGTCCATTGAAAGTGGTAGTGGCACAATTACTGGCATAAAAAATAGTGGCGAGCGTTTTCAAACCATTATGCCTATTTATGACAAAGACATTTTAAATGATTTGTTAAAAAGCGATGTGAACGTTAAAGGTGTTAAACCTGAAGAGCAATCGTTTTTAGCAAGCATTTTTATTTCTTGGTTCCCTATGATCCTGCTTATTGGTGTGTGGATTTTCTTCATGCGTCAGATGCAAGGTGGCGGTGGCAAAGGCGCCATGTCATTTGGTAAAAGTAAAGCCCGCTTAATGAGTGAAGATCAAGTCAAAACGACCTTTGCTGATGTAGCTGGTTGTGATGAAGCCAAAGACGATGTAACCGAGCTGGTGGACTTTTTACGTGACCCTTCTAAGTTTCAAAAATTAGGCGGTAGTATTCCTAAAGGCGTACTTATGGTCGGTCCTCCAGGTACAGGTAAAACATTACTTGCCAAGGCGGTTGCTGGTGAGGCAAAAGTACCGTTCTTTACTATTTCGGGTTCTGACTTTGTTGAAATGTTTGTAGGTGTAGGTGCATCACGTGTACGTGACATGTTCGAACAAGCTAAAAAAGCAGCTCCTTGTATTATCTTTATCGATGAAATTGATGCGGTAGGGCGTAAACGTGGCGCTGGTATGGGGGGCGGCCATGATGAACGTGAGCAAACTCTAAACCAAATGCTTGTTGAAATGGACGGCTTTGAAGGTAATGAAGGTATTATCGTTATTGCTGCGACAAACCGTCCTGACGTACTAGACCCTGCGTTACTTCGTCCTGGTCGTTTTGACCGTCAAGTAGTGGTCGGTTTACCTGATATTCGTGGTCGTGAACAAATTCTCAAAGTACATATGCGTAAAGTGCCATTAGGCGATAACGTTGAAGCGGCCGTGATTGCACGTGGTACACCAGGATTCTCGGGTGCTGATCTCGCTAACCTTGTAAATGAAGCGGCTTTGTATGCTGCGCGTGGCAATAAACGTGTTGTTAGTATGGCTGAATTCGACGCTGCGAAAGATAAAATCATGATGGGCGCTGAGCGCAAGACCATGGTTATGAGTGAGCAAGAGAAAGAAATGACGGCTTACCATGAAGCTGGCCACGCAATTGTAGGTCGTATGGTGCCAGAGCACGACCCGGTTTATAAAGTATCTATTATCCCACGTGGCCGAGCGCTAGGTGTGACTATGTATTTACCAGAACAAGATCGTGTTAGTCACTCTAAAGAGCTTTTAGAATCAATGATTTCAAGCCTTTACGGTGGTCGTATTGCTGAGGCAATCATTTATGGTGAAGACAAAGTAACCACGGGTGCAAGCAACGACATTGAACGTGCCACTGATATTGCGCGTAAGATGGTGACTCAGTGGGGCTTAAGCGAAAAATTAGGTCCATTACTTTACGCTGAAGATCAAAGTGAGATGTACATGGGTGGCGGCGGTGGTCGCTCTATGAGCATGTCTGATGAGACGGCGAAAGTAATTGATGCAGAAGTACGTTTATTCTCAGACCGCAACTATCAACGTGCAGAATCAATATTGAAAGAAAACATTGATATTCTGCATGCAATGAAAGATGCATTAATGAAGTATGAAACCATTGATGCGAAGCAAATTGATGATTTAATGGCTCGTCAGCCTGTACGTGAACCACGTGATGCGCATGACCGTCATGAAGCTAAACCAGAAAAAGAAGATGTTTCTAAAGACAAACCAGTTGATGAAGTACAAAAACCAGCTGATGAATCTAAAAAAGATGAAACAAACCTTGATGATAAAGCTGAATAATCGTTAAAATAACATATCCAAAAGCCCCGAAGTTCGGGGCTTTTTTGTATCAGTTTGATGTAAATAACTAAAATTATCACATATTAAGGTTAGCGATGAATAATAAAATTAACCTTGCGCGTGGCCGAACGCTTGATTTTGCAGAGCCTGTGATTATGGGGATCGTGAATGTTACCCCTGATTCATTTTCTGATGGCGGTCAGTTCTTAAATACAACTGCCGCGCTGAGTCATGCGATGCAATTACTTGATGATGGTGCGACCATTTTAGATATCGGTGGCGAGTCAACACGCCCAGGCGCACCTGATGTTAGCCTTGAAGATGAGCTAAAGCGTGTTATTCCTATTATTAAAGCTATTCGTGAGCAAAGTGACTGCGTTATTTCAATCGATACCAGTAAAGCTGAGGTGATGCGCCAAGCGATTGAAGCCGGTGCTGATATTGTCAACGATGTACGGGCATTGCAAGAGCCCGGCGCAATCGATGTGGTTGCACAGTTTCCTGAGGTAGCAGTGTGTTTAATGCATATGCAAGGGCAACCTCGTAGTATGCAACACGCTCCTCACTATAATGACTTAGCGGGTGAGATAAACGATTTTTTTAGCCAGCGAATAGCCGCATGTGAAGCTGCTGGCATTAAACAAAGCCAGTTAATTTTAGATCCTGGTTTTGGTTTTGGAAAAACACTAAAGCATAATTATCAAATATTGGCTCAATTTAACGATTATGCAAAATTGGGACTTCCTTTGCTCGCGGGATTATCGCGTAAGTCAATGATTGGTAAATTATTAAATAGAGACACAGACGATAGATTGGCAGGCAGTTTAGCTGGAGCACTGATCGCCGCACAAAACGGTGCACACATTATTCGTGTGCATGATGTAAAAGAAACCGCAGATGTGCTTGGCGTATATCAAGCCTGCAAACAAGGAGTACTTTAAATGAAAGAAAGAAAATATTTTGGCACGGACGGTGTGCGTGGTTTAGTAGGTCAAGGTCCTATTAACCCAGAGTTTGCGATGAAATTGGGTTGGGCCGCAGGGCGTGTACTCTCACTTCATGGCACTAAAAAAGTCATTATAGGTAAAGACACTCGTATTTCAGGTTACATGCTGGAGACTGCTTTAGAGGCTGGATTAATTGCAGCAGGTATTGATGTTATTCTTTTAGGGCCTATGCCAACGCCTGCAGTTGCTTATTTAGCGCAAACGTTTCGCGCTGAAGCGGGGATAGTGATCAGCGCATCACATAATCCTTATTATGATAACGGCATTAAGTTTTTCAATGGCCAAGGTTTAAAGTTAGATGATGAGGTAGAGCTACAAATTGAAGCGATGCTTGACGAGCCTATGACCTGTGTTGCTTCTGACAAGTTAGGTAAAGCAACACGTTTATCTAGCGCTGATGGCCGTTATATTGAATTTTGTAAAAGCCAGTTTCCACAAGGATTATCCCTTGAAGGAATTAAAATTGTTTTAGATTGTGCTAATGGTGCTACATACCATATTGCTCCTTCTGTAATGCGAGAGCTTGGTGCAGAGGTGATCACCCATGCATGTGAGCCAAATGGCGTAAACATTAACCATGAATGTGGCGCAACCCATGTTGATACATTAAAGCGTAAAGTACTAGAGCATAAAGCGGATGTCGGTATCGCCTATGATGGCGACGGCGACCGTGTGATGATGGTTGATCATAATGGCCGCGTATTCGACGGTGATGATTTGGTTTATATTATTGCTTGCCAAGCTGCACAAGATGACAATTTAGGCGGTGGTGTTGTTGGCACGGTTATGTCGAATATGGGACTTGAAAATGCGTTAAAAGCAAAAAACATTGCTTTTGCTCGCAGTAAAGTCGGTGATCGTTATGTGATGGAACTGCTGCAGCAAAAAGGCTGGAAAATTGGCGGTGAAAGCTCAGGGCATGTGTTGAATTTAGATTTAATCAGCACGGGTGATGGTATCATCTCAAGCTTACAAGTGCTTGCTGCTATGGTAGCACAAAATCGTACACTTCAAGACTTAGGAGCCGGTTTTACTAAGTACCCAATGAAAATGATTAACGTACGTTACACTGCCGGTACTGATCCGACCCAAGCACCCGAAGTGCTCGCTGCAGTTGCTGAAGTAGAGCAAAGCTTAGCAGATAAAGGGCGCGTATTACTGCGTAAATCAGGCACTGAGCCTGTAGTACGAGTAATGGTTGAAGCTGAGCAAGAAAAAATAGTAATAGATAGTGCACAGAAAATAGCAGCGGTTGTCGAATCTATGAGCAAACAAACTGATTGATAACAATAACCTCTTGTAACTTTGGGCGAGTCGAGTTAATATCTCGCCCGCTTTCTAATGTGGAGTGGGAAAATGGCAGCACGCAAAGCGATGGTCGCAGGCAACTGGAAAATGAATGGTTCATTAGAACTCGTTCAACAACTGTCTGATGCTATTAACGATGTTAAATCTTCTGAAGTAAACATTGTTTTATTTCCTCCGTTTCCTCTAGTCCCAGCAATGATTGCAAGTGGTGTAACAACAGGCACGCAAACAGTGTCTGAAAATACCCCAGGTGCGTTTACTGGTGAAGTAGATGCAGAGCTAATTAAGCAGCTAGGTGCGAAATATGTACTGGTTGGTCACTCTGAACGACGCAGCATATACAAAGAAAGCAATGATACCGTTGCTGCAAAATTTGCTCGCGCGCAACAAGTAGGTCTAACGCCTATTTTATGTGTTGGCGAAAGCGAAACAGAGCAAGAAAGCGGTCAAACAGAACAAGTAGTTGCTGCGCAGATTGACGCAGTAATTAATAAATTAGGTGTAGCAGCACTAAAAGAATCTGTGATAGCATATGAGCCCGTTTGGGCTATAGGCACAGGTAAGACTGCATCGCCTGAACAGGCACAAAGTGTTCACAAATTTATCCGTGACAAAATTGCTGCACTAGATAGCGATTTAGCACAAGGGCTAACCATCTTATATGGTGGTAGCGTTAATGAAAAAAATAGCGAATTATTATTTGCGCAAACAGATATAGACGGCGGCCTAATTGGAGGCGCAAGTTTAAAAGCAGAATCATTTACTGCTATCTGCAATAGTGCAAAAGGGACCGTATAAGATGTACGAAATTTTATTAGTAGTGTATTTAATTGTAGCTTTAGCGCTTGTTGGTATGGTTTTGATCCAACAAGGTAAAGGTGCGGACATGGGGTCATCATTTGGTGCCGGCGCATCGTCTACAGTTTTCGGTTCTTCTGGGGCTGGGAATTTCATGACGAAAACGACAACGGTATTAGCTACAATCTTTTTTGTGCTTAGTATTGTGTTAGGTAACCTAACTGCCGGTCAAATTAAAAAGACTGACGAATGGGAAAACCTAGAAGCGGCTCCAGCTGTTGAAACAGTGACTCCAGTTGAAGAAGATGTGCCAGTCACATCAACTAAAGAGCAAAGCTCTGACGTACCAAATTAATTTAGTTTTAAATCGTTAAGTTGTTTATTTCCCTCAAATAAACATGCGGACTTAACACTAAGCAATAGCTTAAAAAATGCGGATGTGGTGGAATTGGTAGACACGCTACCTTGAGGGGGTAGTGCTTTCGGGCGTGGGGGTTCAAGTCCCCCCATCCGCACCAAATACAAAAACCAGTAACAGCAATGTTACTGGTTTTTTTGTGCCTACAATTTAAAATATTAAACAACTCTTTTAGGATTAATGTTGATCATTGAGTAGAACACTCTATATTTCAATTGTTAGTGTTTACGAAAGATTATTACGGTATATTTAACTTCATGTATAAAAAGCGTCTAAAGTTAAAAATAAAGTTAACATTTGTGCATCTTAAGCCGATAATAACTATAGATAATTAAACGGAGTAAATGAATATGGCTTCAGGTTTCTCTTTTAAAAACCTCAGCATTACTAAAAAAATACATGCAATTACATCTATAGCGATCATCGCATTCTTAGTAATCGTTTTGGTTAACTACTTTGCCATGAACGAAAATCGCATATCACTCAATGAAATGGAGAAATCGTCTTATAAAGTAGCCAAATTAACCTTGGCTAACGTAAGTATTTTAGAAAAATTAGATGAATTATACACCCAGGCTGTAACCTTTGGTGAGCAAGACTTAGTAACAAAGGCGAGTGAAACCTATGCGCAGTTGGTTACTAATCTTGGTGCGATTGAGGCAATTAATACCTCTTATATTGATAATGATACAAAAACACGACTAGCTAATTACGAAAAAATATCTGCAACTATTGCCAATGGTATGGTTAATGGCACGGCAGATTTCAGTAAAATTCAACAACAAGCTCAGCTTAAAACAAGCCTATACGAAGCCGTATTAACCAGCTTTAAAAGCGCACAGCAAAAAGCAGATGATCGCTTTTTCCAGCTTGTTGCTAATACAAAAGCACGCTCAGATGACGCACTTAACTTAATGCTGGTTGTTGCGGTAGTTTCATTAGCACTGTTATTACTTATGGCTATTTGGATAGCGCGTAATATCGGTTCATCAGCTAGTGATGCCGCTAATAATTTAAGCCTTTTGGCAAGTGGTAAAGGGTCGTTAAGTACCAAGCTTGCTGTTAACTCAGAGGATGAAATAGGACAGGTATCTATAAACTTTAATGCTTTTATTAGCCTGCTTAGAGAAACCGTTTTAGAAGTCATCGCGGTATGTGAACCGTTAATGGAAAATTCAACCCGTCTTGTACAAGGGATGGAGCGAGCGGAGAGAGCGACCACCAAACAAACCACCGATGCAGATGTTGTTAAACAGTCGATGGAAGAAATGAAGCAAAGCGTGGGTGATATTTCACAATCAGCTGCAAGCGCATCTAATGCCGTGCAAACCGCAGAAAAAGAAGTAGATCAAAGCCGAATACAAGTAAAAATGTCTGTAAATGCGTCGCGAACGCTAAGTGATGAAATTAATATAGCGGCCAGCACCATTAATAAGTTAGCTGATGACACTAAAAATGTATCGCAAATATTAAATGTAATTACATCCATTGCCGAGCAAACAAACTTATTAGCCCTAAATGCCGCAATAGAAGCTGCACGCGCGGGTGAACATGGCCGAGGCTTTGCCGTGGTTGCAGATGAAGTCCGTGAGCTTGCCTCTCGTACGGCGCAGTCAACTAATGAAATACGTGAATTGTTAAGTACATTAAGTGTGGCAGCTAATGAATCTGTAAGTGCGATGACCTCTGCAAGAGATATGGCAACCGATAATGCTAGTGCAGCAGAGCAAACCGGTGTTTCGATTGAAAAAATTGCAGAGCAAATACTAGAAATTAATGGCATGAACTCGCAAATTGCAGCAGCAACAGAAGAGCAAACCTCTGTTGCTGCAATGGTTGTAGACAACGTATCTAATATGCATGTTTCATTTGAAGATACTATGAGCTCACTAAAAGCAGTAAGAGATGTGGCTAAAAACTTACATTACCTTTCAGATAACTTATTAGATGCAACTGCTAAGTTTAAAATTGAGTAGTTGCTAAAGCACATTACTTTAACGTTTTATGATTTTGTAAAACGTTAAGGGATAAAAAAGCCCGCAATAAAGTATTTATTGCGGGCTTTTATTTTAATTTAGCAGATTAATACTTACCCACTACTTTAACTTTATCACTTACTTTGGCGCTATCGATATAGCCAATTGCATCTGCATTAGCAGCGACAAAATCAATCACAGCTTGGTCATTATCAAGTTTACCCGGCGGTGTACCTTTACCTGTAAATACGAGCTTTGACCAATAGGCATTTAACTGACTACCCGATTTACCAACAAGTTTGTCGTTAAATTCATCAGCGACTGCAGTGCCATTTTGATTAACAGGATTAACTTTGGTGCCATCGGCAAACGATTTGCTCTTGCCAAGGTATATTTTTTTAATATCGTCTTGGCTTACTGCATTAGCATTCGCAGGGTTAATGATGACTGCAACTTCAGCAAAAACTGCTGAGCTACATAATGTTAGCATGCTGGCTAAAATTAATTTTTTCATGATTCGCTCCAATTAAAATACTAAATCAACGCCAACGGCCACTACGTCGGTTTCAGTATTTGTTATGTCATCTTTTAAGCGGCTAAAGTCTACTTTTAAGGCAGCCATTGGGTGGAAATCATAACGAGCACCAATAGTGTACACATTACTTTTTGCTTTAGAGCCTTCCAAAACTTGGTTAAGGCCAGCATTTAATTGCGGCACAGTTGGGATTGCATTATAACGATTACTGTCATGCTCATCATCGTTATTTTCATAGGTTAAATGAACAAGCCATTCATCCATACGGTAGCCTAAAGATGTGTAATATTGAGTTTGCTTAGCGAGCGCGCTGTTATCTACTTCAAACTGTGTGTATTCAGCGTCAAACAAGATATTATTGTAATCAATTGAAAAGCCAAGCGCTAAAAATGCACCATCGTCTTCGTCAATAGCAATACTGTTAGCTTGGTCAACAAAACCTGAGTTACGAAGGGCTTGCTCTAAGCCGTTAAGGGCCATACCTTCGGCCGTATCATTTTCAATCTCAATACTCGTTTCGGCAACAAAGTAAGCAGCGCGAGCACTGAACCAATCGTAACTTAATGTCCAGTTTAACCCTGCAATATCATTAAGCTCGGTATCACCATTAACAGATACTACGGCAATATTATCATCGAAGCTGCCGTAAATAACCTGTAGAGTAGAGTCCCAATCACCAAGCTGAGTTGTATGTAATAAGCTTAGGCCTTCATAGGTTGAAAAAGGTAAGTTATATACAGACTGAGGTGGGCGCACCCAACGGTAGGTATAGCCAACATCTAAAAAGTCAGAGTAACGATAAAACGGTGCACGCATTTTACCAGCACTGATCTGTAATTCGTCAGATATCTCATAAGTTAAGTATGCCCATTCAAAATCGGCATCAAAATCATTTTCGCCGCGAGCCACTATTTGGGCTGTAGCGGATAGCTTCTCTTGCAAATCAGCAGTTAGCTGAAGAGCAAATACGCTTTCATTTTTGAATGAAATATCATCATCATATCCATATAAAGTTTGATCACTATCGAGCGACTTACCACCGACAATAGAAGCAAACCCATTAATACGAACTTCAGCACTCGCGTTGCTTGTGGCAAGTGCGCAACAAATTGCTACTGCTACAGATAGTTTTTTCATTGTGTATCCTATTTAATTTCATGTGTATCCCGCTGCAGTATAAGACGAGTATTAACTTTTTTCTAATTAAAATTAATAAATTAAGTACTTTTCACCACCTTTTTGCAACAAGAACACATGATTGTGATTGAAAATTAAGGCTTTTATATTTTAAGGTAATGTAACTAGCTGAGTTTTTTAGAATTATTTATGATGAGATAATATTTACTGCAGTACGCATTAAGTAGTAATTATTTTTTTAGTTATAAACGTGAATTTATATTTTTTAGGTTATCTTGGCACCAACGAATTGCTTGCTGTTTATTTTTGACCGCTATTTTTTTATAAATTTTATGTAAGTGCACTCTCACCGTCGCTTCACTTATAAATAAACTATCAGCAATAGCACTGGAATGAAGTCCGCTAAAGAGTAGATTGAGTACTTTAATTTCTTTATCGGTTAGGTTAGCTGTTTGCAAAGCGTTTTTTTGCTCTGTATCGAGCATTTGGCGCATCCAAATGTCACTAATGGTTCGTGGAAACCACAATTCACCTTGTTTAATTGCATCTAACCCTCTATTGAACAACTCTTCACTAGTATCTTGATAAAAAAGACCTTTTAAATTTGGCCATTCTTTGAGTGAAGCCGCATCGGTATTTTTAGGGATATTAAAAATAACGAGCCCTTGGTAATTATTAGTATGAATAAATTGGTTTAAAAGTTCGTAATTAGTAAGAGAATTTAGGGCTGAGTAGCATACCAACAATATGTCGTTATTCAATGTAGTAAAAAATAATGGATTATAGTGGTTGTTGTTAAAAAGCATGTTAGCTGATTGTGTGGTCTGTTTTTTTATCATGCTTTCACCTAAAAATGGCTTTACTGTAGACTTAAATATAAAGGGTCTTTGGATATTGTCATAATCTCATGTAGCTTTAATGTATTTTTCACAATAAATTATGTGTGCGATTTATGCACAACATGGCTGCTGGCTAATGTTAAAGTCTTAATTTAAAACCAAAGTTGCGTCATTATTGAGATAATTAGTTCAGATTAAAAACTGAAAATTAATTTTTTTGTATAAACTAAAGTTAAATATACATTTTGTAACTTTTATGTAATACAATACACTCCCAGAGGAAAGATGCATCTAAGCATCTTTTTTTATGCCTACAGTTTATGTTTACACAACATATAACGCATAATTAAATTAATACCCTTTGGAGAAAACCTTGAAATTACGCACCCTCTCACAGTTAAGTTTAGCGGTTATTGCAGCCCTAACAACTTCCGTAAATGCACAAGAAGCTAAAACCACTGCCAAACAAGACGCGTTTGAAAAAATTGAAGTTACAGCACGTAAACGTACCGAGAGCCTGTTCGAATCTCCAACTGCAATTACATCAATAGGCGCTAACCTTATTGATAAAGCCAATATGGGTAACTTAGAAGACATTGGCAAATACGTTCCTAACTTAAACATTACTCGTTATGGTGTTGGTAACGCGGCACATGCTTCTGTATTTATTCGCGGCATTGGTTTACAAGATCACATTATAACAACCGATCCCGGTGTAGGTGTTTACCTAGATGGCGTTTACCTAGGTCGCCAAATGGGGTCTAACTTATCGCTTCCTAATGTTGAGCGAGTTGAAGTTCTACGTGGACCACAAGGCACGCTTTATGGCCGTAATACATTAGGTGGTGCAGTAAACGTAATTACTAAGCAGCCTGGTGATGAAGGTATTTTAACGACAACTGCTAAAGTGGGTAGCCGTGGGCGTATTGCTGGCGATATTTACTTTAATAATGCACTAACCAATGATTTAAGCATGTCAGCCAGTGCGTCATACAAACAACGTGACGGTGTAGGTACGGCGGTAAATTTAGCTAACCCTGAAAAAGAAATTGGTGAAGAGCAAGAGTTTAGTGGTCGTATCGCGCTTAAATACGAAGCCACCAGCGACTTAGCGTTTACTTTCTCATTAGATGGGGTTGATAATGAATCAGGTCAATCACCTTATACTATTGAACTAACAGATTCATTAGATTCAAATGATGTATTCAATGGCGATTTCCCATTATTAACTGAAGACTTAATTCCATCGAATCCAGATGATTTAGGCACAACAGTTGCCGGTATTGAATCAACCTCATATTCAGGTTGGGGTACGTCATTTACCGCTGATTGGGCAATTAATAACACGTATACAACTAAGTTTATTTCAAGCTACCGCACTTCTGAGTATGAAGGTGGCTTAGATGATGATGCATCACCACTTAACTTATCTGAGTTCCCAGAAGTAGGCGGTGCAGATCAATACTCTTTTGAAGTTCAGTTAAACGCAACGTTTGACAAAATGGACTTTGTATCAGGCTTATATTTCTTTAATGAAGATGGTTTTACTCGCTCAGAAGATTTTGTATTTAGCCCGTTTAACACGCCAAATGGTCTGTTAAATGATGGAGTTACTCCGTCATTTGGTGGCTTTGGATTTTTTGAAATCAATCAAGAAACAAACTCATACGCAGCTTACATTAACGGTAGTTACGATTTAACGGATGATTTAACAATTGGCGGTGGTCTTCGTTACTCAGAAGATAAAAAAGACGCGAATGCGATTTTCCCAAGCTTTTCAGAGCGTAAATACATTAGTGCAGACTTTAATGCAGTGACATGGGATATTAATGCTTCATACCAGCTTAGCAATAATATGAATGTGTACGGCCAAGTACAAAAAGGCTATCAAACAGGTGGTTTCCCGCCGCGCCCATTTGGTGGTCCAGATCAGTTTGTATCGTTTGATGAAACCAAAGCAGTTAACTACGAAATTGGTTTAAAAGGCCAAGTACATGAAAATGTGTCTATGATGCTTGCGATGTTTGTTACCGACTACACTGACTTAGCACTACCATTCTCAGATCCAACTGCGGGTGGTGGCTTTGTCACTATCGTTGAGAATGCAGGTCAGTCTAAAGCGCAAGGTATTGAACTTGAAACCACAATTGCAATAACTGATGACTTTACTATTCGCAGTGCGGTAGGTTATTTAGACTCAGAGATTACCGAAGTCGCCGAGGGCGTACAAGGTATTGGTAAAGGTGATTCACCAGCATTGACCCCGCGTTGGACAGTGATGGTTGCGCCTTCTTACTTTGTAGATTTAAGTAATGGTGGCACAGTTGCATTGAATGCAAATTACTCATACCGCAGTGAAATGCAAGGTCAATCAGTTTTCAATAAGAGTGAAACGATTGATTCGCGTGAGCTCGTTGGCTTTAATATTTCTTACACTAACCCATACGGTGATATGGAAGTGACGTTATATGGCGAAAACGTATTAAACGAAGTTTACGATGTAGGACGTCTACAGCAAACTGGCTTTGTTGGCGTTATGCGCAGTAATGATCGTAGTGAGTTTGGTTTAAAATTCAAAAAAGACTTTGAACTATAATCTATATTTTACTTTAAAAGTAAAACAAAAAAGGTAAGCCATGGCTTACCTTTTTTTTATGGTTAAAAATAATTAACCTTCTTTATGTTCTTTACGTGCCTGCTCAATTTCTGCGGCAATTTCACGTGCTTTTTGCTTGGTTTTTTCAGTCAGCTCGCCAGCCGCTTCTTTGCTTTTAATCCATGCATCAACAGCTACTTCTTTGCCGTCGTCGTACATGTCTAAGCCCATTTCTTTACTCTCTTCAAGTAGCTCATTTAATGATTCATCATTTTTAAGCTCATTGGTTTTTTCCTTTACTTCATTCCAAGTTTCATCAAGCTTTTCTTTCACTTGAGCGCTTGTTTCTTTTGCATCTTGTTTTACTTCGTTGGCATCTTCACAGCCAGTTAACGTAATTAAAGTGCCTAATAAAGCTAAACCTGCTAATTTCTTCATTTACTATCTCCTTTAGAGAAAATTATATTTCAGAGGTAACTATACAACAATGAAAATGAACATAGCTGTAACAACACGATTAAGTTTTAAATTAATGGACGAACATGATTGGCCGCAATTATACGAGCTCGATCAAGACCCAGCCGTTATGCAGTATTTAACACAAGGTAAACCCACTTCGCTTGAAGAGATAAAAACAGTCAGTATTCCTAGAATGCTTGCTTATCGTAACGAGCAACAAGGGTGGGGGTTATGGCAAGTAACCTTGCGTGAAAGCAATACCTTTATAGGATGGGTGCTTGTTCGGCCGATGGGCTTTTTTTCAGATACGCCTGATTTTAGTGATATTGAAGTGGGCTGGCGGTTTAAGCAAGCGAGTTGGGGCAAAGGGTATGCTATTGAAGCGGCAGGCGCTATTTGTTCAGAGCTTGAAAAACAACGCCAAGTAAAGGCAATTAGCGCTACAGCACTGACCTCAAATGTTGGCTCAATTAATGTTATGAAAAAACTCGGTATGCAGCTTAAACATTATTATATTCATATAGAGGATGGCTCAAATTTAACCGCCGTACTTTATTCAAAGTCATGTGGATAATCTAACAACAATCCTAAGCTCTTTAAATGTGGCGTATAAATATTGACCTAGTGTTTGTTACTGTGCATTAATGTTTGCCATCAATGTATAAAAATAACCTAAGGATATGGGATGGGATCACTTTTTTCACCACGCATGCTAATTATTAGCAGTGTCTTAATAATACAAGTAGGCTTTTTTAATGTAGCGGCTAAACAAAGTGCGGTGGCGATGCCCGACACATTTAGTGCCCACGCTGCAAAAGCCGTGTTAGAGCAAGGCGGCAACGCGATTGATGCAGCTATTGCTGCTCAGTTTGTATTAGCCGTTACGCTCCCCGAAGCGGGTAATATTGGTGGCGGTGGGTTTATGCTTATCCATAAAGATGGAAAAGGTGATTTTATAGATTACCGCGAAACCGCGCCCAGTGCCGCGCATCGTGATATGTATTTAGATGAGCAGGGGCAAGTAATTGAAAATAAATCTATTTACGGCATACACGCTAGTGGCGTGCCTGGCAGTGTCGCAGGAATGTGGTTAGCCCATAAAAAGCATGGTACGTTACCGTGGAAAGCGTTAGTGCAACCTGCGGTAACATTAGCAGAGCAGGGCTTTGTTGTGCCTGAAAAGTTGGCTCAGCTGATTGAGGACTATATAGCGCATCTAAATAATAAAAACATTAAAGTAAATTTTGCCAGTTATTTTGCTACAGCTACGGCAGGTGCGCTTTTTAAACAACCAGAGCTAGCTGCCACACTCAAACGCATTCGCGATGACGGTCAAGATGGCTTTTATCAAGGTGAAACTGCCGCAATTATTGCAAAATTTATGCACCAACATGGCGGGATCATTAACCAAGATGACTTAAAACGTTATCGTGCTAAATCGCGGACTCCTATAAAAGCGAACTGGAATGGCTACCAAGTGCTTACTTCACCGCCACCAAGTTCAGGCGGCATTGCTATATTGCAATGGCTGAAAATGTATGAGCTTAAAAAACCAACGCCTGCACAACAACATAATTCAGTAGGGTATGTGCATTTATTGGCTGAAATAGGTAAGCGAGTATTTGCCGATAGAGCAGAGTACTTAGGCGATCCTGATTTTTACCAAGTACCTACAGCAAAACTACTTGCAGAAAACTATCTTAAAAACCGTAGTAGCAGTATAGATTTAAAGGCTATTTCAACCACCGAAAACATTAAACCCGGTTTAAAAGAAAGCGAGCAAACCACTCACTTTTCCATTGTCGATAACATGGGTAACGCTGTAGCTAATACCACCACCATTAATTTAGGCTTTGGTAGTGGTGTGGTGGTAGAAGGCGCAGGCTTTATTTTAAACGATGAAATGGATGACTTTAGCGCTAAACCCGGGGTTATGAATGTATTTGGTGCCATTGGCGGCAAAGCAAATGAAATTCAGCCGCATAAACGTATGCTCAGCTCTATGACCCCCACTATTTTACTCAGTAATAATCAGGTGAAAATGGTAACAGGATCGCCAGGTGGCACTACTATTATTAGCTCGGTGTATCAATCGATACTCAACGCGATTGAATTTAATATGAGCGCCGATGATGTGGTAAATAGCCCGCGTTTTCATCATCAGTTATGGCCAAAAAATGTGATCAGAGCACATGCCGGCTTGGAGCCATCAGTAAAACAACAGCTGATAAAAATGGGTTACACAGTGGACGAACGCCACTTTGGTGATATGCATGTGATTATTAATCATAATGGCAAATTAGAGGCGGCGTCAGAGCAAAGCGGTAGAGGAAAAGCAATCGTGTTTTAACGTTAGCGTTTGCATGGCAATCCCCCCAAACTCTTGTTTGGGGGGATTGCCAATAGAGTATTACTTATTATTGGGTATTAACCTATTGCAGGTATTAGCCCTGCCATTTGCAGGCATTGCGCACTAATAATTGAAATGCCACACAAAGCGGCTATGGCTAAACCAATATTACCGCTTCGTACTTTATAACCGCTTTTTTCAACGCCTTGACGCTGTTTGTACACCATACTCACCGGCAAAAATACAGCCAATATCACCAATGCAATAGCGGCATAACCTAATGCCATAATAAACCCTTGCGGATAAAA
The DNA here is from genome assembly GCF_002310835.1 of Pseudoalteromonas tetraodonis. Classification (NCBI taxonomy): domain Bacteria; kingdom Pseudomonadati; phylum Pseudomonadota; class Gammaproteobacteria; order Alteromonadales; family Pseudoalteromonadaceae; genus Pseudoalteromonas; species Pseudoalteromonas tetraodonis. Next base: position 2,391,557 of record NZ_CP011041.1, on the reverse strand, counting down.
TAAGGCAAACCCAAGAGGAGGGATAAAGGTAATAAATGCGGTTTTTATTCTATCTGCGCCCGTATCTGCTTTTTTAAATGTGTCAGCAAAAAAGTCAAATAACCCCAAGCTCACCCCTAAAAATGACGTTGCTAGAGCTAAGTCGGCAAAGAGTTTAACCGCAGAAGAGACATTAGCGTTATTGGCAATATTGGCCACACTGGCTACAAACCCAGTTAACCCTTCGCTTTGTAATAATTGCTCTTGGCTCATTATGCCTTGGCTTAATACTTGCCAAAATACATAAATAACCAGTGGTAAAGAGGCGCCTGCAATCATAACTTTGCGCAAGGTTTTTATATCAAGCCCAACATATTTAACAATAGAAGGAATAGAGCCATGAAAACCAAAAGAGGTAAATACCACCGGAATAGCCGATAGTATCAGCCCTTGCTCAACAGGCATTTCCAACAAATGTTGGCCATGTACATAAGGTGTTAGCATATAAAACAAGCTAGCCAAAACCACTATTTTTACACTAAATAGTACTCGGTTAAGCTTATCTACCTTACTAGTGCCTAAAGTCACCACGCCTGCAATCACCACCGCTAAAATAACGGAGCCTAACTGTGGGGCAATACTTAAATTAAAACCAGTGTTTATACGTTCTTGTAGCTGGGCTCCGCCACCTGCTATATACGCAGCACATAGCGCATAAAATAAAAATATCATTGAAAAGTTAGCCACATACTGCCCGCGCTTACCTAGCCAAAGCTTAGCTAAGGTATTTAAAGTGGCATCGCGTGGGGCGTATTGATGTAGTTCCAGCATAAGTAAAGCGGTGTAGGTCATGAGTAACCAACAACCGATAATTAATACCATCGCGGTATTAAACCCAAGCCCTGCAGAGGCAATAGGCAGGGCAAGCATGCCTGCACCTATGGTGGTTCCTGCAACAATTAACATGCTACCTATTGTTTTATTTTTAAGCACTTAATGATCCTGATCAAACGTGAGAGACACGCAAGATATAACTAGTTGTGTAAAACTTAAATAGTTTTGTCATAAAAGAGACAAAATAAAATGTAATCTTCTATTTACAACTGTATTAAAAAAGCCAAAATCATCAAAAAAGGAAATTTAACTTATTAATATAAATGAAAAAATAAAAAGCTCAATGTTAATAATTAAAAGGGAGGTTGTTTGCTATGTATAAAATAGGCATCACAAAAATGGCATGTATTGACCGAAAGCGTTATACATTACACCGTCGGTCGAGGAGGAATACGACAATTTACATTTTAGCGATTTGAATCACTAAGCGGCGGTTTTTATCACGGCCTAAAATATTGTCATTAGTATCTACAAAGCGTTTTTCACCAAAACCTTCAGTAACCACTTTAGCTTCATCAACGCCTAAGCCAACCATGTAATCTTTAATAGCCTTAGCGCGTGTTCTTGATAAATCGAGGTTATTCCAGCGACCACCATAGCTATCGGTGTACGATGCAATACTGATTGATTCTATACTAGGATCGTTTTTTAAATACTCAGCAATTTTATCAAGGCGCTGCTGCGATGATTTAGTTAATTTACTGCTATTCGATTCGTAGTTCATTATGGTGAACGAAATATCTTCAAAATTATATGGTAGTAACTCGTCGCGACATTGTAAAAACGCCCAATACGCTTGCTTAAAGTTGATATTAGACATGCCCACGGCAATTTTGTCGGCACTATTTTGCCAGTCTTGATAGTAAAAGGTAGGTTGGTTGCCTTTTTCAAGCTCAGTTAGCATTTCCCACGCTGTTTTATTACCTAATTCACCATCAAACTTTTTAAGTAATTTCATATCAGCAATATCACGCGCAGGGCGACCCGCTCGCCAACTAGGTGGCACCGCTTTTAAACCCGCTATTGCATAATTTTCTGGGCGTACCACCATGTCTAAATTAAAGGTAAGATCTTTATTTTTACTTGCAGATGCTTTAAAAACAGCCTCACCATAGTAGGGAACTTCATGATTTAATTGGCATTGTAAGCGAGTTGTTTTAACCAAGTTCCAATTTGAATTATCTTGGTCAGCAGTATATTGGCGCATAGCTGCAGTCGTATTAAAACTACACAGCACACCGCTAATGCTTAGGCTAATAAATAACAACTTATACTTCATCAAGAACTCCCCATTAAGCTCTGCCAAAAAAGTGACAAAAACCGTAAAATATTATGCAACAGCAAATAATTCAGCGTAAACGTTAATTACATAGCAAGTAACATGCCTATAGTTTAGCTGTAATAAATCAATAAATCCCCTAGCCGACAGCCCCCTAATTTTGACATAATAGATAGCTAATCCCTATAAACCAAGAATACTATGGCAAATACTGAGCAAACACTTTTCGCACAACGCTTTCGTGGCTTTTTTCCTGTGGTTATTGATGTTGAAACCGCCGGTTTTAACAAAGAAACCGACGCACTACTAGAAATTGCAGCATCCGTTTTAAAAATGGATGACGAGGGATTGCTTAGCATAGATCATACTGTTCATTTTCATGTGCAACCGTTTGAGGGCGCAAACATTGAACAAGCCGCCATTGAGTTCAATGGTATTGAGCCTTTTTCAGCACTTCGAGGGGCAGTCCCAGAAGAAGAAGCCATTAAAGAAATTTGTAAAGTAGTGCGCAAAGCGCAAAAAGCCGCAGGGTGTCAGCGCTCAGTGGTGGTTGCTCATAATGCTGCTTTTGATCATGGCTTTTTAAATGCGGCTATTGAGCGTAATAATATTAAGCGCACACCATTTCATCCGTTTGTTAGTTTTGATACCACATCACTTGCAGGCTTGGCATTAGGGCAAACAGTATTGGCTAAAGCATGCCGCGCGGCAGGAATAGAGTTTGATAACAAACAAGCACACTCTGCGTTATACGATACAGAACGCACCGCTGAATTATATTGTTTAATTGTTAATCGTTGGCAGCAACTAGGTGGTTGGCCACTTGCTATAGATGAAACACAACAAAACGAAGACGAAGTAAGCAACCAAGATTAGCATAAACTCAGCTCATATTAATGAGTGTTCACTGTGTGGGCTGAGCCAGTCTTAATATGCGTTATTAAAACGATTGCGTTATTTTACCTTCACTGTGAGTGATTAAATGTGGTGGATAATTACGCGAAAAGCTAATTGATTCTCGTGCAATTTTAAGCTCCACCCCGGGGTGCATAAGCTCATTAACTTTCAAACGACTGAGCGCTAAAAGCTGCGTCATTTTCTTTCTTAGCAACTGCTTTTGCTGACTGATACTGGCGCTTCGGTTTGCTATGTGTTCTTCATTCGTTGTTATTTTATTCAAAAACTGCTGACGCTGTGCGCTTGCAACTTGTTTATTAATTCGCTGGCGCGCTTGCTGTAGTTCAATTGACTTACTGATTAAAACTTTTTCAAAGTCAGTGATTTGCGCTTGTTTTTGTTTTAGCACATACCATCGCTGTGCGATGCAAACACGGGTTTTAGTTCCTGCTGGTGCGCCCAATTCACCTGTTTCAATGCGCATTGCGTCTAGAATATGACCACCAATAATTTTCCCTTTAGGATCTTTTGCGCTGCCAACCCTAATTAAATTTCCAGCACTCAAGTCACAATGTAATGATTGGCGTTCTATTAATAAGTTTTGCTCCGTTTTTATGTCACAGTATTGAGAGTAACCAAGAGCAACGGTTCGTTTAGCAAAAATAGAACAGGTGAATGGCTCATCGGCTTCTCGTTTTCTGCCAATTGCCCCCTTTACTATTGTGATGGCGTTATTACTTTTTAACTGCGCCGATTCAACAAAACCTAAAACAGTAATATCGCCGGTAGCAGTCACGCGCATGCCATCTTTTATATCACCACTGACTATAATACTGCCATCAAATTCAACATGGCCGGTACTTGGGTCAATATTATGAAAACATAAAACATCATCAACACGCATACCACGGGGAAGGGCAACCGGTACACCAGTACAGTCGGCAATTAGTAAGTTGGGGTTATCGGGCGCAATTTTAGTACCGTCAAAAGGTTGTAATTTATGCTCTTTGCCAGGGATTGCAGTTAGCACATCTCCAAACACAGTAAAGCCATCAACTCCCGATGTTGCTGGAATACGCCGCATTAGTTCACACCCAGGTTTTACAGTAATAATATCACCTAGGTTTCTCATATCGACTTTACCACCGCCCTTAGCTTGCGGGCTAAGTACGCGGTCTTGCGCTGTGCAGCAAAGACGCACAAATTTGGCATCGTTACCCACTTTAGGCGCGCGACCAAAAGCGACTTCAGCGCAATGCGTGCTTCCTGAGGGGTGTTCAAATTGTTGTGCCAATAACTGTTCTAATGCATGAGAGCTAATACCCTTTACAATCCCTGCCTGAGCTAACACGTCAATTGCTTGTTCCATGTTAAGTAATTTACCGCCCTTAGCAGTAATAAGGGTAGCTTCAACAAGCATATTTTTTTCATCAATGTTAATGGTTAGCTTTGCATCAATGGCTTGAGCAACCACCAAAGAGGGGATCTCTTCGTCGTTATTTTGAGCAAACAACTTACCAATATTGCTAACAATAATGTCACACTCGCAATATTCTGACTGACTAATTAATTCAATAAGCTGTGTTGCTGTTGAGGCTAAACCTGAGACATTAGGGTGGGAGAGCAAAGAGATATGCCCCGTTTGCTCATCAAAAGAAAAAACCGACATTTATAAATCCTCTAGGTAATATGCCTGTTATTATTTTTTTATATTGTATTAGACCAAGGTCTAGCCCTACATTTGAGCATAAAGCATCATACTTGTTAAGTAATTGTTTCTTAATTATCCAATATTTTACATTTAAAAGTGTGTTTGATGCAGGATTAACCAACCAATAAAATAAAACGCCTAAGGTGTTGAGTATTGATGGGTTACTCAGTTATACTGCTCGCACGCTCTGAATGAGTAACCTTATTCAGGGGCTGATTAGGATTCGACGGAATTCAAGAAGCCCAAGGTGCATGTCGAGGTGCGGTTTGCCTCGTAAAAAAGCCGCAATTTAAAGTAATCGCAAACGACGATAACTACTCTCTAGCAGCTTAGGCTGGCTAGCGCTCCTTCCATGTATTCTTGTGGACTGGATTTTGGAGTGTCACCCTAACACCTGATCGCGACGGAAACCCTGGCCGGGGTTGAAGCGTTAAAACTAAGCGGCCTCGCCTTTATCTACCGTGTTTGTCCGGGATTTAAAGGTTAATTAAATGACAATACTAAACATGTAGTACCGACGGTCGAGGCTTTTCGGACGGGGGTTCAAATCCCCCCAGCTCCACCAATAAAGGTTTTTAGATACGTTGCTAAGAACCGTAAAAGACCCGCAACGCTAGTTAATTCGAGCCTTGCGGGTTTTTTTATGCCTATAGTTTAACCATTAGTGACCGTTTAAAACTTGTAACAACCGCGATTTGTTGTAACACTAAACGTAACAACTGGAATTTTACATAGGGATCGTTGTTACAAATGGCTATTCACAACCTCAAAGCAAAGCAAGTCGACTCGGCTAAACCAAAAGCTAAGGAATATAACCTTACTGACGGTGGCGGCTTAACATTACGAATAAAGCCCAGTGGTGGTAAATTTTGGCTTTATAACTACACAGCGCCAATTACTAAAAAACGTAAAAATATGGGGCTTGGCTCTTACCCTGATATAAGTCTTAAAACGGCTAGAGAACGTCATAAAAAATATAAAGCCCTAGTGCTTGAAAATATAGACCCTATCCACCAGCGCCAGCTAGATGAAAAGCAAGCACAAGAAACACACCTACAAACATTTAAAGCAGTTTCTTTAATGTGGTTTGAGAAAAAGAAAACAGAAATAAAACCACAAACAGCACAAGCCGCTTTAAATCTGTTAACTAATCATGCCTTTCCTGCGTTTGGTGATGAACCAATAAGTAAATTAAAAGCCTTTCAAGTAATAGAGCTAGTGCGACCCATAGAGGCAAAGGGCAGCTTAGAGACTGTAAAAAGACTATGCCAGCGTATTAACGAAGTAATGGTGCATGCGGTTAACTGTGGGCTTATAGAAGCCAATCCACTAGCGAATATAAGGCAAGCATTCCAAGCGCCTAAAAAAAGCGCTATGCCGTCTATTGAAGTGGATAGGCTACCTGAGCTAATGAGTGCCTTAAATCGTGCCAGTATTAAGCTTACAACGCGTTGTTTAATCGAATGGCAGTTACACACCATGACACGCCCTAATGAGGCTGCAACAACTAAATGGCAAGATATAGACTTAAATACTGGCGTGTGGGTTATACCAGCCGAGCAAATGAAAAAGGGCAAAGAGCAACGCATACCCCTTACACCGCAAGCACTCGCTTTACTTGAATTAATGAAACCAATAAGTGCGCACCGTGAATATGTATTTCCCGCTGATAGAGACCCACGCAGCCACGCGAACGTGCAAACAGCCAATGCAGCAATAAAGCGTATGGGGTTTAAAGGCGAGCTGGTGGCACATGGCTTGCGCTCGCTTGCCAGTACAACGCTTAATGCACAAGGATTTGACCCTGACGTAATAGAGGCAGCTTTAGCGCATGTTGATACAAACGAAGTAAGGCGAGCATATAACCGCACTGACTACTTTGAACGAAGAAAAACCATGATGTGCTGGTGGTCTGAGTATATAGAAAATGCGGCTAGTGGAAGTAGTTCGTTAGCTGGGCTTAGCTATCTAAAGGTATTGAAATGAAAATCGAATACATCCCCCATAGATTTGGGAAACCATCTAAATCAGCTATTAAAAATTATGAGAAATCGCTTGAAGCAATCGAAATTTATATAGAGAACTTAGTAACTTCTCATGCAGATTTGCTAAATCAAGTTGACGTCGATAAAGCTGAACATGCACTTGAATATGGTTTAATACAGAACTTTGATGTGTCACACGGCAATGATATTGATGTGACGACTCACGTTAGAATGTATTCAAGATTATATATAGAAGAACTTATTAAGAGAGCTTATCAAATGGGGGTGTGTAGTGGTGATACAAAGGGAGCTAGTTGGGCTTTAAATGAAACTAGAAAGTTGGAATCAAAGAAAAATAGAGCCAAACGAAGTAAGCCTAATATTTCAACCGAAAAGATAAGAAGTGATATTGAGCATCTGATAAGTCAAGATTTTAGAAGTTTTGGTGAGGCAATAAAAGATTATAAGCTTGAGCGCTATGTTAAAAAATATAAGGATTTTTTAGCTACTAAGGACACGTACCCAACGATAGGTGATCAAGCTATCAAGAATCATATTAGAAAAATAAGAGAAGAAATCCTACAAAAAAGTGATAAATCACCTTGATATTTATCACGATGATACATGACTAGGAAACTGAAATAGCTTAAATAATTCTTCAGGTTAATATTTGTATTGCAAACTTATTAACGACCTTAGGAGGTCTTAAATGTCACTACTTGAATTAACTAGAAAAGAGCAGGCACGTCCATTATGGGCATGTGGTAAAACCCTATTTCAGCAAAAAATTAATGATGGGCTAATACCTCCACCTATAAAAATAGGTAAACGCGGAGTTGCATTTTATAAGTATGAAATAAACGCAACCTTAGCAGTAACCATTGCAGGCTACAACGATGAGCAGATAAAAGAATTTGTTCGTGAACTAGTCGCAAAGCGCAAAAATCTACTTAAGCAATACACTCACTTGGAGGCAGCTAATGATTAATTTAAATGAACTGCCAACACCAATCACATTGGAATATTTGGAAAAGTTAGCACCAGAAGCTTTTGAGGAGCTAGTTCGAATGGACATTATTCACCGTTCAATCTTGCTCGCATGGCTTAACGGTCAATCTACAAGCCCAATTGGTAGAGGGTATGCCGATGTTGAATTAGATAAGGAAGATGCAAAGCATAGCCACCTTAAAATGAAATGCTTTATTGATTATCAAAGTAAGCGTGAGGTTGGGCTAAAGGTTTCTCACTCTATGACAGAGCTACAACGATTTGAGTTTTTCAATAAACGAGCGGCTCAGCGTGAAAAAGTTAAGCGTAAAGTCAAAAAGGAAAGAGAGCAAAGGGCAAAAAAGAGCCTTGTTAAAATCCTTGAGCAACTTGGTATTGAGCAGGTTAAAACCATTATTGTGACCGAGCATTTAAAGGTTACTGGTGCGGCTAATGAGCCTGTCTTTGATAAGGAAAAGCCGACTAATGGTTAGTTAGACGGCTTTAGATTGGTTATTTCGAGGGCTGGTGGCGAGTAGCTAAACTGCCACTAGCTTTAAGCATTATATAATAAGTAAAGCTCATAATAAAAATGCTTTCAGGTGAGTTTCCACTAACATTGAAGGGCGTGTGTATCCAGTCTTTTCCCTTAAGCCTTTTTTATTGCGGTCTTTAACGGCAGTGGTTTATAGGTTTGTTTTCATTAAAAATGAAGGTTGTTAGTTACTACTTACTGTATAAAGTCGAGTTAGCCAGCCGTGGAATAATGACACTAGTGAAAACACCCCTTTTATCATTCGGATATTTATATTATCTAATAGGAAGTATTTGTGTCTAATTATCAGTATGTGAGTCACTCACCTGTAATTTGCCATAAACAGAACATTTGGCAAGTTCATACGTCAAAGAGCGGCATTTACACAGCGCAAATGAAGAGTATGTTAGATCAGCTTGAGGCAGTTTTAACACATTATAGCCAAGTTTTAGTTTTACGATTTGATATCGGTATTCCATATCAAACAAATGATAACCGTTTTATTATTGCTGTTATGGAAAGTTTAAGCGGTTTTATAAAGCAAAGGTATAAAATGCCTATCTTTGGCTACCATTGGACGCGGGAGCAAGAAAGAGCGAAAAAGCAGCATTATCATGTGGTAGTTATTCTTGATGCTAACAAAGTATGCTACCCAAGTAAGATAAATGAATTTATTTTAGAAATGGGAAATACATTGGGTGTGCGTCCATGGATTCCAAAAAATTGTTTTTATAGATTTAAACGATATGAGCATGATAAAAAGCAAGGCGCTATATGGCGTATGTCTTACCTTGCTAAAGCCAGAGGGAAGGGCTATAAACCAGCACAAACTAAAAACCACGGCTCAAGTAGGGTTAAACCTAAGCTTTAAGGAATGTATACAATACAAAGCAATTAAACACTTTATATCTAACTTTGTTTGCTGTCAGGTTATCAAACATTGTCAAAAATTGATTTTTAAATGGCTCTACTTATTTTAAGAGCTTAGCGAATGTATTTGTTTTTGTACTGATGAAATCTAAATTATCCTAGCCTTTATACCTGATAAAACCTCAACTGTATGAGCCGTTAATACTTAGTAAAACTTAGTTTAATAAGCCTAACAAAACCTTACAAAACCTATCATTTTAGGCTTATAAAAAGACAGTATCAAATAAACACCTTACAGCTGTTTTGCGGAGAGATATGCACGTGTATTCATTAAGCTCTTAAACATGCATCATATTAGGCTTATAGCTTTGTAAGCTTTTTACTACAAAGTTTTAAGTCGGTATCTTACATTTGTTTGCATAAATACTCGCAAGCCATTTAGGTTTTGGTGTTAGTATAAGGTATAGGTTTATATCTTTATTCAGTTTCTACTACTAAATTTAAGGAAAGCCATGAGGCTGTTTTTAAGTGTTTTATTTTTATTTTTTTTACTCCCTGTAAAAGCGGCAACTATTGCAGAGCTGTTTGGTGATGGTGTTTTTGGTACACAGTGGGGTGATACGATTGAAGCTGTCGCAAACAAATTACCCAATACTACCAAGGAAAGTGTTGGTGATATTGCTTGGCTTGAATTGAAAGATTCAAAAGAAGTATTAGGGGTTAAAAGGCAAAATAGAAATACGTCATTTGTGTTTGATTCTGAAATGCGGCTTAATGGCGTTGGTGTATATTTTGACGTTGAAGACTATCCGTTGTTATTAAATAAGCTCACCACATTGTTCGGTAAGTACACTCAACTAGAGAATAATAAAACAGCAATGCAATGGGTGAGTGGTGATTTTACTCTAGTTTTAGTCTTTGTTAATGCTGGGCTTAGTGCGCATGTTGTGCTCTCAATAAGCTATAACGGCTTAAAAAAACCAAAAACTAGTAAAGAAGAGCTGGGGTTTGATTAACCCTAGGACTGTTAAACTATATAAAGGGAATTGTATGAAAATATTAAATTTAGCACTATTTGGCGCATCGGTATTTTTATTAAATGCTTGTGCTTATAATGTAAATGTAGGTAGTAAGGAGGCTGCGGCTAAAGGTATTACTTATAATTACGATAAGTTTAAGTCTGAAGGGTGGTTAAGGTCTGAGGTTTATGTGGGCGGCATGTCAGAACCTGTAACAAACTACAATTATCGTGCAAAGTACGGAAAAGATTCAAGTACACCTGACTTCATTCAATTATACGGAAAGATGTTTTCACAAAATGGCTGGTGTTTTATAAATAGCGCCTATGATTCTACTGGGAGAGAGTACAAACTTCATGAGGTAGATCGTAATGTTGCATCCAATTCAGCTATGGGTGTTAGCTATGTAGTTGTGCATGAGTATTTTGCAATTGATATTTCCGTTGAGCGATTGGAAGAATTCGCCAAGGCAGACATTGAATTGAAAGCCACTGGAAAGAAGTGTGACACGATTTTTAAAGTTGATCATAGGGTATCAGCCGCGTTTTTAGATGAAACTAAAAAGCGTATGAACAAAAGTTAAATGTAATCCAAATAATGTAGTTATTAATACAGTCGATTCAGCTGCAAATCGAGAAGTTGAACCCACGGAAAGATAATAAGTAACAATAATAGTAACAACAGCAGGTTTTTATTTTGCTTGTCTATATATTTTTCAATTGGTTATATGTTTGGTTCAGACTCCCCCAGCTCCACCAATAACGGTTTTTAAATTCGTTTGTTTAAAAACCCTAAAAAACCCGCAACTTGAGCAATCAAGTCGCGGGTTTTTTTATGGCTAAAATTATTGAATTTATTGTGCTTTGGTTTATCTTGCGAACCCCGAACCTCTTACAACTAATAGACTAGTCGCTTACTTGCTTATTTTTTGTATTATGAGCCAATGATTAACTGCGAGCTTTGATATGAATATTTTTACAGCTGAACACATTTCCCCTTTGATCTCGCTGTTACTTATTTTACTGGCGGGGTTTACTTCGTTTGTATCGGCGGCCTTTGGTGCGGGTGGCGGTTTAATGCTGTTGGTGGTAATGGCGTCGGTTATGCCGATGGCGGTGGTTGTGCCTGTTCATGGTTTAGTGCAGTTAGGCTCTAATGCCAATCGGTTGTTGTTAAGTATTGCCCATCTTGATAAGCCGATGCTGTTGTATTTTACTCTGGGTGGGTTAATTGGTGCTGGGCTATCAAGCCAAGTAGTAAGCGATATTAACCTTGATAGCATGAAGCTGTTTGTGGCTTTATTTGTGATTTATTTACTGTGGGGAACAATCCCTGAATTTAATAAAGACTCACGATTAGGGCGTTTAATAGCGGGTGTAATTACGGCATTTATTTCTACTTTTGTGGGAGCAAGTGGGCCTCTGGTGGCGAGTTATTTACACATTAATCATTACGATAAGCTTAAATTTACCGCGACTTTTTCAAGTATTATGACCTTGCAGCATAGCTTAAAAGCCGTTGTTTATGCGGGGCTGGGTTTTAGCTTTTGGCAATGGTTGCCGTTAACACTGGCGATGATTTTAAGCGGAGCCATTGGCACTTGGTTAGGGATTCGTTTACTTAAGCGGTTATCGGTGGCACGTTTTAGGGTTATTTTTAAAGTGATTTTAACTCTGCTTGCCATGCAGCTTGCATGGCAAGGGGTGAGTGTAATGCTTACTTAATAGCGGCTTTTATTGGTTTGTCGCCATCAAATAACTCAAAAATACGATTGCTATTAAATGAGTTTGTAGCAACGTGAAGCAAAGCGTTGGCTACATTTTCGCGGCTAATTTTAGCCTTTGACTGATCGCTAGGGCGCTCTGTTGTTACTTGCAAAGAGGCACTTTCGTCAGTTAATGTTCCTGGGCGGACAATTGTGTAATTGAGTCCACTGTGAATTAAATGCTCATCAGCCATATGTTTTGCTACAAGATAAGGCTTTAAGTCACTATCTATCGCATCAGGATCGTCTGCACCAATAGAGCTGACCATAATAAAGTGTTTTACACCGTGCTCTTTAGAATAAGTTGCTGCTTTTGTCGCTGCCCACAAATCAATAAGTACGGTTTTATCTGTGCCTGTACTTCCACCTGAACCTGCTGCAAAGATAACTTGGTCGCAGCCATTAATGGCACTTGAAAAGTCACCTTCTAAATCCTGTTCAACAATACTTAAAAATGGGCTATCTAAATCACGCAGTTTGCTTTTGTCTCTTACAAGTGCAACAACATTTTGCTCATTTTCTAAAAGTAGTTTGGTAGCCATTTTACCAATTTGACCACTTGCGCCAATAATTAAAGTCTTACTCATAATTAATTCCTTCTCAATATAGTGTAAAGATTGTTCGTACAAACAGACCTTGGGGTAGGAAATTATTTTTAAAGAGTAAATGGGATTTAAACGAGCTTATTTAAAAAAAACATATTAGTGAAAAGTTATTACTTAACTGAGTATTAAAATCAGCTATTTTTTAAGGCGTTTTTTAGAACTTTTTACTCGATCATTATACTTACTTCGGTTACAAAGCTACGTTGGTATAAGCCAATACGTACACTGCGTTCTTGGTAATTACAGTAGAGGGCTTTGTAGGTATTATTACCTTTAAATTTTATTGCGAATAAGGTCACGAACAATAAAGCGGCCTGGGTGAATAGCTTGGCTTACGCGCTCGCTTAGTGGGCGAGGTTCATTGTTTAAACTACTAATTAAGTGCTCGGCAGATAGCGGTGCACTGCATAATGCTCGCGCGCCAAAGCCGGTAAAAATATGCAGGCCCTGTTGTGGTTTTTTTAATGCTTGGTATTGATAGCGCTTACCCAAACGTAAATTAGCAAATGCATGTGTATAGTCAGTTTGCTCCACCCATTCACCGGCCATAGGTAAGTGATCAATAAAACTACAGCGAACAGCGGCTTTAGCAGAGCTAATATCGCCTAAGCTGGTTGCAAATTCAGTGTTGTTATAAAAGCTCAGCAGTTGCTCGCGGTTAGTTTGATTATCTTGCTCGGTCACTTCACGGCTTTTACTGTTCTTTTCAAAGGTGGCGCCCATACAATGGTGATCTAAATAAGCGGGGGTGAAATACCCCTTGTGACACAACACGGTTTTTAGCTTACGTGATTGCGTGCTTGCTTGAACATGTGACACCTGTCCGCGTACGCCAACAATAGGGAGCGTTTTAGTTTGCGCAAATGCATCGCTGTGTTCACCGGCGCAAATAATCACATCGCTAAAGGGGCCAAATGTTTGTTTTTGCGTGGTTAAGTACCAGCCATCGGGTTGTTTGTTAAGTTGCTCAATGTGGCAATTAAATAGGCTCTCAAACTCATTTAATTGCTGTGCGGCATCTAACATAGCACTGACTAACTGGGGGGGATTAACCCAGCCGCCTTGTTCAAAAAACACCCCTGAGTAACCTGTTTTAACCCCAGCAATAGCATCACCCTCATCAGCAGTCACATTTCGCATAAGCTGCTCTGGCCACAGTTGTTTATCAGCGAGATTTTGATGACGCTCTGCCAATGGTTTTTTTACTGCATGTTGCAGCACACCACACCACTGGTGATCAAACAAAAAACCATTATTGAGTAATTGATTGTACAAGCGCTTTGCATATAAAAAACTATGGGCAAATAGTTCACTGTGTGGCGAATTTTTTGCTTGTAAATGCGGATATATCGCCCCTTGTACATTGTGAGATGCCCCCATGGCCGGTTGTTTATCTTGGCAAAATAAGTGGCTTGGTATACCGCGTTTCGCGAGGCTATAAAGAATACAACTGCTGGCTATACCACCGCCAATAACAGCCACATTGGTAAGGGGAGAGAAGTGATGCTCAAAATAGGCGGGGGCCGATTGTTTTGAATTAGCCTGAGCGAGTGTGCCAACTAGCATCTCTCGTTTTCGGCCAAAGCCTTTGGCTTTTTGCATGCTAAAGCCTGCCTCGTTTAGTCCTCTGCGCACAAAGCCCGCAGCGGTAAACGTGGCTAATGTGGCATTGCTTCTAGAAATATCGACCATGGCATTAAATACACTTTGCTGCCACATGTCGGGGTTTTTACTCGGTGCAAAACCATCTAAAAACCATGCGTCAACCAGTCCACTTTGTGGGTAGCTCATGCTATTAATACATTCCAGCACATCACCAAAGTAGAGGTCGAGCACCACAAGGCCATTGGCAAATTCAAGGCGATGACAACCGGTTAAATTAATCGGGTAGTGGGAGACGAGTTGGGCGCTTAAATGACTTAAACTAGGCCAAGCTTGCAAGGCTTGTTTTAAATCATTTACGCTAAGTGGATATTTTTCAAAAGAAATAAAATGCAGTCGTTGCACGTTATTAGACTGTTGACTTTGAACTTGTGGGCATTGCAGGTGGTCATAAAACTGCTGCCATGCATTTAAAAAATTAAGCCCTGTACCAAAACCGGTTTCGGCTATAACAAAGTGCTCACGGTCATGATTTTGTAACCGTGACTCTATATTGTTTTGTTGATAAAACACATAATGAGACTCAGCGAGGCCGTCGTCATTAGAAAAATAAACATCATCAAAGTCATTAGCAACCGGTGTCCCTAAATCATTAAAGTGTATGTGGGCGTTTTTTATCATGACCAATTCAATTTTATAGATAATTTTTTAATTATTTTACGTGTTTTCTTTGAAATAGTCTGGCGTTATTTATAAGCTGTAGGTTCAGAGTACAAGTGTACGCTAGAAAGCTGACCACTTAGGTGATTAAATTCGCGTAAAATAGAACACAATTAAGTATTAAGCTAAGGGAATTACCCATGAGAAGAGCCGTAATAACAGGCATCGGTGTTGTATCAAGCATCGGCAATAATAAAGAAGAAGTATTAGAGTCACTAAGAGCGGGTAAAAGCGGTATTGCTTTTAACCAAGAATTTGCTGATTACAAATTGCGCAGCAATGTATCAGGTAAAATTGATATTGATGTTAAAGAGCATGTTGACCGCAAAGCAATGCGCTTTATGGGTGATGCAGCGGCTTATTCTTATATCTCAATGGCACAAGCGATTGAAGATGCGGGCCTTAGCGACGAACAAGTATCAAACGAGCGCACTGGTTTATTAGTGGGTTCTGGCGGCGGTTCATCAAAGTGGCAAGTAGAAGCGGCTGATATTCTTCGTGAAAAAGGCGTTAAGCGCGTTGGCCCTTACATGGTGCCACGTACTATGGCAAGTACCACCTCGGCATGTTTAGCAACGCCATTTAAAATTAAAGGCGTTAACTATTCAATTAGCTCTGCGTGTGCAACCTCTGCGCATTGTATTGGCCATGCCGTTGAGCAGATTCAACTAGGCAAGCAAGACGTTATTTTTGCAGGTGGGGGTGAAGAACTTCACTGGACGCTAGCGATGGAATTTGACGCTATGGGCGCGCTTTCGACTAAATATAACGACACACCTGAAAAAGCATCACGTACATACGATGCTAACCGTGATGGTTTTGTGATTTCAGCCGGTGGCGGTATTGTGGTTGTTGAAGAGCTAGAACACGCACTTGCACGTGGCGCGCACATTTATGCTGAAATTACCGGTTACGGCGCAACCTCAGATGGTTACGATATGGTTGCACCATCAGGTGAGGGCGCAGTACGTTGTATGCGCCAAGCAATGCAAAACGTTGATAGCATTGATTACTTGAATACCCATGGTACGTCAACACCCGTAGGCGATGTGAAAGAGCTGGGCGCTATTCAAGAAGTATTTGGTGGTAACTCGCCAATGATCAGCGCAACTAAAGCAATGACAGGCCATGCACTGGGTGCGGCAGGTGTACACGAAGCCATCTTTTCATTGCTAATGCTTGAGCATGGTTTTGTTGCGCCATCTATCAATATTGATGAGCTTGATGAGCAAGCAGCGGGCTTGAACATTGTAACTGAAGCCAAAGACGTTGAACTAAATACGGTTATGTCTAACAGTTTTGGTTTTGGCGGCACCAATGCCACATTAGTAATGAGCAAATACAAAGGCTAAGTAAACCTTTAACTATTTTAAAGCCGAGCAAAATGCTCGGCTTTTTCGTTTGTGCAAATAGGCGGTTGTTCGTTACAATAGGGTCTCATTTTGCCAAACGGATTCACAATGAAAATTCTTGCCGATCAAAATATGCCTTTAGTTGAGCAATTCTTTAAAGATATGGGTGAGGTTGAACGATTTGATGGCAGGCAATTAACTCCAGAAAAACTCATTGATGTTGATGTATTACTCACTCGTTCAGTCACGCAGGTCAATAGTGAATTATTAGCACAGGCTAATAAGCTAAGCTTTGTAGGTACAGCCACTATTGGTGTGGATCATATTGATACCGATTTGCTCAACGCAAGAAATATTGATTTTACCAGTGCGCCTGGCTGCAATGCGATTGCGGTTGCTGAATATGTGATCAGTAGTTTATTTGCATTAAGTCAAGAAAACGCCAGCCCATTAAGCGGGAAAACAATTGGTATTGTGGGTGTGGGTAATATTGGTAGTTGCCTCGCGCACAAGCTAAAAGCACTTAACGTTAATTTACTATTGTGCGACCCAATAAAGCATGAGCAAGGGCTATTACCCGAGCACGTTGAGCTTGATGAGCTATTAGCGCAGTCAGATATAGTCACGTTTCATGTGCCGTTAGTAAAAACAGGTACGCATAAAACACTGCACATGCTTGATAAAAAGCGCTTAACTACGCTTAAACCTGGACTTACTTTAATTAACGCCAGCCGAGGTGATGTGATTGATAATCAAGCATTACTTGAGGTGATGGAAGCAGGCGCTGAGCTCGATTTAGTGTTGGATGTGTGGGAAAACGAACCTAACATTTTAACCGAGTTACTTGAGCATGTTCGCTATGCCAGTGTGCACATTGCCGGACATACTCTTGAGGGTAAAGCTCGGGGTACACAAATGTTGTATCAAAGCTTGTGTGAGCTAAAAGGGGTTAACGCAATAAAATCACTTGATGATTTTTTACCGCCTCCTGCAATTAAAAAAGTCGCCCTAGGAAGTAGTTTTAGCGAAACAGATATAGCCCGTTTAGTGCACTTAGTTTATGACGTACGCCGTGATGATGGCATTTTACTGCGTCACTTGGCCGATGAAGGCTTTGACAGTTTACGAAAAAATTATCCAACCCGACGTGAGTTTAGCACCGTGGTGGTTGAAGGTGATAGCACCGAGCTTGCTGCACTTGCGCAGCTTGGTTTTACTACAGCAAACTAATTTAATTAGCACGGTTGTTTTAATCGTGCTTACAGAGGATGAAATATGTCGCAAAAATATAACGTTGCCGTACTCGGCGCTACAGGCCTTGTAGGTCGTCAAATCATTGAAACTTTGGAAGATCGTAAATTTCCGGTCGATCAGCTGTTTTTATTAGCAAGCAGCCGCAGTGCTGGCGAAGATATAAAGTTTCGTGGTGAGACCATAGAAGTACGTGATGTTGAAGGCTTTGACTTTAGCCAAGCGCATATCGGTTTATTTTCTGCTGGTGGCAGTGTATCTGAAAAATATGCCCCTATCGCCGCAGACGCTGGCTGTATCGTTATTGATAACACATCTCATTTTAGAAATGACTTTGAAGTGCCGCTCATTGTGCCAGAAGTAAATGCATCGAGTTTAGCCGATTTTAGAAATCGTAATATTATTGCCAACCCTAATTGTTCAACCATTCAAATGATGCTTGCGCTTAAGCCTATTTATGATGCATACGGCATTGATCGTATTAACGTTTCAACTTACCAAGCGGTGTCGGGAGCGGGTAAAGAGGCAGTTGATGAACTGGCTAAACAAACTGCAAATTTAATGAATGCACGCCCAATGGAAAACGAAATATTTCCTAAGCAAATTGCGTTTAATGTAATACCGCAAATCGATAGCTTTGAAGATAACGGCTATACGCGCGAAGAAATGAAAATGGTAAACGAAACGCATAAAATTTTAGGCGATACAACCATTGCGGTAAACCCGACTTGTGTTCGCGTCCCTGTATTTTTTGGTCATTCTGAGTCAATTAATATTGAAACGCGTATGCCTTATGATTTTGAGCATGTAAAGCAACTATTGAGTGATGCGCCAGGTGTTGAGCTAATTGATGATGCTGGCGACTACCCAACGGCTGTGTCGGATGCCAGTGGTAATGATACTGTTTATATCGGCCGTTTACGTGCTGATATTTCACACCCACATGGATTAAATATGTGGGTAGTAAGTGATAATACCCGTAAAGGGGCTGCAACCAATAGTGTACAAATAGCAGAAGAACTGATTGCTAATTATATGTAATTAGCCTGAAAATAGTGATAATTTCAATAAACGGTAAACCACAGTGGTTTGCCGTTTTTTTATGCTTTAACCGCCATTTTTTTGCCACTTATTAACTGAGAGAGTGTAAACATCTTGATAAACAACATAAAAACATTTTTATCATGATGTTTAAGGTATTTATTTTCAATGCGTTGCGATGGATATTATGGCTTAACTGGTTTATAGTTTGTAACTGGAATAGAGCTTGCAATAAAAATAGATTGTAATAAAAATGTGCGTTGGCCACGTGGCTAACAACGGCAAGAATAATCAATGTTTAAGCGCCAATTTTAAAGCGCTGCGTTAACATTTAAACATTAAAGGATCAGCATGCGCGGTTTCGTTTCACTTATTATATTAGCGTCTGCACTGATGGTAACGACTGTTTACTCTCAAGACAGTACCCAATTAAGAGGGCCTAAAGGCGCAGATTACGGCGCGCAGGGTCGCTCTATTGGGCCAATAAAACCAACCGATACACTTTGGCGTATTGCCGTTAAAGTTCGCCCAGATAACTCAGTCAGCATTTATCAAGTTATGCAGGCCTTGTATAACAAAAACCCCAACTCATTTTTAGAACAAAACTTAAATCACATGCAAAGTGGTTCGTATTTAAAAATACCTACTTTGGCAGAAATTAGACGAGTAAACCCGCAATTAGCTAAGCAACGTTCTGAGCAAGACGATGAACTGTGGGAAAAAAAGAAAAATGGCACACTCACTCAAGCAGAGATCAATTCAGCACAAACACAAGTAACCCAAGCCCGCAAAGCAGACGTTGATGAAGCCAAAAAAGAATTACAACAAGAATTAAAAGCGATTAAAACAGATCAAGGTAATAAATTAGTTGAGCTTCAGCAGCAGTTTAAAAGTTCGGTTAGTAACGTAGAAGAGATTTTAGTTGAAAACAACAACCTTAAAAAACAGCTGACAGGTATTTCAAACGAGTTAGA
The DNA here is from genome assembly GCF_002310835.1 of Pseudoalteromonas tetraodonis. Classification (NCBI taxonomy): domain Bacteria; kingdom Pseudomonadati; phylum Pseudomonadota; class Gammaproteobacteria; order Alteromonadales; family Pseudoalteromonadaceae; genus Pseudoalteromonas; species Pseudoalteromonas tetraodonis. Next base: position 2,372,091 of record NZ_CP011041.1, on the reverse strand, counting down.
AAACGTTCGTTTACAACTAGGCCAAGATAGTGAAATTCAACAACAGTTAAAAGAATTAATCGTTAAGCAAAACGAGATCATTGCACAGCAAAAATTAAAAGATGCAGAGCAAGAGAATGAATTTAGCTTTGCTGCATTACTCTCGAATCCTTTGGTACTCATTTTATTAATGACCATTCCAGCGTTGTTGATTATTTTTGCTGTAGTTATGTGGCTGCGTAAGCGTGATAATAACCAAGAGCCTGAGAGTAACGATGATGAATTTATACCACAAGCGCCTGCTTATACTGACCCTCTAGATGAAATGCCAGAACCCACGCTTGACGAAGCGCCTGCTCCCGATCCACTTGATGATTTAAGTGTGCAGTTAGATGAGAACATGGATGACGTATTACTTGATGATGATGTGGAGTTTAATGATGATCTCGATGATGACAGTTTATTAGATCAAGATGAGTTAGAAAGCTTACTTAATGATGATGTTGTTTTTGAAGATGAAAATACTGAGGGCGATGAACTTGATGTTTTCATGCAACAAGATTTTGATAGCCCTGATGAAGATGACACGGGCGATACAATTAATCTTGACGAATCGGATGATATTTTAAGTGCGGATGATTTAGATAGCCTGTTTGATGAAGAAGATGACGATTCATTACCAGATGAACCCCAAGGTGAATCGAATGATGATATGGCTGCACTCAGTGAAGAGCTCGCCGAAGAGGGCGAAGACTTCGACATTGATGATTTACTCGATGAAAATAATGAGCAGGCAACTGACACATCAGCAGACGATGACGAATTTGATATTGACGATTTACTCGATGCAGAGCAACCCGCTACTGCACAGAGTGAAGAAACTGATATTGACAGTTTAGTTGAAGAAGATGACGAATTTGATATTGACGATTTACTCGATGCAGAGCAACCCGCTACTGCACAGAGTGAAGAAACTGATATTGACAGTTTAGTTGAAGAAGATGACGAATTTGATATTGACGATTTACTCGATGCAGAGCAACCCGCTACTGCACAGAGTGAAGAAACTGATATTGACAGTTTAGTTGAAGAAGATGACGAATTTGATATTGACGATTTACTCGATGCAGAGCAACCCGCTACTGCACAGAGTGAAGAAACTGATATTGACAGCTTAGTTGAAGAAGATGACGAGATTGACATTGATGACTTGCTTGATGCAGAGCAACCCGCTGCTGCAGAGAGTGAAGACGCGGATATTGACAGCTTAGTAGATGAAGATGACGAGATTGACATTGATGACTTGCTTGATGCAGAGCAACCCGCTGCTGCAGAGAGTGAAGACGCGGATATTGACAGCTTAGTTGATGAAGACGATGAAGTTAATATTGACGATTTACTTGATGCAGAACAATCGGCTACTGAGGCTCAAAGTGAAGAGCCAGACATCGACAGCCTAGTTGATGAAGACGAAGTAGATATTGACGATGTACTGGATGCGGAGCAACCTGAAAGTGATGTTCATGATTCTGAAATAGATCATGCATTGGCGGACTCAATTGAAGATTTAGCTGACGCGCAAGAAGAGTTAAATAGTGAAGATGTAGAATCTATCGCTTCATCTTTTGCTGAGCCAGAAGTAGAGCCAGAGCCAGGCGTTGAAGCTGAGCCGGAGCTTGAAGAAGAACCTGAACTTGAAGTAGAACCAGAGCTTGAAGCTGAACCTGAACTTGAAGTAGAGCCTGAGCTTGAAGCAGCAGAGCCAGAACTTGAAGCTGAACCTGAACTTGAAGTAGAACCTGAACTTGAAGTAGAGCCTGAACTTGAAGTAGAGCCTGAGCTTGAAGTAGAGCCTGAGCTTGAAGTAGAGCCTGAGCTTGAAGTAGAGCCTGAGCTTGAAGCAGCAGAGCCAAAACTTGAAGCTGAACCTGAACTTGAAGCAGAGCCAGAACTTGAAGTAGAACCAGAGCTTGAAGTAGAGCCAGAGCTTGAAGTAGACCCAGAGCTTGAAGCTGAGCCGGAGCTTCAAGCAGAACTTGAACCTGAGCCTGAGTTTGACGTTGGATCTGAAGGTGATTTCACCGATACATCTTCTACATTACTCGATCAAGAGGATGCCTTAGATGAATTTAACGATGAAAACCTTGAAAGTATTGATGATCTGTTAAGTGAGTTAGAACAACCTACCGACGACTATGTAGAAACACCAGATTGGTCAGTTGATGGTGTAGATGATGAACTTAAAGTAGAATCTGAATTTGAAGTAGAAGCTGAGCCAGAAATTGAAGCTGAGACAGAACTTGAAGCAGAGCCAGAACTTGAAGCAGAGCCTGAACTTGAAGCAGAGCCTGAACTTGAAGTTGAGCCTGAACTTGAAGTAGAACCTGAGCTTGAAGCAGAGCCTGAGCTTGAAGCAGAGCCTGAACTTGAAGCAGAGCCTGAGCTTGAAGCAGAGCCTGAACTTGAAGCAGAGCCTGAGCTTGAAGTAGAAACTGAGCTTGAAGTAGAGCCAGAACTTGAAACTGAACCTGAGCTTGAAGCAGAGCCTGAGCTTGAAGCAGAGCCTGAACTTGAAGTAGAGCCTGAACTTGAAGCAGAACCAGAGCTTGAAGCAGAACCAGAGCTTGAAGTTGAGCCAGAACTTGAAGCAGAACCTGAACTTGAAGCAGAGCCAGAACTTGAAGCAGAGCCTGAACTTGAAGTTGAGCCAGAACTTGAAGCAGAGCCTGAGCTTGAAGCAGAGCCTGAGCTTGAAGCAGAGCCTGAACTTGAAGTAGAGCTTGAACTTGAAGCAGAGCCTGAGCTTGAAGCAGAGCCTGAAATTGAAGCAGAGCCTGAGCTTGAAGCAGAGCCTGAGCTTGAAGCAGATCCGGAGCTTGAAGCAGAGCCTGAACTTGAAGCAGAGCCTGAGCTTGAAGCAGAGCCTGAGCTTGAAGCAGATCCGGAGCTTGAAGCAGAGCCTGAACTTGAAGTAGAGCCAGAGCTTGAAGTAGAACCAGAGCTTGAACAAGATCCTGAGTTTGACGTTGAATCAGAAGATGACTTTACCGATACGTCTTCAACCTTACTCGACCCAGAAGATGCGCTCGACGAGTACGACGGTGAAAACTTTAAAAGCGTTGATGATCTTTTAAGTGAACTTGAGCAAACAAGCGATGAAGATGAGCACGTTCCTGATTGGTCACTCGACGATTTAAACGATGAGCTTGATGAAGATGAAATTGATTTAGGTGATGATCCGCTTGCTGGTGATATCCAAAACAATGATTTATCGACAGATGACGATGAGCTATACGAGCCAGAAATAGTTACACCGAGTGAAGAGCTTGAAGAGTATCCTGAGTTAGAGCTTGATGATGAGTTGCCTTTATCTGATGAAGAGCATCAATCACTAACACCAGAAGAGCTTCAAGGTGATAATTTAGACGGTGATGCAACGGGTATGTCACCAAGTCAAGCAGAGCAAGATCTCGCTAATGCACTATCCGCAGGCAATGATCTCGATAGCTTAGAAGACGATTTTGATGATGAATTATTACTAGACAATGAGTTTTCAGAGTCAAACACTGCGCAAGGTCTAGATAATGAAGCTTCAGAGCCTGAAAAGCTGACTGAACAAATTACAGATGAGCAAAGCGTTAGCACAGACGATGAGTTTGATGATGAACAACTTGATGTTTTAGCTGAATCATCAGAGTTTACTGACGAGCAAACGAACGCTGACCGTGAAGCAGATTTAACGCAAAGCCCAGTATCGCCAGAATCAGACATGATTTCAGATGATGAGCTTGACGATGAGTTCATGGCTGATTTAACACAAACTGATTTTGATGCCTTGCTTAATGAACTGGCAGAACCTGAAAATGTTGATTTAAGTGACAGTAGTGAGTTTGATGTTGATTTTAATAGCTTACTAAGTGAAGACTTAGCTGACGAAAGCGCATCCTCGTTGCAAGAGCCTATTGAGCAACCTGAGGTTACTGAGCCATTAGCGCAGGATGACTTTGTTGATATTGATGCATTGTTAGAGCAAAGCGATGAAGCTGATTTAGATCACGAACCTTACACAGACGTCGATATGGATGTTGGTTTAGGTGAGTATGATTCACTTCTGGCTGGTGATAACCCTATGGATGTTGATACCCAAAGCGGGGGTTACTCAGCTAAGCTTGATCTTGCACATGCCTATATTGAGATTGATGATGCAGACTCAGCAGTTAAAATCCTGGATGAGATCATTAATAATGGCCCGGATGATGTGCAAGAAGAAGCGCAAAGCTTAAAGGCTAAACTTAAAAATTAATAACCAAGCTCCTGTAAGGTATGGTTGATATGAAAACCCGTTATTAGTGATGCTAATAGCGGGTTTTTTGTATTGCATAGTTAGGAACCTTAGTTCGCTGCTTTTATTGGGACGCCATATAGCATAAAATGCAGCGTCGATTAGCACAGTAGGTAAAGCAGTAATTATGCGAGTAGCACTTGGAGTAGAATACAATGGCGCACGTTACAGTGGTTGGCAGCGTCAATCACACGTAAATAGTGTACAACAAGAAGTAGAAAAAGCGTTGTCGCGCATTTGTAATCATCCAGTTGAAATTGTATGTGCAGGGCGTACCGATGCCGGTGTACATGGCACTGGACAAGTAGTGCATTTTGATACACATGCTGAGCGTGAAATGGTGGCCTTTACATTAGGTATGAACACCTTATTACCCAAAGATATTGCTATTCGTTTTGCACAACCTGTGGTGGAAGACTTTCATGCCCGCTTTAGTGCAACTGCTCGTCGTTATCGTTATGTTATTTACAATTATGCGTTTCGTGGTGCGGTATTAAATGAAGGTGTTACACATTTTCATCACCCACTAGATGAAGTGAAAATGCAGCAGGCGTGTCAATATTTACTAGGTGAGCATGACTTTACCTCGTTTAGAGCGCTGCACTGCCAAGCTAATACGGCAACGCGAACGATTCATCATTTATCGGTACAGCGCCAAGGTGCTTATGTCATTATTGATATTAAAGCCAATGCGTTTTTACACCATATGGTACGTAATATTACGGGTTGTTTAATGGATATTGGCTTACATAAACATGAACCAATTTGGTTAAAAGAGCTGCTAGATGTTAAAGAGCGAGCTAAAGCGAGCGCTACAGCAAAAGCAGCAGGTTTATATTTAGTGGATGTTGATTATCCAGATCATTTTAATATCCCTAGAACGCCGCTAGGACCATTGTTTTTAGCCGACAGTGATATTTGATAAGTAACGAGATGTGTATATTTTGAGGCTAAATTTATACGCTGTTATTCGTATTGCTAACTACTAAGACCAGTTTTTTATACCGTGACAGCGTAATTCATGTTTTAATTGGAAAAATTTGTTTGCATGGTTAACATGTAGACTCGCGACACAGAACAGCATTAAGAGAGTTGCAAATGAGTTGGCTAGAAAAAATCTTACCAAAAACGACTAAATCTTCAGGTCGTAAAGAAATTCCAGAAGGTGTATGGGCTAAATGTACGTCATGTGATTCAATTTTATATAAAGCAGAATTAGAAAAATCACTGAACGTATGCCCTAAATGCGATCATCATATGCGTGTTAGTGGTCGTAAACGTCTTGAACAGTTTTTAGATGAAAGCGATCGTCACGAGTTAGGTGCCCAACACGAACCTAAAGATGTGCTTAAATTTAGAGACTCAAAAAAATACTCAGATCGTATCAATGCAGCTCAAAAGTCAAGCGGTGAAAAAGACGCGCTTGTCGCAATGAAAGGGAACCTAAAAGGCATTCCGGTTGCTGCTGTTGCATTTGAATTCTCATTTATGGGTGGCTCAATGGCATCGGTAGTGGGTGCTCGTTTTGTTGACGCGGTTGACCAATGTTTAGAGCATAATATGCCGCTGATTTGTTTTTCTGCATCGGGCGGTGCTCGTATGCAAGAAGCCCTTATGTCACTTATGCAAATGGCTAAAACCAGTGCGGCACTGGCTAAAATGACTGAAAAAGGCCTACCGTTTATTTCTGTAATGACAGATCCAACAATGGGTGGTGTATCAGCATCATTGGCAATGCTTGGTGATATTAATGTTGCAGAGCCTAAAGCTTTGATTGGTTTTGCCGGTCCGCGTGTTATTGAACAAACTGTTCGCGAAACGCTACCAGAGGGTTTCCAACGCAGTGAATTCTTGTTAGAACATGGCGCAATCGACATGATTATAGACCGTCGAGAAATGCGCGATACGCTAGCACGTATCTTAGCAAAATTTATGAACTTGCCTTCTACGGAACAAGAGCATAGAGTAGCGTAAATTTCAGCTTTACTGATTACATGCTATGACAAAAACAATTCCTAGCCAATCATCAAGCCTTGATGATTGGCTTTGTTATTTAGAGAGTGTTCACCCTGCTAATATAGAAATGGGTTTAGAACGCGTTGCTCGTGTTGCTAACAACATTGGGCTTTTAACCTCCTCAAGTAAAATCATTCTTATTGCAGGCACCAATGGCAAAGGCACAACAGCACGTTGTTTAGAGTCACTGTTATTAGCCCAAGGTTATCGTGTTGGTACGTATGCTTCTCCGCATTTAATTCGTTACAATGAGCGCGTACGCGTTGATGGCGCAGAGCTTGACGATCAATACCATGTCGATGCGTTTAATTTATTAGAACAAGGTCGTGGTGACACCCCACTGACATATTTTGAATATGGCACCTTAGGCGCGTTAGCAATATTCAAGCGTTTAGAGGTTGATTACGTGCTGTTAGAGGTAGGTTTAGGCGGGCGTTTTGACGCGACCAATATTGTTACCCCCTATGCCAGCATCATTACCACCATCGACTTAGATCATAAAGAATACTTAGGTGACACGCGTGAATTAGTTGCTTATGATAAAGCGGGTATTTTTCGAGAGAGTACTCCTGCAATTATTGGGGACTTAAATATTCCACATACAATGACCGATTATGGTAAAGAAATTAACGCTAATATGGTGTTATCTGGCAGCGACTTTATTTTTAAAGAGCACGCGCAGAGTTTTAGTTGGCAATTTAAAGAGCATAATCTTGAGTTACCTAAACCAGCAATCCCATGTCAAAATGTAGCCACGGCATTAACCGCTCTATCGGTACTAAACTTATTACCGAGCGATGAGGTGATTACTCAGTGTTTAGCGAACTTAGTCGTTGAGGGACGTTTTCAACAACTAAGTGCAGAGCCATTAGTGTATACCGATGTAGCACATAACCCTGAATCAGCTCGCTATTTAGCGACTAAATTAGCAAGCTATAAAGATAAAGGCTTTAAAATTCATGCATTAGCCGCTATGCTTGCTGATAAAGATAAGGTTGGTGTGCTTAAAGAAGTTAGTGATGTAGTAGATGAATGGTCGTTTGCGAGCTTAGAGGGCCCACGCGGCGATAGCGCTGCTAATTTACATCAGGCACTTTTAAGCATTCCTAATAGTTATTTTAAACAGGGTTATAATAGCGTAGAGGCAGCATTGGATGCTATCTTGCCAAACCAGCCAACTAACACACTATTAATTGTATTTGGTTCATTTTTTACCGTGGCTGGCGCTATTCATTACTTTAAAAAATAGAGAGGATGTCGGTGAACTCAGGTTTTATTAATCGCTTAGTCGGAACAAGTATTGTGGTGATCGCAGCAATTGTGTTTATTCCCAATATACTCGATGGTGAAAAAGTGCACTATAAAGAAGGCTTTAAAGCGATTCCAGAACGCTCTGAGTTCAAGACCATTGATTTGCAAGAATCAATCGATCAAAAAGTGGCAAATGCACAGCCTTTAAAAGAGGATGAAGTTGAAGATATTCAGCCTGATGATGCCGCATTTGAACAGCAAAACAGTGCTGCTCAAACAGACATTACCGACCAGCCTGCAATGGTTGAAGCGGTAATACCTGATACAAACCAAAGCAGTACGGCTGCAATTCAAGAACCTACGCGCCCAGCTAACGAAAACTTAACTAGCATGGCGTATGTTATTCAGTTAGGTAGTTTTTCACATGCAGCCAATGTAAAAGCGCTGCAAGCTAAGCTCAAGGCTAAAGGGTTTAAAACTTTTACTAAACCAGTTAAAACGCCAAATGGGACGTTAACGAAAGTTTTTGTCGGACCATCACTGAATAAACAAGAACTGCAATCTCAACTTCCTGCACTTAAAGAGTTAACCAAACTCAACGGTAAAGTCACCCAATTTGAAGTGACCAAATAAATTCAATAAAAGGAAGTGTGTTTATCGCGAGATATTACACACTTACCTCGTCTTATTTTATACGTTTAAATAGACCTTTATCGCATTTTTAGCTTCGCTCCTTTACTTATCAATGCCCACACAAAAATAGCAAAATAGATGCGCTATAAACAAAATGTTTGTTGTTTTTATAACGGTGAGACTGCGCTATTTTTAATCTAATAATGGTGTGTGTTTACTCACCTGTAATCTCACGCTTAAACTTGCATCACAAGGAGGTTTAGGTATAGAATGCGCCCAAAATTAGCGACTAATTGGTTCTTATGATCTGGGTTGATTACGCCATTCTTGGCATTATTGCACTCTCTACCATCATCGGTTTAATACGCGGCTTTGTTAAAGAAGCTATGTCATTAGCGGTATGGGCAGGGGCTTTCATCATCTCCAGCTTATTTTATCAATATTTAGCTTCCTTCCTAACATCCATTTCTGAACCCCTTTTAAGAAATGCGGCGGCCATTGCCATATTATTCTTTGCGACGCTATTGTTAGGCGGTTTACTAAACTATATTTTAGGTGAGCTTGTACAGCGAACCGGATTATCCGGCACAGACCGTGTTTTTGGTGTGGTGTTTGGTGCTCTTCGAGGCGTGTTGGTCGTGAGCGCGTTACTCTTCTTTCTTGATGCTTTTACTGGTGCGCCAAGTACGCATTGGTGGGGCAACTCTATTTTGATTCCAGAATTTGGCTTTGTAGTTGAATGGTTCTTTTCGTACCTAGAAAACAACTCGAGCTTTTTAAATTCAGTAAACCGTTAATCGGCGAGGATAAATTACATGTGTGGTATCGTTGGAATAGTCGGAACATCGCCAGTTAATCAGGCGATTTATGATGGCTTAACCGTTTTGCAACACCGTGGCCAAGATGCTGCGGGTATCATAACTATTGAGAACAATACATTTAGCTTGCGCAAAGCAAATGGCCTAGTGAAAGATGTATTTCACACTCGTCATATGAAACGTTTGCAAGGCAATATTGGCATTGGCCATGTGCGTTACCCAACAGCGGGTTCTTCAAGTTCGTCAGAGGCTCAGCCGTTTTATGTAAACTCTCCATTTGGTATAGCGCTTGCGCATAATGGTAACTTAACCAATGCCGAGTCGTTAAAAGAGCAGTTATTTTCAGAGGCACGTCGCCATGTTAATACGACCTCTGATTCTGAAATTTTACTTAACATCATGGCGCATGAGCTAAGTAAATCAGACAAACTAAAATTAGACCCTGAAGATATTTTCACCGCGGTTACTGAAGTTAACAATAAAGTAAGTGGCGGTTATGCCACTATCGCCATGATTATCGGTCATGGTATTGTGGCGTTTCGCGATCCAAACGGTATTCGTCCATTGGTGTTTGGTAAACGTGAATCAGCAAACGGCACTGAATACATGTTTGCCTCAGAAAGCGTAGCATTAAAGCCTGACGGTTTTGAATTTGTTCGTGACGTTGCCCCAGGCGAAGCTATTTATGTCACTGAAAATGGAGAGTTTCACTCTTTAAGCTGTGCAGATAAAGTGTCTTACTCACCGTGTATTTTTGAATTTGTTTATTTTGCACGACCGGATTCAACCATTGACCGCATGTCAGTGTATGCAGCGCGTGTAAATATGGGGACTAAGTTAGGTGAAAAAGTAGCGCGTGAATGGGCAGACAAAGACATTGATGTGGTTATTCCTATTCCTGAAACCTCGTGTGATATTGCATTAGAAATGGCACGCGTGCTTGACTTACCGTATCGCCAAGGCTTTGTTAAAAATCGTTATATTGGTCGTACGTTTATTATGCCTGGCCAAGAGCTTCGTAAAAAATCAGTTCGCCAAAAACTCAATGCGATTGATCGTGAGTTTAAAGGTAAAAATGTCCTACTTGTTGATGACTCAATTGTACGTGGTACCACCTCAGCACAAATTGTAGAGATGGCACGCGAGTCAGGCGCTAAAAATGTTTACTTTGCATCAGCAGCACCTGAAATACGCTTTCCAAATGTATACGGTATAGATATGCCATCTGCGGCAGAACTTATTGCACACGGCCGTGAAGTAGAAGATATTAACCAAAGCATTAGCTCTGATGGTTTAATCTTTCAATCGTTAAGCGATTTAATTGCTGCCGTTAGCCAAGAAAACCCAGAGATCACTAAGTTTGAAACATCAGTGTTTGACGGACAATACATTACTGGCGACATTGATCAAGATTACTTAAACCGTATAGATAAGCTGCGCAACGATTCAGCTAAAAGCATCCGTGAAAACGCAATGTCATCTGGTTTAGAAATACATAATCAAGATGAAAACGAATCTGATTAATAATGTAATGTTAGCCTGATAGTATTTTAAGGCTAATAAAAAAAGGAGCTTAACAGCTCCTTTTTTGCGTCTATAGAAAAGGAATATTTAAGTAAACATGGGGCTGATAATACCGTTGGTCCATAGCATAGCGGTAAGTGCTAATATAATAACCAGTAAAATTAATCCACAGGTAACAACAGAGCTTGCATAAATAAAGCCGCGCTCTTGCGGAATGTGCATCAAAATTGGCACGCCGGTGTACAGTAAATAAACTGAGTAGGCGAGTGCAACTAATCCAACACACACCACAAACCACAGCTCAGGCCAAAAAGCTGCCAATGCCGACATAAACACCGGTGTAGCGGTATAAGCTGCCAGCTCAATTGTTTGGGTAAAAGTCGGTTTAGCACCAAAAGTAACCGCCATCCAATGGGCTAAATAGGCCAGTGCAAATACACCGCCAATTAAAGCGACATACATGGCTGCGCCAATCATCAGTGCGCTTTCATGGGTTAAAAATACTGGATTACCTGTACCTATACTCCAGCCTAAGTAAACCGATGAGTAGTACCCCATTGCAGAGGGAAATAAAGCGATAAGCAAAATGTGCGATAAGCTATAGGTTAAGCTTTCGTGACGGTTATCAATTGTTTGCCATTCTTCGAGTGGATGGGCGTATAAACCCCATAGGTGATTTAGTATCATTGCGTGCTCTCCATAAAAGGATATATTACTGTTTGGTTATAATTGGTTTGTTTTTATACAGTCCATTTAGTTATGGTTCAGTAAGTATACAAAGTCAAGTTATCCACATGCTTGCAATAAGGGCGAGTGTTTATTTTATTCAGAGTAATATTTCATGTTAAAATGCCATAATCGCAATTTTTAGCAATGAGTAGTCAGCGTGCCACATAGCCAGCTTTTAGAGCCAATTAACAATTTTTTATTATGCAGTACTCCCGATGAGTGGGTTGAACAAGCAATCAAAAAAGAAAACTTACCCATCATATTAATTGATCACTTAATATGTGAGCTCAATGATAATGTGTGCATATATAAATTCAGTGAGTAATTGCTATGTCAGACGATAAATTATCTGGTAACGTATATTTATACCAGCGCTTTAGTTCTCAAGCACAAGAAGGGAACAGCTCTTTGTATAGACAAGGGGAGGCACAAAGAGAGTGGTTACGTAGTCACCCGAACTGCGTTGTGGTTGAGCTTGAAGGTAAGCCTCTCATTGATGCTGGTGTATCAGCATTTTCGGGCAAGCATTTAAGTTCGGGATCTTTGGGGAGGCTTGTTGCTGCAATAGAGTCAAAGGTAGTTCCTAAAGGCTCGATTATTCTTGTTGAGCATTTTTCTAGATTGTCTCGAATGACGATTACTGAAACGGAGAAGTTGCTTGATAAAATTTGGGATCATGACGTTTCTATTGTCACAGCAAGAGACCAAAGTGTTTACTCCCCAAGTAAGCGTAATGACTTAGCAACACGTATGCGTTTAATTGTTGAGATTGATAAGGCTCATTCAGATTCTAAATGGCGTTCAGAAAAAGTAAAAAGCTCTTGGAGTCGACGAGAGTATAACGCCAAAGAAAATAAAATCCCCCCTAAGATGCGGATGCCTTTTTGGCTAGACCAAAAAGGCAAGTTAAATGAATACGCGGATGTAGTGCGAGATATTTTTAAATTGCATGCTGAAGGACTTGGTCAAGTTTTGATTGAAAGAGCACTGAGAAAAAAATACGGTAAAATAAAGCCACTGAAAAATATCAATCCGACAAAAATTATCAGAATAATTCAAAACCCTAAGTGCATAGGTTTAGTTTACAATGAGAAGCTTTACGAATCGGTTGTAAGTGATAAAGATTTTTATAATTCTCAGCGGATATGTAAAGAACGACTGTTTACGAGCGTTAGACCTGACAGGAAGTGGCCCTTACATGGCTTGGTTAAGTGTGGGCATTGTGGTTCAGGTATGAGTATTCAACAATCAGCAGAGTCATTACCGTTGCTTCGCTGTAGTAGAAAACAGAGATCGGGGGGAGAAAGTTGTGATGCACCGACAACATTTCCTTATGTTGTAGCTTATCATTTCTTTTTTGCTTATGTTGAGCCCTTGATACTTGCTAAAATTAGTGGTGCAAAACGAAGCTCTACCAGTCATGAGAAAAAAGCGAAACTAACTTATGAATTAAAAGGGCTTCAAACAAAATTGGCTGACCTGAAAGATTATTATAAAAATAGTGAAAAAAAATCAGGAACAATATTTGGTTTGATGGAAGAATTAGATGATGAAATAAATGATATTGTTAGTCAGCTAGCTGAAATACAAGCCGAAATTGAAACAAAACTTAATGTAGCTTCAATATCTAAAAAAATAGTCGATTTATCACAAACCGACCCTTTAAATTATAATCTCGAATTAAATCGGATAGGCAATAAGATAATTTTAAAAAACAAGGAATTATCTTTTAGCTTAGAAGAGGATGACGTTGTAGCTAGGTTCAAATTTAGCCAATATGATCGAAAACGTAAAGCCTACCAATGTGTTTTTTATGGTTCAAAAGAGTATTATAGAGAAAGTGAATATGTCACTGAGGTGCGCACATCTGATTGGGATATCGATAGGTTAATGTACCCCCACAAAAGCAGGGGATCTACTGTTGAAAATGCAGCTCGCCTCATGTATTACCTTAAGATACATTCAGAAAGTGGCTATTTAGATATATTATTAAAAGATGATTAGTAATGAACTCAAATGAAATTAATAAACTCTTAGAACCAATAAATAGTTTCTTGCAGTGTAATACACCTAAGAAATGGGTTGAAAAAGCAAAAAAACATGAGAATCTCGACATAGTACTTTTAGATCACCTCGTGTGTGAATTAAAAGCAGCTCAATCAGCAATGTTTTTAATTCGTAAGTATGCCGTTGATAAAGATAGTGGTGATGCGTTACTCGAGTGGTTAAAACCTTTTGAATCTCTGATATACAAAAGAGAAGGGGACTGGCGCGACCTTAGCGATAAGAATAAATTGTCTAAGTCGATGATCCCAAAATCAGATACTCTCTATGGCCAAGACTTAATTAATAAAATGGTGATGCTAATAAAAGAAGAGCTACATCACTTTTATCAAGTACTCGAAATTATGGATGAATATGGTGTTGAATATAGAAGCATCACTCCATGTCGTTATGCTAAAGGCATGTTACGCCATGTCAAATCGTATGAGCCAGATGCTTTAGTCGATAAACTCATTATTGGTGCTTATATTGAGGCACGCTCATGTGAGCGTTTTGCAAAACTGGCACCGCATGTAGATAAACGCTTAGGTGACTTTTACATATCGTTATTGCGTTCAGAAGCGCGTCATTATCAAGATTACTTGCTCCTTGCTCAAGACATTGCTGATTTTGATATTACCGAGCGAATCAAATTTTTTGGTGGCATAGAAGCTGAGCTAATTTTATCACCAGATAAAGACTTCAAGTTTCATAGTGGGGTGCCTACACTTTCATAATGGTTTAACTTGCGAAGTTAGCGTTTCACCATCTAAGTTTAAGAAAGCTTTCATTAAGAGTTGTATCTTATTAATAAAAAAAACATGGGTTTATAAGCCCATGTTTAATAAAATAATTAATCTATAGTAGTAAGTCTCCGATTACTCTACCACCAATAAGATTGTTCGACTATTTGATAAAATCCCGTTAAGTCACGTTCGTTCATTTTCAGGCGGTTAGCAAGCATTTTTCGACCCTCTCGATCTAAAAAGCTAGAAATCATAAGTGCTTCGCGGTTGGTTTTAGCTTTTTCAAAGTAGCTTAACTTATCAGTGACATAATGCTCATCTAAGCCCTTGTCTTCTTCCAATACAGCTTTGACTTGGCGGGTAACATGTAACTTCATTAAATTGCTTTCCTTAGCATTTAGCGGATAAAAAAGTGTTATTAAAACAACACCATTGTTTGAATCTCTGATTATAGCCGATTTTTTTAACTCGGAACCTGAGAGGTTAAATAATTTTTATTTGTTTAGTTACTTCATGAAATTTAATTTAATCGCTAAGGCAATAACTCTAAATGCGTGGGGTTACCTTAAACATAGTATTCTTTTCCAGAAGAGCGATTTTTCTTCTTAAGTCAGATACCCCCAGAGTTTTAGCTAGTTTCAGTTCCTTTTTTATAAATAACAGGCTTTGCTGAGCAGAGCTGAGTCTATTAAGGGCTGTCTTGTACTCAATTTTGGTTTGTTCCAATTTATTCTTTACCTCACTTAAGTCGTTTTTAAGGTTTTTAAATTCACTGTAGTGCTGGTGTGTAGCTTTACTATTTTTTACACCTCGTGTAAATCCGTATTTTTTTGCCACTTTTTCGTAAAACTCCGTTTGTAATTCGCTAAGTCTGCCTCGAGCTCCACCAATAATAGCTCGGCTATTTAACTTTGATTCTATTTTGGGTACCATTAAATAGTGACCGTGTGCGCCTAATTCATCGTAATGTATTGATAAACAAAGGATATTTTTGTAATCTCCTCCATGTAATTTAACTAGCCAGTGTGCAGCATCAGTGAAATATGCTATTTGCTGTTTTTTTGTCAATTTATTCATATGATCTGGAGAGCCTGTGATAATAGCTTCATGAGCTAGTACAGCATTCTTACGCACTTTTATACCCTCTAAAGCACTCTCAAACCGACTCATACAGGCTTCAATAGTGTTTAACCCTTTTGCTTGGATATTATAATGAGATAGCTCAGTGTTTACGTTTGGAGGGTTTACCAGTCGCAAATTATGAGCAAGGGCAGCACGTAACTGTCTTTGCAAATTAATTTTTTTTATCCTGAAGATAGCTTTATTGTTGCTTGTATCAATCATTGCCTAATCCTTAGCCATTTTTTTAAATGTGGATGCATCTTCAAAGTTGTCTATAGACAACTTTGAACACAATTGTAAATTGTGCACCCACTCCACATTTTGGCAAGAGTAACGCTACGCAACTCAGCCAAAATGTCGCTCCGCGGTGGGTTAACATTTTTCTGGGCAAACACCCATTGAGTCTAATAGCCCCTCATGCTCGTCTTTTATAGCAGTTTCGCTTTCATCTGTTAGTGTGTTTTCTTTAGTTGATGGGCTGACTCTTTTAGAAAATTTAATTTTCTTTTTATGAGCATTTGCCTCGAAAGCTATTATATCTTTCGAAGATCGGGGGCGAATAGAACCCCATATGGACTCTTCTTCCCAGAAGATAGCTTTTGCCTTTTCTAAGGACACAGGCAAGACTTTCAAACTTGCATCGCCTGTTATAGCCCCTGTATTTTCGTCGAAGATAAACTCCTTAGATTCCATAACTGTTAAGTCTACGCTTAACGTGCAGTTCTCCTTTTCTAGGGTTACATTAAGACTAATGGTGTCATCAATTTTAACTGAAAATACATTATCTAGGTTTTCAACAATTGAGATGAATTCAATTTCAATATATACGTTACTCATAAACTCTATTCCTTGTTTTGATTATTACTATCGTAACGTATTTGGGGCAACTCGACGCCAATCGGTAAAAATAAATATTGCTAATTTTTTATCTAATTTGTTCATGGTTGATTGTAGGCGTTAATAAATAATTTTCTTAATAAATAATAATTAATTTAAGGGTAAAAATAACGAGTCGTGCCATTTATGTTAAGATATTAACTTGTCATAACGGAATATGGGAAAAAAATATGGATATGGATATGGATATGGATATGGATATGGATATGGATATGGATATGGATATGGATATGGATATGGATATGGATATGGAAGAACCCATTATAAGCCATGATATGCAGCTAAAAAAACAATTTACTGAGCTGAACAACCTTAAAAAACAAAGGGCAGCTGTTTTAGCCAATATTCGCATTTTACAAAAAGAAAAGGCGGATAAAGAAGGCTTAACTCGTCAGAGTCTAAGTGATGAGCAGCTTTATTACCTTATCAGCTTAGCCCTTAATGAACCCGCGCCAGCAACTAAGATTTTACGGGCTTGTGCAAACGAGTTTCAACAGGATGAGAGCTGGTGTAATAAAGTTATTCGCTTTAGCCCCTTAAATGAGCAGGTTACAAGGGTTTTTCATAAGCTTGAGGCAGACTCAAACCCGCATCTAATCGGTTTGTTAAAAAACCGCTTATTCAGTAAACAAAGATTACTGGCATGTTCTGATTATCGTTCATTTCTCAATCTACTGAAAAAGTGGTTACAATTATTGGCTATGGTTACGCAAAAAGATGCAGATCTTGAAAGTCTTCATTTGTTAAATGTAGAGCTCAAAGAGGAATTAAACCGTAAAAGCTCATGTCTTCTAATGATAAAACAGGGTGAGCCTAAGACGCATGCAGCCCTGTTAAAAAAGGAGATTCCTAGCATGACCTATAAGGCAATTTCTAAAGCTGTAGGTCTCAGTAGACAAACTGTTGCAAAGCACATAGACAAGGCGTAATAAGGTTGTTAATAACTGTAACTCTTTTTGAATTACAGTTATTAATACACTCAAATTACTTCGCTTTGAATGCGGGCTGTATAAAACCAACTTTAGCGAACATATTAAAAATATAAAGTTCGCTAAAGCAAATCAAGCAAGTTTATGAGGTGCTTCGCGTTAAGAATTAAAAAGTATAAGTTATTGGTTGAAGTGGATATTAAAGTATTTCAATTCAAACCCAGCACTTCTTTGTTAATGTTTTTCCCTTTATACTTCCAATGTAATCCATACAACAATAAAAGCTTCGCTTATTGACGTAATACAACAAACGTACTTAGTGCTTTTATTGCAATTTTTCTTTTTGGTTTAACTGCTTGAAATACAGTCATGTACTGGGTAATGTTGATGGGCAAAATAAAACCATCGATTATGTTGCTCAAGCATGGATGAGAATAATAAATACCACTTAAAGCTTTTAACGCATCTAATAATAAGTGGCTAAAATAATTATATAAACATTTAAATAGGCTCTACAGCCTATGCAGGGATAAAACAATAATGTTTGAACAAACTTTTAAAAACATCGACGACATTTTTCATAAAGACTCAGGTTGCTCTAGTGAATTAGACTACACCGAACAATCGTCGTGGATGCTATTTTTAAAATACCTTGACGACTTAGAGTTTACCAAGTCTCAAGAAGCCGAATTGATGGCGGAAAACTACGAATACATTATTGATGTAGACTTCCGCTGGAGTTCGTGGGCTGCACCTAAAACTGCTAATGGTGAGTTTGATCACGACAAAGCCCGAACTGGTAGCGATTTAATGGATTTTGTTGATGGTGAGTTATTCCCTTACCTTAAAGGTTTTAAGCTACGTGCCAACGGCCCTGACACCATTGAATACAAGATTGGTGAGATATTTAGCGAGATCAAAAACAAAATTCAAAGTGGTTATTCATTGCGTGATGCGCTAGAGAAAGTAGATGAATTACGTTTTCGCTCACAAGAAGAAAAACATGAGCTTTCACACCTGTACGAGGTAAAAATTAAAAATATGGGCAACGCTGGTCGCAACGGTGGCGAATATTACACACCACGCCCATTAATCCGCGCCATGATAGACGTATTACAGCCACAAATTGGCGAAACCATATACGATGGTGCAGCAGGGTCGGCAGGCTTCTTGTGTGAAGCCTACGACTATCTTCGCCAAGGTGGTGCCAGCAAAAAGCAGCTTTCAACCAGCGATTTAAAAACCCTGCAAGAACACACCTTTTACGCCAAAGAGAAAAAGTCTTTAGCGTACGTTATCGCCATTATGAACATGATTTTGCATGGCATCGAAGCACCTAACGTTATTCACACCAATACGCTGGGCGAAAACCTACAAGACATTACCCCAAGCAACCAGCACGATATTGTATTGGCTAACCCGCCATTTGGCGGTAAAGAGCGCAAAGAAGTTCAGCAAAACTTCCCGATTAAAACCGGTGAAACTGCCTTCTTGTTTTTGCAACACTTTATCAAGATGCTAAAGCCTGGTGGCCGTGCCGCTATTGTGATTAAAAACACTTTTTTATCGAATACCGATAATGCCGCCATTGCCTTGCGCAAAGAGCTATTAGAAAACTGCAACTTACACACCGTACTCGATTGCCCAGCAAAGACCTTCTTAGGTGCTGGGGTTAAAACCGTGGTGTTGTTTTTCACCAAAGGCGAACCGACACAGAAAACTTGGTTCTATCAGCTAGACCCTGGCCGCAGCTTGGGTAAAACCAATCCGCTAAACGACAAAGACTTAAAAGAATTTGTAGAGCTACAAAAAGGCTTTGAGGACAGCGCTAAGTCTTGGCTATTGGCAACGTCTGAGCTTAATGATGCAACATGGGATTTATCAGTTAAAAACCCGAACCAAGCAGAAGAAGCCCCACTGCGTGAACCGCAAGCCATCATTGAAGAAATCATCGCGTTGGATAAAGAGAGCGAAGCGATTCTGGGTAAGATTCAGGAGTTGTTGTGATGACTTGGGAAACTAAGCGTTTTGGTGATGTCTGTGAATTTGTTAGGGGGCCTTTTGGTGGTGCTCTTAAAAAGAATATATTCAAAGAGGACGGGTATGCTGTCTATGAGCAACAACATGCCATTTATAACCAATTTGATAGTGTTAGATATTTTGTAGATGAAGATAAATTTTCAGAAATGGGACGGTTTGAACTTTTCCCTAATGATTTGATTATGAGTTGCTCTGGCACTATGGGAAAGATTGCAATTGTACCTTCAGGAATTAAGCAAGGCATAATTAATCAAGCATTACTCAAATTAACGCCTAATAAAAACTTGTCACCTCAATTTTTAAAGCTTTGGATGGAAAGCCGTAATTTTCAGGAGCAAATTGAGTCGTTATCACAAGGGGCAGCGATTAAGAATATGGCTTCGGTCAAAATTCTTAAAGAGATTATGGTCCCGACACCTAGCGAAGAAGAACAAAAACGCATCGTCGCCATTCTAGATCGAGCCTTTGTTGATATAGAACAAGCCCGCGCTAAGACCGAGCAAAACCTCAAAAACGCCCGCGAGCTGTTTGAAAGCTACTTGCAGCAAGTATTTAGCCAGAGTGGTGAGGGATGGGTTGAAGCACCAATTTCGGATATAACGACAAAACTTGGAGATGGATTGCACGGAACACCAAAGTACGATCCTGAGGGTGAATATTTCTTTATCAATGGTAATAATTTAGATGATGGAAAAATAACGATTAAAGAAAAAACCAAGAGAGTTTCTAGGGAAGAATATAATAAGTACAAAAAGCCTCTTAATGATCGAACAGTCTTTGTTTCTATAAATGGAACTCTTGGTAATGTAGCATTTTATAACAATGAAAAAGTAATTCTTGGGAAAAGTGCTTGCTACTTCAACTTAGAAGAAAACGTAAATAAAGAGTATATAAAATTTGTAATTGAGAGCCCTCTATTTCAAAAATATGCTTTACGAGAAGCTACTGGGGCAACAATAAAGAATGTATCTTTGAAAACAATGAGATCTTTTCTTGCACCGCTGGCTCCACAAAAACAGCAGGAAGAAATAGTGCGTGCTCTTAAATCTTTAAAGCAACAGTATTTCCACCTGGAATGGATTTACATAAAGAAGCTCGATAGTTTAGACGAACTCAAAAAATCTATTCTACAAAAAGCCTTTTCAGGTGAGTTAACGAAAGAAAAAGAAGGAGCTGTGGTCTAATGTCACAAGCAAGGACGCGTAACGAAGCCGACACCAGAGCGGATTTAATCGACCCTAAACTAGTCGCTGCGGGTTGGGGTGAAGTTGATAACAGCTTTATTCGCCGCGAGCTTATTTGCCCAGGCCAAATTATGGCGGGTGGCAAACGCGCTAACAAAGTGCCTTGCGATTATGTGTTGGTATATAAAGGCCGTAAGCTTGCCGCAGTAGAAGCCAAAAAAGAAAGCCTGACTTACAGCGAAGGTGTGCGCCAAGCCAAAGACTACGCAAAGCGTCTGCAATGCCGTATTGCGTATGCCACCAACGGCCATGAGATTTACCAGATTGATATGCTCACAGGTATTGAGACGCTGGTAGATGAATATATGTCTCCCCAAGCGCTATGGGATTTAACCTTTGAACAACAAGGTGATAAACCAGAAGCGGATTACACAACCGCTTGGCGTGATGCGTTTTCTACCATCCCTTTTGAAGCTAAAGGTGATTGGGCACCCCGTTATTATCAAGAAAACGCCATTCACAATGCCCTTGATGCTATTGCTCAAGGCAAAAATCGCATACTGCTTACACTGGCTACCGGTACGGGTAAAACCTGTATTGGCTTTCAAACCGCATGGAAGTTATTTCAAACCCGTTGGAGTTTGACCGCGCAGAAAGATATAAGGCTTGCTAAAAAGCGCCCGCGTATTTTATTTTTGGCTGATCGTAATATTTTAGCTAATCAGGCATTTAATGATTTTGGCTCATTTGGTGAAGATGCCATTGTACGTATCACCCCTGACGATATTCGTAAACGAGGCGGCGTACCAAAAAATGCCAGTGTGTTTTTTACAATTTTTCATACCCTTATGTGTGGGCCTAAAACCGAATTAAAAGAAGCCACAACAGAAGAAGATGAAAATGCGCCACTCAAAAAGGCAGAAAATCCGTATTACGAGCAATACCCAGCTGATTTTTTTGATTTAATTATTATTGATGAGTGTCACCGTGGTGGCGCAAATGATGAAAGTGCTTGGCGTGATATTCTTAAACACTTTGAACCAGCAGTTCAGCTAGGTTTAACCGCCACACCAAAGCGTACCGATAACGCTGATACCTATGGTTACTTTGGCGAACCCGTTTACAGCTACACCCTAAAAGAAGGCATTAACGATGGCTTTTTAACGCCATTTAAAGTGCTACCCATTGTTGGCACTATGGATGAGTACACTTATATAAAGGGTGATGGAGTTATTGTAAAAGGCGATCCTGAGCCCGGTAAACTGTATAAAGAAGGTGATTTTAACCGCATTATTACTATACCTCAGCGCGAAGAGCGCCGTGTACACTATTGGATGGATCGTTTTAATCATAAAGAAAAAACCATCGTGTTTTGTGCTACACAAGTTCATGCCGGTATGGTGCGCGATTTTATTAATCAGTATGCAGTTAAAAAGGGCTGGACTACCAACACTAACTATTGTGTTCGTGTTACCGCTAACGATGGCGTAGCGGGTGAAAACGATTTAAAAACCTTTTGTGATAACGAAAAAACGATTCCGACAATTTTAACCACATCACGCAAACTCTCTACAGGCGTAGATGCACGTAATGTACGTAACATTGTGCTCATGCGCCCTTGTAATAATATGATTGAGTTTAAGCAGATCATTGGCCGAGGCACCCGCACTTACGATGGCAAAGACTACTTTACCATTTACGACTTTGTAAAAGCGCACCATAACTTTGCTGACCCAGCTTGGGATGGTGAGCCAATACCCAGCGAAGTATGCCCAGAGTGCGGCACAACCCCGTGCCAATGTGAAGACACTGGCGGTGATGGTGCCGGTGAAAAGAAACCGTGTAAGGTGTGTGAACAAAAGCCGTGTGTTTGTGAAAAGCCAGAGCCTGAAAGCTGTGAAAAATGTGGCGAAAGGCCATGTGTATGTGAAAAGCTCGAAATAAAGCTCTCAGACGGCCGTACACGACAAATTAAGCATATTTCCTCAGCAATGTACTGGAGTGCAGAAGGTAAGCCCATTACAGCAAAAGAATTTGTTGAACGTATGTTTGACGACCTACCGCGCTTTTTTGAAAACGAAGACCAACTACGCGAAATATGGAGTGACCCAACAACTCGCGAAAAGCTATTAGAAGACTTAACCGAAGCGGGCTACGATAGCGAAAAACTCGATAGTATGAAAGCCGTAATTGATGCACAAGACAGCGACGTATACGATGTTTTATCCTACGTAGCCTATGCCGCAGAAGCGCAAACACGCACAGAACGAGCTCAACAAGCTAAGCCTAAAATAAACTCTGCATTTACTGACTATAAACAACAAGAGTTTATCAACTTTATATTAAGTAAATACATTGAAGACGGCGTGCAAGAACTGGCTCCTAAAAAAATGCGTAGCTTAGTAGAGCTTAAATACAACACCATTAATGACGCCGCTATTGAGTTTGGATCACCAGCTGCGATACGCGATACGTTTATAGGTTTTCAGAAGTATTTGTATGCAAGGTGAATAGGAATTTCGCGAGTTATATTAAAGATGTAGATAATATCAAAATATAGATCTATTTAGAGAATTATGATGAAGCGTACTGTTATTGGAATAAAAAAAGATATCTTTGAATATTATTCTAAAGGGAAAAGCATAAACGACTTATTTCACCTACTAGCGAAACATGAATTCATGTTAACTAAAAGTGAGAAGAAAGCTCTTAAAGTAGCTTATGAAAATAAAGAAAATTTTAGTGCTTTCAAGAAGTTTTTAAATATTGTTGATTTTAATAAAGCTAAACAGGCTTATGCCGAGCATAAAGGAAAAAAGAATAATAAAACTAAAAGAAAAATTAATCCTGGTCCATCTTTTAATGTCGAGCGATACCTTTTAGAAAAGCAGAGTACGGAAATACCTTTAGATGATGATTTAGATCTCGATGATGATTTTGCTTTATCAATGAGCTCAAATGATCTTTACGAAACAATAGATACGCCAAATAAAGAGACTACTGCTACCCAAGTAAAACATAACCTGCCACTGCACCTATATGTGTTTGACCCTGAAGATGTAACTGAGCTTACTTTAGAGGAGGTAGAGTTAGTTTGGCATCACAGGTTAAAGTTATGTGGTACAAAAGAAGCTGCGGCAGAAATATTGGCTATTAAGAATGTTAATGATGGTAATATTAAGAACTATAAGGGTTGGGAAAGCTACTTAAATCATGATTTGATCAGTGAATTTGAAAGAAAGTTAAAGGATATTGAGTTAGCAGAAAATCCTCAAAATGATCAGATAATCACAATCAATCCGTTTCACAGAAAAAAATATAATAGATCTGAAGTTGTGCAGCTTCCTTTAAAGCGTATTTTAAAATTATGGGAAGAGCGCAATTACTCATTTTCTTCAATATCTGCGGCATGTGAAGCATTAGCTATTATTAGAAAATCTACAAAAATTGATAGCCAGAAAAAACACTGGAAAGCCTTTTTAGAACACCCCCAAATTCTTGATTTAGATTTTGACATTGATGAAGAAGATATTGATAAGTTAACAGAAAATGTTCACACAAAAATAGATGATAAAGAGCAAGTGAGCCTACATGCGTTAACAGAAGATAACAGGGATAGAGTCACTAGGAGCCAAGTTACAAGGGTTGGCCAGCAGGGATTTAGATCATTAACTCTTGATAACTTTTATTCAAAATGTGCCGTATCAGGATGTGCTGAGCTGGCTTTGTTAGAAGCTGCCCATATTATTCCTTACAAAGGAGAACAATCCAATCTGTTGCAAAATGGACTATGTCTCAGAGTCGATATACATCGACTATTTGACAGGTTTTTAATATCAATCGAGCCGCAGACTTTGAAAATAGTCGTTTCTGATAAAGTCAGAGATAAATACTATAGGGGTTTGAAAGGCAACAGTTTAGGTCAATCTAAAACCAATATTTCAAAATCATTACTAAAAAAACATTTTTATCAATTCACTAAGGCGAACACTGGATAGATTCCACACGCTTTCAAAATTGTTTACGTTCTATCTTACTCTGTACGAATATGAATTTAATTCTATTCGCAAATAAAAACTATCCCAGCATAATTTTTCATTAACTACTTGATAAATATATTGCTATTTATATATGCACATATTTACATTTAATGAATTAAAAGCGGCGCAAAGTGCCATGTTTTTAATTCGTAAGTATGCGGTAGATAAAGAGAGCAGTGATGCACTGCTTGAATGGCTTAAACCGTTTGAAACGCTTATTTATAAACGTGAGGGAAATTGGCGTGATTTAGCGGCTAAAAATAAACTCACTAAATCCATTATCCCTAAATCTAACTCGCCTTATGGCCAAGATTTAATTGATAAAATGGTAATGCTGATAAAAGAAGAGCTGCATCATTTCTATCAAGTGCTCGAAATTATGGATGAATACGGTGTTGAATATAAAAGTATAACGCCATGTCGTTATGCCAAAGGCATGCTACGCAATGTTAAAACGTTTGAGCCTAATGCCTTAGTTGATAAGCTTATTGTAGGTGCTTACATAGAAGCTCGCTCGTGTGAACGCTTTGCCAAGCTTGCACCCCATGTAGATAAACGCTTAGGGGATTTTTATATTTCATTGCTGCGCTCTGAGGCACGTCATTACCAAGATTATTTAACCCTTGCTCAAGACATTGCTGATTTTGATATTACCGAGCGGGTAAAAGAATTTGCTGAAATAGAAGCACAGTTAATTTTATCTGATGACGAAGACTTTAAGTTTCACAGTGGAACACCGTTAAGTAAAAGTGCTTAGTATACTTAAGTGCTACAAATGGGTTATGTTGTTGTAGCACATACTTTAGTATCAAAATTATTTTTAAATTAGACACTTCCAAAACTCTCTCCTAATATTTAAGCAAGTCGAATTTTGAGTTATCAACGGTCTATATTGCTTTGTAATTCATTTTAATAAAAGGGCCATACCTTATTTATTATTGGGTGAGAATGTATGCAAGATAAAGAGGGATTATTTGTATTTGCAGCTGAAGAAGAACCAGCAGATACAGATCTGAAAACTTGGAAAATATTAACCGTTGAGGATGATCTTGATTATCAAAACGCGTTAGTTAACAGCTTAAAAGAGCTAAAAGCCAAAGATGGTTATAAATACGAGTTGTTAACAGCAAATTCGGTACCAGAGGCGGCTTTGGCGTTGAGCATGCACCCTGATATTGCACTTATTTTTATAGATGTGGTGATGGAGGAGGATGACTCAGGTCTGCGTTTAGTGAATACTATTCGAGAGGTCATCGGTAACGCAGAAATGCGTATTGTGCTCTTAACAGGGCAACCTGGTTTTGCACCAGAGAGCGATATCATGAAAATGCTCGATATCGATGAATACTGGAATAAATCAGACCTATCTGCCGAGAAGCTGCAATCAATTGTTAATAGCAACATGCGCACTTGGGAGTATATCTCACAAATTAGGTCAGCCAAGCAAGGTTTACAGTTGGTGCTTGATGCATCTAGAAGTATTAACGGTAAGCACGATATGGCCTCTTTCTCTTATGCTGTGCTTAAAGAAATTAGCAACATTTTAAAAATAACCGAAGGTGGTGGTATTTTTTGTTCGAGTAATTCAAACCCTTGCTCTGAATGTTTAATACTCTCAACCCATGGTTGCTTTAGTGGCATTAAAGGGCAACCTGTGGGACCTAATCTGCCTGCAGAAATGCTGCAAGACTTTAAACAAGCGATTAGAGAGCGTCGTCATATTTTTTCAAAGCACCACAGTGTGTTTTTTTTCGAAACGCCAGATCAGCAGGGCGCTGATTACATAACTATCGTCAAATCAGACAACCCAATTAGTGAGCAAAACGAATATTTACTTAAAGTATTTAGTGAAAATGTGAGCACAGGATTTGCTAATATTTCGTTATTAAATCGCTTAACCGAGCTTGCTTATACCGATGTGTCACTTAACTTGCAAAACCGTAACTGGCTAACCCGTGAAATAAAGAACATGAATGCGCAGGAGCGGCTAAAAACGCGATTGGTCATTTTTGATATTTATCAGTTTGACGAAAAAGCATTCACCTTTGGTCATGAATTTTGTAATAAATTAATGAAGTTAGTTTACCAGAGTATTGTTGATAGCTTTACTAGGTATGACCCCCGTATAGCATTGATTAGTAACAAAGCGTTTGGCATGTTAGTGAGCGTTGACTTTGATATCTCAAATGCAGTTAGTTACTTTCAAAATAAACAAAAATTCGAAATTGAACAAGTTAAGCAATACATTGATGTCCGTATTTTAGAATTAAAATTAAATGTAGCTTTAAACTTAACACCTGAAAAAGTAATCAGCCTTGCAGAGTCGAGCCTGAACTCTTCGCAGCTAAACCAAACTAAGTATATTCAGCATACCGAGGAAAAAACAGATCAAATTACTCGTCGTTATGAACTGATGGCTGAGCTCAGAACGGCTATAGGTAATAAAAGTTTACAGGTGGCGTTACAACCCAAAATCAGCTTATCAACCTTGAAACCAGCAGGTTTTGAAGCGCTCGCTAGGTGGCAAAGAGCTGATGGCAGCTTTGTACGCCCTGATGAATTTATAGAGTTAGCTGAAACAGCCGGATTAATTAATGAACTAGACCATGTAATTTTCGAAAAAATACTAGAGACTATTAATCAACTTAAAGAGCAAGGCTGCAACTTACCCGTTGCATTTAATGCATCCTCTTATGATTTAGTTGAACCTAGTTACTTTGAGCAAATAAAAACTAAAATTGAAGAGTACAACATTCTGCCTTCTATGCTTGAGCTAGAGGTGACAGAAACGCAAGCCATAAGTAACTATAACTTAATTAAAGAAGCACTTGAACGGTTTATCGCCTTAGGTATGAAAGTCAGCATTGATGACTTTGGCACTGGTTACTCGTCGTTAGCTCACATTAATGAAATACCGTCTACGTCGATAAAAATAGATCGCTACTTTGTTAGTGATCTTGAATTTAATGACAACAATCAGTACATGATTAAGATGATATTATCTTTAGCGAATCAGTTTAACTTCTCGGTAATTGCTGAAGGTGTTGAGAATGAATTTGAGGCTCAGTGGTTACATCAGCAGGGGTGCGAAACTGCTCAAGGATACTACTTTTCTAAACCATTATTTTTAAAAGATTTAATTGTGTGGCTAAAACAGTTTGAAGTGAGTAAGAATGAATAGCCTTAACAGCTTGCCGGTCGGCTCAAAAAAAAGTGTGTTATTAAAGTCTTCGTTCAGTTTATTTATCACTTTATTTATTGGCTGGCTTATATACGAACAAACATATCAAGAAAAAATAAACACCATAAAAGCTAAGCAAGATGAAAAGTTAGTCCTTATCAGTGGAGATTTTTCTAAAGAGCTCAGTAGTATTAAAAAGCTTACGCGTATCCTGGCCCAAGGGCCGATTTTAAAAAGCGACACACCAAACAAGCCTATACAATCAAAGCAAAGAAGAGATGAAATAAATAACTATTTTTTAAATTTTGCTGCTATCTCTACTAATATCGCGCAAATTCGCTGGCTAGATACACAAGGCCAAGAGCAATACCGCATTAACGCAGCCAATGGTATTGGCGAAATTGTATCGCCTGATGAGTTGCAAAATAAGCAAACCCGTTACTACTTTCAAAAAGGGATGCAGGTCAGTGCGCCTGACATTTTTGCCACAGAAATAGATTTAAATATCGAACGCAACCAAATTGTAATGCCTCATCAACCAACAATCCGTGTAACCTATCGTACGGATAAAGAAAATTACCTATTAGATGGTTTGCTAGTGGTAAACTTTAACTTAGATTATTTGTTTGATCAGATTAAAAGTTACAACCAAGAGAGCACTTTAATTAGCATTTTAAACCACGATGGCTTTTGGTTATTAAATACTGATGCTGAATTAGAGTGGGGGTTTATGTATGGTAAAAATGAGCAAACACTCGCTTTAAAAAAACCAGAGCTTTGGCAGCAAATTATTGATGGCAATGTAGAATATGGTTCGCACTTTTTTAACCATAGTCTTTATACCTACCGCCGTTTTTCTATTTTTTCGTTGCGCGAGAACAAAGGTAGAATTAGCAATGCTGACAAAGAATTAATTATTCTTATAAGTAGCCCCAATGAATTGTTAATAACTGTACGAAATGCGGCCTTACGGTTAGCGTTAATTTGCAGTGGATTACTATGTTTAATTAGCTTTGGTTTTATTTATCGTGAGTATAAGTTTCAAAATCAGCTATTAGCCCTGTCACATAAATTACATATTGAAAAGATAGAACTAGATATCGTTAACCGTGAGCTTGATGCCACAATTAAGCAGCAGCAGCAACTGCAAGAAGGGTTAATTGAAGCGCAAAAACTATCCTCATTAGGGTTGCTCGTGGCAGGTGTTGCTCATGAAATGAATACGCCTATCGGTGGAGCCGTTATTTCTGTTTCAAATGCAGATATGGCATTGAATAAATTAAATGAAGCGATGAAACAGGGGCTGACTAAATCAACGTTAGAATGTACTACAACAAGTATTGGAGAGAACCTAGCGCTGGCTAAAATTAATTTAAATAAAACCGCCGTATTAGTAAAAAGTTTTAAAAAAATGGCGATTGATCGCCATAATGATGAATTTATAGCATGTGATATTGAAAAAATTATTGAAGAGCTATTATTGTCATTAAACTCCAGGTTAAAAAACTCGCCAATAAAAGTGAAAACTGTTTTTTTACTTAATAAACAGATGATTAGCTTGCCAGGTATTATTTCTCAGGTTGTCGAAAACTTAGTGGTTAATGCGCTAAACCATGCTTTTGATGAAAAGCAGGAAGGGGTAATAGAAATAAAAGTCGAACAAGCGACTAATCATAGGGTGAGGCTGAGCGTGTCAGATAATGGCAAAGGTGTTGATGGTGAGATAAAGGCAGATATATTTGAACCCTTTTATACTACAGCTAGAGGTAAAGGTAACACGGGTTTAGGTTTATATATGGTTTATCAATGGGTAACCCAGATTTTAAAAGGGGACATCAAACTTCATTCAGAACCACAAAGCGATACCTATTTTAAAACGCAATTTATTATTACTTTACCTGACTTAAAAGCAAAGTCTCATTACGGTTAGTCAATAAAGGCTAAAAACCCTACAAGGGGGTCGAAACTAACTCTTGAGAATCAGGGGTAACCACTAAATACGAACCTTGAGTATACCAATCGCCCAATACTGTGCGAGTAAGCGTTTGGTTATTAACTTCATAGGTATGTACATCAGGGCGGTGAGTATGGCCGTGGATCATATTAGCCACGTTATGTTTGGCGAAGGTTTCGAGTACTGCGCTTTGCACTACATCCAGTATTTCTATAGGTTTGTCTGCTTGGCTAAGTTTACTTTTTTCACGTGCATCACGCGCTATTTTTTTACGATACCACAATGGCATAGCAAGCATAAGTTTAGGCCACCACCAACCACGGCTCTTTCGACGAAACTTTTGGTACTCAACATCCTGGGTACACATTTCATCACCGTGCAAAATGACAGTAGGAGTGCCGTAGAGGTCGATCACTGTTTGCTCATTCAGTAAGGTCATTCCTGCCATATTGGCGTACTGTTCTCGCATGATAAAGTCGCGATTACCGTGTACAAAATAAATAGGAATACCTAAGTTATTAACCGCTTTTAGCTGTTCTGCCACTGCCGCTGAGAGTTCGCTAACATAATCGTCACCAACCCACACTTCAAAAAAATCACCTAAAATATATAGGGCGTCTACTTTTTGAGGAGTAATATGGGCGTGTAAAAATTTAAAAAATGCCGCTGTAATATCAGGGCGATTTTCACTCAAATGTAAATCGGCGATAAAGTAGGTTTGGCGAGTCATGGTGATTCCATTTAGATAAAAGCGGGTGAATACCCGCTTTATGTATTCTTTGAAGAATAATGCGGTCTTAGCTGACAGTTACACTTTCAATTACCACATCTTCAAGTGGTACATCTTGGTGGAAGCCATTGCTGCCTGTAGCAACACCTTTGATTTTATTTACTACGTCCATGCCTTCTACTACTTCAGCAAACACACAGTAACCCCAGCCCTGTGATGTTTCACTGCTGTGGTTTAAAAAGTCGTTGTTATTCACGTTAATGAAAAATTGCGCTGTAGCCGAGTGTGGATCAGGCGTGCGTGCCATTGCTAATGTACCTACTTTGTTAGATAGGCCGTTGTTCGCTTCATTTTCAATTGGGTCGTTTACTTCTTTTTGTTCCATACCCGGTGCAAAACCACCGCCTTGAACCATAAAACCATCAATTACACGATGAAAAATAGTGCCGTTATAAAAACCTGAGTTTGCATACTCTAAAAAGTTTTTTACTGTATTTGGAGCTTCGCTTTCGTGCATTTTAATGGTGATATCACCAAAATTTGTGTGTAGAACAACCATGAGATTTCCTATAGCTGGTTTGAATATTGACGCTATTTTATCGTAGTTGACCCAGATTAACAAAGAGCTTTGATAAACCGCTAGAGCCCATGCTTAGCAAGTGGTAACATAGCTTTTCTGTTAATCGTGAAGGAAAGCAACTAAATGGTACAAATATACAACACACTGACACGCCAAAAAGAAGAGTTTAAACCTATGGTCGATGGAAAAATCGACATGTATGTGTGTGGTATCACCATTTATGATTACTGTCACATTGGCCATGCACGCACATTTGTGGGTTTTGATGTAATTGTTCGCTACCTTCGCCACTTAGGTTACGATTTAAAGTATGTACGTAATATTACCGATGTTGATGATAAAATTATCAAGCGCGCAAATGAAAACGGTGAGGCGATTAACGACTTAACCGTGCGTATGACTAAAGCCATGCATGAAGACTTTGACAGTTTAAATATGCTACGTCCTGATATAGAGCCAACCGTAACCGGCCACATGGATGAAATTATTGCTATGGTTGAGCGTTTGATTGCCAAAGGCCACGCTTATGTTGCAGCCGATGGCGACGTTTTATTTGATGTTTCTACCTTTGAGCAATACGGAGCTCTTTCGCAACAAGATTTAACCATGTTGCAATCAGGTTCGCGTGTTGAAGTAGCTCAAGATAAAGACGATCCTCTTGATTTTGTTTTATGGAAAAAAGCCAAAGCAGGGGAGCCGTCGTGGTCATCACCTTGGGGTGAGGGTCGCCCTGGTTGGCACATAGAATGTTCAGCAATGAGCTCTAAGCATTTAGGTGAGCATTTTGATATTCATGGTGGTGGTTCAGACCTACAGTTCCCGCACCACGAAAACGAAATCGCGCAATCGTGCTGTGCAAATAATGGCCAGTATGTAAATACTTGGATCCACACCGGTATGGTACAAGTGAACAAAGAGAAGATGTCTAAATCGTTAGATAACTTTTTTACCGTTCGTGAGGTATTAAAACAATATGACGCAGAGTCGGTTCGTTACTTTTTAATATCAGGTCATTACCGCAGTCAGCTCAATTACTCTCAAGAAAACTTAGACCAAGCACGTTCGTCTCTTGAGCGTATTTACACCGCATTACGTGGCGTTGAGCCAGTTGAATGTGAGCTTGAGGGTAATGAGTATGTGGCTAAGTTTAGAAAAGCCATGAATGATGACTTTAATTCGCCAGAAGCATTACCGGTTGTGTTTGAAGTTGCTAAAGAGCTAAATCGTGTAAAAGACAGTGATAGCGAAAAAGCAGGACATTTAGCCTTTATTCTACGTAGCTTAGGTGAAATACTTGGTATTGCTCAACAAGCACCAGAGGCATTTTTACAAGGCGGTCAAAACGACGATGAAGTGGCTGAAATTGAGGCACTGATTGTAAAACGTAATGACGCACGTGCCAGTAAAAATTGGGCTGCAGCAGATGAAGCTCGCGATGCTCTAAATGCGTTAGGTGTAGTACTTGAAGATTCAGCGGGAAAAACAACGTGGCGTAAAGCTTAGGGTTTGTTGAGCTTTGCGGATTTAGCCATAACGCGCTGAACACAAAAAAAGGGTTGCCATAGGGTAACCCTTTTTTGGTTATATCAATTGCATTAGATTGATTATGCTTTTAATAAAATTGATATTGTTGACCTCAATTATAGTTGAGGTTTTAAACTCGCATTCATCAATTTAAAAATGGAAAATTAATGAATATTTTACTTGCCATGATCCCAGCTTTTTTATGGGGAACGACTTATGCGGTAACTAAATACGCAACCCCAGAGTGGCCGCCAATCTTGCTAGGAGCCATACGTGCACTCCCTGCTGGTTTATTATTGTTGTTATTTAAACCTTCTTGGCCAACGGCTAAACAGTGGCCAGGCATTTTTCTAATAGGCGCAATCAATATTGCGTTGTTTTTTAGTTTTATTTTTGTAATGGCGATTAATTTACCTGCTGCGATTGCAGGTGTCGGTATGGTGTCTGTACCGGTAGTGGCATTATTGTATGCCTGGCTTGTTAAACGGCAACAGCCAGCGTTAGTGCAAGGATTTTGTGCCCTTGCTTTATTAGTTTTAGCATGGCGCTTATTTGACCCACAACATATTGCACTTAATTTATTGGGAGTAGTGGCACTGATAGGGGCGCTATTGACTATTGTTATAGGCAGTACGCTGGTAAAAAAAGTGACCGCTAAAGTGCACTGGTGGACAGTATTAACGTGGCAATTAATCATTGGTGGCAGTTTGCTAGCGATTGCTGCTGCAATACAGGCTTTTTATTTTGCTCCCCAGCAGTATCAATTTTTAACTGCATCAATAAATACAACCCAATGGCTGGCGCTATTTTGGCTGGTGGTGCCTAACACTGCTTTAGCCTATATTTTGTATGTTTGGTTATTAGGGCGAATGACAGTGGTTGAATTTACTTTTGGCACTATAGCTAACCCAATTGCCGGCATTTTATGTGCAGGGTTATTGATTAACGAACAATATGAAAGTTGGCAGTACGCGATTATGTTATTAATGATCGTATTTTCGGTATTGCCACAAGGCTTGGACTTAATAAAACGAAGAATGATGATACAAAAAGCCCGCAATTAAGCGGGCTCTTCATTACTTTATTTTTTGTTTATTAGCTGTGATATTTTTCACACGCTTCTAGCGTATTTTCAATTAAGCTGGCAACCGTCATTGGGCCCACACCGCCTGGTACAGGGGTAATAAAGTCAGCTTTTTGCTCTGCGACGGCGTACTCTACATCACCCACTAATTTACCGTTGTCTAAACGGTTAATACCTACATCAATAACAATCGCGCCGTCTTTTATCCAATCGCCAGGAATAAATTCAGGTTTACCCACTGCTACAACCAGTAAGTCAGCACGGCGTACATGCGTTTCTAAATCTTGGGTAAACTTATGGCAAACAGTGGTGGTACATCCGGCGAGTAACAGCTCAAGTGACATAGGTCGACCCACAATATTAGAGGCACCAACAACCACAGCATGCATGCCTTTGTAACGTACGCCGGTTGAATCTAGTAAAGTAATAATACCCTTAGGTGTACATGGACGAAGAGCAGGCATACGCTGTGCTAATCGGCCAATATTATAAGGGTGAAAACCATCAACGTCTTTGTGTGGAGTAATACGCTCAAGAATTTTTTCTGCATCTAAGCCCTCTGGTAAAGGGAGCTGCACTAAAATACCATCAATTTCACCATCAACATTCAACTCATCAATTAATGCTAATAGCGCTTGCTCTGTGGTGTCTGCTGGTAAGTCGAATGACTTAGAAATAAAACCAACCTCTTCACAGGCTTTACGTTTTGAACCAACGTAAACTTGGCTTGCTGGATCTTGTCCAACAAGTACCACAGCTAATCCTGGGGCTCTAAGGTTTTGTGCAACACGTTCTGAAACTCGTTCAGCCACTGCGCTACGTACTTGTTTTGCTACTGCTTTACCATCAATGATGTTTGCCGTCATGGGTGACCTTTAATTAGGTTAATTAACTTGATACCGATACATTTAAAAAACGAATGCATATATAGGGGTTAAAATGCCGATAAAGAAAACACCTTTATCTTACTCATTTTTTAATATGGCGACTATTTTCGCAGAAAAGCGGTTAAGCGCCAAGTTGCTTTTAAAGTATAAGCGCTCGAATTATAAAAAAGAGTTTAAATTTTATCCCTGTATCGTAATATTTGACCATTATGAACTAAAAATGAGCAATTGATTTGTTTTCTTAAAAAAACGTTTGACCTAACCCAGTCAAATCACTATTATGCACCCCGTTGTCAACGAGGACACTCGCAGACAATAGTAAGTATCGGCGATTAGCGCAGTTTGGTAGCGCACTTGGTTTGGGTCCAAGGGGTCGCAGGTTCAAATCCTGCATCGCCGACCATTTTTTATGTTTATTCATAACAATTTAACTTACTAGTGAACTATGAAGTTTTCGATGCGCCCATAGCTCAGCTGGATAGAGCAACGCCCTTCTAAGGCGTCGGTCGAAGGTTCGAATCCTTCTGGGTGCGCCATTTTGAAAACACTGTAATGCCGTGGTGATTGTAGCTCAGTTGGTAGAGCCCCGGATTGTGATTCCGGTTGTCGTGGGTTCGAGCCCCATCAGTCACCCCAATTTACAAAAAGAATATCGGCGATTAGCGCAGTTTGGTAGCGCACTTGGTTTGGGTCCAAGGGGTCGCAGGTTCAAATCCTGCATCGCCGACCACTTTCTTATAAGTGGTCTTAAATCCAACATTTAAGTATTCAAAAAAAGTTATATCGGCGATTAGCGCAGTTTGGTAGCGCACTTGGTTTGGGTCCAAGGGGTCGCAGGTTCAAATCCTGCATCGCCGACCATTTTCCCCTAAGTAAAACACATCTAAATTCTACTTTTATTACACAACATCCTTAATTTTTTCTTTATTAATCGTATTTTCACTTAATTAGTCTGTTTTTTATTCGCTTAGTCGTTATCTACCCTGATCTACCCCAAATAATTGCCCCCTACACTCGACTATCATAAATATTAGGTTATAATGCCGCGTCTATTTGTTTAATAATATAGTGCCCTAAGGGCAAAGCAGCAATGGTATCTCCTGGTAGCGACGGATTTTTTTAAGCCCCAAAGCTTGAATTTTATCAAGACGCCTATAGATTACTTTGTTTGTAAGGAAGGCGAACAGTCGCCAAAATTGAATATTGAGGTAAATCATGCAAGTTTCTGTTGAGACGACTCAAGGCCTTGAGCGCCGTCTGACCATCACCGTTCCTGCAGAGAACGTTGAGACCGAAGTAAAAAAACGCTTACAACAACTGTCAAAAACGCAGCGTATCGACGGTTTCCGTGCTGGTAAAGTTCCAGTATCAGTAATCAACAAGCGTTTCGGACCAGCTGTTCGTCAAGAAGTTGCTGGCGAAGTAATGCAACGTAATTACATTGAAGCAATTGTTGCTGAAAAAATTAACCCTGCAGGCGCACCAACATTTGCTCCTAAAGCACTTGAAGCAGGTAAAGATTTAGAATTCTCAGCAACATTTGAAGTTTACCCTGAAGTTGAAGTTCAAGGTTTAGAGAAAATTACTGTTGAAAAACCAGCGGTAGAAGTTACTGACGAAGATTTAGCTAACATGCTTGAAACACTTCGTAAGCAACACGCTTCTTGGGCTGATGTTGATGCAGCGGCTGGCGCAAACGACCGTGTAACGGTTGATTTCGTTGGTACTATCAACGGCGAAGAATTTGAAGGCGGCAAAGCTGAAGACTTTCCATTAGAACTTGGTCAAGGTCGTATGATCCCGGGTTTTGAAGATAACATCGTTGGTAAAAAAGCAGGCGAAGAAGTGGTTGCTGATGTAAACTTCCCTGAAGATTACCATGCTGAAAACTTAAAAGGTAAAGCGGCTCAATTCACTATCACAGTGAAAAAAGTTGAAGCGCAAGAATTACCTGAATTAAGCGATGAGTTTGCAACTAAATTCGGTGTTACCGAAGGCGGCGTAGACGCGCTTAAAGAAGAAGTTAAAAAGAACATGACGCGTGAGCTAGACCAAGCGGTTAAAGCTAACGTTAAAGACCAAGCAATCAAAGGTCTTTTAGAGCAAAACGAAGTTGAAGTGCCTAAAGCATTAATCGACCAAGAAGTTGACGCACTACGTCAGCAAGCTGCTCAACGTTTTGGTGGCAATGGTCAAAACATGCCAGAGCTTCCAGCTGAATTGTTCCACGAGCAAGCTGTAACACGTGTTAAAACTGGCCTATTATTAGGTGAAGTGATTAAAGCGAATGACATCAAAGTTGATGACGCTAAAGTTGAAGCATTGATTGCTACTGTAGCTTCTGCATACGAAGATCCAACTGAAGTAGTAGAATACTACAAAGCAAATGATCAACTAATGCAGCAAATGCGTAATGTAGCAATGGAAGAGCAAGCTGTTGAAGCTATTTTAGCTAAAGCAACTGTGACTGATGTTGAAAAAGCATTTGATGACATCATGAATCCACAGCAAGGTGCATAATAAGTCATTGACTTAAGCGCTCGCTAACGATTAAATGGCTCGTGTTACTCTGTTTATGCAGTGTGCCCGGGCCATTTTAGTTTGTGGTTCTTAATTAGCTAAAAATGATCATTATGCTTTTCTTAGAATAAGTATAAGCGCATAAGGAATTAAATAAGTATGAACACTGGTATGACAGATCCCCTAAACGCATTAGTCCCTATGGTTGTTGAGCAAACAGCTAAAGGCGAGCGCTCGTTTGATATTTATTCGAGACTATTAAAAGAGCGTATTATCTTTTTAACGGGCCAAGTTGAAGACAACATGGCAAACCTGATCTTAGCGCAAATGCTATTTTTAGAATCAGAGAACCCAGAGAAAGATATTTTCTTATATATCAATTCACCGGGTGGCTCTGTCACTGCGGGAATGGCTATTTACGATACAATGAACTTCATTAAACCAGACGTAAGCACAATCTGTGTAGGCCAAGCGGCTAGCATGGGCGCATTTTTACTGTCTGGTGGCGCGAAGGGTAAACGTTTTTGTTTACCAAATTCACGCGTGATGATTCACCAACCGTTAGGTGGATTCCAAGGTCAAGCGTCTGACTTTGAAATACACGCAAAAGAAATCCTGTCTATTAAAGACAAGTTAAATCGCTTAATGGCTGAGCATACTGGCCAACCGCTTGACGTTGTTTCACGCGATACAGACCGTGACAATTTTATGAGTGCAAGCCAAGCTGTAGATTACGGTATTGTTGACTCAGTATTTACTAATCGCGGTAGCAAGTAAGTATGCCTGCAAGCAGTGATGCTTGCTAATGAGAGTTACTATGCGAAAAACACTAAATTTTGGTATAGTTAAAGCGTATTAAAATAGCCACCAAGACTTTGGTGGCCAACGTAATAAAATGAGGTAGCTGAATGTCTGACACTCCTACAGACGGCGACAAAAGTAATAAATTGTTATACTGCTCTTTTTGTGGCAAAAGCCAGCATGAAGTTCGAAAGTTAATTGCAGGACCTTCAGTATACGTTTGTGATGAATGTGTAGAGCTGTGTAATGATATTATCAGGGAAGAAATTAAAGACATCGCGCCTAAGCATGATGCCGCTGACAAATTACCTGTGCCAAAAGAAATTCGTAACCACTTAGACGACTACGTTATTGGTCAAGACCATGCGAAGAAAGTATTGTCTGTAGCGGTTTACAATCACTACAAGCGTTTACGCAATCAATCAACTAAACAAGACGTTGAACTAGGTAAAAGTAATATTTTATTAATTGGCCCAACCGGGAGTGGTAAAACATTATTAGCTGAAACGTTAGCTCGTTTACTTGATGTGCCGTTTACTATGGCCGATGCCACTACACTAACCGAAGCCGGTTATGTAGGTGAAGATGTTGAAAACATTATTCAAAAGCTTTTACAAAAATGTGACTATGACGTAGAAAAAGCACAACGTGGTATTGTTTACATTGATGAAATTGACAAAATTTCTCGTAAATCAGATAACCCATCAATCACACGTGATGTATCAGGTGAAGGTGTACAACAAGCCTTACTTAAACTGATTGAAGGTACAGTGGCTTCTGTTCCTCCACAAGGTGGACGTAAACATCCACAGCAAGAGTTCCTGCAAGTAGACACCTCTAAAATACTGTTTATTTGTGGTGGTGCATTTGCTGGTCTTGATAAAGTTATTGAGCAGCGTAGCCATAAAAACACCGGTATTGGTTTTGGTGTTGACGTTAAAGAGTCGGCGGCGAGCCGTTCTTTGAGTGAAACATTTAAAGATGTTGAGCCAGAAGATTTAGTAAAATATGGTTTAATTCCAGAGTTTATTGGACGTTTACCTGTGGTTGCAACACTGACAGAACTTGATGAAGCCGCGCTGGTACAAATTCTAAGTGAGCCTAAAAACGCCATTACTAAACAGTTTTCAGTATTGTTTGGTATGGAAGATGTTGAGCTTGAGTTTCGTGATGATGCACTGCGTGCTATTGCTCATAAAGCAATGGAACGTAAAACCGGTGCGCGTGGCTTACGTTCAATCGTAGAAGGTGTATTGCTTGATACTATGTATGAGCTGCCTTCAATTGATAACGTTAGCAAAGTGGTTGTTGATGAAACCGTTATTAAAGGCGAGTCTGATCCTATCTTAATTTATGATAGCAGTCATCAAGAACACGCTGCGGCAGATTAAATTCTGAGCGAATTATAAAAAAAGGGAGCCAATGGCTCCTTTTTTTATAATTAATTTAATCGAGTTAACAAAAATTGTTGAACTTTAATTAGGTTATCCCCATATACTTGAGTAATCTTTAAATAAATGAAGTGCAAAGAGAAAATACAATGACGCTTGAGAGAAACGATCGAGTCGAAATCCCTGTGCTAGCACTGCGCGATGTGGTGGTGTATCCACACATGGTGATCCCGCTTTTTGTAGGCCGTGAAAAATCAATAAAATGCCTTGAAGCGGCAATGGATAAAGACAAACAAATTTTCTTAGTTGCACAAAAAGATGCAACTGTAGATGAGCCTGAGAAAGACGATATTTATCGTGTTGGGACAATTGCGACTGTACTTCAATTATTAAAGCTACCCGATGGTACAGTAAAAGTATTAGTTGAAGGCACACAACGTGCGAATATCGAAGAGTTTGTTGATAACGAAGACTTCTTCGTTGCCAATGCACAGTTTATTGAGTCTGATTCAGTGAACGAACAAGAACAAGATATCTTTATTCGTAGTGCATTGAGCCAGTTTGAAGGCTATGTAAAATTAAATAAAAAAATTCCACCTGAAGTGATGACCTCGGTCTCTGGTATTGATGAGCCAGCGCGCCTTGCTGATACCATGGCTGCGCATATGCCATTGAAAGTGCCTGAAAAACAAAAAGTACTTGAAATATCTAGCGTTACAGAACGTTTAGAGTACTTAATGGCGCTGATGGAAGGTGAAATAGACTTATTGCAAGTTGAGAAGAAAATTCGCACCCGCGTTAAAAAGCAAATGGAAAAATCGCAGCGTGAGTATTACCTCAATGAGCAAATGAAAGCGATTCAAAAAGAGTTGGGTGAAATTGATGACGTACCGGATGAATTTGAAGCGTTGAAAAAGCGCATTGAAGAGTCTGGCATGCCATCAGAAGCGAAAGAAAAAGCCACAGC
The DNA here is from genome assembly GCF_002310835.1 of Pseudoalteromonas tetraodonis. Classification (NCBI taxonomy): domain Bacteria; kingdom Pseudomonadati; phylum Pseudomonadota; class Gammaproteobacteria; order Alteromonadales; family Pseudoalteromonadaceae; genus Pseudoalteromonas; species Pseudoalteromonas tetraodonis. The sequence goes on along the minus strand of NZ_CP011041.1, from coordinate 2,332,179 downwards.
TGAGTTAAATAAGCTTAAGATGATGTCGCCAATGTCGGCAGAAGCCAGTGTTGTTCGCTCATACATAGATACGTTAATTAACGTACCGTGGAAAAAGCGCTCTAAGGTGAAAAAAGACTTAGCCGGCGCGCAAAAAATATTAGATAGCGACCACCACGGCCTTGATAAAGTCAAAGAGCGCATTATTGAGTACCTCGCAGTACAACAGCGCACAAATAAACTTAAAGGGCCAATCTTATGTTTAGTTGGACCGCCAGGTGTAGGTAAAACATCACTTGGACAGTCTATTGCGCGTTCAACGGGTCGTAAATACGTTCGTATGGCACTCGGTGGTGTACGCGATGAGGCTGAGATTCGTGGGCATCGTCGTACTTACATTGGCTCTATGCCTGGTAAGTTAATTCAAAACATGACTAAAGTGGGCGTTAAAAACCCATTATTCTTGTTAGATGAAATTGACAAAATGTCAGCAGATATGCGCGGTGACCCTGCATCAGCATTGTTAGAAGTATTGGATCCTGAGCAAAACAGTCATTTTGCGGACCATTACTTAGAAGTTGATTACGACTTATCTGATGTGATGTTTGTTGCAACCTCAAATAGCTTTAATATTCCAGGTCCTTTATTAGACCGTATGGAAGTGATTCGATTATCGGGTTACACCGAGGACGAAAAGCTAAATATTGCTAAAGAACACTTAATTCCTAAGCAAATTAAGCGTAATGGTCTAAAAGCTAAAGAAGTTGAAATCGCCGACAGTGCTATCATTGGTATTATCCGTTATTACACTCGTGAAGCGGGCGTGCGTAATTTAGAGCGTGAAGTATCTAAGCTATGTCGTAAAGCGGTTAAAAATATCTTAATCGAAAAAGACACTAAAACAGTGACAATTGATGCAGATAACCTTGAAGAATACTTAGGTGTGCAACGCTTTGATTACGGTAAAGCAGAAGACGGCGACCGTATTGGTCAAGTTACAGGCCTTGCATGGACAGAAGTAGGCGGTGACTTACTCACGATTGAATGTGCTGCAGTACCAGGTAAAGGCAAATTGACTTACACCGGCTCGTTAGGCGATGTAATGCAAGAGTCGATTCAAGCGGCAATGACCGTTGTGCGTAATCGTGCTGATGAGCTGCGTATTAATAGCGACTTTTATGAAAAGCGCGATATTCACGTACACGTACCTGAGGGTGCAACACCTAAAGATGGCCCAAGTGCCGGTATTGCAATGGTAACGTGTTTGGTTTCAAGCTTAACCGGTAATGCGGTGCGCTCTGATGTAGCCATGACAGGTGAAATTACCTTACGTGGTGAAGTATTGCCTATTGGTGGTTTAAAAGAGAAATTATTAGCGGCTCACCGTGGTGGGATTAAAACGGTCATCATTCCAAAAATTAACGAACGTGACTTAAAAGAGATACCTGACAATGTATTGGCGGGTCTTGATATTCACCCAGTTACATGGATTGATGAGGTATTAAAGCTTGCTTTAGTGCATCCAGTTGATAGTTTTTCAGTCGAAACACCGAAAAAGCAGTAAAAAAGCCAAAAAAAGTGCTTTTAGGGGCTTTTCAAATCTAAACGGTATGATAAGTTAAGCACTGGTTTTCAAGCCTAGCCCTTGCAGGGCCTAGGCTTAAGAAAAATATAATCATATGAGCTTTAAATAAATGCTCAAAAATTTCAAAACAGTGATGTTAGTTTAAAAAAACAATCGCTCTTGATAACAACAATGAAAGAGGATGATATTGTGAATAAATCTCAATTAATCGATCAAATCGCAGCTGATGCTGACATTTCTAAAGCGGCTGCAGGTCGTGCACTAGATTCATTCATCGAATCTGTATCTGGCGCGCTAAAAGATGGCGACTCAGTTGCACTTGTTGGTTTTGGTACTTTCTCTGTACGTGAGCGTGCTGCTCGTGCAGGTCGTAACCCACAAACTGGTGAAACGATTCAAATTGCTGCAGCTAACATCCCAGCTTTTAAAGCCGGTAAAGCGCTTAAAGACGCAGTAAACTAATCACTGTGTAAACAAATTAGTTATGGCGAGTGAACAATACGCTTAATTATTCTAATCGATGAATTAAGTTACTTCACCGCCAGTTACTTCAAGTGAAAAAGCGTATCTGGTAAGATACGCTTTTTTTACATATGACAAGGTAGAAAAGACCTTGGTCAGAAAAGAGATAAACAAATGCTTGAGAAAATCAGAGAAGGTTCGCAAGGGCCGGTAGCCAAAGTCATTTTAGGCGCGGTGATTTTATCTTTTGCCTTAGCTGGGATCGGTAGTTACTTAGGTCAAACCACAGAACAACCCGTTGCTGAAGTAAATGGAATTAAAATTAGCCAAACAGAATTTAGCCGTGCGTTGCAAAATGAACGTAGCCGCTTAGAACAACAATTTGGTGAATATTTTACCCAAATAGCAGCCGATCCAACTTATATGGCTCAAATACGTCAAGGCGTGATTGACCGTTTAGTACAACAAGAATTACAAAGCCAGTTAGCGACTGAGCTGGGTCTGCGTGTGAGTGATGAAAGTATTCGTCAAACAATTTTAGAGCTTCCTTATTTTAAAATTGGCGATCAATTTAATAACGACCGTTACTTACAAGTGATTCGTCAAATGAACTTCCAACCTGATTCATTTCGAGAGTACCTTCGTGATGATATGACACGTAGCCAGTTAGTGTCAGCGGTTGCAGGAACTGACTTTGCATTGCAAAACGAGCTTAAATCAGCCATTGCACTGCAACAACAAACTCGCAGCATTGATTATTTAGTCATTGATAAACAAGCAATGCAGGCTAATGTTGACGTTACTGATCAAGAAGTGGCTGATTATTACGAATTAAATGCAGGGCAATTTTTATCGCCAGAGCTTATTTCAGTTAATTACATTGAGTTAGATGCAGATGATATCGATGTTGCATCGGTAAGCGAAGACGACGTAAAAGCATATTATGAGCAGAGTAAAGCGCAATATATTGAGCCTGAAAAACGTCGTGTATCACATATCTTAATTGATAACAGTGAAGATGACGATGCGGCAAAAGCGAAAGCTGAGTCTTTATTAGCACAGCTTAATGCGGGTGCTGATTTTGCACAATTAGCTGAATCGTCGTCAGATGATATTGTTAGCGCCGAAATGGGTGGTGACTTAGAGTGGATTGAACGTGATGTCATGGAGCCTGCATTTGAAGATGCTGCTTTTGCACTGCAAAACAAAGGTGATTACTCTGATGTAGTAGCCTCTGAATTTGGTTATCACATCATTAAACTTACAGACATTCAATCGCAGCAAGTTAAACCTTACGATGCCGTGAAAGCCGATTTACGTGCTGAACTTGAACAAGCTGAAAAAGTGGATGCGTTTTACGAGAAGCAAACAGAAATGGGTGCGTTAGCATTTGAGATTTCTGACCGCTTAGACGATGCTGCTGAAGTGGCGGGTGTTGAAGTACAATCTACACCGCTATTAGCACTGAGTGCGCTTCCTGAGCCGCTTAATAATCCTGCGGTTATAACCGCATTATCATCAGTTGAATTACTAGAAGATAAAGTAAACTCAGAAGTAATCGAACTAGGTAATGAGCACGTGATTGTGGTTCGTGTTAACGAGCATCAACCGGCTGCAACTAAAGCATTGAGCGAAGTAAGCGAGCAAATTAAAACACGCTTAGTAAACGAAAAAGCGTCCGATCTTGCTAAAGAAAAAGCACGTACCTTATTTGCACAAATCAAAGACGGTAAGAGCTTAAACGATGTTGCTGCTGAGCAGTCACTAAGCGTTCGTCAAGAGTCGCAACTTACTCGTGAAAGCTTTGCTGTTTCGCCTGCTATTGTTACCCAAGTATTTAAAATGGCGCACCCACGAGATGGCGCAGTTTATGATGTAGTTAACTTAAACAATGGTGATGCTGCTATTGTTGCGCTTAACTCAGTCACGGATGCACTAGTGAGTGACAGCATTGAGCCACAAATGAAGCAAAATATCACGATGGCCCAAGCACAGAAAAACTATACGGTATTCATTGAGTCGCTTAAGCAACAAGCGGAACTAAATGTACCAAAAGCAGCGCAACCTGCGGAATAAATAATAGCTAAACTATAAAAGGCGCCAATTGGCGCCTTTTTTGTTTTTGTATTAACAGCTTAATAAGCGTTGAGTAACCTTTGACTGTGGGCTTTGAAAAATAGCTTCAGTGGGACCGTATTCAACAATTTCACCTTTATTGAGAACGACTAATTGGTCGCTAATATGACGCACTAAACTTAAGTGATGGGTGATCAAAATATAGGTTAAACCGGTTTCGAGCTGTAATTTAAGTAATAAGTTAACTATTTGCGCCCTCACAGAGGGGTCAAGCGACGAAAGTGCCTCATCGAGTACAACAACCTTGGGATCTAAAATAAGTGCGCGAGCGAGCGCTATACGCTGTAATTGCCCAATACTAAACATATGCGGATAGTATTGTTGATGATCAACCAGCAAACCGACCTTAAGTAAAGTACTGCCAATTTTTTCACTGCGCTGATCTTTATCAAAATCGGTATTAAATTTTAGGCAATCGTCGAGCATTTCTGCAATGGTTAATGCCGGGTTTAATGAGGTGGCCGAATCTTGAAAAATCATTCGGATGTAACGGCACTGAGCATCGCGCTGGCCGTTGTTTTCAATGGTGTTATTTTCTAATAATATTTGTCCGCTGTCTGCACTGTATGCGCCAACTAACAATTTAGCGAGGGTGCTTTTTCCTGAGCCGGTTTCACCAATAATGGCAATCGTTTCACCTTTACCAATACTAAATGAGATGTTTTTTAGTACATCAAATTTTTTACGGCTAAATAAACCTGCACGCATGTTAAAGGCTTTTGACAAGGCTTGAACTTTTAACAAGGGTTGCATTATTTTACTTCCTTGATCAATGGAAAGTGACACGCGTAACTATGGCCGTGGTGTTTAGAGAGTTTAGGGGCAACCACACACTCTTTTTGTGCTTGCGGGCAACGCGGTCCTAAACGACAACCAATCGGTAAATGTTGTAGTGTAGGTATGGTGCCTTTTAATGCATAAAAAGGTTCTTTATGGGCTAAGCCGTGCTCATAATCAGGTAAGCTTTTTAATAAAGCCTGCGTATATGGATGACGCGGTTGGCTAAAAATACGGTGCGTTGGACCAGCTTCAACCATTTGTCCGCAATACAAAACATGAATACCATGTGACCAATTTACTATTTCTTCTAGCTCATGGGAAATCATCAAAATAGACATATTCTTTAGCTGATTCAAACTTTTTAATAATCGAAATACCTGCGCACGAGTGGTACTTTCTAGTGCGGTTGTTGGCTCATCAGCAATGAGCAATTTAGGTGTACGCGCAATGGCCATGGCTATCATGACTTTTTGACAAACGCCTTCAGAGAGTTCATGAGGGTAGCTATCAAGCACGGCTTCATGATTTTTAATGCCCACTTTGTGTATCAGTGCTTTTACACGATCTTTACGCTCTCGGTTGCGTTTTAAGAAAAACCCTTTGGCGGCCACTTCAGGCAGTGTTTCAGCGATTTGGTTAAATATTTTTGCAGTAGGGTCAAGGCAGCGACTTGGATCTTGGTAAATCATTGCAATGTCTTGGCTGACGGTTTTACGGCGCTGCTCTGGTGTGAGGCGCATTAAATCAACACCGCGCCAATGCATTCTATCGGCGGTTATAACCCAGCGTTCGTTAAGTACGCCTACAATGGCTTTTGCAATTAAGCTTTTTCCTGAGCCGGATTCTCCCACTAAGGCGTGTACTTCACCTTCTTTTAAACTAAAACTTACCCGGTCAACAGCGCGAATAGCAGTTTCAGACGTTTGCAGCTCTATGGTTAAGTTTCGAATATCTAGTAAATGCATTTAATCGGCCTTACGCGCTTGTAAAACTTTGCGAAGTCCATCGCCCACCAAGTTTGTTGAAAGAACGGCTAAAAATAGCAGTACACCCGGAAGAGCCACCGTCCATGGCGCTAAATAAATAAGCCCTAAGTTTTCGGCCAAAATAGCACCCCATTCAGTGGTGGGCGGCTGCGCGCCAAGTTTTAAAAACCCTAGCGCAGCAATATCTAAAATAGCAGTAGAGAGGGCCATAGTAAAAATAACCACAATATATTCATACACATTAGGAAAAATACCGCGCGATAAAATATGCCACTTAGAGGCCCCATCGAGCCGGTACGCTGTGACATAATCTTTACCTAGCTCATCAACGATTAGGTTTCTAATGGAATGAATAAACTGTGGTAACAGCGCTAAAATAATTGCCCAAACGGTATTCATTAATCCAGGACCGAGTATGGCAATAATAATAATGGCCAATAATAATGAGGGGATAGACAAGGTTACATCAAGTAAATGGTTCAAAAAGCTAGAGCGTATGCCTTTGCTAATACCAGCAAATGTACCGACTAACACACCAATTATGGTGGTAATTAGTGCAGCCACGACCGACAAGCCAAATGTATAAGTCGCGCCATTCATTAAGCGTGAAAGCACATCTCGGCCTAAGTCATCGGTGCCTAAAATAAACCGCACATCGCCCATTTCATTCCATGACGGTGGCAGCAGTAGTGCATTACTGTGCTGTTGGTTTACTCCATAGGGCGCAAGAAACGGTGCTGTTGCAGCTAATATACTAAAGGCAATAAACACCCATAAGCCCACCAATGCAGGATGGTTATTTTTAAATTTTCGCCATAGTCTCGCTAATGGCGATTTATTTGAATCTTCTGAAAATAAATTAAACTTTGCCATGCGCTTGGTTCCGAGACAGAGGATCGAGTAGGGTGTATGTTAGTTCAGCTATAATTGTGGCAATAATAATGAAAAAAGAAACGGCCATTAACCCCCCTTGTATGGCAGGGTAGTCACGTTGATAAATACTGTCTATTAACCAACGGCCAATCCCCGGCCATGAAAAAATAACCTCGGTGATCATAGCAAGGGTGATCAAGGTGCTAAATTGCAGACCTATTTGCTTTATGACTGGCAGTAATGCATTTCTCAGGGCGTGATGAATAATAAGCTGCCCACGGTTAAGGCCTTTGGCGCGAGCTGTTTTGATAAAGTTTTGATCCATTACTTTTAACATTGACTCGCGAGTAAAGCGCACCAATACAGTGGTCGGATACATAGCCAGTACAATGGTAGGTAATGTTAGGTGATGCAGTGCATCAAGCATTGCCATGCCATTGTAGGGAAAATCAGCTAGTAAAATATCCAGTAAGATAAACCCCGTACTGGCAGGTATTTCATACAATAAGCTCACTCGCCCCGACATAGGAAACCAACCAAGTTTGAGCGAAAAAACCATAATTAGTAATAACGCGAGCCAAAAAATAGGCATAGAATAGCCAACCATAGCTGTTGAGCTAATTAATTTATCAGGCCATTGTTTATGATAAGCCGATGCTAAAATCCCGACAGGCACGCCTACCACAACCGAGATGACTAACGCATAAATACTCAGCTCTAAGGTCGCTGGAATTAAATCAACCACGTGAGCAAAAACACTATCTCCTGAGGCAAACGACACGCCCCAATCGCCTTGTACTATTCGCCCGACAAAGGCAATGTACTGCATAAAGTAGTTACTGTTAAACAGGTACTTTTCTTCTAGCTGTGCATTTTGAGTAAAGTTAGTGTCTGGTATGCCACTTAAGTTACTCAGTGGATCGCCAGGGAATAAGTAGCTCAGCGAAAAAGTAAAAATACTCAGTAATAACACCATGAAAAATAACAATCCGAGGCGGCGTAAAATATAATCGAATAACATTACTTCTTCCTCGCGTTAGCCAATGAAATAGCGCCAAATGGCCCGAGTGTGATCCCCTCAACATCAGCACTACTTGCCTGAAAACGCATGCCGTGGGCTATTGGGTATAAGGGTAATTGTTCGATGATCATACTTTGTGCAGCGTCGTAATATTGTTTACGTAAATTTAAATCGGTCGTATCGAGAGCTTTAGTTAACAGTAAATCAAATTCAGGATTACACCAGTTCGCTGGGTTTTTGCCACTGAAGGTCGCGGTGCAGCTAAGTAACGGGCTAAAAAAGTTATCAGGATCAGGCGTATCTGCTGCCCAACCTAATAATACACTGTCGTGACGGTGCTCGCCTATGCGTTGAATAAAGGTGTTCCACTCATACTCGACAATATTAACGTTAACGCCAATTTTGCGTAAATCGCTTTGCATCAGCTCTGCCATTTTTCGTGCATTAGGGTTATAAATACGGCTGACAGGCATAGCCCAAATGCTCATATCAAACCCTTTTTCATAACCCGCTTCAGTTAATAGTTTTTTTGCCAGTTGTGGGTCGAAAATTGGCATGTTCTTTTGTGGTTCAAACGCCCACGACGTGGGTGGTAGTATTGACCGCGCACGAAGTCCATTACCGTAGTAAACTGCCTGCATTATTTTTTCTATATCAATGGCATGCACTAAGGCTTGGCGTACTTTTAAGTTATCAAACGGAGGGCGTTCGGTATTAAATGCCCAATAACCTATGTTTAAGTTGGTTTCCCTTTCAACGTTAATATCATCTCGCTGAGCTAAAATACTTAACTGTGCACTGCTAGGATGCGCAGTTACGTCACACTCTTTGGTAAGAATTTTAGCAATACGCGTGGTGCCATTAGGGGTAATGTCGTACACCAACTGCTCAAGTGCCACCTCGTGTTTCCAATAGTCAGCGTTTTTATAAAAGCGTACTAAATGGTCTCGTCGGTATTCTTTGTAAATATAAGGACCGGTGCCAACTGGATATTGATCAAATAGGTTTTCTTGGTTGTTGGCTTTGAGCGCCATGGCATATTCTTTAGAGAGCACCACGGCGAAATCGGTCGCCATATTCGCTAAAAAACTGCTTTCTGCGTTAAATAATTCAAACCGAACTTGGTGATCAGACACCCTGACAATTTTACGAATAAGTTGGTCAATACCCACACTTTGAAAGTAGGGGTAATTCGCATCACCGACAAAGTGATAGGGGTTGTATACATCAAATAAACGACTGAAAGTGAAAATGACATCATCAGCGTTAAATTCGCGTGTTGGAGTAAAATACGCGGTGGTATGAAATTTAACCCCTTTGCGCAGAGTAAAAGTGACAGACTTACCGTCTTTGCTAATTTTCCAGTCGGTGGCTAGTTCGCTTTTAAATTCAGCAGTCACAGGGTCAATACTAATTAACCGGTCGTACAACTGGTTAGCAATAATATCGATGGTTGATCCTGTGGTTGTGACTTGAGGATTGAACGACACAGGATTTGCCTCAGCGCAATAAACGAGGCCTTGGTTTTTTTCTTCTAAGATTTCTTCTTTACTATCAATGCAACCTACTAAACTCAATGATAATAAAGCAAGTAATAATTTATGCACCCGCACAACCTCTACTATTCCAGCAAATTGTATTTTTTCAAATAACCACGTAATTGATGATACGTTAAACCAAGTACTTCTGCAGTCTTCTTTTGATTAAATTGGCTATGTTCTAATGCTTTTTTTATTAATGTGATCTCAAATTCATTAGAGAGTGTTTTTAAGTCACAAGGAAACTCAGGTTCTGCATTACTCAAACTCGGTGTTACAGGCGCTTCTGTGGGCTGGGTGTTAACAACTTCATTTTGCACAGCAACAGGGGCTTGTGTATGTTTAATACGTGCTTTAGGTCTAAAGCGGCTTTCGAATGGGTCTAAAATAATTTTATGCACAGGGATGTGTTCATTGCCGTGGCGATACAGACTTCGCTCCACCACATTTTTAAGCTCACGCACATTACCCGGCCACTCATAACTGAGTAAACTTTCTTGTGCATTGCGAGTAAAGCCACTAAATAACTCCCACTCTAAGTCGCGTGCCATATTCATTGCAAATTGCTCAGCCAGTAACATAATATCGTCTTGGCGTTCGCGCAGTGGCGGTAGAGTGATCACATCAAATGCGAGCCTATCGAGTAAATCGCTTCTAAATTCACCTTGCTGCGCTAAATGCGGTAAGTCTTCATTGGTCGCACAGACTAAGCGCGTATCTACTTTAACCGTTTGTTTGCCGCCAACACGCTCAAACTCACCATACTCTATTACCCTTAATAGCTTTTCTTGCACTAGGGCAGAAGTATTTGCCAACTCATCTAAAAATAAGGTGCCGCTATTAGCCCGCTCAAATCGGCCTTCATGGCGTTTACTTGCGCCAGTAAATGCACCACTTTCATGGCCAAATAATTCACTTTCGAGTAGATTTTCGTTTAATGCCGCACAGTTGAGTTTGACGTAACTTTGATCCCAGCGCTTGGATAAAAAGTGTAAACGTGCTGCAATAAGCTCTTTACCGGTACCACGTTCACCAATAATAAGTACGGGTTTATCTAGGTTTGCTAGCTGCGATACCTGATCAAGAACCGATAAAAAGCTGTCTGATTGGCCGAGCAAATTATCCTGTTGGCGATATTGACTCATATTTCCTAACTCTTAGTCATTTTTACTAACAGTTAGTGTATTTCATTATGATTGATAACAAAAGCAATTTGTAATTTACATTTAACTATTTGAAATTTATTGCTATTTTAAAATTAAAAAAGTTGGCAAGCATATTGATACTAATAAAAGCAGACACATTTAGATTAAATAATAGAGGTATATGTTATGGGAATTTTTTCACGTTTTGCAGACATTGTTAATTCTAATATCAATGCCATTTTAGATAAAGCAGAAGACCCTGAAAAAATGGTTCGTCTTATTATCCAAGAGATGGAAGATACACTGGTAGAGGTACGCTCTACATCAGCAAAAACACTCGCTGAGAAAAAAGAATTAGTACGTCGCGTAGACACACTAAAAGCCCAAGTAAACGATTGGCAAGATAAAGCCGAATTGGCACTGAGCAAAGATCGTGACGATTTAGCACGCTCAGCATTACTTGAAAAGCAAAAATCAGCCGACGCAGTTGCTGCGGTAGAAAGTGAACTTGACCATGTAGAGTCTCATATTGAGAAGCTACAACAAGAGGTAACTACGCTACAAGAAAAGCTAGCAGATGCTAAGGCACGTCAAAAAGCGATTATTTTACGTCAACGCTCGGCTGAGTCGCGCCTTGAAGTTAAAAAAGCGCTTGATAGTTCTAAAGTAGAGGATGCACTTAATCGCTTTGAACGTTACGAAACCAAAATTGATGGGCTAGAATCTCAAATAGAGTCTTATGATTTAGGTAAACAAACGTTAGCTGATGAAATTGCAGACTTACAAAAGAATGAAAAGATTGATGACGAGTTAGCTGAACTTAAAAAGAAACTCGCAAATAAATAAAACGATAATATCAGGGGCCACGTGCCCCTGACATCAACATAGAATACGGATTATCAGGAGAGGATTATGTTTGATCCAGAGATACTAGTTGCCCCCTTTATCTTATTTATGATTTTTGTTGCGCCACTGTGGTTAATTTTACACTACCGTAGCAAAAAGCAAGTAAGCCAAGGGTTGAGTGAGCATGAGCATCGCCAATTATTGGAGCTTGCACAAAAAGCTGAAAAAATGGCTGATAGAGTAGAAACATTAGAAGCGTTGCTTGATCAAGAGTCACCTCAGTGGAGACAAAAAGTATGAACACTAAACGCGAATTATTCAGAGACCCACAACGCGGCAAAATAGCTGGCGTATGTGCCGGTTTAAGTGACTACTTTAATATGGAGTTATGGTTAGTTCGCATTATATTTGTTAGTGCGGTACTACTAACCGGTGGCCCATTATTTGTGGTAGCGTACATTGCAGCATGGTTTATTTTAGATAAAAAACCTGCTGCAACACATAAAACGCATTCAACTTACAGTGATGACCCACTAGAAGTTAAGTTTAAAGTATGGCAAAAGGGCGAGCCACCTCGTCGTGCATTACAAGACTTAAAAGAGCGTTTAACACGTGTTGATGTTCGCTTACAAGAGATGGAACGTTACGTTACCTCAAGCGAATTTACAGTCAGTCGTGAAATTAATAAACTTTAAAGGATTGATAAGCACCTTGTTTGTAACGTGAACAATTACGGCAGATAGGGTGCAAAACACTTTATGAGCCAATCATTTGCAAAAAAGACCTTTAAAACTTTTAAAGGCAAAGCACAAAAAGCCCTGCACCGTAGTTTAGACCAACATGTTAAGCTTGCTGTAACTGGGTTGAGCGGCAGTGGTAAAACCGCGTTTATAAGTGCGTTAGTTAAGCACTTAACCTCTCAGGCGAATGACAACAACTTACCTTTTTTTGATGTGATGCGCGAGCATCGTCATATTGCCACTAAAATTGTGCCGCAAGAGGCATTAAACGTGCCCACCTTTGATTATAACCGTGCAATGAGTGCCTTACTGCCAATGGAAGGTAACCCTGCCTGGCCGGCGTCTACAGAGCGAATAAATACTCTGCGCTTGGCGATTAAATACCAAAGTAATGCGGGTCTGCGAGGTCATTTTTCACCGCAATCAACGTTATACCTTGATATTATTGACTATCCAGGCGAATGGCTGCTCGATTTACCTATGCTTGAACAAAGCTATACTGCGTGGTGTGAACAGCAATACCCATTATTAAATCAGTCTCCTCGCAGCGCTACCTCAGGCGATTTTTTACACGCCGTAGAGCAACTTGATTTACATGCCCCTGTGGATGAAAGTGAGCTTGCTAACATTGCACAACGTTATCAACGCATGCTGGTAGGGCTAAAAAAAGACACCAAACTTGCGATGCTACAACCCGGGCGAATGTTAATGCCGGGCGACTTGCAAGGTGCGCCGTTATTGTTATTTTTTCCAATAAACCCTGAAATGATGAAAGACGATGTGGTGGCGGGTTCTAATTTAGCGCATTTAATTAAACGTTTTAATGCTTACGTGAAAGAAGTCGTTAAGCCATTTTATAATGAGCATTTTCGTCACTTTGACCGCCAAATTGTGTTGGTTGATGTACTCAGTGCATTAAATGAAGGCCATGAAACTTTGCATGAGCAAAGCCGTGTTATTAATCAATTGTTGGCACATTTTAGTTATGGGGAGTCTGGCTTTTTTAAACGTTTATTCAAACCGAATATTGATAAAATATTGTTTGCTGCTAATAAGTCAGATCACATCAGTGCTAAGCATCATAAAGCGTTAGCCTTGTTACTAGACTCGCTGGTCAAAGAGCAAAGTAATCATTTAAAGTTTGACGGTGTACAAATTGAAACTATGGCTATGTCATCAATTACCGCAACCCAACCTCGCCAAGTGGTTGATAAAGGTCAAACTCTTGATTGCGTTTACGGTAAACCTTTAAATGAGCATGAGTGGCTGACTTATTTACCACCAGAGCCGCCAAGTCGAATGCTTAATAAAAGTGAGTGGCCAGCGCAAGGGTTTGAATTTTTGTCATTTTCGCCGATGCCAAGCCCCGACAAACAACTTAAACATATTCGATTAGATCATGTGATGCAGTACCTGCTAGGAGACAAATTAACATGAGTGAGTCAACGCAACAGTTTCAAGCAGGGCGTCGTATTAATGCACAAAATATTGAGCAAAACGAGCCTGCGTTAACACCCGCTAAAATTATTGAACACGGACAAAGTGATTACACCTCTGAGCTTGAGGATGATGCGCTTGAGCCTGAAGTTGATTTAGAGCCGGTGTATAAAAAGTCAAAATGGCAAACGCTCAAAGGCTTGTTTGCGCTCAGCTTTATTATTTTAGTACTGCTAGAGTTTGGGTTTTCTATTGTGCTTGCTTATCAGCAATCGCTTATTTTGGGCAGTGTTTATTTAACCGCTGTGGTAAGCGGTGTGTTATTAATAACAAGATTGTTATGGCGAGAGTATCGGATGTTGCGCAGTTTAAAGCGTAATCAGCTGCATCGCCATGAAGCCGATAGGTTATTAAACAGTGAGCAAGTGGGTGGTGCACTCCCTTGGCTTGAAAAATTGAACAAGCACCAGCAGTTAGACAATTTTGAAAACTTTAAAAACCAAGTTGCTACGCACCATAGTGATAAAGAAATAATGACACTTTACGCTAATAGCCTACTGGTAACGCAAGACACCCAAGCTAAAAAGCTTATAAACCGCTTTGCAACAGAGTCAGCCTTATTAGTCGCATTAAGCCCTCTTGCGCTGGTGGATATGATGGCGGTGTTATGGCGCGGTACAAAATTAATTGAACAAATAGGTAAAATTTATGGCATTGGTTTTGGTTACGCCAGTCGCATTAAACTCTATCGAATGCTGTTAAAACAAGTCATGTTTGTAGGCAGTGCAGAGCTTGTATCTGATTTAGCGGCCACGGCACTTAGTGCTGAGCTATTAGGCAAACTTTCAGGGCGAGCCGCGCAAGGCGTCAGTGCGGGTATATTTACAGCACGTATAGGCTATAAAGCCATGGAATTAAGCCGACCCTTACCGCGTCTTGAAAATAAACGCAGCTTGTTAAAAGGCACTGTTCAAGGGGTTGCGAGTAAAATTATGAGTCGCACTAAGAGAGCCGAGAGTAAATAGTTGGCAATATTTGTGTACAGCTTTTTGAGTAAAGTTTGCACAAATAGCCATCTGAGCATCCGGCATGCTTGTGATTTAAAGTGCGGTGCGTTTTATTTATGTAATTGACACACATAATAAAAACGAGAGCACATAATGAGCAAGCATCATCCACACACCCAATGTATCCATGGTCCACAAAAAGCCAATGATCCCCATGGCGCATTAACCTCGCCATTATACCAAACATCGACATTTCATTTTGAAAATGCCGCCCAAGGTGCTGCACGGTTTGCTGGCGATGAGCCCGGTTATATTTATACGCGTTTGGGTAACCCTACCACCACTGAACTTGAACAAAAAGTGGCGCAATTAGAGGGCTGTGAGGCTGCAGCGGCAACGGCTACAGGTATGGGAGCGGTATCGGCTTCAGTACTGAGCTTTTTATCACAAGGCGATCACTTAGTTGCATCAAGTGCGCTTTATGGTTGCACCTTTGCTTTTTTTGCGCATATGTTGCCGCGTTGGGGCATTGAAGTCACCTTTGTGGATATGACCAATGAAGATGAGTTACGTGCTGCAATAAAGCCAAACTCAAAAATGATATTTGCAGAAACCCCGATAAACCCAACGATGGCCGTTATTGATTTAGCACTTATTGGTGATGTAGCAAAACGGCATAATTTAATAAGTGTGGTCGACAATACCTTTTTAACGCCGCTGCTACAGTCACCTAAACAATACGGCATCGATATTATTATGCACAGTGCTACCAAGTATTTAAATGGTCACGGCGATGTAGTCGCAGGTATTGTGTGTGGATCCCTTGAGCACATTACACATATTAAAATGACGGTGTTAAAAGATATAGGCGCGACGATTAGCCCACACGATGCATGGTTAATTAACCGAGGTTTAAAAACATTAGCTATACGGGTAGAGCGTCATTGCCAGAGTGCGCAAACGATTGCTGAATATTTAGAGGCTCACCCTCAAGTGAGTAAAGTGTACTATCCTGGACTGAAGTCGCACCCAGGTCATCGGTTTATTGGTAAGCAAATGAAAGCTGCTGGCGGTGTTATTGCTTTTGAAATTAAAGGGAGTTTAACCGACGGTGAGCAGTTTATTGATAGCATGAAGCTATGTACTTTAGCGGTTAGCTTAGGCGATGCCGAAACACTTATTCAACACCCTGCATCGATGACCCATTCGCCTTACACACCCGAAGAAAGATTAGCAGCCGGAATTAGTGATGGTTTAATTCGCTTATCTGTTGGGCTTGAAGATGTTAATGATATTATTAACGATCTCAACCAAGCATTTACTAAAATATCGTAAGGTGTAATTTATTATTTACAGAGATTTCGATCTGTAAGGGCTGTTAAATATAGGGTGTGTTTTTATCTTTGCTCTGATGTAATTATAAGTTTACGATATGCGCGTTCTGCGAAAGTATTGATCTGAGTCAAGCTATTAAACTTTTGTTCACTTTTGCATAGTATGGCTACATCGAATAGCCGAGCATGTGGCTATTATTTTGACACCGATTTAGGGTTTAAACCCAAAGAAGGTATTTATGGCTAAAGCAAGTAATTACACCTCTAAAACACCAGATGAAAATGGCGTTATACATTGGAGCGATGAAGAAAATAAAATTTGGTCTGAGCTTGTAGCACGCCAACTTGCGTGCATTGAAGGCAAAGCCTGTGACGAGTACATGGAAGGGTTAAAAAAAATTAACCTACCGCATGATCGTATTCCACAGCTAAGTGAGCTAAACGAAGTGTTATTGGCAACAACAGGTTGGCAAGTAGCACCTGTACCTGCACTTATCGACTTTGATGAGTTTTTTAGACTACTGGCCAACAAGCAGTTTCCTGTTGCTACGTTTATTCGTAGCCGTGAAGAATTTGATTATTTACAAGAGCCCGATATTTTTCATGAAATATTCGGCCACTGTGCCATGCTAACAAATCCTGACTTTGCTGAATTTACGCATAAGTACGGGCAACTAGGTTACGCGGCAGAGAAAAAAGACCGCGTTTATTTAGCGCGCATGTATTGGTTTACGGTCGAATTTGGTTTGATGCAAACTGAAAAAGGATTACGTATTTACGGGGGCGGTATTTTATCAAGCCCAGGAGAAACCCAATACGTGTACTCTGATACACCAGAAATTAATCCAATGAATGTGTTAGATGTGCTGCGCACGCCATACCGTATTGATATTATGCAGCCGCTGTACTACACCATTAATTCGATTCATGATCTGTTTGAAATATCGCAAATGGATATAATGACTTTAGTTGAGCAAGCTAAGGCGCTTGGTTTACACGAGCCGAAATTTCCCCCAAAAGAAAAATTAGCTAGTTAGTTTTTTAATAAAAGTAACACTAGAATTAAGGATTTAAAATGTCTTCATTAAGTGAACAAAAATGTGAAGCCTGTCATGCAGATGCTCCAAAAGTATCAGATGCAGAATTGGCTGAATTAATTAAAAAAATCCCTGATTGGGTGCCGGAAGTACGCGACGGTATTATGCAATTAGAGCGCGTTTATAAGTTTAAAAACTTTAAGCAGGCCATTGCATTTACTAATAAAGTTGGCGATATGGCTGAAGACGAAGGCCATCACCCTGGTCTATTAACCGAATGGGGTAAAGTAACTGTTACTTGGTGGAGCCATTCAATTAAAGGTTTGCATAAAAACGATTTTATTTGTGCCGCTAAAACAGACGATGTATTTAACGCGCTGTAATTATATTTGAGTAAATAAAAAGGCACTTTACAGTGCCTTTTTTATTTTTAATTACCGTTTTTACCAATACTGGCTGTATCCGTTAAGCTTTATCGGTATTTAACATGTCATCATGTTCGGCCATATCCCAAGGAAGTTCGCCTGGGCTATTACCTAGAAAGTGTAAGTAGTTTTCAAATTGGTCGAGAATATCTTTCACAATATCATCTTCAGTGTAGCCATAAACATCGTATGACAGACCACCACGACGTAAAAACACGTCGGCCTTATAATACTTTTCAGCATCGTTGTTATCAGGCTTTAGCTCTGAGTAAGCAAAGCTTGGCATAGGATGCTCGGTAAGGCGAATATCATAAACAAAATCCACATGTTCATGGCGCAGTACCGTTAAATGAGCGCGGCCTAAATCCGTATCAAATTCTACCACTGCATGCCATTGTCTAGATTTCAATTCTGCTTGTACGGCTTTCATTGCCTCAACTACCACGCTACCAATAAAAGTATGTACTTTTTCTTTATTAGGGTAATTGACCATAGCCGCTAAACGACGCTTCCAGTGAGACAAGTTAATGTTGCGGCTATTAAGTGTATGTGCTTGCAAGCTGGTGTCTCGATGGGCTTCAATTTTTAGAGCTCGCCAAAGCCCCGCCGTGGCAATTAGCATAATAATAGCAAAGGGTAAGGCACTGGCTATGGTCATGGTTTGCAGCGCACTTAGTCCGCCTGCCACTAATAAAACAGCCGCCACAGCACCTTCAAGTACCGCCCAAAACACGCGTTGCCAAGCCGGCGTATTAATGCTTCCTCCAGAGGCGAGTGAATCAATGACTAAAGAGCCTGAATCAGATGATGTAACAAAAAAAGTTATGATCAAAATGACAGTGAGCAGTGAAATGAAAAATGACAGTGGTAACACTTCAAATAATTGAAATAATGCGACGGCATGATTTGCTTGTACATCGCCAATAAGCGTATCAAACCCCTCATTCATAATTAAGTTAAGTGCCGTATCACCAAAGACTGAAAACCATAAAAAGGTAAAAATAGTGGGAACTAACATTACCCCAACAACAAATTGTCGGATGGTTCTACCACGGCTAATTTTTGCGATGAACATACCCACAAACGGTGCCCACGCAATCGTCCAGCCAAATATAAATAAAGTCCAGTTACCAATCCAATCACTGCGACTATAAGCTTGTAAATTAAAAGTACGCTCAACAATACCGCTTAGGTAGCTGCCGGTATTTTGTAAAAATGATTCTAAAATATGGATAGTCGGGCCAATGAAAAACACAAAAGCCATTAGTGAAACCGCTAAGGTCATATTCACAATTGATAATCGCTTGACCCCTTTATCCATACCGGCCACCACTGAGAGTGTTGCTGCTGCAGTAATTACGGCAATGGCCGTAATTTGCACTGTGGTATTAATAGGGATGTTTGGCCATAAGTAATGTAGGCCAGCATTTATTTGAGTCACCGAAAGCCCTAGTGTAGTGGCAATACCAAATAAAGTACCTAATATGGCAAATACATCCACAGTATGGCCGATTGGGCCATAAATTTTATCGCCAATAAGTGGATACAAGGCAGAGCGAATAGACAGTGGTAAGCCATGGCGAAATGCAAAATAAGCAAGCACTAAACCAACAATTCCATAGATAGCCCAAATATGAAATCCCCAATGGAAAAAGGCAATTTGCATTGCCTGCTTGGCGGCATCAACGGTTTCAGCCGCCCCCGATGGCGGGGATGCGTAATGCAGCACAGGTTCAGCAACACCAAAATAAAGCAGTGCCACGCCATAACCGGCAGAAAAGAGCATGGCAAACCATTCACCAAAGCTGTATTGTGGCTCTGCATGATCAGGGCCTAATTTTATATTCCCCCAACTAGAAGCCGCGACCGAGACAATAAATACCAAGAAAATAGCGACAGACAACATATAAAACCAGCCAAAGGTTTCTGTTATCCACGCAAGGGCAACACTAAATGCCTGACCAGCGAGTTCAGGGTTACTACTTGTACCAATCACCAAAAGTAGAATAATAAATACTGCGGGCAAAAATACAGGTAGCAAAATGGTTGAGCGTAAAGCAGTTTTTGTCATATTAATCCTTAATATTAATTGCTAACTTTCAAGTATGCCTGACTACCTTATTATAAATTCACTAGGGTTGGCTAATTTTGCAGCTTAAAAATGTCATTTTTTTAAATTAAAGTTAATATTTACAGCAGCTTGGTTTTAAAAAAGAAAGTAAGAGAAAGTTGATGTGAGAGTATTAAAGTATTTATTTTAGAGGGGTATAGCTTTATATAGGCTAAGGACTAAATCGAGTCTTAGCGTTTCCAATCACATTGCTTTACCAGCTCAAACCAAGGGCTGGTAAAGTCCTTAGCGACAATAGGGGCGGGTAAGGTTACAGCTACATCTAGCTTGTTGGCTAAATAGCGCGCGACCAGTTGTTTCATTTTATCGCTTTCTAATTGCTCATACGCAGTTTGTAACTGTTGTTTGTCTTTTTGGCTTATAAAACCCCCAGTCAAATTTTTGTAGCCTATTTCAAGCCAAAAAAGTAATGCTTGTTTCGCTTCGTTGGGAAAGGCATGGGTTAATGTGGCCGTTGGGCTATAGAGTCGCTCAAAATTAATTTGCTGCTCTTGAATCAAAAAAACCATTAATAAATTAAGCCCGGTTGAGATTTGCCCCGCGCGTTTATCAATGTTTTGGTTATTACTTAATGCACTTCTAAAATAGCGCTCAGCTTCGGGTATATTGCCCTCATCTAGGGCTAAATAACCTAAGTTACTCTCTATCAGTGCAGTTACATTGGGAAGCTGTAATTGTGTGGTGATTTTATGGCTATCAAGGTACAAGGCACGCGCTTTTGCAAAGTCATCTTGCGAGCGAGCAACCAATGCCATACTGTTGGTGAGCGTTAAGCGTTGACGATCGTTTTGCGCATATTTGTAAGCACATTTAAATGAGTACTGGGCATCGTCTAAATATTCTGCATGGCGAAGCCATATTCCCAAGGCACTCATAATGGTGGTCAGTTTTTGTTTGAAATAATCAGTTTGATGATGCTGAAATATTGCGTCAATCGATGTATAAAGCTCGTCATAGTGACTTGTAGGTACTGCTGTACGGGCATAGATAAGGTGCCAGCGGATAAATAATTCTGGTGGCATGAGTTGTAACCCTGTGAGGTTTTCTAAAATAGTAATAGATTGAGCTGGATTAACAGTAAGATAATCTTCGGCTTCGTCTAATTTTTTTTCAAAGGTATTGAAGTCATTAGCAAAGACGTGTTTTGAACATAATAATATCAACCAACTTATTACAAAAAGCCGCAACAACTTAACCTCGACAATCGAACTATGCGTTAATTCACTATAGTTGTAGGCATCTAACAAAGCAACGCAATTGCGATGAGCATACTCAACGATGTGGCTATCTGCTATAGCTAAAAAACAAAAAAGCCTTAAACCCAGAAGGGTTTAAGGCTTTTAAAGATTCAATTAAAGTTTAGCTAACGTACTTAACTTTAAAAGTATCGTTGGGTTTCGTTTCACTCAACCCAAGCACCGTATTACTCATCAATCGAGCGCAGTAGGGCATTAATGCCCACTTTTTCGCGAGTTTGTTTATCTACTTTTTTCACAATAATAGCCGCATACAAGCTATGGCTGCCATCTTTTGAAGGCAGTGCACCTGGAACCACAACAGCGCCGGCAGGCACACGGCCATAGTGAATTTCACCGGTTTCACGGTCGTAAATACGGGTACTTTGGCTAATGTAAACCCCCATTGAAATAACGGCGCCTTCTTCAACAATTACGCCTTCAACAATTTCTGAACGTGCGCCAATAAAACAGTTGTCTTCAATGATGGTAGGATTCGCTTGTAACGGCTCTAAAACGCCGCCTATGCCTACGCCGCCAGATAAGTGTACGTTCTTGCCAATTTGAGCACATGAGCCCACTGTCGCCCATGTATCAACCATGGTGCCATCGTCAACAAATGCACCTATGTTTACGTACGATGGCATTAATACGACATTTTTACCTACAAAGCTGCCTTTACGAGCAACGGCGTTGGGTACGACACGCATGCCGCCTTGCTGAAATTGCTCCGGCGTGTAGTCGCTAAATTTAAGCGGTACTTTATCGTAAAATTGGTTTACGCCGTCGTTCATTGGCTGATTTTCACGAATTCTAAATGAAAGTAGTACTGCTTTTTTAAGCCACTGGTGAACAACCCATTCGCCTGAAATTTTCTCTGCAACGCGAGCAGCGCCGCTATCTAATAGCTCAAGCGCATCTATAATCGCTTGTTTAACATCGCTTGATACTGTAGCAGGGCTAATGCTGTCGCGGTTATCCCACGCATTTTCAATCATGGTTTTTAAATCTGACATAGTGTCCTCTTATTCAATTTCGGCGTTGAGTTTTTTACGTAATGCCTGATGAATTTTTGCTTGCTCTTCATCAGTCAGCGCTTGATATTCGTTATTTGATACCACAAAGAAATCTTCTGCACGTTCGCCTACCGTGGTAATACGTGCGGCATGTATGTGGAGTAAGTAAGCTTGAAAAACCTCGGCTATTTTAGTTAATAGTCCAGGTATATCAACCGCTTGAATTTCTATTAAGCTACGATCCTTACGAGGGTGCGGGCGCAGTACAATTTTAGGTTTAATATTAAAGTCTTTAAAACGCTGTGATCGGCTCTTTTTAAAGCGTATTTTTTTACGTGGATCATGAAGCGCTTGCTCTAATCCGCGTTTAATCGATTGTGCGCGGCTACTGGCAATCGGATCGCCGTTAACTTCTAAAATAACAAAGTTGAACAGTACGTAGCCATCTTTGGTGGTCAGTACTTGGGCGTGCTGAATTTGCGCTTTTTTAGAGCCAATAACACTTACCAGTCGAGCAAAGAGAGCACCTGAATAGGGGCTATAAGCAAACACTTGGGTACCGCCATGCATCGCTTTATTAGAAACGATAACACTGGGCTGGCTTAAATCAGTGCACTTGAGTAAGTGCTCAGTATGCCAAGAAATTTGTTGCTCACTAAAAGCGGTAAAGTAATTTGCTTTAAAACGGCTCCAAATTAAGTCAATTTGCTCCTCGTGATAATGCAAATTAAGCAGGCGTTGCTTAGCTTGGTGCTTTTTATCACGAATTTGGTCGCGTTGATCCATTGGGTTTTCAAGCCCGAGGCGCAAGGCGCGCTGTGTGTGCAAATAAAGCTCGCGCAGCAGCGTGTTTTTCCAGTCATTCCATAGGTTGTCATTGGTGGCTCGAATATCAGCCACGGTTAAACAATAGAGGTAATCGAGTTGGCGTTCGGTTTTTACTCGCGATGCAAAATCTTTTATTACATCGGGGTCGTTAATATCTTTACGTTGCGCAGTTACCGACATAAGTAAGTGGTTGCTTACCAACCACGCTATGAGCTTACCATCTGAAGAGGCAAAGCCATGCAGCTTTGAAAACGCTATGGCATCAACAGCGCCCAGCTCTGAGTGATCGCCACCACGCCCCTTAGCAATATCATGAAAAATACCAGCCAAATACAGTAATTCGGGTTTATCCATGCGCGTAACTATTTCACTGCAAATTGGAAAGTCACTAATGCTGGTTTTATCGAAGTATTGGTAAATATTATTAATTAATTTATGGGTATGTTCATCTACGGTATAGGCATGAAACAAATCAAACTGCATTTGGCCAAAAATATTGCGCCACTGCGGAAGGTAAGCCGCAATCATGCCGTGCTTATGCATCAGCGTAAACGCACGGCCCATGCCGTTAGGGTGCTTTATAATGCGTAAAAAAGCTTCGCGGCACGCGGCATAATCTTGTAAGTCACCTAATAAGCGACGACGTACTTGGCGGATAGTTCGAATGGTACTTGGGTATATATGGGTAATTTCTGGGTGATCAGCAATGTGCTCAAATAATACAAAAAGTTGGTCACGCCTAAAAAATACTGACGGACTTTTTACCCGAATTTGATGGCCCACGCGTTCAAAATTGCGGTCAAGCTCTTCAACGGTGGCTTGGCTGCTGTCTGGCGAAATACTTTGCTCAAAGTACGAAAGTAGCATTTGATTAAGTTCACGCACCCGGCTCATTATTCTGAACAAGCGTTTCATCATGCGCTCAACAGAGGCTTTTCCATCACTACCAAAACCCAAAATTTCAGCCGCTTGCGGCTGGTGATCAAACAATAAACGGTTTTCTGAGCGACCCGCGGCTAAATGCAAAGCAAAGCGAATATTCCATAAATTTTCAAGGCACTCTAACAGTTCTTGGTATTCTTCGTGAGTTAGGTAGCCGTGATTTATCAGCTCTTGCAGGGTTTCGGCTCTAAAGTGTTTTTTTGCAACCCAAATAATGGTTTGTAAATCGCGCAGCCCGCCTGGATTTTCTTTTATATTAGGCTCTAGATTATAAGCCGTACCATGACATTTTTTATGGCGTAAATTTTGCTCTTGTACTTTTGCAACAAAGAACTCTCCAGAGCCCCATACAGGCCTTTCGATGAGGTGACTTTTGAGCTTTTCGAATTCAATATGGTTGCCGAAAATTAATCGGCTTTCTAGTAGGCTGGTGGCAAAGGTAACATCTTCACGTTTTTGCTCTATGGCTTGTTCAATGGTGCGTACACTGTGACCTATTTCTAAATTAAGATCCCATAGCATAGTGACAAACTGGCCAATTTTTTCGCAAATATCGTCATTGGGTTGCTGGGTAACAAGCAGTAAAAAGTCAATGTCGGAGTAGGGATGAAGTTCACCGCGACCATAACCTCCTACAGCAATTAAAGCGAGATCTGGCTCGTGGGCTAAATCGAAAACATGAAAGAGTTTAATCAGTAACCGGTCTATAAATTCTGCACGGGCGTTTATTAGATTACCAACGGGTTGTTTTGAGAATTCATTATGCAACCATTTATAAAAATAGGCGGAGCAATCGCGGTATTCGCTAAGTTGCTGAGCATCATTGAGCAACTTTTTTACTTTGTTAGGTAATGCCACTTAGGCTGGCTCCTATATATGGACTGCATTATAAGTCTTGGATTAAGTTATTTTTATACTGTGTTTGCTGCAAAGGGAATAAATCATGTTATTTCCCTTTGCAGCAAACCACTTAATCTGTACGCAGGCTAAAGCCTGTTATTACTATGATTAAGCACACACTACTATTAGTGCTCGATGATTCTATCGATAGTATCATCTGATCGTAGTGTTAAAATTTCAACACCATTTTCAGTTACCAGTAAGGTATGTTCCCACTGAGCTGATAAACTACGGTCTTTTGTTACCACAGTCCAGTCGTCTTTTAGTAATTTACATTGGCGTTTGCCTGCATTGACCATGGGCTCGATTGTTAAACACATACCGGCTTTTAATGTTTCGCCTGTACCTGGTTTTCCGTAGTGCATTACCTGTGGTTCTTCATGAAATTCACTGCCAATACCGTGCCCGCAGTATTCACGTACGATAGAGTAATTAAAGCTCTCTGCATATTTTTGAATAGCTGCACCAATATCACCAAGGCGAACACCCGGTTTTACCATTTTAATGGCAAGGTAAAGACTTTCTTGAGTCACTTCTGCAAGGCGTTTGCCTTGAATGTTAGGTGTGCCAACATGGAACATTTTTGAAGTATCACCATGGTAACCATCTTTAATAACAGTAATGTCAATATTGACACTGTCACCGTCTTTTAATGCTTTGTCGTTCGGAATTCCGTGACAAATTACATGATTTACCGAGGTACAAATTGATTTTGGAAAACCATGATAATTAAGAGGAGCAGGAACGGCATCTTGCACATTAACAATATAATCATGACAAATTGTATTTAGCTCATCGGTGGTGATACCTGGTACCACATGTGGTTCGATCATTTCTAGCACATCAGCAGCCAAACGGCCGGCTACACGCATTTTCTCGATTTCTTCAGGGGTCTTAATCACAGCGCTCATTGAGGCTCCAAAGTTGCGTTTTTAGATGATTATCGTCGCACAATTTTTGCACGAGACGTTGAGTATTTAATTTTAATATGGTATAAAGCGCGCCGTCTTTTTACAAATAAATTCTTAAATGATTTTTTGTATTTAAGGCAAACACAATTTTATTTTAACACACACACGTATCGTCACATACACTTGGGTGCATTTCAGTTTCATTTAACTGCGGTGTTGGTGCTATGGGATATGTGGAGGCCTAACCCTAAACAACTTAGAGGATTTACAAAATGGCAAACGTTTCAATGCGCGATATGCTTCAAGCTGGTGTTCACTTTGGTCACCAAGCACGTTACTGGAACCCTAAGATGAAACCTTTCATCTTCGGCGCACGTAACCGTGTACATATCATCAACCTTGAGCAAACTGTACCAATGTTCAACACTGCACTTAAGTTTTTATCTGGTGCTGCTGCAAACAAAGGTAAAGTTCTTTTCGTTGGTACAAAGCGCGCAGCAAGCGAAGCAGTAAAAGAAGCTGCTTTACAAAGCGATCAATTCTTCGTTAACCACCGTTGGTTAGGCGGCATGTTGACTAACTGGAAAACAGTTCGTCAATCAATCAAGCGTCTTAAAGACCTTGAAGCTCAAAGCCAAGACGGTACTTTCGAGAAGTTAACTAAGAAAGAAGCGTTAATGCTTACTCGTGAAATGGACAAGCTTGAAAAAAGCCTTGGTGGTATTAAAAACATGGGTGGCCTTCCAGACGCTATCTTTGTAATCGATGCTGACCACGAGCACATTGCTATCCGTGAAGCTAACAACCTAGGTATCCCAGTTGTTGCAATCGTTGATACTAACTCTAACCCAGACGGTGTTGATTACATCGTACCTGGTAACGATGATGCTATCCGTGCAATCAACCTTTACACTAGTGCTGTTGCAGCTGCGATCACTGAAGGCCGTGAGAGTAACATCGTTGCTCAAGCTGAAAAAGATGACTTCGTAGAAGCTGAGTAATTAGCTGTCATCAAGTCTTCATCTTTTAAAGGTGAAGACTTGCTATTCTTGTGGAGCGGGTAACCCGCTTATCTAAACCTGATTTCAGATTTGAGGATTTACTAATGGCTGTAACTACTGCCCTAGTTAAAGAATTACGCGAGCGTACTGGCGCTGGCATGATGGATTGTAAAAAAGCGTTAACTGAGACTGATGGTGACATCGAGTTAGCGATTGAAAACATGCGTAAGAGCGGTGCTGCAAAGGCTGCTAAAAAAGCAGGTAACATCGCTGCTGAAGGTACTATCATCATCAAGCAAAACGCGGGTGTTGCAGTACTTGTAGAAGTTAACTGTCAAACTGACTTCGTAGCTAAAGATGCAAGCTTCTTAGCATTTGCTAATAAAGTTGCAGATGCTGCTATCGCTGACACTTCATCTATCGAAGACTTACAAGCTAAGTTTGAAGAAGATCGTGTTGAGCTAGTAACTAAAATTGGTGAAAACATCAATGTACGTCGTCTTCAGTACATCACTGGTGAGCAACTAGTTGAGTACCGTCACGGCGAGCGTATTGGTGTTGTTGTTGCAGGTGTTGCTGATGAAGAAACACTTAAGCACGTTGCAATGCACGTTGCTGCTTCAAACCCAGACTACTTAACACCAGATGACGTACCTGCTGATGTTGTTGAAAAAGAAAAGCAAGTACAAATCGACATCGCGATGAATGAAGGCAAGCCTGCTGAAATCGCTGAGAAGATGGTTGTTGGTCGTATGAAAAAATTCACTGGTGAGGTTTCTCTTACTGGTCAAGCTTTCATCATGGAACCTAAAAAGTCTGTTGGCGAAATTCTTAAAGAGAAAAACGCAACAGTTACTGGCTTTGTACGTATGGAAGTTGGTGCAGGTATCGAGAAGAAAGAAGAAGATTTTGCTGCTGAAGTTGCTGCTCAAATTGCAGCTGCTAAAGCTAAGTAAGATTAGCTATTTGTGATGCCAAAGGAAAATAGATGCAATTAAAGTACTATTTGCTTTTGCGTCACGCTTAGAAATTCTTTAAAATAACCGCGCTTTTATGTTTAACATAAGCGCGGTTATTTTTTATCCATAATTCAATAAAAGTTGGCCCCAAAACTATGACTATCAATCGCAAACCTATTTTTAGACGTGTTCTTCTCAAATTAAGTGGTGAAGCTTTAATGGGAGACGAAGGCTTCGGCATCGACCCTAAAGTTTTAGATCGTATGGCACAAGAAATTAAAGAGCTCGTAGAACTCGACGTAGAAGTGGGTTTAGTTATTGGTGGCGGTAACTTTTTACGTGGAGGCTCACTAGCCGAAGCGGGTATGAACCGCGTTGTTGGCGACCACATGGGTATGCTTGCAACCGTCATGAATGGTCTTGCTATGCGTGATGCGTTGCACCGTGCATTTGTAAATTGTCGTTTAATGTCAGCCATTCCTTTAAATGGCGTATGTGATGCGTATAACTGGGCAGAAGCCATTAGCTTATTAAAAACAGGTCGTGTTGTTATTTTTGCAGCCGGTACGGGTAACCCGTTCTTTACAACTGACTCTGCAGCGTGTTTACGTGGCATTGAAATTGAAGCTGACACAGTAATTAAAGCAACCAAAGTAGATGGTGTATTTAGCGATGATCCGGTTAAAAACCCAGATGCGACACTTTACCGTCACTTAAGCTACAATGAAATTATTGATAAAGAACTAAAAGTAATGGATTTAGCGGCATTTACATTAGCTCGCGACCATAATATGCCATTGAGCGTATTTAATATGAATAAATCAGGCGCATTAAAACGCGTAATAATGGGTGAAGAAGAAGGAACCCTTATTTCTTCACAAGCCTCAGATGAAGTTAGTAACTAGATTAGGATTAAACCGTGATTAACGATATTCAAAAAGATGCGCAAGCGCGCATGCAAAAAAGTGTAGCAGCACTTGGTAGTCAATTATCTAAAATTCGTACTGGCCGTGCTCATCCTGCAATTTTAGACGGCATCATGGTGTCGTACTACGGCGCACCAACACCGTTAAACCAAGTTGCAAATGTAACAATTGAAGACTCACGTACATTGGCTATTGGTGTATTTGATAAGTCATTAGCGCAAGCTGTTGAAAAAGCGATTATGGCATCTGACCTTGGTTTAAATCCAATGTCTGCAGGCACAGTGATCCGTGTACCACTTCCTCCATTGACTGAAGAACGTCGTAAAGATTTAATTAAAATCGTACGTGGTGAAGTAGAAGGCGGTCGTGTTGCTATTCGTAACATTCGTCGTGATGCAAATGGCGATATTAAAAACTTATTAAAAGATAAAGACATCTCTGAAGATGAAGCGCGTCAAGCTGAAGATGCTATCCAAAAAATCACTGATAAGTTTATCAAAGAAATGGATACGCAACTAACAGCGAAAGAAGCTGAGTTGATGGAAATCTAATTGCTAATCTAGGCTCGGATTAACAGCTTTACTAAAGTAACTAAGTCGTTGTTTATATGCCTTCGCACTTAACTTTAATTGTGTGATTTTAAAGGGTAACAGATTGTGTTTACTCTTTGCTATTGGCTCGATTATCAGTAAATACAAGGTTGTTAGCTGTATAATTATTTGCTTTATGTAGATTTATTATCACGGGTACAGGTTAAAATTATTAGTTTTGAAACGCCGTCTGGGGTATACTAGGCGGCGTTTTTTTATGGAATACACAAAATTTATGGTTCTAGACGCTGATACAATTTCACAGCAATGTTTACCTAAACATGTTGCCATCATCATGGATGGGAACGGGCGTTGGGCACAAGCTAGAAATAGACCTCGTGTATATGGGCATAAAAAAGGCGTGGATGCAGTTCGTCAATCCGTGCAGTTTTGTACTAAATTAGGAATACAATCGTTAACCTTATTTGCTTTTAGTAGTGAAAACTGGCGCCGCCCTGAAGACGAAGTAAATACACTTATGGAGCTTTTTTTATTTGTACTGAGTAAAGAAGTTAAAAAGCTGCATAAAAATAATGTAAAACTAACCATCATTGGAGATTTATCTCGATTCTCTGAAAGCTTGCGCGCTAAAGTACATACAGCTCAAGAACTAACAGCGAACAATACCGGGCTGCACTTAAATGTTGCGGCAAATTACGGTGGTCGCTGGGATATGACTCACGCTGCTAAGCAAGTTGCTTTACAAGTAGCGAATGGAGAAATTGACCCAGCAGATATTACAGAAGAACATATTGCACAGCATATGAGTATGGCAGATCAAGCTCAGCCTGATTTATTGATCCGTACCGGTGGCGATGTCAGAATTAGTAACTTTTTACTTTGGCAGGCAGCCTACGCTGAACTTTATTTCACAAATACACTTTGGCCTGATTTTAATGAAGCTGCTTTTGCAGAGGCCATTGCATGTTACGTTGCCAGAGAGCGACGTTTTGGTTGCACGGGCGAACAAATAAAACAATTACTCGCTCAAACCTAAAATAGATTAAGGGTCATCATTTTGTTAAAACAACGTATTTTAACCTCACTAGTGCTAGCGCCATTAGCACTGGCTTTGGTTTTTTACACCCCACTAACGTTATTTAGTTATTTTGCGGGTGCTATTGTATTAATGGGCGCGTGGGAATGGTCTGCCTTTATGGGACTATGCGATAAGCTAAAACGTGGCGCCTTTGTGTTATTAGTGGCAGTATTACTAGGGTTACTCAATTTGCATTGGCCTATAGAGACTCTATGGCAAGATGGTCAACTTGTAGGCGATGCTAATTACTTATTTACCTTGTCGTTTTCTTGGTGGTTGGTAGCCAGTTATTTAGTGTGGCGTTACCCTGCTATGGCGAAAGGGTGGAACGAAGGGCTTGTGATGCGCGGCATTGCTGGTTTGTTGACCTTAGTACCGCTATGGCTTGCACTTAACACACTGCGTAGTGCGCAATATACGGAATCTACTCACTATGGCTCTATGCTCATTTTAGTTGTATTAGGTATTGTATGGAGTGCCGATATAGGCGCTTACTTTACAGGTAAAAGTTTTGGTAAACATAAGTTAATGCCTAAAGTTAGTCCAAATAAAACCATAGAAGGCCTCGCAGGTGGTGTGGTTGCTGCGGTGTTATTTGTACTGGCTTTTTGTTATTACACTAACGTTGATACCTCTGTATGGCCTATTTATGCAGTTATGACAGCGTTTATTGCTTTGTTTTCTGCGGTAGGTGATTTACTTGAGAGTATGTTTAAGCGCGAAGCGGGACTTAAAGATAGCGGTAGTTGCTTACCAGGACACGGTGGTATTTTAGACCGTATTGATAGTTTAACTGCGGCAGCACCGATGTTTGTTATTTGCTTTGCTTGGACGCTTCGCTTATGAGTGCTGTGCAACAACTGGTTATTTTGGGTGCGACGGGGTCGATAGGTCTTAGCACGTTAGATGTTGTTGCAAGAAACCAACAGCAATTTAAAGTTTTTGCATTGACCGCAGGACAAAATGCAAAAAAAATGGCTGAACTGTGTATAGCTCACCAGCCTCGTTATGCTGTAATGGCATCTGAATCGGCGGCTAAGCAGCTTTCTGCGCTTTTAAAGCATGAGAGTAAAACGCAAGTAATGCATGGCGAGAAAGCCATGAGTGAGCTCTGTGCTCATGGTGATGTTGATACGGTTATGTCAGCGATTGTCGGTGCAGCCGGATTACTACCTACTTTGAGCGCTGTTGAAGCGGGCAAAAAAGTATTGCTTGCCAACAAAGAGTCACTGGTGATGTCGGGTCAGTTATTCATTGATAAAGTTAAAAAGCATCAAGCAACTTTATTACCCATCGACAGCGAGCATAATGCTATTTTTCAGTGTTTACCTAGTGCGTTACAAAATACCCAAGGGCAAGCAAAGCTTGGGCAACATGGGGTTAGCAAAATTTTATTAACTGGCTCAGGTGGCCCGTTTTTAAATCGTGATATCAATACCCTTAACACCGTTAGCGTCAGTGAAGCGGTTGCTCATCCTAATTGGTCTATGGGGCAAAAAATATCAGTAGACTCAGCTACGATGATGAACAAAGGCTTAGAGTTTATTGAGGCTAAATGGTTATTTAACTGTGATGCAAGCGATATTGATGTGGTGATTCATCCTCAAAGTATTATCCATTCTATGGTGCAATACCAAGATGGCTCTATTTTAGCGCAAATGGGTAACCCTGATATGCGCACCCCGATAGCGCATGCACTTGCGTATCCAGAGCGCATTGATGCGGGTGTCAAGCCGTTAAAATTTTCTGATATTTGTGATTTTTCGTTTACCAAACCTGATTTCTCACGTTACCCCAATTTAAAGCTTGCAATTGCAGCCTGTGATGCAGGCCAAGGAGCCACCACCACCGTTAATGCGGCTAATGAGATTGCAGTTAATGCGTTTTTACAGGGGCAGATTGGGTTTACGGATATTTATAAAGTGAATGCGCAAACGCTAGACGCCGCACAATTTACTGATGCGAAAACTCTCGATGAAATTTTAGAGTGTGACCGTTTAGCACGCATCAGCGCTGCGCAGTTTATAACAAAAGTGGTGCATTGATATGTTCGATTTTTTTTGGAATTTAGGTTCGTTTATACTCGCACTAGGCATTCTAGTGACCGTTCATGAATATGGTCATTTTTGGGTTGCGCGTAAAGCGGGTGTAAAGGTACTGCGCTTTTCAATTGGTTTTGGTAAACCCTTACTAAAATGGCACGATAAATATAATACTGAGTACGTTATTGCGGCAATCCCGCTGGGCGGATACGTGAAAATGCTCGACGAGCGTGTTGATGAAGTGCCTGCCAATCAACGTCATTTATCGTTTAATGCTAAATCAGTTCAAGCCCGCATAGCCATTGTGGCAGCAGGGCCGATGGCGAACTTTTTGTTCGCTATTTTTGCTTTAGCGGTGATGTACATGGTAGGTGTGCAAACCATAAAACCAGTTGTGGGTAGTGTTGTTGAAGGCAGTCGAGCTGAACAGGCCGGTATTATGCCAACCCAGCAAATTATTAAAATTGGTGATGACGACATAAGTAATTGGCAAGATGCGACCTTTTCTTTGATGTCTCATTTAGGTGATAAAAGCGTTGCCGTAACCTTACGTAACGAAAATTATCAGCAAACAGTGCAAACGCTTAACCTAGATGGTTGGAAGCTTGATCAACAAGATGTACCGCCGCTCAGTTCGTTAGGTATTGTACCGTTTCGTCCTCAGGCAACCTTGGTTATTGCTGCTATTACTAAAAACTCAGCTGCTGAACAGGCTAATTTACAGGTTAACGACGTTATTTTAGCTGTGAATGGTGAAACAATGAGCAGTTGGCAGCAATTAGTTAATCTTATTACTCAATCGGCTAACAAATCCTTACAATTTAGTGTAAAAAGACAAGATAGTATAAAAACAATAACAGTTACTCCAAAGAGCCGGGTCGTCAGTAATGGCATAGAGCAAGGCTTTTTGGGTGTTGCTCCCGTTGTAGAGCAGTGGCCGGATGATTTTGTAGAGACTAGACATTATGGGCCACTAGATAGTATTGTGCTGGGCACAAAAGAAACATGGCGTTTAATTACGCTGAGTTTTGACATGATAGGTAACTTAATAACAGGCCAAGTGTCGGTTAAAAACCTAAGTGGACCCGTCGGCATAGCCGTAGGCGCCGGCACCAGTGTTAGTTATGGATTAGTCACATTTTTAAGCTTTTTAGCTTTGATAAGCGTTAACTTGGGAGTATTTAATTTACTTCCTCTGCCAGTGCTTGATGGTGGGCACTTAATGTATTACATAATTGAACTTTTTCGTAAAAAGCCAGTCTCTGAAAAGACACAAGAGTTTGGTTTTAAAGTGGGAGCCTTGCTACTCATTTTTCTAACATGTTTCGCTTTGTTCAATGATGTATCGCGCTTGTAGTTATGTAAGCGTGGTAACGACAAATTAGAACACGATTGTAAAGCTCTTAAATATTTAATTTTCGATGCTAAGCGGTAATACAGTTGTAAAGGATAAAGATAATAAAATGGCTATAAAAAAACATTTGGTAGTTTCAAGTTTATTGGGTGCAAGCTTTGCAGCCCTAGGCCAAAACTCCTTTATTGTTGAAGATTTAAAAGTTGAGGGATTGCAACGTGTCGCACTTGGTGCTGCATTAACGCATATTCCTATTAACGTGGGCGACAATGTTGATGAATATACAATTTCAAAAACAATTAAGTCACTTTATCGCTCTGGTCACTTTGACAATATAAAAGCGTTACGTGATGGTAATAACGTTATTTTTAAAGTAACTGAGCGTCCAACCATTAGCTTTATTGAATTTGAAGGCAATAAAGACATAAAAGATGAGCAGTTAAATCAGTCACTCGATCAACAAGATATTCGCCAAGGCGAGCCGCTTGATAAAACGGTAATCGATAATATCGAAAAAGGCCTGATTGAATTTTTTCACAGTATTGGTAAATACAATGCAAAAGTGGATATCAGTGTCACTAAATTACCACGTAATCGGGTTAAATTAAGACTTGAGTTTGACGAGGGCGATGCAGCCTCCATTCGTCAAATTAACTTAGTGGGTAATGAGCTTTTCTCAAACGAAGAGTTATTGCAACTAGTTGAGTCGCAGCAAGACTTACCATGGTGGCAGTTTATGGGTAGCGACCGCTATCAAAAACAAACCATTGAAGGCGATTTAGAAAAAATTCGCAGCTTTTATTTAGACCGTGGCTATTTACGCTTTAATATTGACTCAACTCAAGTATCAGTTAGCCCTGAACGTGAGTCTGTTTATGTAACGGCAAATATTACCGAAGGCGTTAAATACAAAGTGAAAGGCTTTGATTTCATCGGTGATTTACTTGGTCGTGAAGAATTAATAAAAAGTGTTATTCCACTGCGCACAGGCGAGCTTTATAACGGATCAGTGGTTACCTCATCAGAAGAATTTATCAAAAGCTACTTGGCGCGTTTTGGTTACGCCAATGCTGAAGTACGTACGATTCCAGAAATTGATGACGAGAACCAAGAAGTACAATTGACTCTGTCGGTTGACCCAGGCAAGCGTGTGTATGTTCGTCGAATTATTGTAGGTGGTAACCAAAACACGGCTGATGAAGTACTGCGCCGTGAAATGACACAGCTTGAAGGTGCATGGTTATCTAACCAAAACCTAGAGCGTTCTAAACTACAAATTCAACGTTTACCTTATATGGAAACCGTTGATTTTAATGTAGTGCCAGTTCCAGGTGTTGATGACCAAGTGGACGTTGACTTTACTGTTAAAGAGCAATCAGCGGGCAGCTTTAATGCGGGTCTTGCCTATGGCTCATACTTAGGTCTGCAGTTTAATATTGGTGTAACCGAGTCTAACTTTTTAGGCACAGGTAACCAAATTGGCTTTAATATTAATACTTCACGCGGCTCTGAGCGTGTCAGTGTATCGTATACCGACCCTTACTTTACGCCGGATGGCGTATCGCAGGGCAGCAGTATTTTTTACAGTAACTACGATGCCAGTCAGTTTAGCTTGATTGACTATAAGTCAAAAAGTTATGGGTTAGGGACAAACATTGGTTTCCCAATTGATGCCATTAACCGTATTAATTTTGGCGCACGTTGGATAGAAGAACAATTGTCAGATATTGCTGAATATGAGCAAACACGTGTACTACGTGAAACCTTCTTAGATCCAGAAAATCCAGATGCGGGCTTTGAATTTACAAAGTACGAGCTAAGTGTTGGTTGGTCACGAGTTACAGTTAACCGTGGTTTATTCCCAACGGCAGGTTCACGACAAACATTAAACTTAACAGCCACAACGCCAAACTCTGATTTACAGTACTTTAAATTAAATTATGACTCGCGTTTTTACTGGCCGATTTCTAACGATCATCGTTGGGTTTTCTCAACGCGTGCTGCATTAGGTTATGGTAATGGTTATGGCTCTACCAATGGCTATGATCAAACTTTACCGTTCCAAGAATACTTCCGTATCACTGAAATGGAATTACGTGGCTTTGATAGAAATACCATTTTACCGCGTGCTGTTTCGCGTATACCGCAATCAATACCAGGTACGCCATCAGGTGATGGCACAACCACAGGCAACATTGGTGGGGCGTCAGAGTTTGACGTGCTAATACCACAAGGTCGTATTGGTGGTAATGCTAAAGCAGTGGCAGGTATGGAGCTTATTGTACCTACTCCATTCTTAGATGAAGAAAATACTAGTTCAGTGCGAACGAGTTTCTTTGTTGACGCTGCCAACGTATGGGATACCGAATTCAGTGTTGATCGCTATCAAAACTTAGGGATTGATGAGCGTGCAAAATTAGATGACTACTCAGACCCAATGCGCTTTAGGGTTGCAACCGGTTTATCATTACAGTGGATCTCACCTATGGGTCCGATGCTGATCAGCTTTGCGTATCCGTTGCAAAAAGAAGAAGATGACGATACCAAGACCATCAGTTTTAATATTAGTAACACTTTCTAAAGGAGTTTATTGTGAAAAAATTATTCAAATCAACAGCAGTTGCCGTTTTAGCTACACTTATGATGGGTACATCAGTTAACGCTTTTGCTCATAAAGTGGGTATTGTAGATATGCAAGAAATCTACAAGCAGCTTCCACAAATGGCTAAAATTGAACAGTCTCTGCAAACTGAGTTTGCAGAGCGTCGTCAAGAGCTTGAAAAGTTACAAGGTGACATTCGCTTTGAAGCTGAAAAGTTTAAGCGTGAAAGCACTACAATGAGTCAAGACCAAAAAGACGCATTACGTGATAAAATTCAAGGTATGCAAAAAAATCTTGCTGAAAAAGGTCGTCCTCTAGAGCAAGAAATTAAATCACGCCAAAATCAAGAGTTGGCTAAAGTTCAGACTCTAATCATTGAAACAATCCAAGAGATTGCTAAAAAAGGCGACTTCGACGAAGTTAAAGTAAAAGACACAACAATTTACTTTAACCCTAAAGAAGTAACTGATCTTTCTGAAAAAGTTGTAGACGCTGTAAGTAAGAAATAATTAATCTATGCAAAATTATACGCTTTCGCAAATTGCGGAACTTCTAAGCGCCGAGCTACAAGGTGATGGCGCTTTAGAAATTAAAAAAATAGCAACACTTGCAAATGCCCAGACTGGGCATATTGCATTTTTAGCGAACAAGAAATATCGCTCTCAGCTTGAAACAACACAAGCCAGTGCTGTGATACTGAGTCCTGAGGATGCGCCTTATTTTTCAGGCAACAAAATCATCGTCGCCAATCCGTATGTGAATTACGCCAAACTCGCTCAGTTAATGGATACCACGCCACGTAGTGCCATTAGTGGTATACACCCAAGTGCGGTTATACATGCCAGTGCGCAAGTCAGTAAAAGCGCAGCCATAGGCGCGAATGTTGTAATTGAAGCTGACGCTGTGATTGGCGATAACGTACAAATTGGTCCGAACAGTTTTATTGGTGAACGTGTTAAAATAGGCTCAGGCACCAAACTATGGTCAAGTGTGAGCGTTTATCATGATGTTGAGATTGGCGCAGACTGTTTATTTCAAGCGAATACTGTTATTGGCAGCGACGGTTTTGGTTATGCGAATGAACGTGGTCAGTGGCTTAAAATTCCACAACTAGGCTCAGTGATCATTGGCGATAAAGTCGAAATTGGTGCAAGCACCACCATAGATCGTGGTGCACTCGATGATACTATTATTCACAGTAACGTTATTATTGATAATCAGTGTCAAATAGCACACAACGTTGAAGTTCAGTCAGGCACTGCAATTGCCGGTTGTACTGTACTTGCAGGCAGTGTCAGCATAGGTAAAAATTGCCAGATTGGCGGCATGACCGCAATTAACGGTCACATGTCTGTATGTGATGGTGTTATAATTACTGGTATGAGTATGGTGACTAAATCAATCACCGAACCGGGTATTTACTCATCCGGTATGCCTCATACGACTAACAAAGAATGGCGAAAGTCAATTGCTCATTTGCGTAACCTTTCAGACATGAAGTCACGTCTAAAAGCGCTTGAAGCATTGAATAAGTCATGAACGTTGAACACTAATAAGGATGCTATTTTGGCAAACGAATTAAATAGCCTTGATATTCAAGAAATTTTAAGTTTATTACCGCACCGTTACCCGATGCTACTGATTGATCGCGTTATAGATTTCACCCCTGGTGAATCGTTACATGCAATTAAAAATGTATCGATTAATGAACCCATTTTCACCGGCCATTTCCCAAACCAGCCGATTTTTCCTGGTGTGCTAATATTAGAGTCAATGGCACAAGCAACTGGCCTATTAGGGTTTAAAACGGTTGAAAATCGTAGTGAAAACGAACTTTATCTATTTGCAGCCGTAGACAATGCTCGTTTTAAGCAGCCGGTTGTGCCAGGTGATACCATGCATCTTCATGTTAAGTTTTTAAAAGAGCGTCGTAACATATGGAAATTTGCGGCTGAAGCTAAAGTTGACGGCAAAACAGTGTGTAGCGCCGAAATCATGTGTGCTAGAAGAGAGTTTTAATTGTGATCCATGCTACGGCAATAATCGAACCGGGTGCAAAACTTGGTAACAATGTGTCAGTTGGACCATACAGTTACATCGGTAATGATGTTGTTATTGGTGATGACTGTATTATTGAGTCTCACGTTGTT
Organism: Pseudoalteromonas tetraodonis; assembly: GCF_002310835.1. Lineage (NCBI taxonomy): Bacteria > Pseudomonadati > Pseudomonadota > Gammaproteobacteria > Alteromonadales > Pseudoalteromonadaceae > Pseudoalteromonas > Pseudoalteromonas tetraodonis. The sequence goes on along the minus strand of NZ_CP011041.1, from coordinate 2,294,222 downwards.
GTTAAAGGGCCTGCTACTATTGGCTCTGGTAACCATATTTTTCAGTTTGCTTCTGTGGGCGAAGCCTGCCAAGACAAAAAATATAACAACGAACCAACAAGCTTAATTATTGGCGACAATAATGTTATTCGTGAATGTGCGACTATTCATCGCGGTACAATCCAAGATGAAGGTGTTACCAAAATAGGTAGCAATAACTTATTTATGGCTTACACTCATGTTGCACACGATGCGGTGATTGGCGATAACGTTATTTTTGCAAATAATGCCAGTGTAGCAGGTCACGTTCATGTTGGTGATTGGGTTATTTTAGCGGGTAACTCAGGTGTGCATCAATTTTGTAAAATTGGTGCTCATGCATTTGTTGGTATGTATTCTGGTGTAAATAAAGACGTACCTCCTTTTGTTACCACCATTGGGATGCCAGCAGGCCCTGCAGCAATCAATACCGAAGGTATGAAACGCCGTGGTTTTGAAAGTGATGAGATAATGGCAGTACGCCGCGCGTACAAAGCGTTTTATCGCAAGAGCCTAGGCGTTGATGAAGCGATAGAATCGCTTTCAGAAGACGCTGAAAAATACCCTGCTGTGCAGCTGATGATTGATTTTGTTAAAAGCTCAGAGCGCGGTATCGTGCGTTAATAAAGAGCATTTTAATTTATAAAAAAACCACCTTTGAGTAATCAAGGTGGTTTTTTATTAGCTGATATTTGATTAATAACTCAGCCATGAAGTGCATGTTGCTATGTTTATTAAATTCAGTCTCTACTCAGGCTTACCTTATTACACTCCCTACACATTTTCCTATAAAGTATTAATAATGAAACGGATAAAGTTAGTATTGCTTTCAATGCTATTGGTTATGTTAACTGCTTGTAGTACTGCGCCAAGGCAAATAATTAATCAACAAAGTGATATGTCAGAGCGAGGTAAAGCATCATTCTATGCAGACAAATATCATGGCAGAACCACGGCTAATGGCGAACGTTTTAGCCAACAGGCGGCAACGGCTGCGCACCTAAGACTCCCATTTGGTACAAAAGTGAAAGTTACCAATATTGCTAATAATAAGTCTGTAGTGGTCAGAATTAATGACAGGGGGCCTTATATTCGGGGTCGAATTATTGATTTATCTAAGGCGATGTTTAAAAAAATAGCCGACCCTAAAGTCGGCGTTATTGATGTAACGGTCACCGTTATTGATAAAAGTAATACTGCTAAGGACTAAAAGCGGGTCGTTAACGCCACATAGTCAGGGTGTTCATTGAGCAATTGTTGATGTGAACCTTGAGCGATGATTTGTCCACTGTCTAACCAGATGACACTATCCATTTGCGATAACAACGCTGGATCATGAGTAATTGTTAATACACTAGCATGCTCTTTTAGCTGTAAAATACTGTTCATTACGGCTTGTTTAGAAATATTATCGAGCCCTTCAGTGGGTTCATCGAGCACTACAATGGCGGGTTGTTGCAGCAGCGCTTGTGCCAAGGCAATGCGTCTTGACTGGCCTTGAGAGACACTGCGTCCCCCTGTGCCTAAACGAGTATTTAAGCCTTCTTTTAGCGCGCTAAACCAGTCACCCAGCTCGGCTTGTTTTAACGCCGCTGTCATTTGTTGCGGTGTTGCATCAGGTGCCGCATAGGCAAGATTATCGCTTAATGTACCATCAAAAATATGATGCTGCTGGGCTAAAATATTTAATGTTTTTGCACGGCTTTCATTATTTAAATTATGCAGGTTTATTGTTTCTTTTTCGTTTTGTAAGCTAATTGCACCTTGTTGCAGAGGCCATAAACCGCTGAGTAAATTCACTAAGGTTGTTTTACCACTGCCGCTTCGTCCAACAATCGCCACTTTATGCTTTGCAGGTAGCTCAAAACTCACATTATTTAATGCCTGCTTTTGGCCATAGTGGTAGCTAATTTTATCTAGCGAAAGTGTCCATTTTTTATTTTTTGAATCAATAACTTGTGAAGGTACCTCGTTTTTCTTCAGTACTTTATCTTCAAGGGTAAATAGTCGCTCAGCTGCTTTTAATACATTAGGTAGTTCAATAAACGCGTTGGGTAGTAACAATACACTTTCAAAACTGGCCAGTACAAACAAACTCAACATCGCCAATTCAACATTTACCATCTCGGCGCTAAACACCAGCGGCACAATAGTGACAATGCTGGCGATCATAGCCAGTTGCACTATAAGTAAGCTCAAACCATCAGCATTGCCAAGAGCCTTATGACGAATAAATAATTGCTGATTATACTGCTTACTTAACTGATCACACTTAGTGAGTTGTTGGTTTCGAGCTTGATAAATATTTAGTTCTCTAAGACCCGTTAAGGTATCAGATAGCTCAGCTCTTAATTGGGCGCTGAGTAATGTTTCTTGGTGGCTGTTTTTATCTAATTGTCTGCTCAATATAGCGGGTATAACCACCCCAATAACAACGATGCCCGTAAAGCAAATTAAGGCTACACTTGGGCTGTAAGCAGACATAAACAGCATAATAATAGGCACTGTTAGTAGAGCAACTAACATCGGCAGCAACACATTTAAATAAAATTTATCTAGTGCGTCTACATCATTTTGTAAGCGGTTAACTAAATCGGCACTGCGGCTCATAGCCAAATCAAGATTATTAAGTTTACTGAGTGTGGCGAACATATTTACTCGTATTTCACTTAACAATAAAAATGTGGCGTTGTGAGTAACTAAGCGTTCAGCGTAACGTGAAGCGGTGCGCACAATCGCCAAAAAACGAATGGTGCCAGCTGGGGTAAAGTAGTTCATATGGACGCCCGCAATTCCTGCGGCAGCCATAGAAGCTAAAAACCAGCCGGAAATAGCGAGTAAGCCTACATTAGCTAGCACCGTGAGTGACGCTAGAAACGTCCCTAAAAGCATCGCTTTATAATGAGGGCGGCACAATTTAAGTAAACGAATAAAGTTAGTCATTAGTCGCTCCATGTTGCGCTGTTTGCAGCAGCTTTGCAAATTCGCCAGCTTGCTGGCTGAGCGTTATAAAGTCGCCTTGCTGAGCGATGGCACCGTTTTCCATAACGATAAGTTGTTTGGCATTTCTTACTGTATTTAAGCGGTGCGCTATGGTGATCACTAAGTGTTCTTTTGCATACTCAGCAATAGCGTTTTGAATGAGCTGTTCAGTTTGACTGTCTAAATGAGCGGTTGGCTCATCAAGCATTAAAATAGGGGCGTTTTTTAAAAATGCACGAGCTAAAGCAATACGCTGCTTTTGTCCTCCAGAGAGCCCTTCGCCTTGTTCACCTATTAATGTGTTAAACCCATCAGGTAAGTCGTTAATAAATTCCAGCGCACCAGCTTGCTGCGCCGCCTGCTCAAGTGCTGCATTTGAAACGCCTGGGTTACCTAGCTTTATATTAGCGCCAATGGTGTCGTAAAATAAGGTTGGCTTTTGTGGGATCCAGGCAATGTTTTGTTGTAATTGGCTTATATCGGCTGTCGTCAATGGTTGTTGGTCAATGGATATGTGTTGTATTACTTCTGGGTGAAAACCAAGCATGCAATCAAGTAGGGTGCTCTTACCTGAGCCGCTAGCTCCCACAATGGCTACTAGTCCTGTGCTTGGCAGGGTTAAATTAATATTATTAATTCCCTCATTGCTATTAGGGTAACTAAAATTGAGATCATGGACGCTGATAGTGCTGTTACCCTCCATGTTTATATGAGCTGTGTGGTTATTATTTTTTGATGGCAGTGGTGCATTTAAAATGATTAGCATATCTGCAGCAGCACTAATTCCTTGTAAGCGCGCATGATAATGGCTGCCTAATTGGCGAAGCGGTAAGTAAAATTCAGGCGCTAGCAGCAATACTACAAAGCCGGTTGCAAAATCGAGCGTGCCAAAAAATAATCTAAAACCAATAATAACCGCTACCAGTGCCACACTAATTGTGGCTAAAAACTCCAGTGCAAAAGAAGATAAAAAAGCAATTTTTAACACGCTTAGCGTTGCATGCCTAAAATCATCTGAAATTTGGGCTATTTGCTTTAGCTCTTTGCGCGTAGCATTAAACAATTTTAGTTGGGTAAGCCCTTGTATGCGGTCAAAAAAGTAGTTGCCTAATACCGCCAGTTGTTGCCAGCGCTTTTGGTTAAGCGCTTCTGCCTTATGACCAACTAGAATCATAAAAAACGGAATAAGTGGTGCGGTTAATAAAAATATCAGTCCCGCTTTATAATCGGTCGGAAATATAACCACTAATATTGCCAGAGGAATAAGCGCACTATAGGCAACCCCTGGTAAGTACTTTGCATAGTAGTCATGCAGTGCTTCTACACCATTGTGCAGCGTGTTGAGCGTAGCGCCTTGGCCGTGTTGCTCTATATAACTTGGCCCAAGTAGCGTGAGTTTATCGAGTAAAGTTTGGCGAATAGCCGATTTGATTTTAAGCGCTGCAAATGCGCTTAAGCGCTCACTTAACGCTAAAAAAATGGCGCGCAGTAAAATAATACCCGCTAAAGGCCATAAAAAGTGGGTTACTTGGGCTAAATTACGCCCTTCAAACATCACATCATGAATGGTTTGTGCAAGTAAATAAGCGCCTGCAATCATTAAAATCGCATTAACTGTACCTAGGGCAATGCTTAGCTTTAACCACATTGCTGCCGGCTTACTTTGCTGCTTTAAAAAAGCGCGCAGAGACTGTTGCTGCGCGCGATTAGGTCGGGGGTTAGTCGTCATTATGAGTTGTATTATGCTCGTTTAATAAATCATGGGTGGCTTGTTCATCATCAGCAATACTGTTTTTATTTTGATGAAACTCATACCACATTACATTTATTACGCCTAATGTACAGGCAAGTAATACACCTAAAATCCACGCGAAATACCACATAATTTAGTCTCCTTAATAGCTGCCGTGAGGGTTGTTTTCAATTTCATCAACCGTCACTCTGCGCCACATTTTTACATAACACCACGTGGTGTAGGCTAAAATGAGTGGCACAAATATAACCACAGCAATAAACATAACATTGAGTGTTCTGTGGCTTGATACCGCATCCCAAATGGTTAAGCTAATATCAGGGTTGTTGCTTGAGGGCATGATAAATGGGAATAACGAAACGCCCGCGGTCATAATCACTCCAATTAACATCACACTGGTTGCCAGTAAGCCTAAAGCGGGTTTATTTACTTTAGAAAACAGCAGTGCACACAGTGCCATTGCAAATGCCAAAATAGGGAAGGTCATTGTCCATGGACGTTCGCTGTAGTTATTCAGCCATGCGCCTTGGGCGGTTGTGACTACTTTTGCCAGTGGATCTGCATGGCCTTGAGTATCACCCATAGAAACAATTTGATAGCCCGTTAGGTTGGCAACCCACACACCAGCCGCCGCAAATAACACTATAAAGGCAAGTAATGAGTAGCGACCGTATTGTCCTGAGCGCTCAGCAACCTGATCTGCAGTGCGCAGTTGTAGCCACATTCCCGCGTGTGCAATTAACATGGTAATACTAACTAAACCGGCAATGAGCGCAAATGGATTAAGCAAGGCGAAAAACGACCCTTGGTAACTGACTCTTAATAAATTATCGATATTAAACGGTACACCCAAAAACAAGTTACCAAACGCGACACCAAATACCAGCGCAGGTATGGCACTACCGGCAAACAAGCCCCAGTCCCAGTTATTACGCCAGTGTTTAGAGTCAACTTTAGAGCGATAATCAAAGCCAAGAGGTCTAAAAAATAATGCAAATAACACCAGCATCATGGCAAAGTAAAAACCAGAAAACGCTGCCGCATAAACCATAGGCCACGCTGCAAACAAGGCACCGCCAGCAGTAATAAACCATACTTGGTTACCATCCCAGTGGGCACCAATGGTATTAATAACGGTACGACGTTCACTGTCTGTTTTGCCCACAAAGCGCAGTAACATAGCAACGCCCATGTCCATACCATCGGTAATGGCAAAACCAATTAACAGCACACCAATAATTAACCACCAGAGCATTTTTAATGTTTCATAATCAAAAATCATGATAGTTCTCCTTTAGCAGCCGTGCTGTGATCAGGTAATTCAAAATGGTACTTACCGGTATGAAGGGAGCTTGGGCCTTGCTTAATAAATTTAATCATTAACCATGCTTCAACAATCGCCAATCCAGTATAGAAAACAATAAAACCGGTCAAGCTAATTAAAATATCATTTACCGTCAGCGATGACGTTGCTAAAAAGGTCGGTAATACTTCAGAAATAGCCCATGGCTGGCGGCCATATTCAGCCACAATCCAACCAAATTCAATAGCAATCCAAGGCAGAGGAATGCTCAATACCGCCGCCCACAACAACCAACGTTTTTGTTCAATAATACGATGGGCGTTGTAATAAAAAGAGAGAATAAACACGCCAAGCATAATTACGCCACAGCCAACCATAATCCTAAATGACCAAAACATAGGGCCCACTTTAGGGAAGGAGTCTTTAACGGCTTGTTGTATTTGTGCCTCGCTGGCATCTACCACATTAGGAGTGTAACGTTTAAGTAATAAGCCATAGCCTAAATCATCTTTGACGTTATCAAACTTTTCGATATTTGCAGGGGTATCGTCACCTGCGCGAAGTTTTTCTAGGTATTCATAAGCAATCATGCCATTGCGAATACGCTTTTCGTGTTTTTTCTCAAGATCTGAAATACCAATCACTTGCTCATCAAGTGAGCGAGTTGCAATAATCCCTAATGCGTAGGGAATTTTTACTGCAGCATGAGTGACTTGCTCTTCTGAGTCAGGGAAACCTATTGCAGTAAAGGCTGCTGGAGCTTCTTCTGTATGCCATTCAGCTTCTATGGTCGCGAGTTTTACTTTTTGTACTTCACCGACTTCGTAGCCAGATTCATCACCGAGTAAAATAACACACAAAATAGAGGCTAAACCAAAGCCTGATGCCACCGAGAACGACCGTTTAGCAAATGCCAAATCACGTCCTTTTAATATGTACCAGCTACTAATTCCAAGTACAAACATAGAGGCGGCCACATAACCTGCAGACACGGTATGAATAAACTTAACTTGTGCTACAGGGTTAAATACCAGCTCTGCAAAACTGGTCATTTCCATGCGCATGGTTTGATAGTTAAACTCAGCCCCTACTGGATTTTGCATCCACGCATTAGCGACTAAAATCCACAGCGCAGACATATTTGTGCCCAGCGCCATTAAAAATGTGACCCCTAAATGCTGGCGTTTAGAGAGCCTATCCCAACCTAAAAAGAACATTCCCACAAAGGTTGATTCTAAAAAGAATGCCATTAAGCCTTCAATGGCCAGTGGCGCACCAAATACATCACCCACATAGTGCGAGTAATACGACCAGTTAGTACCAAACTCAAATTCCATGGTGAGGCCCGTCGCCACGCCAATAGCAAAGTTAATACCAAATAACTTGCCCCAAAACTTAGTCATATCACGATAAATTTCGCGACCGGTCATAACATAAACCGATTCCATGATAACTAAAATCCAGGTCATACCGATTGTTAACGGCACAAATAAAAAATGAAATAGAGCGGTGACAGCAAACTGTAATCGCGATAGATCCACAAAGGTTTCATCTATCATTTTTGGCTCCTTTGGTTGTGATGCAGTGACAGCACAAAGCAATTGTTAATGTTTTAATAAACTTTCAGTAATTTCTGAAAGTTTGCATCATTATTAGCGTTTGTACAATTTTTGTCAATATGTATATTAGAAAACTTTAATATACTATGACATTACATCAGTCTATAAAATACGCAATCATCAATTAAGAGTAAGTTAGAAAAAAGTGGTGTGTTTTAAGCGTTTAACCTAGCCTTAAAACACGGTAAACTAATCGGTATGAACGCCGGGTTTACTTGTGAAAAAATAGCAAATGAAAAAAGATAAAAAACAACTACGAATTGGTATTGTGGCAGGTGAACTGTCGGGCGATATTTTAGGTGAAGGGCTCATAAAAGCGCTTAAAATACACTTTCCTGATGCCACTTTTGAAGGTATTGCAGGCCCTAAAATGCAAGCTCAAGGCTGCAAAACGCTGTTTGATATGGATGAGTTGTCGGTTATGGGCTTGGTTGAAGTCCTAGGCCGTTTACCGCGCTTGCTAAAAATCCGCAAACAACTCGTGCAGCACTTTGTTAATAACCCTCCTGATGTATTTATTGGTATTGATGCGCCGGACTTTAATTTACGTGTAGAAAAACCGTTAAAAGATGCAGGCATCAAAACCGTGCAATACGTAAGCCCTTCAGTGTGGGCGTGGCGTGAAAAACGTATTCACACTATAAGTGCAGCAACTAACTTAGTATTGGCTTTATTGCCTTTTGAAAAAGAATTTTACGACAAACACCAAGTACCGTGTACTTTTGTAGGCCATACATTAGCTGACGACATTGCACTTAAGCACGACGATAGCCAAGCCCGCAGCCAACTAGGCTTAAGTGCTGATGATAAGGTGTTAGCGTTATTGCCCGGGAGCCGGGGCTCAGAAGTGGGCTTGTTAAGCGAAACTTACATAAAAACAGCGACGCAGTTACAAGCGCAGAACCCTGCATTAAAAGTCGTGGTGCCACTGGTGAACGAAAAGCGCAAAGCGCAGTTTATTGCTATTTTAAATGCCACAGCGCCCTCACTTAATGTTAACTTACTGGATGGGCAATCAAATTTAGCCATGCAAGCCGCCGATGCTATATTGCTTGCATCAGGTACAGCAACGCTTGAGGGCATGTTATATAAAAAGCCAATGGTGGTTGGTTATAAAATTAAACCCATGAGTTACTGGATTTTTAAAACCTTATTTACCTTTAATATTAAATATTTTTCGCTACCCAATTTATTGGCAGATGAAGAGTTAGTACCAGAGTTTTTACAAAGTGAGTGTAATGTCGCTAACTTAACAGCAGCACTTACCCCTATACTCAATAGCGATAATAAAGAATTAAAAGCACGCTTTTTAGCCATACATGAAAAAATTAGATTAGATGCAAGTAAACAAGCTGCAAATGCAGTGGCGGAGTTAATAGATGCAAATTGAACGACCCAATGTAACCTTAATAGCCGGTGTGGATGAAGTTGGTCGTGGACCGCTGGTGGGTGATGTGGTTACAGCCGCTGTTATTTTAAATCCCGCTAAACCGATTGCTGGCCTTGCCGACTCTAAAAAATTAACCGATAAAAAGCGCCAATTATTAGCCATCGAAATAAAAGAAAAAGCACTGTGTTACGCCATTGGCCGTTGTAGCCCCAGTGAAATAGATGAGTTAAATATATTACAAGCCACTATGCTTGCTATGAGCCGCGCGGTGGAAGCACTTAACACAGTGCCTGAATTTGTGTTTGTAGATGGAAACCGCCTTCCTAAATTAGCCATGCCCGCACAAGCGGTGGTAAAAGGCGATAGCCTAGTTGCTGAAATATCAGCCGCGTCTATTTTAGCAAAAGTTGCCCGGGATGATGAAATGATTGAACTTGATGCACGCTACCCACAATATGGGTTTGCAGGGCATAAGGGGTATCCAACTAAGGCACATTTTGCAGCGCTTGAACAATACGGTGCGATAGATGAGCATCGCAAGAGCTTTAAACCTGTGCAGCGTGTGCTTGCGCTTTCGGGTAAGGAGTAATTATGGCGGCTCCTGAATTTGTTCATCTAAGAGTTCACTCAGACTTTTCAATGGTTGATGGTTTGGCAAAAACCAAACCAATCGTCGCTAAAGCACAAGAGCTTGAAATGCCAGCGTTGGCAATTACCGATCAAATGAACTTTTGTGGTCTGGTGCGTTTTTATGGCGCAGCGCATAATGCGGGTATTAAGCCGATTGTTGGTGCGGATTTTTGGGTACGTAGCCCAGAATTCCCCGACGAACCAAGCCGATTAACATTATTAGCCAAAGATAACATTGGCTATAAAAATATTACTTTATTGATCTCTAAAGCCTATCAACGTGGCCATGTTTTTCATCGCCCTGTCATTGACCGTGAGTGGTTAGTTGATTTAAAAGAGGGGCTTATCATACTCTCGGGCGCCAAAGATGGCGATTTAGGAAAAGCCTTAATAAAAGGTAACCCCGCTATTGTTGAGTCGGTGGTCAGTTTTTATAAACAGCATTTTAGCGATCATTATTATATAGAGCTTATTCGTACCAACCGTGCTCAAGAAGAAAATTATTTGCACATGGCGGTGGAGCTTGCAACAAATGAGCAATTGCCAGTAGTGGCCACCAATGAAGTGGTATTTTTAAAACCTGAAAACTTTGAAGCCCATGAAATTCGTGTGGCTATTTTTGATGGTTACACTCTAGATGATAAACGCCGACCAAAGCGTTTTTCACAAGAGCAATACCTAAAAACGCCAGAACAAATGGCAGAGCTATTTAGTGATATTCCAGAAGCGCTACAAAATACCGTAGAAATTGCAAAGCGCTGTAATGTAACCGTGCAATTAGGTGAGTATTTCCTACCAGATTACCCGACGGGCTCACTAAAAATTGATGAGTTTTTGGTTAAAGTGTCACAAGACGGCCTTGAAGAACGATTACAGTTTTTATTTCCTGACGAGCAAGAACGTCAAGAAAAACGTGGCGAATACGATGAACGTTTAAAAATAGAACTTGATGTAATTAACCAAATGGGATTCCCTGGTTACTTCTTGATCGTAATGGAGTTTATTCAGTGGAGTAAAGATAACAATATTCCAGTAGGCCCAGGGCGTGGTTCAGGTGCGGGTTCATTAGTGGCTTATGCCCTCAAAATTACCGACCTTGATCCGCTCGAATTTGACCTACTCTTCGAGCGATTCTTAAACCCTGAACGTGTTTCTATGCCCGACTTTGACGTCGACTTTTGCATGGATAGGCGTGATGAAGTAATTGATCATGTATCGGCCTTGTATGGCCGTGACGCGGTATCGCAAATTATTACCTTTGGTACTATGGCAGCAAAAGCGGTAATACGCGATGTAGGCCGGGTACTTGGTCATCCGTATGGGTTTGTCGATCGTATTTCTAAGCTTATTCCGGGCGACCCTGGGATGACACTGGCTAAAGCATTTGACGTAGAACCCCGTTTGCAAGAAGCCTACGACGGCGATGAAGAAGTTAAAGACTTAATCGACATGTGTCGTATTCTTGAGGGCTGTACGCGTAATGCCGGTAAACATGCCGGGGGGGTTGTAATATCGCCGACCACCATTACCGATTTTGCGGCGCTCTATTGCGATGACGAAGGCAAGTTTCCTGTTACCCAGTTTGATAAAAACGATGTAGAAACCGCCGGTTTAGTTAAGTTTGACTTTTTAGGCTTACGTACGCTCACCATATTACAGTGGGCGCTGGATATGACCAATGAGCGCTTAAAGCGTGAAGGCAAACAGCCGGTCGATATCAACACCATTCCATTGGATGATAAAAAAAGTATAGAGTTACTGCTGCGCGCTGAAACCACCGCGGTATTCCAGCTAGAATCACGCGGCATGAAAGACCTAGTCCGCCGATTAAAGCCCGATTGCTTTGAAGATATGATAGCCCTAGTGGCCTTGTTCCGCCCAGGTCCACTGCAATCAGGCATGGTAGATAACTTCATCGACCGAAAGCTCGGCAGAGAAGAAATCTCATACCCCGATGCGCAATACCAACACGAAAGTTTAAAGCCGATTCTTGAGCCGACATACGGCATTATTTTGTATCAAGAACAAGTTATGCAAATAGCGCAGGTGCTGGCCGGTTATACACTGGGTGGCGCTGATATGTTACGTCGTGCTATGGGTAAGAAAAAGCCTGAAGAAATGGCAAAACAGCGCTCAACCTTTGAAGAAGGCGCACGTAACAACGGTATTGACGGCGAACTGGCAATAAAAATATTTGACTTGGTTGAAAAGTTTGCGGGTTACGGTTTTAACAAATCTCACTCAGCAGCTTATGCATTAGTATCGTATCAAACGCTGTGGATGAAAACGCATTATCCGGCCGAGTTTATGGCGGCGGTAATGTCGGCTGATATGGATAACACCGACAAAATAGTAACGCTGGTGGATGAGTGTGAAAACATGAAACTCACTTTGTTACCGCCCGATGTAAACGCGGGTGAATACAAGTTTACTGTTAACCTTCAAGGTGAAATTGTTTACGGCATAGGGGCAATTAAAGGCGTAGGTGAAGCGCCGGTTGATGCCATATTAGAGGCGCGAGCAAAAGGCGGCTCATTTAAAGACCTATTTGATTTTTGTGCGCGTGTTGATTTAAAACGCTTAAATAAACGCGTTACCGAGAAATTAATTTATGCAGGCGCATTAGACCAACTAGGGCCTGAAAAAACTCAGCCAGGGCGAGCAACACTATTAGCCAGCTTAAAAGATGCGATGCGCGCAGCCGATCAGCACAACAAAGCTGAATTATTAGGGCAAAGTGATTTATTTGGTTTATTGGCTACAGAGCCTGATGAAGTAGAGCAAGCGTTTATAAAAGCAACACCGCTTACGGATAATCAGTGGCTTGATGGCGAAAAAGACACCCTAGGCCTTTATTTAACCGGACATCCTATAAACCAGTATCGACGAGAGCTTGGGCATTATACCAGTGGGCGACTCATCGACTTACAACCAACTAATCGTGATGTAGTCTCAACCGGAGCAGGTTTAGTGATTGCAGCGAGAACCTTAATTAATAAAAAAGGAAATCGTTGGGGGCTGATAACTTTAGATGACAAAAGCGCCCGAATTGATGTACGCTTGTTTCCAGAACAGTTTGAAATGTACCAAGATATGTTGCAAATCAACAATATTTTGGTGATATCCGGACAGGTCAGCTTTGATAACTTCTCTGGTGGTATTACAATGACCGCCAGAGAAATAAACACCATTGCTCAGGCGCGTGAAAAGCGTATAAAAGCGATTAAGATGACGCTGAATATGGTGCAGATCGAGGCTGGTTTCTTCGATAAATTACAAAAAGTACTCGAACCATACAAAATGGGAACGTGTCCGATCAAGGTATATTATCAACGCCCCGATGCGTTGGTGCAATTAACCCTAGGGATCGAATGGTGTGTTACGCCAAGTGACGACTTAATTCATAAGTTATCGCTGATGGCAGCGCAAAATGTAGAACTAGAATTTAACTAATTAGGTAGTTTAGAGCATGAGCCTCAATTATCTTGATTTTGAGCTTCCAATTGCAGAATTAGAAGCAAAAATTGAAGAATTACAAAATGTAAGCCGCGCTGGCGAATTAGACCTTGGATTAGAAGAGGAAGTCAGTAAACTTAAAGAAAAGAGCGCACAAATGAAGGAGAAAATTTTCTCTGAACTAGGCGCTTGGCAAGTATCACAGTTAGCACGTCATCCGTTGCGTCCTTATACTCGAGATTATATCGAGCGTATTTTTACGGAATTTGACGAATTTGCGGGTGATCGCACGTTTGCTAACGACCCTGCCATTTTAGGCGGCGTAGCCCGTTTAGATGGTGAGCCAGTAATGGTGATCGGTCAGCAAAAAGGCCGTGGTACTGCTGAAAAAATCAAACGTAATTTTGGCATGCCAAAACCTGAAGGTTACCGTAAAGCATTGCGCTTAATGGAAATGGCAGAGCGTTTTAAAATGCCAATCATGACCTTTATCGACACCCCAGGTGCATACCCTGGTGTTGGCGCTGAAGAGCGTGGTCAGTCTGAAGCAATTGCACGTAACCTAAAAGTAATGGCCGCACTTAAAGTACCAACAATTTGTACTGTTATTGGTGAAGGTGGTTCAGGTGGTGCATTAGCCATTGGTGTGGGCGACAGAGTAAACATGTTGCAATACAGCACTTACTCGGTTATTTCACCAGAGGGTTGTGCCTCTATTTTATGGAAAAGTGCTGACAAAGCACCATTGGCTGCAGAGGCAATGGGTGTAACAGCAGAGCGTGTTAAAGAGCTAGATTTAATTAATAATTTAGTTGAAGAGCCTCTAGGCGGCGCGCACCGTAATTATGATGCGATGGCACGTAACTTAAAAGTACGCCTTAAGCGAGATTTAGCAGACCTACAAGCGTTATCGCTTGAAGAGATGCTTGACCAACGTTACAAGCGTTTAATGTCGTTTGGTTATTGTTAAAAATAGCTAAATATAGAAAAAAGCCGCCTATGCGGCTTTTTTTGTTTTAAAATACCGTAACGTAGAGCCTTTATTGTTCGGGTTATTAGCAATTTACTCATTGGGTATATTAATGCACAAAACACCTATTTATCTGCAGGTAAAAAAATCCCTTAATCACTACTTAGAAAATGGGCAATTCACATTTACAGTAGCCTTATCTGGTGGGGTAGACTCGGTGGTGCTGTTGCAGGTAATGCATGCGTTAAAACAGCAGTGCCCGCAATTAGATTTAAGTGCAATTTATGTCAATCATGGCTTAAGTGATAACGCCCATCACTGGCGGCAATTTTGCCATGCACGCTGTGAGCAGCTTTCAATTGATTTTAAGGCGGCAAACGTCATTATTGAGCCGAAATCGCGCACCAGTATTGAAGCGCAGGCTCGCGAAGCGCGTTATCAAGCGCTTGATGAACACAGCCCAAGTGATAGTGTCATTTTGTTAGGCCAGCATTTAAACGACCAAGTAGAGACATTTCTACTTCGTTTAAAGCGCGGCTCAGGCTTAAAAGGGCTCGGCGCTATGCAGCAAACTCGCGTGCTTGAAAGTGGCCGTGAGTGCTACAGGCCATTACTTGGGGTAAAACGCAGCGACATAGAAGCGTTTGCTCAGCAATTTAATATTAGCCATATTACTGATGAGTCAAACTCCAATGAACGCTTTGATCGTAATTTTTTGCGTCAACAAATCGTGCCTAAGTTGGCTGAGCGTTTTACTGGGTTTGAGCAGTGTACAGCCCGTAGTATAGAATTATTACAACAGCAACAAGCACTGCTTGATGAATATACCCAGCAAGATCTCGCACAGTGTATTAACCAACATCAGGCGCTTAATATACAAAATATGGCTCATTACAGCGCTATTCGCATTGCGAATCTTCTGCGCGCATGGCTGGCTTTATTTACTCATACCATGCCTTCGCAAAAACAGTTAATGCAAATAATGAGTCAGGCTATTCATGCCAAAGCTGATGCGCAAATGGTTATTGAGCTAAGCGATGGACAAATACGCCGTCATCAAGGTTATCTGTATTTTGTGCAACCGACGCCTTTAGCCGTTAATATTGAACGCGTAACAAATCACGAATTAGTGCTGAATGACGGACAAATACTACAATGCCTGCAGGGAGTGGGTATACGCGCCCCTAAACTTGATGAACAAGTCAGTGTTCGTTTTAACTGTAATAGTGCGCGTATTAAACCACTCAAAAAACCAGGCAGTAATAGTCTTAAACATTGGTTTAAAGATGCAAAAGTAGCCCCTTGGCTGCGTGCTCATATTCCATTAATTTTTTACAATGATGAGCTAGTTCAAGTGGTTGGTTATTTTGTTAGTGATAACCATAAAGATGAGAATGGAGTTATTTGGGAGTATAAATCATGAGTCAACAACCTCATGTTGGGCTGTCGCTTATAAATAAGGCACCTACTGGCATATTAATTACGCTATTGATTGCGGTTTTAGCGAATGTATTTTTAACCCTTAATATAATTACATTAGGCTACGCTGTGTTGGGCGGTATGGTATGTGCCGCCATTTTACTTGCCTATTGGTTAGGTAAAGGGGGCGTATTTTTCATTTTAGGGGTGAGTATGCCCTTACTGTTAGTGCTTTTTACACCGCTTGCGACAATTGCCGCATTGCTTAATTTACTCAGTGGCTTCTTTTTTGGCTTTTGCGCCATGTTGCTCATTTATAAGCACGTGATATTAAAAAAGTAGCGTAAAAAAGCCCAGCGGGGGAGGCTAGGCTTTTTAAAAATAATGTTTTTATTACTTAATAGGCTTTTGCGCAGTTTCGCCCAGATGCTTTTGCTTTATATAAGCCTTTATCTGCGCGAGAAAATATCTCGTTCTGGCAATCGTCGCTATTAGTCAGCGTAAAACCAATACTGGCTGTGACGTTGTATTTAGACATAATCGGTGAGTTTCTGACTAAACGCATAATACGTTCAGCCACCACTTTATTGGTGGTAAAAGCCGGGTCTTCGATTAATATTGAAAACTCATCGCCACCAAAGCGAAATACCGAATCAGTCCCCCTAATACTACTAGATAAAACCGCAGCAAACTCGATTAAAACGTCATCGCCAATTTTGTGACCATAGTTGTCATTTACTTGCTTAAAATTATCTAAATCAAGCAGCATTAAACTAAACGAATGACCGTTACGTCGATGATTTTCAAGCTTTTGTAGCAACATGTCATTAAATTGACTACGGTTGTTTAATCCGGTTAATGAATCTTTTGTGGCTAACCTTAATACACGGTTATACATAAGCGCATTACGCAATGGATAAATTAGTACACTATGAAAGTGTTGTAGCTTTTTCTCAATAGCCGCACTAAGCGGATACTTTGTATAATAAGTTAATGTGCCTAAGTACTCATTTTCAACTTTTAAATCAAACGAGTACGCTGGATTTTCAACATCACTATTGGGTGTTTTTACATCAATACTTGTTGCTTTAAAATGCACACCAGAAAAATTAAGCAGTTGTCTTGCAAAATTTGCAAACGTTCCTAAAATATCTTCTAAAACTAAGCTCGTTTGCAGTTTAGCTGCTAGCTCATGCAGTGCTGTCGGTGTATTGCTATTATATTGCTCTGCTGAGAACGGCAAAAATTCGCCGCGACCAGAGATACGTTGTGTCAAAATATGAACGTTTTCCACTATTTCTTCCCCCTATAGTATTACTTTTTATAACTAAGCAGGTTATATGCCATATTTACATTCTGGCTGAAACTTATACGGTTGCTATAGTTAAGTTACATTCCATTGATTGCTTATAAGGATTGCATTGCAAAATATTAATGCTCAGGTTTTTGGACTTTTAGTTGCTGCGGTTCTATTTGTATGGCTATTTAAGCGAATAGGGCTTCCCCCTGTATTAGCTTATTTAGCGGTAGGTTTACTAGCTGGTGGCCATGGCGTTGGTTGGATGGCACAAAGCCATGAAATGGACTTTATTGCTGAGCTGGGTATTGTGTTTTTGTTATTTAGTTTAGGGCTGGAGTTTTCTGTATCGCGCTTAATGGCAATGCGAAATATCGTATTTGGCTTAGGCTCATTGCAAGTCATAGTCAGCAGTATCTTGCTTATTTTAATCCTTTATTTATTAAATTTTAGTTTATTAACTAGTTTTACCATCGGCATTATTATTATGCTCTCCTCTACGGCGGTGGTTGCTAAATTATTAAAAGAGAGTGGTGATTTAAATAAACGCCGAGGGCAATTGGCAATCGGTGTTTTACTATTTCAAGACATTGCGGTTGTGCCGTTACTCATTATTTTGCCATTATTTGCCAGCAGTGATCCCAATAGTATTGGTTGGGCATTACTGTTTGCGCTGACTAAAGGCGCGTTTGTGTGTGTATTGCTATGGGCTATTGGCAAGTGGGTTTTGCCCAAGGTGTTTAAAGAAGTGGCACTAGCACGAAGCGATGAGCTGTTTGTATTAACCACGTTATTGGTGTCTTTGTTTGCAGGGTTACTCACATACTCTTTTGGTTTATCGATGGCATTAGGGGCTTTTTTAGCAGGCATGATGCTAGGGGAGAGCCACTATCGTCATCAATTAGAGGCCGATATTCGCCCGTTTCGCGATATTCTCATGGGGTTATTTTTTGTAACCGTGGGGATGCAGTTAGACATTGGTTTTGTTGTTGATCATGCGGGTATTATTATTGTTGCCTTGATGGGCATCTTAATCTTAAAAATTGCCGTAGTGATGTTATCTTCTTTATTTATGGGAGAGCGAAAACAAGATGCGTTAGCGTGCGCTATAATGTTGTGGCAAATGGGTGAGTTTGGCTTTGTGTTAATTGCACTCGCTGCACAGCATAACTTGCTGAGCGTTGAGCAAGTATCATTTTTAATTGCCATGGGCGTAATTTCTATGGCGCTTACGCCCTATTTAATTGATAAAACCCCTTTTATTTTGAAACGACTAGGCATGTTAGAGCGCGCAAAGTTTGCCTTTGAAGACGAGCTTCAAAGTAGCACTCTTTATCATAACCATGTGGTGATATGCGGTTTTTCTCGAGTAGGACAAACTATTGCCCGCTTTTTATCCCCAGAGGCAATTGATTATGTGGCAATAGAGAGCGACCCCATTTTAGTACAAGAAGGAAAAGCGGCGGGCGAGCCTTTAATATTTGGTCATGTTGAGCAAAAAGATATTTTAAAGTGTGCGGGGGTAGAGCGAGCGCGACTAGTCATTATTACTTTTACCGAATTTCAACAAACTCAAATAGTCATTAATGCCATTAAACAGGTTGCACCTAAGGTTAAAATACTCATAAGAACCCGTGATGATAGTCAGTTAGAGCGCTTAAAAGCGCTAGGGGTTACTGAGGTTGTGCCTGAGGCGCTTGAAGCAAGCTTAATGTTGGTGTCGCATGCTTTGTCAATGTCTGGTGTGCCAATGAGCCGTATTATTCGCCGTGTTAGTAGTGAGCGACGAAACCGTTATAAATTATTGCAAAGCTTTTTTGCCGGCGAAAATATTGACAGCGATACCAACTTGCCAGAGCGTTTAGAGTATTTACATGTAATAGCCTTACCAGATAAAGCATTTGCGGTTAATAAAGCAATTAGCGAACTCAATTTAGCAAAAAGAAAAGTGCTAATTAAGGCGCTTCGCCGCGAGGGCGAAGAAATAGACACACCACAAGAACACACAATATTGTATGCTAATGATATTCTAGTGCTGCAAGGTAAACCACGGCGTGTAGAACGTGTTGAGCATTATTTACTTGATGGTATAGAGTAGCCCATCAAGCAAAAAAACTTACTCTAGCTCTAAGAACTTTCTGATTTCAGGGAGTTGTTTCATACCATCGTCGTATCCGATTTGAATTAAATGCTGGGTGTAGCGTTTTTCAAATAACAAATAGCTGGTCAAACTCGACTGAGAGCGCTTTTTTACCCCGATCATACGTAATAAAACTTTTATCGCCCAAGGCATATCATCGTAATACTGCGCGGCAATGGCATTGAAGTTTTGCGATGGATTAATAATAAAGCTATCTATTTGTTTCAATTCTTGATGCTTATGCTTATTGGGCAGTAAACCGAGTGTGCGGTTTATTCTGTCCAAGCGCTCTAAATCAGATTGCATAGTGTCGGTAAATACACTGTCGAGTAAATGCCCTGCCACGGCCGAAAGCCCTGGGAAATGTGCAGAGTACCCTGGAGGATGTGGCTCTTTGGGTTGATCAACCCCAATAATAAATATTTTATTTGCCCCTAAGTGAATAGAGGGGCTTAAAGGTGAAAGCTGATGTATTGAGCCATCGCCAAAGTAATGGTTATAAATATTCACACTTGGAAACACCATAGGAATGGCACTTGAGGCCATTAGGTGTTCAACATTGATACGAGTAGCGCGTCCTTCGCGCTTGGCTCGTTGCCAAGAATGCTGCGTATTTGACTGAAAAAAAGCAACAGAATCGCCAGTAGTATAACTGGATGCAGTGATAGACAGCGCCTCTAAATAGTCACGGTGTAAATTACGCTCAATACGATGTAAATCCAGTATATCGTTTAACAGTTTTCTAAGTGGTCGGTTATTTAACAAGCTTGCTGGTGGATGGTTTATATGCTCTGACTGGAAACTGGTTAAAATATTACGGGTAATATGACCAAACACACTTAAAAAGTCGCTTTTATATACCATCGAAGTTGAAAAGTTTTTCCAAACTGTTTCTAGTTTTCTTACCGCTAAATGCATACATGAGGCGTAACATGCTAAGGCCGCAGAATTAATTGCACCGGCAGAGGTGCCATTTATCACTCTAAAGGGGAGCGGGGCGGTTCTGGGCATACTTTGCGCCAACGCTTTCAAAACACCCACTTGATAAGCCGCTCGGGCACCACCACCTGTTAGTAATAAGGCAATTTTAGGTTTACTAGGATCGACTTGCTTAATTTTCATGTTAGGTATTTAAACTGTTCGCTGTCTTTACTTTATTTATTTACTGTAAGTCTTTAAGCTAGAAGAATCAAAGGATATGTTAGAGTCTATTTATCTTTCGAGGTTGAATTTTTAGTAGTGTGTTTGTTTTTTAGGCAAGGCTGAGCCTATGTATTGTGGTTACTTCCCAAAAATAGGTGATAACGTAGCTTAAAAATTAAACATCCTCTACCCAAGGGGGCTGAACAAATTTTAATCCGGAAAGGTCAACAGACCCTACTTATTAATGAATATTAGTGTAAGTTAGGAATTAAATCTGTTTAGAGTACTCTAAACGGTATCGCATTTTTATATTTATGGAGTTCGTATGTCAGATAAACCATCAGAATCAGATGTTCAAAAACGTCCACCGAATAACAACCTTATCTTCGCAGGGGTTATTTTATTAATCATTATTATTGCCGCCGCGTTTGTATTATTAAAACCAAGCGAAGCCCCAGAAACAGTTATGCAGGTTGAAGAACCCATAAAAGAGCAACCCGTTATGGAGCTAAAACCTGAAAACGACCCAGTGGTCGGTGCACCATCGGTTAAGCCAGAAAAACCTGAAGAGTTAGCAGTGCCAACACAGCGCCCAGACGTTGAGCCAGAGTCTGAGGTTGTGCCTTTACCAACATTAAATGACAGTGATCCTGTCGTGGTTGCAAAATTAGATGAATACTTAGGCGATGCGGCAATGAGCCTAGTGTTAAACGATGATGTTATTCGTCGTGGTGTGGTGTTTATCGATAACTTAGCAAAAGGTAAGGTAGCTAAGAAACATACCCCAGTTGTAAAGTTAGAAGAAGGTTTTAGCGTAAACGAAGGCGATATTTTAACCATTGATCCTAATAGCTATGAACGCTACACCCCATATGTAAAAGTACTAACAAGTATGAGTGCCGCACAAGCTGTTCGTTTATATGAAGAATATAAACCGCTAATCAACAGTGCATACACTGAAATTGGCTATGGCGATGATGAGTTTACACAAACACTTGAAGATGCCATTGACTTGCTACTTGATACTCCAGAGCCAAAAGGCAGCTTACCTTTATTGCGTGACTCGGTTACTTATCAGTATGCGTTTTCTGAGTGGGAGCAATTACCCGCTGCACAAAAACAACTTTTACGCATGGGCCCAGAGAACATGAAAAAGGTAAAAGCAGCGCTACGTAATATAAAAGCGCAGTTAGAGAGTAATTAATAACCGCTTTAATAACTAAATACCCTGCGATTGTATATGAAGTGTGCAATCGCACTTTCTTTTTTGATTATCCCTTGAATAACAGAGTAAAAGTAGAGATAATCTCAATTGCGCCAACCAAGGCCCTCAATGGTAGTCTTATTGGTCCTCTCGCAACACTAGCAGGCGAACCTGGTCAGGCCCGGAAGGGAGCAGCCACAGTTTGTGACGTGTGTGCCGAGATGTGGCTGGTAAGACTGCCACCCAAATTCCTCATTTGGGTGTATTAAAATTCCATTTTTCAATATTTCTTATTTATATTATTCGTACACTAATTCTAGATCATACCCACTTAGCTAAATTTTTACCTTTATAGACAATAGCTAATGAGTGAGCAATAATTAAAACTCATGATTATACTTTACGCCGCAGGTGTTTAATAAGCTATTAAGGGTCAATATGACGTCTCAGAGGAATAAGTGGGCGCTTGCTATATTATTAGGGCTTTTGGGGGGATGCGCTAACCTTTTACCTCTGTATTTTTTTGATAGCTCTGAATTTTTATTTGGTCAGACGTTTGTAATACTCAGTTTAGTGTTTGCTGGGCTTCGTTATTCCCTCCTTAGTTTAACTATTGTCACTGGTTTTTTATTTTATCGCTGGGGGCATAGCTGGACCAGTATTGTTTATGTGCTTGAGCTGTTTTGGCTTTATACCTTTTGCTTAAAGCGTTCTAAGCCAATACTTCCTTTAGGCGCAGTGTTTTGGTTTTTAGTCGGCTTACCACTGGTGTGGGCTTTGGGTCACTTTGTTATAGGCCTGCCTTGGCTCACGCTTGTTGTGGCTGCCTCAAAATACTTTATCAATGCCATGATAGCGTTAGCTTTGGTCGACTTAGTGAGTGTGTTTGTTCCCCACGCAAGCCGGGCTTATCAAGGGCAGCCTCTGGCCCGTATATTAAGTTATGTTGTCAGTATCATTATTGTTTTGGTGGTTTTGATCACCAGTGTCTTTTTGGTTAATCAGCATTACTCGCGCTTAGAATACGAAGTAAATACGCAACTTAAAGAAAAATCACGCTCGATCAGTGCCCAGCTTAGTGACTATTTGTTGTTTCATAAAAATGCAATGGTAATAACCAGTGATGCAATGAGTGCCGGAGTACCAATACAGCAGCAGCTTGAGCGGCTAATGGCTTTATACCCTGGTTTTGCAACTAGTCTGTATGCGAGCTCCGAAGGTTATGTTGAGAAAAGTATACCCAGTGAATTGCTCAGTGGTTTAAGTCAGAGTCAGCGTTATGTTAATGATCGTCCCTATTTCGCTGAGGCTCAGCAGTTCCCCTTAGGCTACAGCAGTGGCGTTTTTCAAGGCAGAGGATTAGGCGATCAACCTATTGTTGCGCTTTCGGCTCCCATTTATAAAAATGATGAGTTTTATGGTGTAGTTGAGGGGTCGCTCAAGCTAGATCAGTTAGAGCGGTTTATTCCCAATTTATTTGAGTATAAAGGGGATTTACTTATTCTTGATGCCGATAAAAAAGTGGTATTTAGCTCGTTAAGTCAGTTTACGGTGCTGACTGATTTTAAACAGCAGGATCTTAGTATCCAACGTTTAAGTGGTAATCAGCTTTTTCGTTCTAATGATAACGAGGTGTATCATACAAATCAGTATGTTGACGACACCACAGGTTGGCAGGTTATATCGCTTTACAATCGTAAATATTTAAGCTTGGTGGTAGTGGCTGCTTGGTTGCCCACTATGTTGCTGGGGCTATTTTCCATTGCACTGGTGGTATTATTTATTTATAAATTCACCCATTTGCTGGTTAAACCCATCATAGAGTTAACTAATTTAATCAACAGCTTTAGTAAAACTAAAAAACACGTATTTAATACCGATTCTAGTTGGTATGAAGTACTGCAATTACAGCAACAATTTGAAATGCTGGGCAATGCACTTCAGCATTCAATCAAAAGTTTGCAAGCCTCTAATGTAAAAAATGAAGACCTTAATAAACAACTTAGTCAATTTAATCAGCAACTAGCAGATAAAGTAGCAGAACAAACAACTGAGCTAACACAAGCCGTTAAACTCGCTAATGAAGCAAATATCGCTAAGTCACAATTTTTAGCTAATATGAGTCACGAACTTCGCACACCTATGAATGGAATATTAGGTATGGGAGAGGTTTTGCTTCGAGATCAGTCTTTAAGTAATGAACAAAAAGAGTTGTTGCTCACGCAGCAAAAAAGCGCAAAAAATTTGCTTAATATTCTTAACGATATTTTAGATTTTTCTAAAATTGAAGCAAATGCCATGGAGCTAAATAGTAGACCCACGCAGCTAGCTCCATTTATCGAAAATATACGCTCTTTATTTACGCCGATTGTTAGTACTAAAGAAGTAGAATTTAGCATAATTCAAACCACAAATTTACCACTGTACATTAGTGTTGATGAATTACGCTTAAATCAGGTGATTATTAATTTACTCTCTAATGCGTATAAATTTACAGAGCAAGGCTTTGTGCGGTTATCGTTCGATTATAGCGATAATAAACTTCAGGTTAGCGTTGAAGATAGCGGTATTGGTATTGCAAAGACACAGCAATCATTATTATTTAGTGAGTTTACTCAAGCTGATGTGGGCGTTGCACGTAAGTATGGCGGAACAGGGCTGGGGCTGGCTATTTCTCAAAAGCTAATAAGAATGATGGACGGTGAAATTCATTTACACAGTGAAGAGGGTAAAGGTAGTACGTTCACCTTTAGTATTAGTGCGCCAGAATCAGCAGACGTTCCTTCAAAGTTACCTAAAAAAACAGCTTCGCAGCCAAATCTTTTGGATAAACGCATACTGTTGGTAGAGGATAATGCGATTAACCGACAGGTGATTGCAAAAATGCTTGAGCCTACTAAAGTGAGTTTAACAATGGCTGAAGATGGCTTAAAGGCGCTTGAAGTATTGAAGAGTCAGTCGTTTGATTTGATTTTAATGGATTGCCAAATGCCGAACATAGATGGCTATGAATGCACTCGCGCGATTAGAACCACTGAAATTAAAACCGGCTTACGAGTACCTATAGTGGCGATCACTGCAAATGCTTATGAAGAAGATAAGCAGCGCTGTTTAATTGTTGGTATGGATGACTTTATAGCCAAACCCTTTAATAGCGATGATTTATATACAGTGATTGGTAATATACTCAGTTGAGCAGCAGCTGAAGAGCACACAGCATAGATCACGGTTAGCATGCTAAGTGGCCGAGGCGTGCTCGGCAATTCATATTATACTTTTTTGGTCAGCCACATACCGCCAAGTACGGAAGCAAAAAATAACCAAAACTCTGTTTTAAGTGATACCAGTTGTACAAGCCCGGGGCCCGGGCACACGCCGCTTAAGCCCCAACCTAAACCAAATAAAATAGAGCCAGTAATTAACCGCGTATCGACCTTTTTTAAATCGCTAAGGCTTAGTTTGTCGGTAAACACCGGCGTGCCTTTTTTAGTGAGCCAAAACCATGCGCCCATCATAATGGTCATTGCAACAGCCATAACAATAATTAAGCTACCGTCCCATTGCTGATTAAAAGTGAGAAAGTTAAGCACTTTATCTGGGTTGGTCATGCCACTAATAATTAGTCCCAAACCAAATACAAACCCTAAAATAAGCGTAATAATTGCGTGCATGATTTACCCTACTAAATTAGCGGTGATAATGGCGATTGCCATAAACGTACAGGTTGATACCCATGAACGAGCCGAAAAGCGCGACATACCACACACGCCGTGACCACTGGTGCAGCCATTCGCTAACGTGGTTCCCGCACCGACCAAAAGCCCTGCAATAATAATCATCCAAGGGGATAAGCTTAATTCACCTACTAACAGCTCAGGGGCAAATAATTGAATAAATACACCTGCTAGTAATAACCCCATCATAAAACAAAGTTTCCAACGAGAAGCTGCTGCCAGTGGATTAAAAATTGATTTTATAAGCCCTGAAATTCCCGCCACTTTACCAAATAAAACCAGTAATAACGCGCAGGCTAGACCAATTAAACCACCGCCAATAGCCCCAGATAGTGGTGTGAATTCGGTTGTCATCGTTTAAATCCTCCAAGCAAGGGATACACCCAATCCTGATTGTTCCATTGAAATTGATAGTTGTTGATTAGGCGCTAAATAGTTTGCACCTGCTACATTTTTAGAAGGTGAATAAAAAGCCATTGCGTTAAATTGCACCGCGTCACTAAGTGCATGACTAATGCCTGCTGTAAAATGCCATTCTTGTACACCGGGCGCTAAAATATTAAATAAAATGTCAGATGATGGAATGGGTTGCTCGGTATAAGAAGCACCAAACCTAATTTTTTGTTGCTCAGTGCGTTGCCATTGATAACCCAGTTTATAAATACTCATATCGTGCCAACGAAAGCCTGCTCCGGCTTCAGCCCCTAGTGGCGCTGACATTAAATTAGTAATAGGGTTGGCGATACTTTTTACTTCACTGTAATTTATTTTTTGCCAATCAAACACCACTTGGTGCGATGGTAAAAACTGCCAAGCGGTACCGAGCTGAATAGAGCTTGGTAAATCAAACCCGCCTTGCTCTGCAAACAGGCCGCTGTAACGGTCAAATTCATCCATAGACACTGATGAACGGTAACTGGCGCCCCAGCTAAATGACGAGTTAATAATGTGGCTGATCCCAAGTTGCATTCCAATGCCTGTGCTGGTATCAACGCCATTATTAGACAGCGCCTCTGGCTTTTGCGAAAAGGCGGCAAAATTTGCCAAACCTTGTGCTTCAAATTGTTGCACTACATAAATAGCAGATACACCTAGGCGTATTTGTTCATTTAATTGATAGCTCATGGTTGGGCTGACAAATAACTGTTTTAAGTCAACACCAGTGGTGCCGCCATAAAATGTGCCTTGAGGGGCAGAATCAGCCACATATTCTGTGTTCATTCCGCCGTTACCGTAAACTAATAGGCCAATATTAATGCGCTCATTTAGTTGATGGCCAATAGCAAATTCGGGAATTGCAAATAAGCTGTTATCACTTTTTTTGGTGGTTGCGTCCAAATACAGTGCATTGGGAAAGTATTCATCGACCTTTGCAGCGGTGTAGTTACGCTCAGGAGCAAATAATTCTATACCTACCGACATTTGCGTGCCATTAGCTGAAAAAGTAGCCGGGTTATTTGCACCCGACATTAATTCTTCTGATAACGCTACACCAGCACCTGCCATGCCTTTGTGAGTCATACCGTAGCCATGGGTAAAATAGCCATTCGTTGCAAATACATTAAATGTGCTTAACGCAGAGGTGAAAACAAGGCCTGAGAGTAACTGTTTTTTCATTTAAATTGAGATTAAGTAGAAAAAGTTGGTGAACAATAGCTAACTTTTTATATTCCAAAAAAGAACTTTAAAAGATTATATATACTAAAAAAGCATATTGTTTGTGGATGAGGAACAGGTAATGAAAGTGCTTACAAAGGAGGGTTAAATACGCTGGAGTAAAACAGCATTATTAAGCGCTATTTTACTCCAGCCAAGTAATTACATTGACTCTAATTTCATGCCGCGTGTTTCTTTAATGTATTTGACCACAAAGAACACACTAATAAACGCTGAGAGAGTGTAAAAACCATAGGCGCCTGCTAAACCAATACTACCTAGCATGATAGGGAAGGTCATAGTAATAGCAAAGTTAGCTATCCACTGCGCACTAGCAGCAACTGCAAGCGCTGCACCACGGATGCGGTTATTAAACATTTCGCCAAGCAGTACCCACACAATTGGGCCCCAGCTTAAACCAAAAAATACCACAAACAGGTTAGCCATTATTAAAGCAAAGGTACCCATATTTTCACTAAGTGCTAACTTGCCCGCTTCATCAAGGCCTGCACTGCCAAAGGTGTAGGTAAGTGCACTTAAACTAATAAACATACCTATACTACCTACCAGTAACAATGGCTTACGTCCCACTTTATCAACTAAAGCAATGGCAATAAAAGTAGACAAAATATTAGTGGTACCCGCAAGCACGTTTATAAACAGTGATTGTGATTCATCAAAACCAGCGGCTTGCCAAAGTTCTGAACCGTAATAAAATACCACGTTAATACCAACAAATTGTTGAAACACTGACAAGGCCACACCCACCCAAACAATAGGGTGTACTTTTTTACTGCCATCAATATATAAGTCGCGAATACTTGGTTTTTTATCACTTTTCAGAGACTGCTTTACGTCACTGATTTGTGTATCAGCATCGTCATTTGAGATTTTATTAAATACAGTTTTAGCGTGTTTAAGCTTGCCTTGTGCGACTAAGTAACGCGGTGACTCAGGAATAAAAAGTACGCCAATCAAAAATAAGCCTGCAGGAACCAGTTCAGCCCAAAACATCCAGCGCCATGCAGCTAAGTCTAACAGTAAAATACCCTCGGCACCGCCTGCGGCATTAGCAATTAGGTAGTTACTTAAAAAGGCAGCAAACAGACCCAGCACAATAGCAAGCTGCTGCAGTGTTGCTAAACGGCCGCGTAAGCTGGCAGGTGCTACTTCTGCAATATAAGCCGGCGCTAAAACAGATGCCGCACCTATACCTAATCCACCAAATAAGCGGTAAAAAATAAACTCAGCTGAGCTATCAGCAATACCAGAGCCAAATGCACTGATAGCAAATATAAGTGCAGTGACAATCATAATAGCGCGACGGCCAAATTTGTCAGCTAATGGGCCAGCAGCTAAAGCACCCAGCGCACAACCAAGTAAAACAGAGGCAACATTAAACCCTGTTGCTACACTGCTTGAGTTAAATGTATTACCTAATGCCGATACAGTGCCGTTTATAACGCCTGAATCAAAACCAAATAAAAAGCCACCAATGGCGGCAACAGCCGATATAAAAATAACGTATAAAAGTGAGCACTTTGCCGCTGCGCTTTGCTCACCTTTAGTTGCATGCTGTGTTGTCATGTTGTTCAATCCTAATTTTTATTATGTGTAATGAAGTTAAAGTACCACTAATAATTTGCGGGCAACCTTAGCACAGAGTAATCACGCTAAAAAAGATATTTCAATAGTAATACGTATGCATAAATAAATTAATTGAGTTGTGCGAGGGTCTGTTTATCTTTTGAGATTGAAGTTTCAGCAGTGTGTTTGGTTTTTAAGCAAAATAGATCTTTTGCCATGTGAATGCCCGTAAATAGGTACTAACGCTTCGTT
The DNA here is from genome assembly GCF_002310835.1 of Pseudoalteromonas tetraodonis. Classification (NCBI taxonomy): domain Bacteria; kingdom Pseudomonadati; phylum Pseudomonadota; class Gammaproteobacteria; order Alteromonadales; family Pseudoalteromonadaceae; genus Pseudoalteromonas; species Pseudoalteromonas tetraodonis. Next base: position 2,265,669 of record NZ_CP011041.1, on the reverse strand, counting down.
AATGTTAAACACGCACTGCTTGAAGGGTTCTGCTATCTACACAGGTGAAGATAAGGTGCAGGGTATAAAAAGGGTGCTCGGTTTTAACTTAGTTTATTAGGTAACAAACCTCGCTGAAATTAAAGCGCCCGAGATTGAATCAATTTAAATTCTAAAAGGCTATTAACTCCTAATTGGGTTGCTAAAAGCGCTCAAATAATTATACTGTTTTTATATACAGCATTGGCGGTTTTTATGAGAAAAGAGTTACCAGCAAAATATTATTTGGCACATTTTAAAGAGCTAATAGGCTTTGTGAGCGATAAATGTATGCATTTACTTGAGCAAAAGCACATTACATTTATTAATAAAATAAACACGCTCGACGAGCAAAGCCAATGCATGCTAGCACGAATTTATTCTCGTAAGCCTTATTTAGTGCAAACTCAGTCATTAAATTATGAAGAGATTATTTCGCCTTATCAGTCACTTTTTAATTTAAAAACAGCCGGATTAGTATATGAACCCTCACAAACAGACGCTAAGCAACTGCTTAGTCATCTAACAAAGCCGGCCTTAATTGAGTTGTTAGCTCAACAAGAGCAGCCACCATTATTTAAAAAAAGTGCTGCTAAAAGTTGTTTAGTTGAAGTCGCTATTTCATTTTTTGAATCTAAGCCAGAGCGTCTTTCGCATTTGTATAATCAGTACGTGATCAATAATAGAGAAGAGTATTACGAGTATTTTGAATTTTTGTATATTGGCAGGCTCAGTGCCGGTGATGTTAATCATCAAAACCGGTTTGTACTAAGAGATTTAGGGGTAACTCCTGTTAGGCAAGGGCATAATGAAAGTTTGTCTCGCTTTGACTCAATTGAGGAAGCGCAATCTAACTATGTGTTAAACCGTTTTCGGTTAGCTGTTAAAAACGCGAAAGATGACAATGAAAATGAGATGCTAGCAAAACAATTAATTAATGAATTAGCAGTAGGGGTTATAGCTCGAGAGCTAAAGAATAAGTTATTGGTCATACTTTATAAGCAACTAAAAACAACTAACCCTGTATTAGCGTTTGATGTACTTAATGCCTGCGAAGACGATACGCACGCACTAGAAATTCAAATAAGAGAGCAATACCGTTTAGGTAATAAAGAATGGGTAAAGGCGCAACTTGAGAAAATTATAGAAAATCCGCTCACCGATGAGTTACTGTACTTTGCGGATGACTTTTTAATGCGCAAATTTAACAAGCAAACACGCTCACGGCTTAGTGAAATGTTAGCCAGTACACGCTGTATTATAGAAGTTGATGAACTTTACCGTGGCGATGTTGAGTTAGGTGTAAGTGATCACTACACTCGTCAAGGCAAGCAGGTTTTTTATACTGAGAATACCTTGTGGCAAAGCTTATTTGCGCTGGTTTTTTGGCAGGAACTTTTTATTGAAACCCCAACCCCCCCCTGCAATGAATTTGATATTTTCCCGCAAGCGTTAAAAACAGACTCCTTTTACTTAAATCAATCCTCACAAATAGAAGCGCGGCTGGCTGCGTGTAATAGTACCTCCAAATTGCTGCGTTTAGTGTGTCACCATGCAGCGAAGTATTATGAGCAACCAAATGGCTTATTTAGATGGCACAAAGATGTATTAAAGCCATTAGAGATGCTTATTTTAAACAGCCCGATAAATGCGCTATTAAGCCATTTAAAAAACATGGCAAAAAACTATCGACAATTAAAAGATGGTTACCCCGATTTAATGATTGTTGATAACAGCGCAGTTCATTTTGAAGAGGTAAAAGCGCCCGGAGACAAGCTTAAAAGAAACCAGCTAGTGAGCATCGATAATTTAAAAAACAGTGGTTTTAAAGTCAATATTGCAGCGGTGAAGTGGTATGTAGACCCTAACCGTATTTATAGTGTAGTTGATATTGAAACTACAGGAGGCCTCAAAGGCGGTAACCGCATTACCGAAATTGGTATTGTTAAAATAAAGCAGGGCGAAATAGTTGATACATGGACCACATTGATAAACCCAGAGCGTCCCATCCCGCGTTTTATTACCTCGCTTACAGGCATTAACGATGCCATGGTAAGCAATGCGCCCATATTTAGCGAGATTGCAGCGCCGTTACTGAATCAATTATCAGGCAGTATTTTTGTGGCGCATAATGTTAATTTTGATTATGGATTTATTAAAAAAGAGCTTGAGAGGATAGGGATTAATTTTAAAATGCCGAAACTGTGTACAGTCGTTGAATCACGCAAAGCATTTAAGGGATTAAAGTCATACTCACTCGGTAATTTATCGGCACACTTTAATTTAGACTTAACCAATCATCACCGTGCATTAGACGATGCCAAAGCGGCCGCGCAGTTATTATTACTGGTTCAGCAAACGGACAGTCAGTGATAGATTTACGTCAGTTAAATGCATTGTGCGTAAAGTAAAGTACCTTATGTATAAATACAGGGTATTAAAAAATAGGTTTATCTATTTTTAATGGGCGATTAAAACTGCGCTTATAAAAATAATCGCTGTAAGCTTTGCAATCCCATGATAATATTAAATTTATGTTAACAGGTTTTAGGGCAGATGCTTTAAAAGTGGTGTATGTTTCTGGGCAAAAACAATAATAAATTAAGGATAATAATGAATCATCGACAATTGAGTGCCACTTTGCTGGTATTGATGGCTTTAATAACTGGCTGTAATTCGTCACCAATAAGTCTTTACAGCGATAATACCATGAAGAAAAAAGAATATAATGGTGTTAAGGCATACAGAAAAGGGGAGTTTGAAGAGGCTTTTAACTATTTAGAAGAGCCCGCTGCATTGGGCTATAAAAGTGCACAATACACCCTAGCGTTTATGTTTTTAAAAGGGCAATATTTAGAGCAATCAACTAAGCTTGGTATGGGGTGGTTGGGTGTTGCTGCAGAAGCAGGCGTTGAAAATTGGTCACAACAATATGATACTTTTTATACTGCTGCGACAACACACGAGAAGCAAGAAATAGATGCAATTGTTGCCGTTTATATTGAGCAGTTTGGTGTTAAAGCTCAAAACATGACCTGCCGTAGGTCAACATCACCTAGGCGCACATTCGGCGAAATTAAAATTGATTGTAATAAACACGATGGTGTTGTCACCGTTCATGAAATACAAACAATAGAATAAAGCTAGTTACTAACTAGCTTTTTCTCAAAGTCACTTTTTACGATATCGAGCGCTTTTAATACTTCTTCGGGCTCTACGTCGTGTTGCTCTAATATCATAATTAAATCAACAGCCAGTTTTATGTGTGTAGGGGCGTCTTCTAGCGGGTTACTCATTAATATCTTTCTTTTTAGCAATCTGATCAATCGCAAAGTTAATGGCAAGTTCAACGCGTTGTTCCATATCCATACGATCTGTTTGGGTTAGATAAAACGCCATGTCTACATCGTATCGAATATAGCGAGGTGGTAACTGATTGAGCACGGTACAGCAAAAGTCAGCCATTACATCGTCGTTGTAACGTTCATTAAGTTTACGTTTTTCTATTTCTTCTAAAACGAGTTTTTCGTAAAAATTATGTATGTCGTCATCTAATCGCATATTCCAGTCACTCTTTGTTATTGTCTTTAATGAGTCTATACCAAGGATTGTTATAAATCGAGAGCCGCTTTAAATAGTTGTTTATGGACACTGACTAAATCATTGATGTTACGCTGATAACCACCACCTAAAGCGCACATAAGCGGGATGTTTCGCTGCTTACAAAAGTTAAGAACGGCAAAGTCACGCGCGTATACGCCAGCCAAAGAAACATCAAATAAGCCAAGTTCGTCTTTGGTATAAATATCGGCGCCCGCATTATATAAAATAATATCGGGCTGGTGGAGGCGAACACATAACTCAAGAGCTTGCTCTAGTGTTGTTAAATACTCTGCATCTGTGATGTTTGCAGGTAAGCCAAAGTCGTAGTTTGAGTGCTGTTTTTGCCGAGGAAAGTTTTGTTCACAGTGAATTGAACAACTAATTATCTGCTCGTGCTGTTGGGTTATTTGTGCTGTGCCGTCACCTTGATGCACGTCACAATCAAATATTAATACGGTGTCGGCTTGCTCCGTTGCAATAAGGTGGGCTGCAGCAATGGCTAAATCATTAAAAATACAAAAGCCACTGCCGTAATTGCTGTAAGCATGATGATAACCGCCACTTAAATTAGCCGCTAAACCACTTTTAATTGCACTTTCAGCGGCTTGAATGCTAGCACCAACAGAGTAAAGGGTTCGCTCAACAAGTTCAGGTGAGTGCGGAAATCCCATTTTTTTAACTGCTTGGTCAGTTAACGAGCCATTTAAAAAATCAGCGATGTACTCTGAGCTATGACACAATTTCAATTGCGCTGTTGTTGCTGGCGAAGGCGATATAAACTGGGTGTAGCCTAAAAATTCAACTTCATGCTTGAGCTGCTGATACTTTTTAATTGGAAAGCGATGGCGTTCAGGTAACTCTAATTGCGAGTACAGATGGTGATAATAAAGCTGCATTAGCGTAACTGTTGTTTTTCTACTTGTTGAATTTTGTCTTCGGTGGCAGAAATTGCTTTTCTACAACGCCCGAGTCGTGCATGAGTGGTTAAAATTTCTTGATTAAGTTTTTGTGTTTGCGCAGGTGATGCTTTTTCCATTTGTAACTTACGCTCTTCAATCATCAGTACTAGGCGGCGTTCAAACTCATGGTTTTGTTTAAGCTCATCATATAACTCATGGGATGATTGCATGATTTTTTGCACTGCTTGTTTGTAAATAGGCTGTTTGGCACGAGGCTTATAATGACTTTTGTTTTCTTTCACCCAAATAGGGGTCGATTTAATTACATTAAAGACCGCTTGTACCTGACTAGCAATGCGCTCAAGTGCGTAAGTGTAGGCATGGCGGTGATCGCTCGGTGGTAGGCTGGCTATTTCATCTTCTATTTCTACTACGTAATCAACCAAGTTCATGCTTTTGGTGCTAAATACGGCTCTGTCAAATAAGCTTGGCTGTGCCTGCATATAACGATTTTTAGCAAATAATTTTGCTTTATCAAATTGCTCAGCTTGTTGCTTAAGCGTAGCAACTTGTTGGCGTAGTTTGTCTAAAGCAGCAGATTGCATCTTAAAAGTATGCCTCGTAAATTAGTTTTAACGCTAAAAGTATAACCATAGTATTAAATACTGGGCGAATAAATTTACTGCCAAAACGAATAGCTGAATGTGCGCCAAACCATGCACCAAGCATGATAAAGAAGCCCATTGTAATTCCCAGTAAAAAGTTAACATGGCCAAGTGCAACAAAGGTGATCAGAGAGATGAAGTTAGAAACAAAATTCATTGAACGCGCCAAACCACAATTGAGTAGCAAACTCATTTTATAAAGCATACCGTTTGAGGCAGTCCAAAAAGTTCCCGTTCCAGGCCCAGCTAAACCATCAAAAAAACCTAGGCTTAATCCTTGTAGCCACTGTTTTACTTTTATTGTGCGGGTTAATTTAGGCAGATCATCACTTTGTGTGGTACTTAAATTACCAAACAAGCTGTAGCAAGCCACTAAAATAATAATAATGGGTAAGAGCTTATTTAAAAACTCGATACTTAAATGATCAACAATAAGTGTGCCTAACAAAGCACCTATGGCGGTAGCCATAATAGAAGCAAACCAAAATCGTGGGTTAAATAGTTGTTTTTTATAATAGGTGATACTGGCCGTTAACGAGCCAAAACTGGCGGCCAATTTATTAGTGCCAAGCGTTAAATGAGGAGGTAATCCTGCCGTTAACAGTGCTGGTACAGTGAGTAATCCACCGCCGCCAGCAATAGCATCAATAAAGCCAGCTAAAAGTGCAACGCCACATAAAATAGCCCAAGTTGTTGGGTCGAGTGCAAGTTCAAACATCAGTAATCTATTTGTCTTTTAAAAGGTGGTAAGGTGTCAAGCATGGCTTTGCCATATCGTTTGGTGACTAGGCGTCTATCTAAAATAGTTATTGTGCCTGCATCACTTTCTTTGCGCAGCAGTCTACCACAGCTTTGTACCAATTTCTTTGCTGCGTCTGGGACGGTTATCGATAAAAACGGATTCCCCCCTTTACTTTGCACAAACTCCGCTTGTGCTTCTTCTATTGGCGAGGTGGGCACCGCAAACGGAATTTTGGTAATAATCAGGTTTTCTAAATATTTTCCAGGTAAATCAAGCCCTTCAGAAAGACTTTGGGTACCAAATAAAATACTGCCTTTGCCTTCATCAATATTTTTAGTATGTAATTTGAGTAAAGCTTCTCGCGACATTTCACCTTGTACTAATAAGTTAAATCCTTTTGTTCTAAGAAACTTACTTACATGGTCCATTTGCCAGTAAGAGGCAAATAACACTAAGTTGGCTTTTTTAGTGTTTAGATACTCGGGTAATGTTTTAGCAATATGATCGCTAAACTCTTTATCTGTTGGCTCTATACTTGAGGCCGGAATGCGTAAAGTGGCTTGTTTTGGGTAGTCAAACGGAGAGGGGACTTTAATAAATTTCACCCCTTCCTCTTTGGCAAGGCCGCTTTCATAGGCAAAATGATCAAATGAACCGAGTGCGCTCAAGGTAGCTGAACATAACACGGCTCCAGCACATTCGTTCCATAGCTTATCTTTTAAATAGTAACCGACTTCAATAGGGCAGTCGCTAAGCAGGTGATCATGATGGCTTTTATATTCAAGTCGTTTTATCCATCGCGCATGCGGTGTGCCTTCGCCTTTAGTAGCGTAACTAAACCATAATTTATTAAGTTGTTCTAACCGGTTTATGTATTGCCCACTTTCAGCCAGAATGGGGTCGGCAACATAAGGTTTAATATCACCGTCGCTTACATCTTGTGTGAGGGTATCGTGCATCTTATTTAAACACCGTAATGCATCAAGCGTGGCTTCGCTAATGTCTTTTGCTTTTGCGTGTAACGATTTAGGAATTTCACCATGTTCAAAGCGATAGGTATCGTCTTTTGAATATTCAAAATCGGCGTTGTCGAGTATATCGCGCACCACTTTTAAATCTTTGTTGGCATCGTTAACGCTATCGCATAACTTAAAGTTTTGCCCAATGCCTTTTTGACCCACTAACACTTTGGCCATTTTGCCACTGAATTTAGTAAGTTTGTCGAGCCAATCTATCGTGCCTTTTATCGTAGCTGCAGCAGATGAAAAGTCGCGGGTAATATGTGCAAGGTGGTGCGCTTCATCGATTACATAAATGGTGTTGTCGGGTTCGGGTAAAATTTTTCCGCCCCCTAAGTCTAAATCGGCTAACAGTAACGAATGGTTTATAACCAATACATCCATTTGCATTAACTGCTGGCGGGCGAGTTGAAAAGGACATGTTTGGTGTGCTTTCATCTGGCGTTGGCAAGCATGCTTATCGCAAGCAATGAGCCCCCATACTCTATCAGGAATGGTATCGGCCCAGCTGTCTCTATCACCTTGCCATTTTTTATTGATATAGGCATCGTAAAGTTGCTTTAAGCACTTAGTTTCCATATCGCTTAATGGCGATGTAAGGGTAGGCATAAACTCCATTTGAGTTTGGCTATCGCTGTTTAGTGCATTATGAAGTTTGTGTGCACAAATATAACGTTGGCGACCTTTGACTAAATCAAATTTAAAATCGAGTCCTGAGTGCTTTTTAAAAAACGGCAGTTCTTTAGCGATTAACTGCTCTTGCAAAGCCACAGTAGCCGTAGAAATAACCAGTTTCTTTTTTTGTGCTAATGCCAGAGGCAGAGCGCCTAGGCAGTAAGCTAATGACTTTCCGGTGCCTGTGCCTGCTTCAATAACACAAATACGTTGTTTTTTATGGTATTCACCGGCTAATGTTTTTGCTATTTCAGCAACTAAATAGTTTTGACTACTGCGAGGGCGGTAATCGGTTAGGTTATTTGCAACATGCTGGTGTACTTGTCTAATTGTTTTTTTAAGTGAGCTCGATAGCATGTGATGATTAACCTAAAATATGTATATAATTACAGTGTATATATTAAGTGGGATCGAACATTGACACAAGCAATCTATCAGGGCTTTATTTTATCAAGGCAACAATACAGCGCTAAAAATACGCAAGGTATTACTTTGTGTTATTGGCTAAGCTCTGATCATGGCCCACTTAAAGTTATTATTGAAAACCAGCAGGCAGTGTTTTTCATCCCATTGTCAGCGCAACATACTGCAAATACTTTACTCGCACAGGCAAATATAAAAGCGCAGTTTAATAAGGTTGAGTTGTGTCATTTTAGTGGCAACGAATGTGTTGCCTGTTACTTTAACGATATAAAAAGTTTATATACTGCACGCGCTCTTTTAGAGCAAGCAATGCCTATTTACGAAGCCGATGTACGCCACAGTGACCGCTTTTTAATGGAGCGCTTTATTAAAGGAGGTGTGTGGGTAACGGGTAACGCCACAACTAAAAATGGCTTTATTGAAATTAGTGACGCAAAGTTAAAAGCAAACAAAGATTACACGCCAACGCTTACATCTATTTCTTTGGATATAGAATGTAATGGCGATGGGGTGTTATTTAGTGTAGCACTTGTGGGAAATGGCTTAGATTGTGTATTGATGATAGGGGAGCCGCAGCAAAGTGATTCGACATTTGAAATAGACTGGTGCTATGACGAAATTAACCTGCTTACCAAGTTGCAGCAGTACATTATAAATAACGATCCTGATGTTATTATTGGTTGGAATGTTATTGATTTTGACTTTAGTTTATTGCAAGAACGCGCAGAGGCGTTAGGACTTACTCTAAACTTTGGCCGAGATAATCAACCTTTATATATTAATAAGGGTCATTACACCCGATTAACGCTTCCTGGGCGGTGCGTCATTGATGGCATTGATACATTAAAAAATGCCACTTACCGATTTGACAGCTTTTCATTAGCCAATGTTGCAGAGCGTGTGCTTAACGAATCTAAATTAATAAAAACCGACAACCGACTAACTGAAATTGTTCGTCAATTTAACGAAGATAAGCTTTCTCTAGCGGCTTATAATCGTCAAGATTGTATTTTGGTTAATCAAATTTTCGAAAAATTAAAGCTATTTGAATTTGCCATTGTCAGAACCCAAATAACAGGGCTCGAACTGGAACGCATGGGTGGCTCGGTTGCCGCATTTACAAACTTATACTTACCGTTATTACACCGCAGTGGTTATGTTGCCCCCAATTTAGGCGATCATGGGCTCTCATTTGAGAGCCCAGGTGGCTATGTGATGGAGTCGACTCCAGGGCTGTATAAAAACGTTTTGGTATTGGATTTTAAAAGCTTATACCCTTCAATTATGCGTACGTTTTGTATTGACCCACTAGGTTTAATCGCAGGGTTAAATGCACCAGAGCAAGCGGTTGAAGGGTTTAATCAGGCGTTATTCTCAAGAACGCAGCACCATCTACCCAAATTAATTGCACACCTGACACAAACTCGCCAAGAGGCAAAAGACACTAATCAACCTATGCTCTCACAAGCGATTAAAATTATTATGAATAGTTTATATGGCGTACTCGGCTCTAAGGGTTGTCGGTTTTACGACCCGCGCTTATCGAGTTCTATCACGTTACGTGGCCATGAGATAATGCAAACAACCCGTAAATGGATAGAAGCGCAAGGCTTTGAGGTGATATATGGTGATACCGACTCTACGTTTGTAAAACTTTGTGAAGATAAAAGCCCTGAGCAATGCAACGAAATTGGCTGCCAACTTGTTCATCATATTAATACCATGTGGCAAGCTGATTTAAAACAACGCTATGATTTACATAGTTATTTAGAAATTGAATTTGAAACTCATTACAGTCCGTTTTTTATGCCAACTATACGAGGTAAAAAAACAGGCTCTAAAAAGCGATATGTAGGGCTAGTAACCAAAAATAATGAAAAAAAACTGGTATTTAAAGGTATGGAAACGGTACGTAGTGACTGGACTGAGTTTGCACAAGAGTTTCAAACACAATTATTTGAGACGTTATTTACTGACAACTTCGAAATACAGCAACTGCACGATATTATAAATAGCTACACTCAAAAACTTTATAATGGTGAGTTCGACCGTAAATTAGTATATAGAAAGCGGTTAGGGCAGCACCTTAACGATTACATCAAAAATATTCCTCCTCATGTTCAAGCTGTTAAAAAATACAAAGCGAATCATCCTGAGTTTGAAATAAAACGCGGGCAAGTGATTGAATATGTTTACGCAGTAACCGGCGCTGAGCTTTATAGCGGTAAAAACACTCTGAACTACCCACTGTACATTCAAAGACAGCTCGACCCTGTTGCGCAAATGATATTAAGCGCATTAAACACAGCATCTGAATCTACACAAGCCTCGTTGTTTTAGCTTAACTATGAGCTTAAAAAGTCTTTTATAGTTAATTATTCGCCTATAAACTTCAAAGGTGAATAAAAAATTTAAAGGTAAATTAACAATTGTGGCCTTGGTTACAATTTTATCTAAAAAGAATACAAAGCGTAATTTAAAAAATCATTTATTAAAACTCATAAAAATCAATTGTTTACCATGATGTTGTTTCTAATTATCAAGTTTGTTTCTAAATCGTATCCATAAATTAATTTAAAAAACTAATAAAATACCGCCAAAAATGATAATGAAAAGTCATGCAAAGTGCTTTTAAAGTTAATTTAATGTTGACCGCCTTGTGTTTGAAGTATTATCATCTGAAGCGTGATCACAAATTAATTAACAAGGTGTGATCAAAAAAATACAAAAACAAATAGTATTCTAGGGAGAATCAAATGTTAAATAACAAAGTTTCAAAAGCTGTTCGTTTAGCGATAGCTTTTGGTGCAGCTTCTACAGCTGCTTTCTCAGCAAGTTCATTTGCTGCAGAAGAAGAAAATGCAGAAAAAGTAGAACGCATTGAAGTAACAGGTTCACGTATATTACGTGAAGGCGCTATTTCACCATCGCCGGTAACCGTAATTACGGGCGAAGACTTAGTTAGCACTGGTGCTTTGAATATCGGTGAAGTACTAAACAAACTACCAGCCTTAGCAACTACCTATTCACTTGCAAACTCAGGCCGTTTTATCGGTACTGCTGGTATCAGTTTATTAGATTTACGTGGTATGGGCAGTGAACGTACATTAGTACTAGTTGACGGTAAACGTCATGTTTCTAGTGCCCCAGGAACATCTTCTGTTGATACGAATACCATTCCAAGCTCTTGGATTGAAAAAGTTGAGATTATTACTGGTGGTGCGTCTGCGGTATATGGTGCCGATGCGGTAACGGGTGTAGTTAACTTCATATTAAAGAAAGATATTACTGGTTTTAATGTATCTGCAACGAAAGGTTTTGCAGATAATAGTTCTTATCAAAATGAAAAATATACTTTTTCTTACGGTAAAGATTTTGCTGAAGGGCGTGGTAATGCTGCATTCTCTGTAGAATATAATACACAAAACTCATTGAATGCTTTAGACAACCCTTGGACTGCAACATCGTATGCATCCATGCCATATGATGTTGTGACAGGTCAATCTCGCCCAGAAGGTCAAATTGATAGCGAAGCTTATCCGGATAGAATAGTAGTCCCTAATGCTGGTTATTATTTAATTTCAAATCAAGGAACTGTTTGGAATCCAAATACAGGTGGTATTTTAGGTAAATTTAATGGTGATAGCTCATTAAACGATGTTTATACAGGTGCTATTGATGATGGCCAATTCTGTGGAAGCGCTGGTTGTGATTTCATTAACTTACGCCAATATTCAGAAATACAACCTAAGTTTGATCGCGTTAATTTTAACTTTAAAACGAATTATGACGTAACAGATGAATTAAACGCATATTTTCAAGCTAAATATTCTAAAACAGAAGGTGAAAATATAGGCCAACCTTTCTTCCGCTTCTTTAGTGGCGCAAATATGATACAGCGAGATAATGCATTTTTATCAGCTGACACTGCAGCATTGATGGATGAAGAAGGGCTATCAATGATCGGTGTAAACAAAATGTACAACGATGTTGGTCGCCGTTTAGAAGAAAATACTCGTGAAACAACTCGGTTTGTAGCAGGTATCCAAGGCTATATTACTGATGATTGGTCTATGGATATCTCTTTAGTTCATGGTAAGTCAGAGATAGAACGTATTAATGGCGCAAATGTTATTTTGGCTAATTATGCTAACGCTATTGATGCTGTGTTTGATGACAGTGGCAATATCGTTTGTCGTAGTGAAACTGCTCGTGCAGATGGTTGTGTTGCAGCAAATATTATGGGTGACGGCGCAATTAGCCAAGAAGCAATTGACTATGTGACAACAACATCAATTGGTACATCAGAAATCAAGCAAACTGTATTCAATGCAACATTTAGTAATTCGGCAATTTATGAACTACCAGCGGGTATGGTTGGTTTTGCTGGTGGTGTTGAGTACCGTGATGAAACAAGTGTGACGATTGAAGATGCTTTTGCTAAAACAGGGGCTACATTCTTTAATGCACTTGGTGAAACGGATGGTGGTTATGATGTAACAGAAGCGTTTTTTGAACTATCAGTACCATTAATTGAAGATGTATTCTTAATCGATACTTTAGTGTTTGACACAGCTGTACGTTATGCTGATTATTCAACTATAGGTGATGCTACAAGCTGGAAATTAGGCTTAGATTGGACTATTACGCCTGAATTACGTGCTCGTTTTACAGTATCTGAAGCGATGCGTGCGCCAAACATTGATGAACTCTTTTCTGGACAAAGTCAGTCATTTGCCAATGTAGATGATAAATGTAAAGTATCTGAGCTTGATCAGTTGAGTGATGCAGGCCGAGCTATTCGTGCAGCTAACTGTGCAGCGCTTGGTGTACCTGCTGATTTTGACTCAAGTTATGATAGCGCAACGCTTGAGACTTTAGTTGGTGGTAATCCAGACCTACAGCCAGAAGAATCTAGATCAATTACGGCAGGTATTGTTTACCAGCCAGAATGGTTAGAAGGCTTTAGTGTAACAGCCGATTACTGGGAAATTGATATTGATGACACAATTAGTGGTATTGGGTTTCAAACTATCATAGACCGTTGTGTAGATTCACCAACTGGTATTGACAATCAATTCTGTGGTCTTATAACTCGTGATCCAAATACAAGTGAAATTACCTTATTAAAAGGTTTTGCACTTAATATCGCACGCAGTCTTAATTCTGGTGTAGATTTTGAGGTGGGTTATGATTTTGATGCTCTAGGTGGTAGTTTTGGTACTAGCTTTATTGGTACTTATTTGATTGAAGCAAAGGATTATCCTTTCTCAGCTGAGCCTGAAAATTACACAGACTATGAAGGTGTATTAGGTAATGAAACATGGCAGGGTAGTATTTCTGTTGATTATACTTATGAAAACCTGGTTGTAGATTTTAGCACACGCTTTATTAACGGTGTTGAGTTATACAATCCTACACAAATAGAAGCAAACCCTAACCCGTCAAATGAAATGCGTTACGGTTCATATTTTATAACTGATGCTTCAGTCGCTTATAACTTTGACAGTGGTGTTGGCTTTAAGTTAGGTGTTGATAACTTATTCAATCGTGGCTTACCAGGAAGTACGACTGGCACAGGTGCAGGCTCAGCGATTTACGATAATATTGGTCGATTTGCCTACCTACAAGCTACTTACAAATTTTAAAGCTATTACCTATTAATATAATATTTTTATACTAATAGAGTTTCTTAGAATTGCAGATAAGTTAAGTATGTAATTAAATACCCTTAATCATTTTGATTAAGGGTATTTTTTTATATTTATACATAATATAGTTCTCTAAATTTATAAACAGTTTGAATATTAGTTTATGAATATAAATTATTTAAACAAATGTGAAATAAAGCTGTCTTCCTAAAACATAACCATTAATTAGATTAAGAATTCTTACCTTTGATGACCTACACCCTTAGACCCTATCAGCAAGAGGCGGTTGAACGCACCGTTTTACACTTTAGAAAAACCAATGATCCTGCTGTCATTGTGCTGCCTACAGGTGCGGGTAAAAGTTTAGTGATAGCTGAGCTTGCGCGTATTGCTAAACAAAAAATATTGGTGTTGGCGCACGTAAAAGAATTAGTTGAGCAAAATGCTCAAAAGTATAAAAGCTTTGGTCTTGAGGCGAGTATATTTTCCGCAGGATTAAAAGAGAAGTCGTTAACCCATCAGGTCACTTTTGCGAGTGTGCAGTCGTTATCACGTAATTTAGACAAACTTAATGAGCACTACTCACTACTTATTATTGATGAGTGTCACAGAGTAAATGGCGAAAAGAAAAGCCAATACGGTAAGGTTATTAATGCACTTAAATTTCACAACCCTGAATTAAAAGTATTAGGCTTAACAGCAACGCCTTACCGCCTTGGGTTAGGCTGGATTTATCAGCATCATTACCATGGGTTTGTAAGAGGCAATAAAGAGAGTCCATTCAAACACTGTATTTTTGAATTACCTTTGCGCTATATGATCAAGCATAACTATTTAACGCCCCCTAAAGAGGTTGATGCTGCAATTAGCCATTATGATTTTTCATCTTTAACTAGCAATGCATTTGGGCAATATAGCAATGAGGATATGAATGCGCTGTTAAAAAAATCGACCCGTGCAACTCAAACAATTTTACAACAGGTTATACAATACAGTGAAAATCGTTACGGCGTGATGATTTTTGCAGCTACGGTTATGCATGCACAAGAGATAATGACTTATCTACCAGAGGATCACAGTGCGCTGATCACGGGGGATACGCCAAATAGCGAACGCGATAAAATAATTAAACAATTTAAAGCTAAAAAATTAAAGTATTTAGTGAATATATCGGTTCTTACTACCGGCTTTGATGCCCCCCATGTTGATTTTATTGCTATTTTACGGCCCACAGAGTCGGTAAGTTTATACCAGCAAATTGTCGGTAGAGGCTTGAGGTTGGCTGAGGGTAAAGATGATTGTTTAGTGATTGACTATGCGGGCAATGGCTTTGATTTATTCTACCCAGAAGTGGGAGATAAAAAAGGCGATAGCGATAATGAACCCGTGCAAGTGCTGTGTCCTGGGTGTGGCTTTGCCAATATATTTTGGGGCAAAACAGATGCTGATGGCAAAGTAATCGAGCACTTCGGCAGGCGTTGTAAAGGTTTGCTAGAAGATGATAACGGTTTAAGCGAGCAATGCGATTACCGCTTTCGTTTTAAAGAGTGTGAGCAGTGCGGCGCACAAAATGATATAGCTGCTCGAAAATGCCATGATTGTAATGCTGTGATGGCCGACCCAGATGATAAGCTGCGCAATGCGTTAAACCTTAAAGATGCATTAGTCCTACGTTGTAGCGGCTTGAGTGTGGTAAAACTTAAAGAGCAATTGTTAAAAATTACTTATTTTGATGAAGACGGAGCCAGTTGTGATGAAATTTTTGATTTATCAAACAAAGGTGCTCGGTATTACTTTCATCAGCAGTTTGGTAAGCGTGTAAGTCTGGGCCAATCCCCCATTGAATTTACCAGTGCAGAGCAAGTTATAAAAGCGCAGTTTGATTTAATACCACCGGATTTTGTGATTGCGCGAAAAAGTAAGAAATATGGCTGGAAAGTAGCAGATAAACTTTTTGATTATAAAGGCAGCTTCAGAAAAGCAAACCAGCTAAGTCGATAGACTAAGCTGGATATCATTCATCATTTAAATTAGGGATTATGCCTCTTCTGCGTCTAATCCCCAACCATCACCATAGCCATTAAAGCTGTTCGCTATGCTTTCAATGTATTGTTCTGCTTGGCCTAACAGTGCATGTTCAGGCACCATTTGTACATGGGCAATTACTTCCCAAACGCCGGTATCTTTGCATTTTTCAACATCAGCAGTTTGCACTAATGCATCGTTTACAATCTCAGTTGCAAATTTTTCGGCATCAACCTGTTGTTCAAATAAAATGTAAAAATCAATTTGTTGCATTTTACTTAAATCTACACCAGCGGCGGAAATTTCAGCAAGTAGCTGGCCATTGTCATCATCAGGGAATTGCATTAAAAAACTCATTAATTTTATTTTGTACTCGTTATAGCTATTGTAACCAAAATAAACCGTTAACGCGTACTAAATTTTGACTGCATCTTTGAGTGTTAATTGCGATTAAGTTAATGTTAGGCTCATTGTGGCTATGGTAGTATATCTCTGTCTAGCGGTTTATTTTATGGATACCACAGTAAGGATATTTACTTGTTCAATCAGCTTTTAAAGTTTTTTTGTTTTTTTTGCTTGTTAGTAAGCCTGTCTTCTATTGCCTCTGAAAATATAATTGAAGATTATGAAATTAAAGGGATCAGTGGCGACTTAGAAAATAACGTTGCACTTTATTTAAAACAACTTGTTGGTGAAAAACCAACCCGTACACTTCGTCGGTATGCAAAAACGCAAGTTGAGAACAGTATCAAAGCCTTAGGTTATTATAGTCCAGTAGTAAATATTGATTTTGATAAAGACGAGCGCGAACTTGTTGTAAATATAGAGCGAGGCCCAGCCACACGTATTGAGTCACTTAATATAACGGTTAATGGTGAAGCAAAACAGGATCCGTTCGTTCAAAAAACGATTGAAAATCTTAATTTAAAACAAGGTGATATTTTAAATCATGGGGTTTATAGCAGCGCGCATAAAAAAATAGAGTCAGTATTGCTAGAGTATGGATATTTCGATGCAAAATGGCCTGTTAGAAAATTTGAAGTATCACTCCAAAAACACAGCGCAACCATTACTTTTACTATTGATAGCGGAGTTCGTTATCAATTTGGTGATATTTTAATTGCCAGAAATACTCCAGCCGAAAAATATATCCGCTCTTTGGCGCCATTTAAAATGGGTCAGTCGTACAAAGCATCCTATATTGCCGATTATAATCTTGATTTATCAAGTACCCCTTATTTTAAGAGCGTGCGTGTTTACGCCGATATTACAGCGAGAAAAAACAAGCAAGTTCCTATAAAAGTGGATGTGTTACATAAACCAGAAAATAGTTATGAAATTGGTGGTGGCTTTAGTACAGATTTAGGGCCGAAAGTACGTTTTAAATGGAGTAAACCATGGATCACCGATAACGGGCACTATCTTGAAAGCAATTTAAATGTTTCTCAAAAACAGCAAGATATTTCCATGGCTTACACCGTGCCGGTGAATGATCCGAACGATGATTTATGGCGCTTTTCTGTCGGTTATAAGTTGGAAGATGAATTAACCAATGAAACCTACAGTGAAATACTAACAGGTCAGTTACAGCGCCAGTGGTTAACTGAGCATAAATGGGTACGAACGGCTTTTTTAAGGCGCGAGCAAGAAACCTACCGCATAGGGGATGACGAAGAAAAAACAACTGAAATGTTAATGCCTGGGATCAGTTATGCGCGTAAACAATCAAAGGGTGGCACCACACCTTATTGGGGGGAGCAGTGGTCTATTTCAGCTGAGTTTGGACTCGATAGCTTACTCTCAAGTACCAATTTGGTTAGAGTTCAATTACAGCATGCTTGGTTACGTACTTACCTTGACCGCCATCTGATCTTTTTAAAAGCAAACGTGGGCGCAATGATTGTTAATGATATAAATAATGTGCCATTTTCTTTGCGATTTTATGCCGGTGGCGATCAAAGTGTCAGGGGTTTTGCTTATCAGTCGATTTCTCCGCAAAACGAGCAGGGTGAGCGTATTGGTGGTAAATATTTATTAGCGAGTACCGTTGAATACAACTACCAATTTGCTAAAAATTGGCGAGCTGCGCTGTTTGTTGATGGGGGGACCGCAACCAATGATTTTTCAGAACAATTTGAAGTAGGTGCAGGATTTGGTTTTCGTTATTTAACACCGGTTGGTCCGATAAGAGTTGATCACGCGTGGGGGCTCACAAAAGAAAGTAAAAGTACCCGTTTAAGTATTACCATAGGGCCTGAAATTTAATGTCAGTATTTAAAAAAGTAACGGCGATAATTAGCGCCGTTTTAGCAACGCTGTTAGTTACACTGTTTTGCGTTTTGTTTACCGCCCCTGGTAATCAATTGCTTGCTTATACAGCGAATAAATTGGTTGATGGATTAACCATTGAAATAAAAAATGGCCGATTTTTATACAATGACGCATTTAACTTACAGTTTGACCAAAATGGCTTAAGCGTTAATGCACAGCAACTAAAGATAGATTTATTTTGGTGGCAATGTGATGGTATTTGTATTGATAATTTAAGCGCTAAGTCGATTAAATTAACCTTGCCAAAAAGCGCTGAAAATAAAGACGATACGCCAACCGAAGCAGTAGAAAAAATAACCTTACCCTTTAATATTGCATTAAAAAATCTAGCTATTGATGAATTTATTTTAAATCATTCAAGTGCAAATGTAACACTTAACACTCTGCAATTGTCGGCAAAGGCTGAAGGGTCTGATGTTACAATTAAACGCTTAACCATTCCTCGTATTAATGTGGTATTAAAAGAGCAAACCGCAGCTCAACAAGCAGCGGCTAATCAACAAACAACAACAGCTATTAAGGAATTACCAGCTTTACCCAATATCTATTTTATCTCGCCACTTAACATCAATGTTGAGCAGTTCAATATCACCAACGTGACAATAAATCAGGGCGAGCAACACTATTCAATTGATGATATTGCCCTGCAAATGAGCGTAGAAGATGCCACTATTAAAGTACAGTCACTATCGGCAGGTTATCAGCAGTGGCAGTTAAATACTCAGCTTGATGCAACACTGGAAGGGGCTATGCCTATTAACGGCAACATTAGCTTAAAAGGGAATGAACACGGAGCTACTCTTGATATAAATGGTGATCTAGCCAAGCTTAACATTGCGCTTGATACCACAGGATTATTTCCTTTAAATTTGAGAGCAACAGCCAACCTCAAACAGAAAAACTATCCCTTTAGTGTTAATGGCAAAATTAATCAATGGCTTATTAATACACAAAATAATGAGCTAAAGGTTAAAAACATCAATTTAAGTGCCCAAGGTAATGCTAACGACTATGAATTAAGTTTAACGGGTAATACTCAGCTAGATGCTTATCCAAGTGTAGATTTAAATGCTCAGCTAAAAGGCACACTAACCAAGGCAACGCTTGAAACGCTTGCTTTAAAAACTAACGATAGCGCTGCGAATATTCAAGCACAGCTTGATTGGCAACAGGGAATTAAAGCGGACTTTACCGGCGTTTTATCAAATTTAAAAGCGCAATACTTAACCGATGCCCTAACCAGTGATGTTTCAGGGACGTTTAAAGGCGTATTTAACGCCCAAGTCGATACCTGGCAGCTACAAATGAACAATACTAAGCTAGCTGGCTTTTTAAACAACGTTCCCTTAGAGTTTGCTGCAAACTTTAAGTTAGATAATCAATTAAAAGCGGATATCGATAGTTTTTATTTAAGTAGTGGTGCTAACAAGTTAACTTTGAATGGGCAGGTAGATGATACATGGCAAGTTGACGGTGATATCACGCTTAATAGTGATGAGCAGGCTAATCTTCCTTTTATTGCTAACGGTAAAGCGGATTTAAAAGTACGCGGCAACAGATTAACCCCTTCGGTTAACTTAGCCGTCATACTAGATCGTTTTATTTTTAATGAGATAAACATTAATAAACTTGCTATAAAATCTCAACTAGATACGGCCGCTGATTGGCAAACTGATCTCAGTGTTAATGTTGCATCTGCACTGGTCGCTGGGCAGCAAATTAATAATATAAACATAGCTGCCAGTGGTGATAAAACAGATCATCAACTTAGCGCGTCGATTGATGCCGAAAAAGGCGCGGTGGAACTTGAGCTTAATGGCAAAATGAAAAATGCCATTTGGAATGGTGAGCTAAGTGACATAACCCTTAGTGATAAAAAGCTGAGTTTTAATAATACTAAAAAAATATCCGTTATGGTGAATACACAAAACGGGGATTTTGATGTGAGCGCTCATTGTTGGCAATCAGCTCAAAGTAAGTTGTGTATAGATACCTTGTCGCAAACAAAAGCGCTAGGGCAGTTTAATGCAAAGCTTGCTAACCTCTCACTTGCAGAGCTTAAGCACTTATTACCAGATAATATTCGCACACGCGGAGACTTAACAGGTGATTTTGCTGCTAATTGGCAGTCAGGTGCACTTAAAACACTCAGAGCCAATGTAAATTCTAATGGATTAAATGCAGTGCTAACCTCAGAAGAGGATCGATTTAAACTCCCAATAGAAACACTCAGTATTCGTGCTTTTTCAGATTCGCAGGTTGGTAAAATTGAAGCTAACTTGGCATCCAGTGTGTTAGGTAAAATAGCTACCGATATAAATATTGACGACATTCAAAATACACAAACACTCTCTGGTAACGTTAATATAGATAAAATTTTACTCTCAGACATTCAGCCATTTTTAGATACGCTTGAGCAACTTAAAGGGGCAATCAGCGGACAGGTTACATTAGCAGGAACGCTCAAAGATCCTCAGTTAGATGGTGAGCTTAATATAGCAGACATTAATTTAGAGGGAGAGCAATTACCCGTTGCACTTAAAGACTCTAATATACATATTTTATTTAATAAAACCACGGCAACGATTAAAGGTAACTTAAGTGATCCTCAAGGCGGGCAAGTTAAACTTACCGGTGATGTTGATTGGCAAGGTGAGCAACCCGCGGTTAATGTTGCAGTTGTTGGCAATGAGTTTTTTGTTAGAGCGCAGCAGGGTGTGATATTTAAAGTATCACCCGATCTAAAAATCGGCATAGCAGATAACGCGCTTAACCTTGTCGGTGAAGTGGTTGTGCCTTATGGACGTATAGAAATTGAAGAGCTGCCCGAGGGCGCGGTGCAAGTAAGCGATGATGAAATAATTATTGATCAAAAAACACAAGCGGCTAAAAAAGTCCCTTTTGATTATGATGTAGACTTAAAAGTAACAGTAAAAAATGATGTAAAAGTCGAATCGTTTGGACTCAAGTCTAAAGTAACTGGTGATTTAGCGCTTAAAATGAGCCAAGGTACGCCAATTATTGCAACCGGAGAGCTTAATTTAATAGAAGGGACGTATTTAGCCTTCGGGCAAGACTTGATAATTAGAACAGGGCAAGTAGGTTTTAGTGGCGCAATCGACAAACCGTATCTCAACATTAAAGCGATTCGTAACCCAGATAATACCGCTGATGGTGTGATTGCCGGGGTGACTTTAACCGGCAGTGTTGAGCAACCTACGTTAAAAGTATTTTCTGAGCCTGCGATGGATCAAGCCCAAGCCTTAGCCTATTTACTCAATGGGCAACCATTAGGAGAGGGCGACAGCTCTACAGATGCTATGTTAACTCAGCTATTACTTTCGCAAGGTGTGAGTCGCAGTGAGGGAGTGGTTTCTAAGGTGGGTGAAACCTTTGGTTTATCTGATGTAAGCTTAAGCTCTAAAGGCAGTGGTGAACAAACAAAAGTAGAAATATCGGGTTATATAGCCCCAAGCTTACAGGTTAAGTACAGTGTCGGGGTGTTCGACTCACTCAGTGAAGTGGCTGTGCGCTACCAGTTACTCTCTAAACTATACATAGAAATAACCAGTGGCTTATACCAAAACGTAGACATACTGTATAAGTTTGATTGGGACTAGGGTCTGTTGACCTTTGCGGATTAAAATTTGTTCAAACTAGGGGCGGTTTAATCGCGGCGCGAGGTTTGTAACCTAGTGGGCTAAGTAAAAACCGAGTAACAAAGAGTAAATTGCCCCTAGGCAGAACCCGAAGGGCAGCGCCTGTTTGGCATTGATGCTGCGTTATCGCCTATTTATGGGGAATAACCACACCACATAGGCTCTGCCTTGCCTAAATACCAAACAGGCTGCTGCAAATTTAACCTTGAAAGGTCAACAGACCCTAATAGATAACAATAAAAAGGAAAGGTATGAAAAAGTGTGTAGTGACCCTTTTAGTGTCGGCCTTGTTAGGTGGGTGTGCCCAGCACAGTACTCAATCACCAGCCTCATCGGCTAAAAAGCTAACAAGCAGTGAGATTATTGCGGCGGCTAAAGATGATGAATGGCGATGGGTCGAATCAGAGAATATTCTAAAGTTAACCCTGCCCACAGGCGCCGCATATATTGAGCTTAACCCCAAACTTGCGCCTAAACACACTGCGAATATTAAAAAACTGGCAAGACAAGGCTTTTATCAAGGTACTCACATTTACCGTTTTGTTGAAGGGTTTGTAGCTCAAGGTGGCGATAGTACGGGTAAAAAGTTAGCCAAAACTAAAGATAACACGGTGCCAGCGGAATTTTATTTAACCACCACTGAGCCACTTTCAATAACCGAGATGGGCAGTGATGGTTATGCACCCGTAACGGGGTTTTTAGGTGGCTTTGCGGTTGCACAAAACCAAGCGCATACACAAACGTGGCAAGTCCATTGTCATGGCATATTTGCAATGGCGCGCGATAACGATATAAACAGTGCCAGCAGTGAGTTTTTTGTCACCATAGGTCAAGGGCCGCGTTATTTAGACAAAAATATTACCGTGTTTGGTCGGGTGCTTAAAGGCATGGCACATTTTCATCAGCTAGTGCGAACGCCAACTGAGAATACCGAGTTTAACCCCATTACTGATCTACAAGTATTAGCGGATGTAGCAGACGATAGCAGCCAATTTAAAGTAATGAAAACAGACTCTGATTCATTCAAACAATTAATTATTGCTAGGGGTAACCGCAGCGAAGAATGGTTTGCGTACAGCCATAATTATATTGATGTGTGTGGCATGGCGGTGCCAACTAAGCAACTTAATGACTAAAAAAGGAGCCTCAGGCTCCTTTTTTGTTAAGGTAACGCGACACTTATTGACGGTTTATTTTTACCGAAAATGGGGTTTCGTTATAATGTGTTGAGCGATATGGGTTTATATCAAGCCCACCACGGCGCGTATAACGAGCGTATACTTCAAGTTCTTTAATATGGAGTTGAGTGGTTAAGTCGCTGTAAATACGTTCCACACATTGCTCATGAAACTCATTGTGAGTTCTAAATGAAATTAAATAGCGTAATAATGACTCACGACAAACTTGCTCACCGGTATAGCGAATAATAATACTCGCCCAATCCGGTTGTGAAGTAATTAAACAGTTAGACTTAAGCAAGTGGCTATGCAAAGTTTCGGTGACTATTTTATTGCTTTGTGATTTAAGTGAATGGGCATCAATATGGTAGTTATCTATCTCAATATCTAACTCATCAATACACTCACCTGGAAGCGGTGTGCAAGGAATACAATTGTAGTCATCAGCGCTGTATAAGGTTACCTTTACAGGGCTGTTTACCGCATTGGATAAGTCGTCAATTAAATGTTGTTTAACAATTTCAATACTCCCAAAACGGCTTTGATTAAAGCTGTTTAAATAAAGCTTAAACGACTTTGATTCAATAATATGACTACTTTGACATTCGAAAGTAAACAATGCCACCGCAACTTGAGGCTTACCTTTAGTATTTAACCAAGACAGTTCGTAACCTGTCCATATGTCTTGGCCTTTAAACGGCAGCGCAGTTTCATCAATACTTAATGAATCGCGATTAAGCTTGCGAGCAATAGGAAAAAGCAAGCTGGGCGTGTATTGATCGACATACTCAGTAGATTGACCAAGTACGCTGCCTTTAAGATCGGGAGAATTGCTGTAATCTGTCATGTTTGCTCTTAAATAGTTACAATGGATGCATTATATATAAATTAAATGAGTTTCACAGTATGTCTGTTGCAATGCAATTAGCTCAACTTCACGAAAAATTTAGCGAACAAACGATTACTAATACACAAAAGCGCCCATTAATCGTCCACGATGAGCAATGGCCAAGCCCATGTGAAATAGGTAGCGCCGATGAACATGGCATGATCCAATGGCAAGCGATAGTTAGAGAGCCTACAGGTTCATTAACCGATCTCGCTAACGCATTGGAGCTTGAGTTTCCAGAGGCGTTGAGTCAATTTTATGGTCATATGTTTGCTGGCAGTGTTGTAGCCAATATTGACGGACATCAAGTGGAATTATTACAAGCATGGAATGAAGATGATTTTGACCTACTGCAACAAAATATCACTGGCCATGTTTTAATGAAACGTAAACTCAAACAAGCGCCAAGTGTATTTATTGGGTTAACCGACCAAGACGATTTGCTTGTTACCGTATTAGTAGAAACAGGTGAGGTGTGCTTAGAGTATGTAGGTAAAAAGCCACATCATGTACTTGCCAAAAACCTCAGTGAATTTATAGCATCGTTGACAGTATAATTATAAGGTAGTTTTAAGGTGTGATGTTTTTAGACATAGCACCTTAAGCGTGGGATTTATTGAAAATCCCACGAAATATTAGAGACTAAACCACACGGTTCACACCTAAAATCAAACAAGCCAAACCATGGCTCGGGTAATTTCCATTCACCATGGCAACTCGGGCATTTACGCTCAAGTTCAGAGGCTTTATCAACCCCCCCTACACGGTATAAATAATAGTAAACAGGCTTTTTAGTTAAAAAACTAATCCGTTTAGTTATATCTTTACCACGGCGGTATAAATCACTTTGGGTGCTGGCTATTTCTTCAAGCGCTGGAAATTCACAGCGTGTTGCACCATTAATTTGAATTTGATCGCACGCTTGCCAATCTTCTTGCCATTTAATTAGTGTTTTATAGTCACCATTAGCAATCGCAGGAATCTTAAATAGCGGCACGGGTAAAAAGTCATCGCCACAATACAGTGGGCTACATGTATGCACATAGGTGGTGTATAAAATATAGCTTGATGGCTCTTTACAGCCATCGGCGCCATTGGAGTGAATATCTTGACCGATGACCTTTACTTTGGGAGCAAGCAAACCAGCGCCATGAAGCTTTTCAACACTGTGTTTAACAAACGCACTGTTATTAAGTGGGTGCATGGCGTCTTCGGTCGGGCACATTACACGAGTAATAAAATAGCCATCTTTTAAAACCGTTGGAAATTCCTCTCCAATGATTTGGCCATTAAAGCGTAATGCATTCACTAAGCGGTTTATTGCCTGCTCGGCTTGCTCTAGGGTTGTGTCTTGGTAGCAATCAAATGTTAAATCAACAACAAACATTTATAGTCTCAAATTATTTTTGCTCTAGCAAAGCAAGTAATCGGTCAAGTTTTTGCTCAATTCTATCTAACTGAGTGTTTTTAGGATCTGAGTTACTTGCTTGCTCGGGTGTTTTCATTAAATTATAAATTGAATCGGGATTATTTTTATATTGACTCACTGCTGCAATAATAACCGGCATAGGAAGTGGTTTTACTAAACGGCTTTTAGTTAGTGCAACAGTGGGGACTTTGCCTTCATCAAGAAGGACTTTAATAGCTTCAAATACAGCAGCATTCATTCGATTTATAACTCTTTAATAAAGTAAGCTCGCAACATGGAAGTTGCGAGCAGGTATGGTAACAATAAAGTGGCTCAGACACATTAAAATGTGCGATTTAATTATTTTGACGAAGGCGAGAGTCGAGTTCGTCAATTACCTCACTCCAATCGCCATCAACCGCCAGCGATTCAGCAATAAAGTGTTGTTGGGCTTCATCCCAAAAGGGAGCATCTTGCAATAATGTGGTATCCGAAATGGCATGCGATGCAATAAATGCATCTATTTCTGCTTCTGTATTAGGTAACCCTAATTGTGCGAACAATGTATTTATGTCGTGCTTAGTCGTATCCATAATCGTGCTCCTTAATGAATTAATACTTAATACTTATTAACTCTAGGGGGGAATGATATATCTAGCCAGTTTAACCCTTACTGAATTTACGCTTTATTTACTCAGTAGTAAGTCGCTAAAGCATGATCTGACTCAATGCAGTGGATGAGCGTACTAACTAAAATGTAAATTCGCTTATTTGCCCCACTTAGGTATATAGTTATATGAGCATTTGGTCATCGTTGTAGTTCAAAATTAATCCCAAACAAGTTACGCGGCGTAATGACAAAGGGTATAAAATAATAAAGGAAATAAAATGACAGCCACAGCAGAATCCACAGACACGTTTAGCGTGCAACATATTGCACCAGAAGATATCAGTACCGCTGCAAGCCTTATATATCAGGCCTACCAAAATGACCCTATTTTACAAACTCTGCTAGGGTATAACGAAAAAAGCCCTCTGGACTATGAAAAAAAACTCCGTGCGCTTATTCGCGAAGAGCTCAGTAGCTTTTGGCAAGAAAAACAGCCTTTAATTGGCCTTTACCGTAACGATAAGTTAAAAGCAGTTGCTTGTGTATTTGAGTCAAGTAGCCAACTTCAAGCAGAGCGTTATTGGCATTGGCGATTAAAGTTGATGTTAAGTGCCGGTTATTTGCAAACGAATCAATTAATTGAAAAAGAAAAAACTATTCGTGATGCACTAAAGCCGCAAGGCAATTACTACTTTTTAGCGTTTATCGCCGTTGACCCACATTTTCATGGTCAAGGGTTTGGCCGCCAATTACTTAAAGGCTTAGATGGTTTATTACATGACAATCCTGAGTCCTCTGGTATAGCGGTATTTGTGACTCGTGACGAACATACGCAATTTTTTAAATCACAAGGCTTTGAGCACTTTAAGCAGCTCACATTTAACCGAGTTAAAGGTGAATTACTTTTTAAAACTGCTCTATCTGTACAAGGCTAGGTGTTTAGAATTGTGATGGTAATTGACTTTCGGATTGAGAATCTCAGTCAGTGGCATCTAGTAGCTTACTTAGTCGCACGTGAGCAGTGAAAAATTGGCTGCCGCTGCGAGTAAGAATTGTTTGCAAAAATCTCATAATATAGTCCCTGTATGTAACCCTACCAGTGTACTGGTTAGGGTTCGTTTACTACACAATAACGTCAAACGTAATTGTGTGTTCAACTTCATTGCCTCTGTATTAGTAACAAATATGAGCTAGATGAGCAAACTATACTGGAGCTAGAGTAAAAATGGTGGGGGCGTGCATAGAAATAGAGAACCTAAGGCGGGTTTCAGCCTACCTAAAGAATGGTTACCTTCAAGTTGAATTAATCAACCCATTCGGCTTAACAAGGAAATACCTAAAATGCTGATATTTAAAATAAATCACACATCAATTTGTTATCTTGAAAAATGTGGAGAAATCAAACCAGTATCATGAAGATTGCAGTTTCCTTGTCCAGATCGAATAACTTTTCAACAATCCACGGAAATCATAATAGTGCTTTTTTACAATATAGTGTCGGAAATTGTCACTAATAGTGCTTTTTTCCACTATTACGGGTACCCAATAAATGACCCGTCTGATTGTGCTTTTCTCATTGATGCTGATGATCACCTGAAATTCTAAAAAGGCACTTTTTGGAGTTACATATCGGCCACAGAAATAGTGGTTCGATTAATTATTGCCGCAATATCTATTTGCTGATTTTGCGGTATAACTTTTTTAGCAGAGAGTTCAGGTAAAGTGTGAAATATCTGTTTTTTTGTAATGCCAAGAAGTTTAATCGCACTATCAAAAGTAACGATAAATGATTCTATATGTCGATTTGAGCTGGAGGATACTTGTGGTGTTTGGAGAAAGCTAACGCAGCAATTATTTATAGGCCATGCTGCATTGAGGTGTCGTATTAGTAGTGTTAACGGAAAGAATTGAAATTTTTCTGGAAGTTGAGAAAAAGGACTAGTTGCATCACCTAATCGTTCTATAAATTGGTCATATACTTTTTTGCCATTGAGGAAGTTGAAGCCCTGCTCTAATGCGCTGTTGAAGTTGCATGCCGATGGATGATGGTAAATGGGTAAAACAGTTGTGTAAGGATTTTGAATAAACAAGCTAGCTAGCAAGCAATCGCAGATTTCATCTATGAATAATTCGTTTATTTGGCTAGATATCGGATAGCTTTTTATTGGGCACAAACACAACTCGTTGGTGCAAGTACCTTGTAATAATAAAGGTGACCAAATGAGTTGTTCACCACATTCTTGACAGCTATCGCAGAGCACACAACCGTGCAGCTCACATGATAAATTACCAATGTTTCGCCACTTTTCTTTTAGATATCCTTTGCCCTTTACACAATAGGGACAAATACGAGGCATATCAGTGTGACAATCTAGAAATAGTATGGAGTGCTTTGGTGCTAAGCTTAAGTCGCTAGTGCTCATAGCACAGGGTACGAGTTCACTTAATAGCTGTCGTTGTTTAATGCTAATTGTATTTTTTGTAACCGCACTCC
Organism: Pseudoalteromonas tetraodonis; assembly: GCF_002310835.1. Taxonomy (NCBI): domain Bacteria; kingdom Pseudomonadati; phylum Pseudomonadota; class Gammaproteobacteria; order Alteromonadales; family Pseudoalteromonadaceae; genus Pseudoalteromonas; species Pseudoalteromonas tetraodonis. The sequence goes on along the minus strand of NZ_CP011041.1, from coordinate 2,237,380 downwards.
ACATTGGTTTATCAAGCCATTCGAGCGGTGAGGTGAACCCATTTCGAAGGCTCAAGCGTAATAGGTAGCTTGCTAGACTTTCATCTGCGATTCGTTTAGGCATTACCGATAACATTAATCAAATTCCCTCGAATCTAAAATCCCAACGATGTCATTATCAGTTAGGGCAAGTGTGTCAAAAGGATTGTAAGCAGATGAATTAATTCCCAACAGGTAAGCATCTTCAAGCTTAGCCAACAGATTCTTACGCTCACTGGTTGAAGCTATAGCAAAAAGCTTCGTTAACAGCCCAATTCTGCCGTCGGTTGCGACATGCAAACGATTAAGTATAGGTTTGTCGTCTAGAGTGAATGGCGGAAATCGAAATTCGGTGGCAAAGTAATTACAGCACAAAAGCCAGCACTCGCAGCGAGAAGGGATTATGTAAAGCTTTTGTTCAGATAGGAAACGGCGGCTCAGTTGCTCCTCACCTTTTAATCTGTGCGTTGATTTGCCATATTTAAGCTTTAACAATCGGCTGGCGACTGGCGTTCCCATTAAAATAAGTGAAACTTTTGGGTTGTTATCTAGCAGCGCTGCTATTTGCTTTGCCATTCGCTGACTAGTGATTCCGTCGATATCCGTCAAACATTCCTGTACTTCATCGATAATGATCAGTTGTACGCGATGCGCGGCAAGTAAAACGGCAAGCCTGTCTTGAACGATATGAGCTTTATTGGCATTTTTACCTATGACTGAAGTGAGAGCTTTAACGACCTGTATAAGAAAATCAGTAGCTGTTTTAGTCTCCGTTAACTTTACATAAATGACCGGATAGTAGGTTACTTCGGGAGTACATAAAGTTGGAAAACGTGCTAGATATGTCTTGGCTAAACACGTTTTACCAACACCACTTAGACCTGTTAAAAGTAATCCATAATTTTTACCAAAACTTTGCTGATGAACTTGGTCTATTAGTTCAAGGCACTTGCTCAGACTTGGGTGGCTAAACATTGGCTAGTCCTGCCATAAACCAAGCTGAGCTTCGTTGCGATTAGGGCTTACTTTTCGCTTAATATTTCCTTTATCTGAGGGTGTATTATCCTCTTTGGACTTCTTCGACTTTTTGATAGGTTTGTATGCATAACTCTGATTACTTCGCTTAATGCGCTCTGCCGTAGATAGTCCCTTAGATAAGTTTTCTTTTGCAGTAGCAACTGGCTTGCCACTGCCAAGTGATCTTGTCCTTTGCTTAACTAACTTTGCAATTTTACGACTGAATATATCTCGCCGTTCAGGCGTCCCTGATGTTGTGTTAAGTTCTTCAAATGACAGTGGGTACTCCAATTCATTTCCAGATAGCTTTCGGTTTTCTACAAAATCGAATACTTTAGGGTGGTCATAACATGGGAAGTCTGCGATGACTGTTACCCAACGGCCATCATCTGGGTCAGATTTCACAGTAACCGTCATATCTTGGTTTTTATCGAGAGTTTTTGCATCTAGATAGCATTGCTTTATACGGTCATCCGCGAAAACCTGCTTGTTGACCTGAACTGTACCTCGCTGGCTTAATGAAGGGTTGTGCTCTATATAATGGCAAGCAGCACTGAGCAGTTCTTTATTGACAGGAATGAGAGGCTTTAGAGCAATTGACTCGTTCCATACTTGTTGTGGTGTTTTGTTGTTGAGGCTTGAGTGCTTTGAGTTTACATAGTGAACGAGGTAATCATGCAGTAGCGAGGCAAACTCCTCGACAGGCAAGGAAGCGGCTTTTTTAATGGTTTCTTCAGACGACGGCTTACTTGTTTTGTGGGTGCGTTTGTCTTTATAACCTGGAAGACCTATGGTTATTGTTCCATCAGGTAATTTAAATTCGCCTCCTTTAAAGAATTCTTCCCGCAACGTATTGTTGAAAGACTCAACAAAAGGTTTTCGCCAAGGTTCATTCGATGGAGCTTTGATTAACTCACACCCTAAGCGTTGGGTTATTTGTTTGAACTGCTCAGCTTTATAGCCACTGCCATTATCCACAATAATTTTAAAAGGAATACCACAAGCGTTTAGCTGGTCACTGGTTGACTCAAAAATACGCTTAAATGATCGAACAACCCCTTCCGTATCCTCAGAGGTGCCCAGCTCGAATGTAACACTCAGCGGGTAGCGTGAGTGGCAGTCAATAGCAATATAGATGCTGACGTTGCCCGTTGGTTTACCTTCTTCGTCAATAAGAGCCAAGTTAAGTGACATCCGGTCCATTTCTACTCGCTCAAGCACATGAGTGGTTTTTATTTTCTTGGATAATGTACGTAGTGCTTTTTTAACTTCGCTGTAGTTTCCAGAGTTTAAAATGATATTAAATGCATTAAGTCCTTCAATGCGTCTGCTAAACGTTCGTTCGCTAACCTGTTCAATAGCGTCATTTTGCGTCTGAGCTTTTAAAACTGCTTTAGAATAACTTGAGTAGCCTCTCGCAATGTTTTCAATGTTGCCTTTTACCCAAGTGTCAGTAAAAAATCGGTTGAGGAAGTTTTCCGTGGCCGCATTGGTTCGCTTGGGTTGGCTTTTTCTCGGAGCAATTGACTTTTTGAGATTAAATTCTGCTTCTCGATATTGTTTCCACCAACGTGCAATAGTGCTATTACCGTGTTTTTCGGTGCCGATGTGGTACTTGTCATGAACAATCTGTTTGAGCTTATCGATGGTCTCGTCAACTGTAGGTTTATAGCCATCATGCACCAATGTTGCTAACTCGGTAATGTAAGGCTCTCGCTTTTTCAGTTCTTTTTTTTGTGATGCTGTCAGCTCGTTATTTTCGTGTGTTATGGCGTATGCTGGTCGTAATTCACCGCTGTCTATTTTCGAGCGAAAGTCATCTTGAGTTAAGTGCAAGCCAATTTCCGAACCTAACATCGAGTCAGGGTTTAGTAATGCTTGCAGCTCATCATAATATGCTAGATTAAATTTACGCTGTTCAATATCGATGAAGGTGTCACCGACCACAGGTGGCTGATACATTACTTCTTCCTCATCAATGTTGTTTCTGCGTTAAAAGGCTTTGACGTGTCAAAATAAAAGTGTTGTTGTGCGACGAGTGACCAAGCGTGCGCTCGTGAGCCACCAGGCAAATTAGATACTAACTTTTCAAGTCGAGACAGTTTTGTTCTTTTTGGTAAGTTACAGATAACGGGCTGTAAATGATTGACGTCAAGAGTCTTGTAGCCCATGAGTAGTTCGTAGTTTTCTACCTCAATGCTGTCAACATCAAGCTCACTCCTCAGCACCAGTTCAAGCCCTGTTAACATATAAATGACTCGTTTCCTGAGGAAGTGGCGCTCAAAGAATTCATCATTCATATAGTGGGTGTGTTTGATTTCTACATATTCGGCATGGCCGGATTTATATTCCACCAAAAAGTCAGGAGTATAACGTCTTCCATACACACTAAATGATTCTGGTTGGGAAGCATATTGATGGATAGACTCTTCAAATTCGAGCGTTATCCCGTATTTGCGTTCGAGAAACGACTCACACCAGATATGACAACCATTTTTAGCACTGTAAAAGTTAATGGTGTGTTTTGAACGGTGTTTGTTGAATTTTTTTTTACCCTTCATGTTCGCCTCAAAAAAATTTAGTTGAAAATGCCCAAGATTTTTTGGCTAAAAATCAATCTTAGCTATAATTAAAGGTTGGGCTTGTATAAATATCAAGTTGATAAATGGATGAAATAGTCATCAAACCTCTCTCTTTTTCAGCACTTTAAAAAAGGTATGAACTACTTGTAAAGCTGTATAGTAAATACTCGAATATAGTCTTATTTTTATACAGCAACTTTGTGTAACTAATTGATAATAAAGAGGGGTAAAAATTAGTTATGTTTTAAAAAGATTTTTTAAATGGTACTCTTTTGTCGTTTTAAATGCTTTTTTTACGGCTTACCTACTTCGCTTTACGAAATAGTGCCGTTTTTTCACGTTTGTTTGAAAACTATTTCAAAATAAATAGTTATAACAACTTTTTACGTCAATTGACGTAAGTGCTGGTATAGATATGTCAGAATCTTCAAGAAAATTTAAAATAAATAGAAAAACTTCAGACAAATACACAGAAATAGCCAATATATTGTGTATTAAACATGCTGATTGGGGGGGCTTTTTAGTGCAACACGAACTTGATTTCTTTAAACGTAACTATTACCAGCTAAGGCCAAACTCACCAATGGTTGCCGCATGGTTTAAGCAGAAAAAGAAAACTTTAGACCAAGAGGGAGTGAACCAGCCCTACTCAATTAGAATGCCGCAGAGTTTAGTTGATGACTTGGGTGGGTGGTGCAAACAATATCGCGTTTCAAAAGAAATGATTGTCGAATACGCCCTTGAAGCCTTTATTCAAAGAGTTGATGTAGGAAGAGCAGCTTATAAAAAGCTTAAACGCCATGAACTGATGCCACTCTTTTTACTAGAGCATTCTTTTAAAGCTAGGCTCACTGAAACTGATAAAATTAGCTTTATACGAGAAAACATACTGATACAGGAGCACATGCTGCCAGGTGCTTTTCGCAAAGAGTTTAAAGAATCAAAAAAATAAGCACTGCATGGGCAGTGCTTAATATTTTAATGTGCACGTTATAGGTTTAGCGATTCAAACTTCTGTTTAAATAGCCAATGCTCCAATGCTATGCCGACTAACATCATTGCGCCACCAAATACTAGTGCCAATATTATACGGAAGGTTGATAGCCCTTCTTGATTAACAAATGACAGTATAATTGCTGCGGTTGTCGCAAAGATAAATACGCGACCTAACTCGGTGAGCCAGTGACTGATCACGTGCAGCCCATAACTTACGCCAAATCGGTTTTGTTGAGTGTCTTTCAATTGCTTCTCCTTTTATGATGACCTCAACAATATTTAGAGACCCTGTAAGGGGAATTAATCGCTCTTTGCGGGTTTTAGTTTCACCAACCTCAGACGTTTAGCGAAGTTTTTGCTACCACATATTGCAACGCTAGTTAAAAACGTTTCATCCACATTTTTCTGCTATTTCCTTAAGCTCAAGTTCTTCCATCCGCTGCATAAGTAATGACTTTCCTTCATCAAACCACCCCGATTTTGGAAAGCGCATTACAAACCATAATTTCCAGTCTTCAATATCTTCATTGCCAATCTTTACTGGCAACGCTCTAAGGTGAGGTTCTATGATTTTGGGACAAAACGTTAATGCTCGGCTTTTTAGTTTCTTTAAGGTTGGTTTGTGAGGCTTGCTTTGGATTGCGGCAACGGCTAGCGCTTCTTTTAATAAATTACGAATGTTTTCACCTGATTTATACAGTGAGGACTCTACAGCACTAACATAGTGTTCAAGTGCTTTTTCTATTTCACCACTTAGTAACAGTAATCGTCCCTTGAGCCAGTCTTGATGATATTGCAACTCATCATTCAGGTTATGCTCTTCAATAGATTTTTGTAAGGAAGCTAAGCGTGCTGAATAATCAACAAGGCTGCCCAGAGGTTTAGTTGAAGAGCGTCTTAACAACTTGTGTAGCTCATTACCTTCAGCAGATAGTTTATATAGATTCGCTGAGGTTATCTCATTGATATAAAACTGATGAAATACTTGCCCAAAATCTAATGTAGGCTCTTGATTATGCTGCAACCGCCAAACGACAGCATCTTTTAAATCGTTTACAAATTGATGGTGTGTTTTTCTATGAAATGAATCTATGAACCTTGTCAAAAACAAGGTTTCCTTATCTTCATCAATTGCATCTGAATTTGATAACGATGTCCACTGAGCCAGCAGAGTTAGGTTACCTATATTAGGAAGTTCTTCACCACTTCGCCATTTTCGAACTGTCCTGTCAGTGCCTTCAAAGAATCGCTTTATATCGTTTTCAGGAAGTGTTTGTTGGCTTTCATAAAAAGCGATTAGGGCTTTGATAGGGTAATTATCACAATAAAAGCTAGGCACTGTATTGGTTGGCATTTGATTAACGCCTACTTTCCAAATGATACTGGCAAGTGTTTCAACTACTAGGTGCTTATTTAGCATATAAGCAACTTTTTCTTGTGCTACTCCTTCCATTGGCACACGCTTAATGATCTCGACGTAGTTATTTAACCCCATCCAAATACTGTCGGAGAAAAACTGTGCGAAACTATCTGTAACGACTTCGGAGATTGGTTCATAAAATAAGTGTCGCACTGACTCTCCAATCAGTGTTGGATCTATAGACTTTCTGGATGCTAAGTCTTCTTCCTTGCGAAAACGGCTCTTTCCCTTAGTAGCCAATGACTTGGTGTCGGCAATATCAGCCAGACGATTTAAAACATACCCAATGTTTGGATAAGACTCATTGATAGTCGTCATTAATTTAAACCCTAAAAAATTCCTTTTGAAAGAGGGGCAATGCCCCTCGCCATTATTTACTATTTTTTGCGGCGCTACTAGTTGCTCGTGCCGCAAAACTGCCTTTAGGCACACTGCCGCCATTTGCTCTAGCTGTAGCGCTTTGAATTCGTTGTGCCGCTTGTGGTGTTATTGGTGTTGATGGCTTTGCATTTACTTTTGAAGTCATAATGTTCTCCTAGTTAGTTGTGAATCAACTTCGTAGGCAATAATCGATTAAACCTGAGTTTCGGAACAGGAATCAAGTGGCGCAATTTTTTCAAAATCTAAATATTGAGGTTACACGTTAACCTGTGTGTTAAAAACTTGGCAGTTTTTTATAGCAAGATCAGATGAATAGTAATTTATTAGTGAATTTTATATCCATTTTATTTATATTAAGACTCTAATTTCTGGAAGTTTTTATGCAGGACGCAAATGAGCGATATAAAGTTATTCAAACTAGACCAAGCAAAAGGAACTGCACTAGAGCTAGTGCGAGCACAAGCTAAGCTTGAAAAAGACTTGCAGCAGCTCGTTGAGTCACAAATGGAAACCTTCCTGAATGTAAAGTTCCTTGCTTCAGAATTTACTACCTCAAACGGTGGCAGAATTGATTCACTTGGTGTAGATGAAAATGGCTGTCCAGTTATCATAGAATACAAACGGCACACCAATGAAAATGTAATTAATCAAGGACTGTTTTATTATGATTGGCTTATTGATCATAAGGCTGAATTTAAGTTACTCGTAATGGACAAGCTCAGCAGTGAAGCTGCTGACAATCTTGAATGGGAAGGTGCACGTTTAATTTGTATCGCTACTGACTTCACCAAGTATGATGAGCACGCGATAAAACAAATTGATAAAAACATTGAGCTGATGAGATACAAATATTTCGGAGAAGATTTGTTTTTATTAGAATTGGTAAACAGCCACTCATCTAACCGTTACTTTTCTAACCCCGCAGCTGCCGCACTACAGGAAAAGACAGTTCAAGAAACTTCAAAAAAAGAACGGAAGGATTACCATCAGAATCGAATCGCTGCCGCTAGTGAAGACCTTTTAAAGCTTTATGAGCATATTTGTGAATTTGGCTTATCACTCGGTGACGACGTGCAACGCAAGGAACTAAAGTTCTACACAGCACTGAAGAAAATCAAAAATTTCGCGAGCGTTCAAGTATGGGCACCTTTACAAGACCCTTCATTGAGAATTTATTTAAACTTAAATCCTGAATCGGTAGAGCTTAAAAATGGTATCGTCAGTGATGTTAGAGGTAAAGGGCATTGGGGAACTGGTGATCTAGAGGTTATCGTCCGAAATATTGAAGAGCTGGATATAGCAAAGCAATTAATAAAGCTAAGCTTTGAACAAAACTAGGGAGAGTAAAGTTGGTAAATCAAAACGCAGAACAAATAGCACGCGATAAAATCGATGAAATGCTAAAACTTGCAGGTTGGACTGTTCAAGATAAAACCAAAATTAACTTGAATGACGGTATCGGTCAAGCTATTCGTGAATACCAGACAGATGTAGGCCCCGCCGATTATGTTCTTTTTGTTGATAAAAAAGCCGTTGGGGTTATCGAAGCTAAACGAGAAGAAGCAGGTGAGAAAATCACTGCCGTTGAAGACCAAACCGAAGGCTACGCTAACGCAAAGCTTAAATGGGTCAACAATAGTGAACCTCTTCCTTTTTTATATGAAAGTACAGGTGTTATTACACGTTTTACAGATGGCAGAGATCCTAAGCCTCGCTCCCGTGAAGTTTTTAGTTTTCATAGACCTGAAACGCTAAAAGCATGGGTTGAACAAGGAAACTCTCTTCGTGCTCGTCTTCAAGATATTCCACCGTTAAATCCAGCAAAGCTACCTGCAAAAGATTTAGGGCTGCGTGATTGCCAAGAAACAGCAATAACAAACCTTGAAGACTCGCTTCAAAAAGCGAGGCCGAGAGCGCTTATCCAAATGGCAACTGGCGCTGGTAAAACTTATACCGCTATTACATCCATGTATCGCATTCTTAAACATGCCAAGGGTAAGCGTATTCTCTTTTTAGTGGATACTAAAAACTTGGGTGAGCAAGCTGAGCAAGAAATGCTCAACTTTACGCCAAGTGACGACACCCGTAAGTTTACCGAACTGCATGTCGTACAGCGCTTAAAGTCAAAGTTTGTGCCTAAAGATGCTGAGGTGTGTATCAGTACCATCCAGCGAATGTACTCCATTTTAAAAGATGAAGAGTTAGACGAAACATTAGAAGAGCAAAACCCCGCTGAACAACTTACCAAGCCTAAAGAGCCAGTTCCTGTTGTTTACAACCCCAAAGTACCTATAGAGCATTTTGATTTCATTTTTATCGATGAATGTCACCGCTCAATCTATAACTTATGGCAGCAAGTATTAGATTACTTTGATGCTTTCCTGATTGGCTTAACAGCAACCCCCGATAACCGCACTTATGGTTTCTTTAAGCAAAACATTGTCAGTGACTATAGCCACGAAAAAGCTGTTGCTGATGGTGTTAACGTAGGTAATGAAGTTTTTACCATTCAAACCAGAATTACCAAAGAAGGTGAAACGTTACAAGCTAAGCAGCAAGTTGAGCACCGAGAACGTGTGACACGTAAAAAACGCTGGGAGCAACAAGATGAAGATGAAAAGTACAGTGCAAAACAGCTTGATAAAGATATCGTAAACCCTAGTCAAATTCGTACAGTCATCAAAACCTTCAAAGAGAGTTTACCTGTCATTTTCCCTGATAGAGAACATGTGCCAAAAACATTAATCTTTGCAAAAACCGACAGCCATGCTGACGATATTATTCAAACGGTTCGAGAAGAGTTTGACGAAGGTAACTCTTTCTGTAAAAAAATCACCTACCGTGTAAAGAAAGACAAAACAGATAAAGAAGGTAATGTAATCGAGCAAGGTGAAGATCCTAAATCGGTACTCTCCAGCTTCAGAAATCTATACGAACCTCGCATTGCAGTAACCGTTGATATGATAGCAACAGGTACAGATATAAAACCACTTGAGTGCCTTGTGTTCATGAGAGATGTTAAAAGTCGAAACTATTTCGAGCAAATGAAAGGTCGCGGAACACGTACTTTTGACCATGATGAATTAATCAAGGTAACGCCAGATGCAAAGTCTGCAAAAACGCACTATGTTATTGTTGATGCAATTGGTGTTACTAAATCACTTAAAACAGCGAGTCAGCCTTTAATCACTAAACCATCTGTACCACTCAAAGATTTGGCTATGGGCATCATGATGGGGGCTAGTGATACTGACTCTGTAAGTTCACTTGCTGGCAGGTTAGCACGATTGAACAAGCAGCTAGATGCCGACGATAAAAAGAGAATTGAAAAGGTATCAGGTGGTGTCTCAATTACTCAAATGGTAGTTGATTTATTCTCGGCTATTGATGGCGACAAAGTAGAAGAGCAAGCGTTAATACTGGCAAAACAGCCAAAAGGCACAGACCCAGGCGAAGATAATCGCAACAAAGCCCAAGCTGAGATGGTAAGTAAAGCCGCCAATGTATTTAACGGAGAGTTAATTGAGCTTATCGATACCATACGCCGAGATAAAGACCAAAAGATAGATCATGACAACATCGATGAAGTGCAAATAGCTGATTGGGAAAAAGCGACAACCGAACAAGCATCTGATATCTGCAAAGATTTTGTTGAATACCTAGAGCAAAACAAAGATGAGATTACCGCGTTGGAAATATTCTACGACCAGCCACACCGTCGTCGTGAAATTACCTTTGATATGGTCAAAGAGGTGCTCGAAAAACTCAAATCAGATAAACCTAAACTAGCCCCACTAAATGTATGGCAAGCGTATGAATTACTCGAAGACCCTGACAATAAAAAAGAACAGGGTAATAAGCCAATTAATGAGTTAACCGCTTTAGTCGCATTAATTCGCCGTGTAGTAGGCATTGATGATAAACTCTCGACCTTTAATACCACCGTCAGCAAGAATTTCCAAACGTGGATCATGAAGCACCACTCAGGTAGCAACCAAAAGTTCACTAAAGAACAAATGGCGTGGCTACATATGATCCGTGAACACTTTGTTAATTCATTCCATTTTGAATTAGATGATCTGGAAATGTCACCATTTGATGCACAAGGTGGTTTAGGCAAGATGTATCAACTCTTTGGTGATGATATGAATAAAATTATAGATGAATTAAATAGTGAGTTAGTAGCTTAGTGAGTGACTTAAATAAAAATAACTTACCTGTTGGTTGGGAGATAGATGACTATGCAAATATAGTTACAACTATTTCTACAAATGGGAAAAAAGTTAATCAGAAACAGTATGAAGTATCAGGGAAATATCCAGTTATAGATCAAGGTAAAGAAGATTGTAGTGGGTATTGTAACGATGAAGAAAAAGTCATAGATGCAAACTTCCCTATCTTGGTTTTTGGAGATCACACTAGGGCTGTTAAATCAATCAATAACCCCTTTGTGGCCGGAGCTGATGGCGTAAAAGTTCTTCAGCCTAGTGGAGCAATTACACCGAAGCTTTTATTTTATTTCACCCAATATCTAGCGATATCAATCAAAGATAAAGGGTATGCACGACATTACCAGTGGGTTGCAAAAGAGCTTATTGGCATTCCACCAGAAAATGAACAAATCCGTATTGTTGAAAAAATAGAAGAGCTATTCTCTGAATTAGATAAAGGAATTGAAAGTCTAAAAACCGCTAAGGCCCAACTTGCTGTTTATCGCCAAGCGTTGTTAAAACATGCTTTTGAAGGCAAATTAACCGAAGAATGGCGGAAGGATAATGCTGACAAGCTTGAATCGCCGGAACAGCTTCTCCAGCACATTCAACAAGAGCGCGAAGCTCGTTACCAACAGCAACTTGAAGACTGGAAAAAAGAAGTTGTAGAATGGGAAACTGAAGGTAAAGAGGGTAAAAAACCAACAAAGCCCAAAAAACATAAGATATTTCCTTCTCTTGAAGATAAAGATATCGATGCTCTTCCTACATTACCAGAGAGCTGGCAGTGGATTAGATTAGGTAACTTGATTAACGGTTCAGCTCAAAACGGTATTTACAAGCCAAGTAGTGACTATGGTCAAGGTAACTATATAGTACGAATTGATGATTTCTATGATGGAAGTTTGGTAAAGAAAGGTGGCTTTAAAAGGCTAACTCTTACTAAGGAAGAGCTGAATACCTACGTTCTTGAACCTAACGATATACTAGTTAATAGAGTTAATAGTATTGAGTATTTAGGTAAGTGTTGTGAGATACCAGAGCTTGATGAACCAATAGTTTTTGAAAGCAACATAATGAAGTTTAAGGTACTAAATGACTTTCTAAAAGGAAGTTTCTTAACGTCTTACCTTTCCAGTTTTTCAGGTAAAAACCGTATTTGCGACAATGCAAAACATGCTGTAAATCAAGCAAGTATAAACCAGACTGATGTTGGGATGACACCAGTTCCCATTTGTTGTATCAACGAGCAAAATCAAATTGCAGATATTCTCGAACAAAAGTTAACCGTCGTCGAACACGAACTAACCAATATTGAAATTAACCTGAAAAAATCTGACATTTTAAGGCAATCAATTCTAAAGAAAGCATTCTCAGGGCAACTAGTCTCTCAAGACCCAAATGATGATCCAGCTAGCGAGCTATTAAAGAAAATAGCGATTGAAAAAGCAGAACTAGCTGAGAAAAAGAAAGCAGAAAAGGCAGCTGCCAGCAAAGCGAAAACGGCGGCTAAAAAAGCAAAAATATAATATTCCGATAGTTGAAGCTGAGCATCAGTATTTGTAGATAAACGACTATCCCAAAAAAATAATTAAGTGAAAAAGAATGAACACACAAAGCATAGTATCTAAAGTTTGGAGTTTTTGTACCACCTTACGTGACGATGGTGTCGGTTACGGTGACTACCTTACTCAATTGACTTACTTGATCTTCCTTAAAATGGCAGATGAGTATAGTAAACCACCTTATAGCCGAGATGTAGGTATACCTGAAGAGTACAACTGGCAGAGCCTTAAAAATGAAACAGGCTCAGATCTTGAAGTGCATTATGTCACTACACTGAGAGAGCTTGCTAAAAAGCCTGGCATGTTGGGGCAAATATTTACAAAGGCCCAAAACTACATCCAAGATCCGTCAAAACTAAAGCGATTAGTTGAAATGGTTGATGATGTTAATTGGGTGATGATGGGGTCTGACACTAAAGGCACCATCTATGAAGGCTTGTTGGAAAAAAACGCTGAAGATACTAAATCTGGCGCAGGCCAATACTTTACGCCTCGCGATCTAATCAAAACGATAGTTTTATGTATGAGACCAGCGCCAAATCAAACTATAGCTGATCCGGCATGTGGTACGGGCGGATTTTTCTTACATGCGTATGATTTCATAACTGATCCTAATAATTACAAATTAGATAAACAGCAAAAAGCATTTCTTAAAAATGAAACTTTCTTTGGCAACGAAATTGTCGCCAATACTCGCCGTCTATGTTTAATGAACATGTTTTTACATAACATTGGTGAAATTGACGGTGAAAGCTTGGTTAGCGGTGATGACTCATTGATTTCTCAGCCTTCACGCACAGTAGACATGGTTCTTGCAAACCCTCCGTTCGGTAAGAAAAGTAGCATGACGTTTACCAATGAAGAAGGTGAACAAGAAAAAGACGATTTAACCTACAACCGACAAGACTTCTGGGCGACTACCTCAAACAAACAGGTTAACTTCGTTCAGCATATTCGCAGTATGTTAAACACAACTGGTCGCGCCGCAGTGGTTTTACCAGACAACGTTTTGTTTGAAGGTGGAGCGGGTGAAACAGTCCGTAAAAGATTGATGGAGAGCACTGAGCTTCATACTATATTACGTCTACCAACAGGTATCTTCTACGCAAATGGCGTAAAGGCGAACGTTTTATTCTTCGACAACAAGCCTGCACAAAAAGACGCATGGACAAAAGACATCTGGTTCTTCGATTATCGCACCAATGTTCATCACACGCTGAAGAAAAAGCCAATGACAATGGCTGACCTTCAAGAGTTTGTTGATTGTTATAACCCTGAGAACAGACATGACCGAACAGAAACATGGAACGAAGAAACAAACCCTGAAGGCCGTTGGCGCAAATACACTCACGAAGAAATTTTAGCGCGTGATAAAACTAGCTTAGATATTTTCTGGCTAAAAGATAAATCGCTAACCGACTTAGAAAACCTGCCTGACCCGGAAGTATTAGCAGGAGAGATAATTGAAAACATGGAAGCTGGCTTAGACAGCTTTCGCCAAGTATTAGTGTCGTTGAATGCATAGCAGAGAAGCTCTGTTTGATATTTAGGGTGTATTAATGAGATATGTTCAAAGGACTGATTATTTTAATCATAGCCAATTAAATTTAGAGAAAGAAAAGTACCTCGAAGAACTAAAAGAATATTTTTCAAAGGAGCAATATGTTCGCCCTCCAAAATATAAAGGATGGGTTTTAAAAGAGATAAAATATGACCTGTTCAACGAATTTGAACATAAATGTGCATTTTGTGAAACGATAGTAGAAGAAAGCATATCTGTAGTTGAACATTTCCGTCCAATAGGTGGCGCTCGAAGGAAGAATGGGCAAGTAGATAATGCTTATTATGCTTGGCTTACACTAGATTGGGAGAACCTTTACCTATCTTGTATTGAGTGCTCAAAATATAAAGGAAATAACTTCTCTGTAGCTAATCCTGGTCAGATTATGATGCCTCTGAAGCAACTAAGGGAAATAGAAAAAGCAGATTTGATAGATCCTTGTTATTTTGATCCATCTCAGCACATTGAGCTTAATGACAGAGGTTTGCTCGAAGGAATCACAAGAATTGGTCAGGAAACAATTAAAGTTTTGAAGCTTAACCGTCTCAATTTAGTAGAGAGAAGATTGAGTAAGATTACTGAATTATTCAATTATGCAGATTTGTACGTTGATCAAAATGATCCAAGAGCCAAAGCTGAAATTAAAAGTAGAATCGAGGATTTAGTTTCAGCAAAAGGCGAATTCAGTGGTTTGTTAGCTAAATTTGCTATGACAACACAGAACAATGAACTGCGTGATAGCATTAAATTTTTTCTTAAGCTTCAAGTTGTACCTGCATCCGTTATTAAACGGACCTCAAAAAGTTTAGCTGAGTTACAGGCTTTTAATTCAGTCTACTTTGATTACATACCAATCAATCAGTTTCACTCAATTTCGAGTATTGAAATTAAAGGTTTTAAAGGAATAAAGAACTTTCGTACTGATGTTCGTATGTTGGAGGGTAAAGGGGCTTGTTATTCTTTTTTAGGCACTAACGGATTAGGAAAAACAACTATTCTACAGGCGATTACATTAGCTTTACTAGGTGCTGAACGGTTAAACAATTTAGGTGTGAAAGCTAAAAGTCGTCTTGGACTCAATGCAAAAGATATAATTCATCGAAATTATAAAGAAGCTCGGATTAAAGTATCATTTAGCAATAACGAATTAACAAATGAGCTATTAATTACGAGAAGTGAAAATAATCAAAACCAAAGAGTTACTATATTTGGTGAAACTGATTTTTCACCTTGCGTGCTAAGTTACGGTTCGTATAGGTTAGCAGCCAAATCTCAATTGAAAGATAATCTCAGTAATGCAATGGGCTTTCGAATTCAATCATTGTTCAATGAAACAGCTAGACTGAATGGGATTCAAGGCATTTTAAAAAGGCATAAGAATCGCAACAGTTTATTAGCGATAGCTGATATCTTAGAATCAATATTGGGATCAGAGGGTGTCAAGTTCGAAATTAACCAAAAACAAAAGTTACTAATCAAAAGACTGACTAATAATAATGAATTTGAGTACATAAATTTCGACGTTCTAAGTGCTGGTTATAAAACAGTTGTTACTATAGTTTGCGATATATTGGATGTCTTACTTTCTGTTGACCAAGGAGTAAGTTCGCTAGAGTCTACTCAAGCATATGTTTTAATCGATGAACTTGATGCTCATTTACATCCCTCTTGGAGGCTTAAGATACTGCAAGCTTTTAGAGATGCGTTTCCTCTAGTTCATTTTTATGTTTCAACTCATGATCCCTTAATTTTGAGAGGCTTAAATGAAGGTGAATTATTGATACTAAAGCACGATGAAGATGATGAGCTGGTTGCAATAACAGATTATCCTTCATTAAAAGGTGCTTCTGTCGATCAGTTACTCACATCTGACATGTTTGGGCTGCAAACAACTCAGGACATCGAAACAGAGGATATCCTTCAAGACTATTACAAAGAGCTTGAAAGAGTTGCTAGTGAATCTAGTGATTCTAATTCAATAGAAATAATTGAGAACATCAGCCCCCCCAAAGAACTGGAGTTGAAAAGCAATACTGGTTTAACAAAGCGAGAACGGATGTTGACGCGCCTGATAGATCTAGAAATAGCAGAGCACAGGAAGGATCTTTATTACTCGGAGTGGTCAAAAGAGTCAATTGAAACTTTATTTGAAAAAGCTAAAAGTCTTGGGATGATTGATGATATATAGAGACCGTACCTCAATTGCTGTTCCAGGCTCTTGTGACGGCCAAAACTCAGCAGCAAGTGAAGAGCTACAAAAAGCAACAGCATTCTATAACAACTATGTTCCAGGTGAGAAGGCATACAGCTTTAAAGTATATAAGAATGCTGACATCAGCAGAGCATTGCATAGTTTATTCAAAAAAAAATGTGCTTACTGTGAAAGTTATTATCTTGATGTACATCCTACTGACATTGAGCACTTCAGACCTAAAGCCAGAATTCAAAAAGAAGGAGAACAAGGAACGATTAGTCCTGGGTACTGGTGGTTAGCTGCCGACTGGAGCAACTTATTACCGTCTTGTATAGATTGTAACCGTAAGAGGGGTCACTTAATACGTAATAATCAAATCAATCTAGGTAAATCTGACCACTTTCCTATATATCCCACATCAAACACGCTAAGAGTTCAGGGTAGTGAAGTAAATGAAATCCCGCTACTTATTAATCCGTGTGAAGAGAATCCTTCAGACTACCTAACATTTTATCCAGTGTGTGAGCGTCCCATCGCAAAGCCTGTGAATCAATCCGGCGTTAGTCGGCTAAAAGCTAAAGCTTCTATCAAATATTTTGGATTAAATAGACCGGAATTAGTCGAAAGTAGAGCGAAAACTTACAAAGGGCTACAACGCTGTTTTTTTCGAATAGAAAGATATTTTAAACGACAGGAAGAAGAGGGAATAGACTTTACCAATGAAATCGAGGAAGAGTTATTAATTATTAAAGAAGATTACCTTGATGATTCTCAACCTTACTCTGTAGCTTGCAAAGAGATGTTTAAACTGTGGCTACATACCTCTCAGATGAGAGGGGTTTAAACAGTTACCAATCAATAGAGCAATATAGAGTAGCCTTAAGGCGGGATAAATGAATGGAGTCACTTCTAGAACGTTCGAACTTATTACTCAATGAATTAAACATGATTATTTCTCTTGGCCCGAATAAGAGTAGTAAACGATGTTTAGGCAGTTGGGTAATGTGTGATATTGCAATTGAACATGCTCACTCTCTACAAAACTTAATGGAGATTGGTAACTGCACTTCAGCAATATCGCTGTTAAGGCTTCAATTTGATGCTTTAACAAGATCTGTATGGCTACTCTGGGGAGCTTCTGAGAAAAAAGTTGATCGGATCATGCAAGACTTATCTATAAATACGGCTAATGCTGATAATGGCCTACCTTCGCATTGCGAAATGATTAAGCAGATTGATGGCAAAGCACCAGCTGAAGCTACTCGAATGCTAACTGAGTTTAGAGATGTTACTTGGAAAGCTTCAAGCTCTTACGTACACGGTGGAATTCATGCGATGAAACGACACGGTGAAGGATACCCGTTACAGTTGTTGGAACAAATACTAGTTAATTCAAATGGATTAGTAATGTTATCAGCTGTCCATTTGGCAACAATGACGGGTAACATGCATGTTTTAAATGATATTACCCGTATTCGAGATACATACCGAAATATCCTACCAAAGCTAAATTTTAAATAAGTGCTATATAGAGTCTAATTATCAAGTGACTGAGAATCTCACTTCGAATGACAGATACCAGTGATTATGTAAGCCTATGTTCCAAATAGGGCGCACTTACGTGAGATATATCTTACATTAACGTGCGCCTTGTCAGTTTAACTCCGTATTTTATCTTCTTAAAAACATCAAGCTATTGTTATTTATAGTTATTTTTATTTTTCAATTTTATGACCGTAATTTTTTTTGTTTTCCTCACTATCATACGAAGCCGTTTGCTTTAAACTTTATTTTGTCAAGACGACATAGCCCAATGATTGAGCTACTGCCACGGATAAGGAATCAGGCAACTAAGTAGTTACTAGCAGGAAGCACAAAGGACAAGTTAACACGGATGCAGGGATGAAACAGGAAGTACACGGAGTACTAAAATAGCTGGGAGCTATTTAAAGGACACCAAGGATGATGCGATAGGAAATTGCAGGAGCGTTAGTTTACGCAGGATAGCCAAGGCGGCAAGTGGATATTGCAGGATGCAATAGAGAGTAAACACGGTAGTTTGCTCGTTCAGAGGATGATAAACAGGGAATAGGTAAAGGATACCTTACAGGATGTTTGCAATTGGGGCGTAACTGAGGTTACGCCTTAGTTTTTTGTGCTAAGAAATTATATTCTATGTGGTGGCACAACCACACTTTTTAGTTTTTCATCTTCCATGATTAATACCCCTTGGTAGGCGTTTTCACCGTCACTTGAAAACTCAAAAATAAATTCGCTTTTCATGCCCGGTTTACCACTTTTTAAAATGCCAAATCGACGCTTGTTGCAAGCTACACTCATAAGTTGCACTTGCAATTGCTCGCTTTGGCGTTTGGCATGAACGTTCGCTGCTTCGGCTATTTTACGATTTAGCCAAAAAAAATAAATTACAGCACCAATAAGTATGAACGTCCATAAACTAGCCATTTAAGAGAATAACCTTCCAATTGCGCGAGCTAATGTCTCGCTTCTGTTTTCTTCACGTAATAAAGCTAATAAGTGAGGGCGAATAGTCTCAATTGCAACTAAATCTGCAAAAACGCTAGGAAATAATTCAGCTATTTTCTCATGATGCGCACAGTTATCCATAAACACATGTAAACGCTGTGGCTGTTCTAACTGTTTGAAGCAGCGACCAGCAATGGTCAACAAAATATCAGAATCTTGCCCTAAAGGTGAGTTAAGCGCGCAGTCAACAAGTTGTGCGCTAAGCCCTGCTGCTTGCCCTGATGATATTGCACGCAGCGCGGCAGAGGCCGCAACAACATCATTATTACTAAGGGCGGTTTGCCCATAACTTAACAATAACTCACTTAACGAGGGCGGTATTTCGATGTGTTCAAGCATTGCACTTAATGGCTGTAATACTTCAACTGGTAATTTAGGCCACGCTGCTTGTAAGTGCTTTAAGTTATCAGCACTATGAAGACGATAAGCAAAATCGGCAATGCCTTGTAACGCGACATTTTGCCAATTATCAAAGCCAATTTGGCCACTAAAGTAGAGTTGGGCGTGCTCGTAGTATTGAGACGCTGGTTGCTTTAGCAACACTTTAACTTGTGCATTGAACGCCGCTAATTTATTCGCGTTCGGAGTAAATACATAAGGGTTGTTATCGAGTGTGCCATCGGCTTGCTCGCCGGTAATTTCTGTTCCTAGTGCCTGAATAACCATATCAGCAAAGTGATCACGGCTCGCGCTTACTAACTTACTTTGCTCATCAAGTGGGAATTTTAAGAACCACACATAGGGTTCTTTACTGGCTTTGCTATCCCAAAACTGAATCGCTAACCATGCATGACCTGCTAATGGGTAAGGGTAAGGAATTTGCGCTTGTTCAACGGCTAAAAATTGTTGTTTATCAAGCTTGGTAATGTGCCTGCCAATATCAAAAGCACGCCATTGAGTGCCTGCACCATCTAAAAGCTGGCCTAACGTAGCTATATGTTCACTCATGGATTTCCAACTGTTTTTACTACAAAATTACCTTAATTATACGCCATAGCGACTGTTGTGGGAACAGGGTATAATTGCATAATACACAGACCAAAGGGTGATTATGTACCAGCAAACCCACATATATTTACAGCAATTAGCGGCGCTACTTAAAAAGCATCAACTGTGGCAGGTTGAGCCACTGAATCCCGATTTATTAGATTCTAGCGTACCGTTTTGTCACGATACACTGGCATTTGAACAATGGTTGCAGTTTGTATTTATTGAAAAGTTACAGCGGCTAATTGACAACAAGCAGCCGTTACCGCGCAATTTTGCAGTCGCCCCGATGGCGCAAATGACACTCACTGATAAATCAGGCAGCGAAGACATTATCGCTTTACTGACCCAATTAGATTCATATTTAGGAGAGCCTAATGAGTGAGCGCCCAGAGCCTATTGAATACGGCGAACTGTCGATTCTTTATCAAGATGAAAATTATGTAGCAATAGATAAACCCTCTGGGCTACTTGTTCATCGCTCATTTTTAGATAAACATGAAACTCAATTTGCAATGCAAATGCTGCGCGATCAAATAGGGCAACATGTGTTTCCTGTTCACCGTCTTGATAGGCCTACTTCGGGTGTATTACTGTTTGCATTAAGCTCAGAGGCGGCGCGTGATATGAATCAATTATTTATTGAGGGCACAATAACAAAACGTTATTTAGCGTTGGTACGCGGGTTTGCGCCTGAATCTGTTTTTTTAGATAAACCGTTAAAAGAAGAGCTCGACAAAATAGCCGATAAGTTTGCTGATCAAGACAAAGCCGCGCAAGAAGCACAAACACAATTTAATTGTTTGCATCAAGCTGCGCTGCCTATCCCAATAGGAAAATACCCAACGGTTCGTTATTCTTTGGTAGAGTGTTTTCCTAAAACGGGTCGCAAACATCAAATACGCCGGCATTTAAAGCACTTGTCTTTACCTATTATTGGTGATGTAAATCATGGCGATAACCAGCATAATCAGTTTTTTAGGGAGCATTTTTCGCTTCGCCGTCTAATGTTGTTTGCATCAGAGCTTAGCTTTGTGCACCCTTATAATAATGAACCCATAACAATTAAAGCGCCGCTGGGTGATGCAATGTTAAACATTTGCAAACAGCTGGGGTGGCCAGAACAAGAAGAGGATTATTAAATGGCACATATTAGTATTTTTGTTGGCAGCGTGTATGGCGGTGCAGAGCGATTAAGTGAGCAAGTTAGCGACACGCTAGAGCAAGCTGGTCATCAGGTTAGTGTCTTCGAGCAGCCTACTTTAGATGATATAAAAAATGCTTCGCATATTTTAATTGTTACCTCGACCACTGGGCAAGGCGATATTCCTGATAATTTAGCGGATCTTTATCATCAATTAAATAGTACTTTTCCAATGCTAACAGACAAGCCTTTTGGTATTGTTGCCATGGGTGATAGAAGTTACGGTGATACGTTTTGTGGGGCAGGGCGCAACTTTGATGAGCTACTACGTGATTTACAAGCTAAACCTGTTGGTAACCGACTAGAAATTGATGCCTGTGAAGACTTTGAGCCATGGCCGGTAACTGAGCCTTGGTTGCAAGCTTGGCTTGGTAAATTACCCTCATAAATGCGCAGACTCTAAATGAAAAAACATAAACTGAGTTTGGTTGTGCTTGCGGGTGGCTTAGGTAGTCGCTTTGGTGGCAATAAACAAATAGCAGCAATCCCTGGGCTAAATTGCACGATTATGGAGTTAAGCATTACTGATGCGTATCGCGCCGGTGTGACACAGGTTGTACTGATCATCAATCAAGCCGTTCGCAGTGAGATAGAACACACTATTTTACCTCGCTTACCTAAAGCCCTTGACGTGGTATTAGTAGAGCAACATAACGCGCTTGTTCCTGATGCATACAAAGCACTATCACAGCAACGTATAAAACCATGGGGCACAGGGCATGCGTTACTGTGTGCCAAAGCATATATTAACAACCCTGCAATTGTTATTACCGCAGATGACTATTATGGTGCGTCTTCATTTTTATTGCTTAGTGAGCATTTTAAAAATAGCCCCGAATGGGCAATGGTGGGGTACCCGATTATCAATACCCTCTCTGAGCACGGTGGGGTTAATCGCGGAGTATGTAGTATTGCTGATGGAAGGCTTGTTGCAGTGACGGAATATTTAAATATTCAAAAAGAGTCTGCACATATTGTTGGAAATAATCCGCAGGGCTTGCGTATAAAAATTAGCCAAGATGCGCTAGGATCTATGAGTTTTTGGGGGGTCACGCCGTGCTTTTTTGATTATTTGCAACAAGGTTTTGAGACGTTTTTACAGCAATATAACGTTAATACTCAGCAAGAATATTACTTACCTGATCAAATCCAGCAAGCGATTAATGTAAAAGCACAGCCTGTATTTGTATACACTGCAAAAGAGCCTTGGTTTGGGGTTACCTATAAATCAGAACTGACAAGCATTGCGGCTACTTTGTGCGCATTACGTCAAGCGTAAAGGTGTTAATACCAATTTTATTAAAAACATGATCAATCTAGCGTATTAAATAACCCGCTACCTGCGTTAAAAATTATTTATATAGAACAACTATGTATCATAATTTTCGCCTTGTTATCGCGTTATTTCCTTGTCGCTGTAATCGTTCACTAATTTAATGCAATTGATATAAATTATTGTCGCCTTGGGCGAAAAGAGTGAAGTAGAAAATGAATTCAATTCCTATAGAAGTTTACTTATCTGAGAGTTTTGGCCTTGACGATAAGCATGCGAGTATAAAACCCATTGGTAGTGGGCATATCAATACTACCATGTTATTGAGCACACCTAAGCGGTCATTGGTTGTACAGAAGCTCAATACGGTGGTATTCCCAAAACCACAGTTACTTGTTGATAATGCAAGATTAATAGAACGACACTTAAGCAAAAAGCAGCAAGTAGGTGAGTTCAACTTAGCAATTGTGCGGCATGTAGCAACAACTCAGCATGACTATTTAGTAAATAATAATAACGATACTTGGCGAGCCCTTGAGTTTATTGGTGGCAGTTACAGCGAAGATGTGGTTAATACTGTTAGCCAAGCGCAAACCGCGGCTAATGCATTTGGCCAATTTGCTGCAGCATTAGAGGATTTTGACGCTAACAAATTACATGCAGTTATCCCTAACTTTCATAATTTAGCCATGCGTGCAGAGGTTTTTAAGCAAGTTATTAACGCCGATCCTCATAAACGTGTAGCTCATTGTCAGGAGGAGGTTGATTTTTGCTTGTCGCAGTTCTCACTCATTGATGAGCTCAATGCATTAGCTGGAAAAGTCCCTATTCGCGTGTGTCATAACGATACTAAAATAAACAACATGCTATTTTGTTCAGATTCAAATGATGCAAAAGCGGTGATTGATTTAGACACCTGTATGCCAGGTTATTGGCTTAATGACTTTGGCGATATGGTCAGAACATTCTGCTCTGCAGAGCAAGAAGATTCAACAGCGCTTGAAAAAGTAGGTGTTCGTGAAGACATTTTTGCAGCAATTGTTAAAGGTTACGTTGAACCATTAAAGTCAGTATTAACGGCCGCAGAAAAACAAAGCTTTTGGTTAGGTGCTAAAGTAATGCCTTTTATGATTGGCTTACGCTTTTTAACCGACTATATAGACGGCGATAATTACTTTAGTGTTAAATATGAGAGACACAATTTAGATCGCGCAAAAAATCAATTTGCGTTGTACAGGGATATAGTAAGTAAGCAGCAGGTATTAAAGGCGATGTTAACTCAGATATAAGCCCAATTGGTTATATTGCTCAAAGTGTTAAAGCTAAGCTTTGAGCAATATAAAGCGAGGTTAAACGCTGAAAATACGTATAAACTTCCAACCCCTCAATCGTTATTAAGCATCGGCTAGTTTTACGCGGATTTTGCTTTTATCAACGGTTGTTTGATTAAGGGCTTTAATAGCGCCTTTAACTTCAATGTCGTTTGGCATTTCTACAAAAGCAAAACCTTTTGATTGGCCAGTTTCTTTATCGAGTACTAAGTTACAGGTGGTCACTTTACCGTGCGCTGTAAATAAAGTACGAAGCTCATGCTCAGTGGTAGCACGAGATAAGTTGCGAACTAATAGTTTCATAATGAACCTAATTAAGGGTATCAGCGGTAATTATCTCAAGTAACCCCGCTTTAGCCTAACTTTATTTTACATTTGCTGAAAATAACACCCATAAACAAAAAAAGCTGCTCGTTGGCAGCTTTTTGTTAATCAGCAGGCTTATTTTACTTCTTTACCCGCTGCTTGTTGATCTGCGTGATAGCTTGAGCGTACAAACGGGCCAGAAGCCGCGTGTGTAAAGCCAATTTCATCAGCATACTCTTTTAGTGCATCAAACTCAGCAGGCGGCACGTAGCGTTTTACTGGTAAGTGATGCTTAGAGGGTTGTAGGTATTGGCCTACGGTTAGCATATCAACGTTGTGCTCACGTAAATCACGCAGTACTTCTTCAATTTCGCTAATTTCTTCACCTAAACCAACCATTAACCCCGATTTAGTTTTAACCTCAGGGTGTGCTTCTTTAAAGCGACGTAATAATTCAAGTGACCACTTGTAATCAGCACCTGGACGCGCCAATTTGTACAAACGTGGTGCTGTTTCTAGGTTGTGGTTAAATACATCTGGCGGCGTTTCAATTAATATTTCCAACGCTCTGTCCATACGACCACGAAAATCAGGGACTAATATCTCAATGGTGATTTCTGGATTGTGCTTGCGAATTTCACGGATACAATCGGCAAAGTGCTGAGCGCCACCGTCACGTAAATCATCACGGTCTACCGAAGTGATCACTACGTAGCTTAGCTTCATGTCTTTAATGGTCAGTGCAAGCTTTTCAGGCTCTGCTGCATCGGGCTTTAATGGACGGCCATGTGCTACATCACAAAATGGGCAACGACGTGTACAAATAGCCCCTAAAATCATAAAGGTCGCCGTACCGTGGTTAAAACATTCTGATAAGTTGGGGCACGAGGCTTCTTCACATACAGAGTGAAGGCCATGCTTACGCATTGCTTGTTTTATGCCGTCAATCCGCTCGGTTGACTTGGGTAAGCGGATTTTAAGCCACTCTGGCTTACGGAGCATTTCGGTTTTTTCTGTTGGTAAAACTTTAACGGGGATCAACGCCATTTTTTCTGCGTCGCGTAGTTTTACACCTGGTTCCATTTTGACTGGTTTATTCATTCGTTTTCAAACCCTTCAGTATGCTTAACCTGTGTTGCATTAAGCTTTTTGATCATGTGTTTTACCAGCCCTTGACCTGCAGCTTCAAGGTTTTGAGGGCCATTTAATTCTTTAGTTTGCACCATATTCATGCCCGCATAACCACAAGGGTTAATGCGTAAAAATGGACTTAGGTCCATGTTAACATTTAATGCTAAACCATGAAATGAGCAGCCACGACGAACTCTTAGGCCTAAAGAGGCAATTTTGCTGTCGTTCACGTAAACACCGGGTGCATCGGCTTTTGCGTATGCATCAATACCGTACTCAGCAAGGGATTCAATAATACATTCCTCAAGCCATGTTACTAGCTCTCGTACGCCAATCTTTAAACGACGTAAGTTAAATAATACATACATCATTTGCTGACCTGGGCCGTGGTAAGTTACTTGTCCGCCACGATCCACTTTAATCACTTCAATGTCACCTGGGGCGAGCAAGTGCTCATCTTTACCGGCTTGGCCTTGGGTAAATACACTTTCGTGCTCTACCAGCCAAATTTCATCTGGGGTATTTTCATCACGGGTGTCGGTAAACTCTTGCATTTTTTGCCAAATCGGCATGTAACGCTGACGACCCAGTTGGCGTACGATTAGGGTGTTTTCGCTCACAACAAATCTCAACTATGGATTAAAGCATATGGCGTACGTCATCGATGTTGCTGATCACGTTGTAAATTTCTTCAATGTGTTTGCCGCTTGTTACAGTAGCTACTAGCGTTACAGACTCGTAATTACCTTTACTGCTTGGTTTTACTTTTGGCGCATAATCACCTGGAGCAATAGGTTGTAATTTAGCTAAAATTTGATCAGTTAAGTTTACATTAGCTAGACCCATAATTTTAAATGTAAATGGGCAAGGGTACTCTAAGTACTCATCAAATTTAGTGTCTTTAACAGGTTCAACCACGACGGGAACTCCTCAAACAAAAAGTGTTGGCTTTGCTAAAACGCGAAGCTTAAAACTGACAGGCTAATGGCAATCTTGAAATGATGCTATTGTTGACCCAAGCCAATGATAGTCATTCAATACGATTGGTATATATGGGGCGCATTCTAGCACTTTTCAAGCAAAAAAAAACGCCTCACAGTGGAGGCGTTCATATTACTTTACTCGCAATTACATAATCTGTAAGCGTAAGTAGTCATATATTTTACTAAAGAAGCTACCTTCTTGTATTTCTTCAAGTGTAACTAGCGGATATTGTGCAATATCTTCGCCTTCAAGCTGTAAAAATAAAGTACCTACTTTTGTGCCTTTAGCTAAAGGTGCCTCAAGGGTATCGTCTAGCTCAAAGTTTGCTTTAAGGTTTTTATGCTGACCACGAGGAATAGTAATAGGTGTATCTTCTAAAATTCCTAAAGAAACATTCTCTTTATTGCCCATCCAAACACGTTGCTCAGCAAAGCTGTCGCCGGCTTTATACGGGGTAATTGTTTCAAAAAAGCGAAAACCATAGTTTAGTAGTTTTTTACTTTCTACTTTACGCGCGCGCTCACTTGAGGTGCCCATTACAACGGCAATTAAACGCATGTCGTTTTTTGTTGCAGAGGTGACTAAGCTGTAACCCGCCTCAGACGTGTGACCCGTTTTAATACCATCTACATCTAGGCTTTCATCCCACAACAAAGAGTTGCGGTTATATTGCTTTATGCCATTGAAGGTAAAAGACTTTTGTTTATATAGAGCGTATTCATCAGGCACATCTCTGATAAGTGCAGCCCCTAATGTTGCCATGTCGCGTGGCGTTGTATAATGCGCATCAGTATCAAGGCCATGGCTATTAACAAAATGCGTATTAGTCATGCCTATTTTTTCGGCGTGAGCATTCATTAAATCTGCAAACGCGCTTTCGCTACCAGCAATATGCTCTGCCATAGCAACACATGCATCATTTCCTGATTGAATAATAATGCCATGGTTAAGATCATCGACACTAACTTGTTTACCGACTTCAATAAACATTTTTGATGATTCAGGGAAGTTTTTTGCCCACGCTTTTTCACTAACAGTAACCATATCGGTAGGCGCAATATTACCAGCATTAATTTCGGTACCAATTACATAACTGGTCATCATTTTAGTTAAGCTGGCCGGTGCGAGTTTGGTATCAGCCTCGCCTTGTGCAATGACTTTACCTGTGGTGAAGTCCACCAAAAAGTAACCTTTTGCATTAACTTGAGGAGGCGCTGGAATAATTTGGGCGGTGGCTGAAAATACGGCGGCAGAACAGACTAAGCCGCAAACACCAGTAAGAATTTTATGTTTAATAGATTTCATCATACTCATTAATGGTTAAAGTTAAAAATATGCGTATTCCCATTCTAAAGGGCTTACTGAGTGTAAAGCAAGAACGCGTTTTGAAATTGATTTTGTTTTAATGTTTCTAGTACTTGTTGCGCATGTTGGGCATCTTTTATTGGCCCTAAGTGCAATCTATAAATAGCGTCTTTTTCAACGATATTTGTCGGTAACTTATACTGTTCTCGCAGTGTACTTGCTAACGCTTCTATGTTGGCTAAGGTACTGCCCGCGGCAACTTGAACGTAGGTTTTTCGTGCATGGGTATCGGCTAGAGTAATGGCTTCTAGCTTAACCTCTGCTGTACCATACTTATGGTATCCAAGTTTGTATGCAGCGGCATAAGAAAGGTCAATAATTCTATTATCATGAAAGGGGCCACGGTCATTAACACGAACAATAATTGATTTGCCATTAGCCGTATTTGTTACCCGCACAAAACTAGGTAAAGGCAACGTTTTATGGGCTGCGGTCATCGCGAACATGTCGTAAATTTCGCCATTAGAGGTGTGATACCCATGAAATTTACGGCCATACCACGAAGCAATGCCCGTTTCTGAATAGCCGGTTTCATCGAGCATCGGGGTATAACGTTT
Organism: Pseudoalteromonas tetraodonis; assembly: GCF_002310835.1. Taxonomy (NCBI): domain Bacteria; kingdom Pseudomonadati; phylum Pseudomonadota; class Gammaproteobacteria; order Alteromonadales; family Pseudoalteromonadaceae; genus Pseudoalteromonas; species Pseudoalteromonas tetraodonis. The sequence goes on along the minus strand of NZ_CP011041.1, from coordinate 2,209,750 downwards.
GCCAAGCACTTCGTAGGGGCGCGTAGTACTCGCACTTTTAATAACTTGAGTAACAATGGCATCTTGCATTTCTAATTCGGTCGGTGCACGAAGCGGCGCCGCATCATGGCGCATGCTGTAACGACTATTTGAACTGCTGCATGCACTTAAAAAGAGGCTAACGAGAATAATAATTATAAGTTGTTTGTAAAGGCGCATTATTTTAAGAGCATCCTTTTATCTGTGGCAATCGACATAATAATGCCAAATGCAGCCATCAGGGTCACCATTGAGGTACCGCCATAACTAATTAATGGTAACGGTACACCTACAACAGGCAGCAAACCCGATACCATGCCAATATTTACAAAAATATAAACAAAAAATGTAAGTGTGAGTGAGCCGGCTAATAGTTTACCAAACGCATCTTGTGCGTTAACCGCAATATAAAGCCCACGGCCAATAATAAATAAATATAAACTAAGTAAAACACACACACCAAATAAGCCAAACTCTTCACTCAGTACTGAAAAAATAAAGTCAGTATGTCGCTCAGGTAAAAATTCTAGTTGCGATTGCGTGCCTTGCAGCCAGCCTTTACCTTCGATACCGCCTGAACCAATGGCAATTTTTGATTGAATAATATGATAGCCAGAACCCAGCGGATCGCTCTCAGGGTCTAAAAAGGTCAGTACCCTTTGCTTTTGATAATCGTGCATACCGTAGTGCCAAAATGGCCATGCTGCCAAAGCAACAACCGAGCTTAAAAAGCCGATTAAACGCCAGCTCAAGCCTGATAAAAACAATACAAATACACCGGAACTGGCAATCAAAATTGAGGTGCCCAAATCAGGTTGTTCTTTAATTAGTAGGGTAGGCAGCATAACAATGGCAAAGCCAATGACTAAATGTAACGGACGCGGCGGCAAATGGTGGCGGCCAATATACCAAGCAACCATCATCGGAACCGCTAGTTTCATTAGCTCTGAGGGTTGAAAGCGAGTAATGCCTAAATCTAACCAGCGTTGAGCTCCCTTAGAACTTACACCAAATAGCAGTACCCCAACCAGCATGAGTAATCCTAGGCAATACATGGGAATAACTAAACGTTTTAAAGTCGCTGGTGGAATTTGAGCAAGTACAAACATACCTATAATGGCGCCAGCCATTCGCGTAATATGGCGAACCATCATGGCAGAGTCTTGCCCTGAGGCGCTGTATACAATAGTGATACTACCGGCCATCATCAACAATAACGCAATAAAAAGTGGCAAATCAATATGCAGTCGCAGCCAAATAGAGCGCTTATCATGTAAAGCTGTCATGGTGCTTTGTCCCCTGAAGATTGGATTGGGTTAGCTGCAAAATAGTAATCCATTAATTGGCGCGCAATGGGCGCACCTACTGAGCTTCCCCCACCGGTATTTTCTACCACAATAGAGACAACAATTTGTGGGTTATTAAACGGTGCAAAACCTATATAAATGGCGTTGTCGCGTTGGCGCTCTTTGAGTGCATCGGCGTCGTAACGCTCGCCCTGAGCAATACTCACCACTTGGGCAGTACCGGTTTTACCTGCAGGGTCATAAGTAGCCCCTTTAAATGCACGATGGGCAGTTCCGGTAGTTTTTTTAACGGTGTTATGCATGGCATCAATCGCGATGCGCCAGTTATCTTCGTTATTGAGTACAACCGGCGGTTTTTCTTCATTATTGAGCTGAGTAATTTGATCTTCTTTTTTAGCAACTTGCACTAAATGAGGAGGGTGATTTATCCCTCTGTTAACTAAAATATTAGTGGCATTCGCTATTTGAATGGGGGTGGCAGTCCAATAACCTTGGCCAATTCCTACAGAAATAGTATCTCCAGGCCACCAAGACTCTTTAAAACGGGCTTCTTTCCACTCTTTTGAGGGTAAAATAGCGGTTGTTTCTTCATGAATATCAATACCGGATAATTCACCAAAGCCAAAGCGAGCCATAAAGTTACTTATTTTTGTGATCCCCATTCGATAGGCTGCGTCATAAAAGTAGGTATCGCATGACTCTTCTATTGCTTTATAAACATCCACATGGCCATGGCCCCAACGTCGCCAATCACGCCATCTATGCTCTACGTTGGGAATTTGAAAAAAGCCCGGATCCCACATACTGGTGGTTTCTTGCACTATATTTTCTTCTAATGCCAAAATAGCCATGTGTGGTTTAACAGTCGATGCTGGTGCGTAGCGACCTTGAGTCGTGCGATTGATCAGTGGACGATCAGGGTTGAGTAAGGCTTTGTAGTCTTTACTGCTAATACCGTGCACAAATAAATTGGGATCATAACTTGGGTTTGAATACAGCGCTAAAACGCCGCCATCTTTTGCATCCATTACCACAATAGCGCCGCGCATATCTTTAAGTGCATGTTGGGCTATTTGTTGTAAACCAATGTCGAGAGTAAGTACTAAGTCGTCACCCGCTTGCGGTGGATCCATACTTAAAGTGCGGATAATTCGGCCGCGGTTATTAACTTCAACTCGTTGTGAGCCAACTTGGCCATGTAATAACGGCTCGTAGTATTTTTCGATACCCAGTTTACCAATATCATGCGTGGCTCGGTAGTTTGTGGCTTCATCTTGTTGTTCAAGCTTGTTTAATTCTTTTCTATTGAGCTTTGCGACATAGCCTAATGCATGGGTTAAAGTATCGCCAAAGGGGTAATATCTCGCTAGGCGTGCCTCAATACTAAAGCCTGGGAACTTATGTTGGTTTACTGAAAACATCGCTACTTCGTTTTCATTTAAACGGGCTTTGAGGACTTGACTTTTAAAACGTCGAGTATGTTTTATATCATCAAGAAAATCAGCTTGTTGCTGCTCGGTTATTTCAATGATTTTGCTGATAGACTTCAAAGAGGCGGTTAAATCATCAACTTCTTCGGGGATCACCTCAAGGTTATAAACGGGCTTATTTTCGGCTAGTAAAACACCATTGCGGTCGTAAATTAAACCGCGATTGGGGGCTATAGGTATAACTTTTATACGGTTATCATTAGAACGAGTTTGATAATCTTGATGATCATCAACCTGGATTTTATACAAGTTAGACAGCAATATTGCTACAAGGACTAATATAAAAATAAAACCCACGAATGCACGCCGAGCAAATAAATTAGCTTCTGCTGAGTGGTCGCGAATGGTGGGTCTTCGTTTTAGCATGGCAAGAAACTACTCGCGATGATAAGGATGGTTGTTATTTAAGCTCCAGCCTCTGTAGAGGCTTTCAGCAACAATAATGCGTACTAAAGGGTGTGGGAGCGTTAAATTTGATAACGACCATTTTTGCTCAGAGGCAGCAATACACTCTGGGGCTAAGCCTTCAGGTCCGCCAATTAATAAACTGACATCGCGACCATCTAGTTGCCACTTTTCCATGTTTTTCGCTAGTTGATGAGTATCCAGTGCTTTACCGGTTACTTCTAGTGTGACAATACGATTGCCTTTAGGTATGGCGGCTAAGGTTTTTTCACCTTCAATGTGCAAAATACGCTTTATATCGGCATTTTTTCCGCGTTTACCAGCAGGGATCTCAATGAGTTCCAATGCCATATCTTTGGGAAAGCGGCGTTGATACTCTGCAAAACCTGTCTCTACCCATGCTGGCATTTTTGTACCAACAGCAATCATTTGTATTTTCACGACGTTACTTCCAAGCGTTGTCTAAAATAGGGAGCAATTAGCCCCAAAGCTTTTCTAGATCGTAATAGCTACGTGCTTGATCTTGCATAACGTGAACAATCACATCACCTAAATCAACGAGTGCCCATTCACCATCGCTTTGGCCTTCATACCCTAATGGCTCTTCACCAGCGTGGCGAGCTTCTTTTGCTAAGTTATCAGCAATTGACAATACATGACGTCTTGATGTGCCTGAACATACAATCATGTAATCGGTTACGTCTGAGCTGCCAGTTACGTCAAGTTGAATCACATCACGTGCTTTCATATCGTCAATTTTGTCTAGTGCAAAAGCGAGTAGTTGTTTCGAATCCAAGGTTTTGTCTCAATTTAAAATTTAATAGCGGTTATTTTAACACGCTGAGGGGTTTATACCAATCACTCTTGATAAAGCTGGTGCTGCTTAATATAGTGACTCACGGCGTCGGGTAATAGTTCACTCTTTTTAGTACTTTTTTTAAGGGCTTGACGGATCTCGCTGGATGCGGCATCCAGCTGTTCCCCCTCTAAAAAGTAAAGGTGTCCGGCATTTGTTTTTTGCAGCAAGGCAATATCAGTGGTAACAGCGTTATGTTGATAGCATTTAAGTTCACCCTGTGTATCACAAATTTGGCCAGGGCGTTGATACACCACCAGATGACAAAGGCGAGTTATTGTTTGCCATTGATACCATTTATCGAAATTGTTGAATGAGTCCATGCCAATTAAAAATAAAATAGGGGTATCGGGGTTTTCTGCTCTTAGCTCTTGCAAACTTAATAAAGAATACGACGGGCCGCTGCGTTGCAGTTCTCGTAAATCAAGTTTGAACGGCGCATAAGGTGTAATTGCGGCTTTAAGCATTGCTATACGATGCTCGGTGCTGATCCCCGGTGCCGCTTTGTGTGCGGGTATTGCACAGGGCATAAAATAGAGTGAGTGTAATTTAAAGGTCGCAACGCATTGCTGCGCCATATTAAGGTGTCCCAAATGAACGGGATCAAAAGTACCACCAAAAATTGCAATCATGTATTTCCCTTTACTGACGGTTACTATGGCAGGGAAGTGGAATATCGAGCGGTTGGCAGAACTTAATGCAAATATGCGCCAATGCTTGGTAAGGGGCAATCAATGCGCCTTGCTTGTAACTTGCATCAAACAATGCCAGTTCACTGCTAATATTCTCTAGGGTATGAATGTTTAGCCTGTTAATGGCTGTTTGTACTGGCGCTTGTTGATTTTTCCAAATCGCTTTTTGTTTAAATAAGGTTGCTAATGACTCACCTTGCAATAATCCCTGCTGCACACTCAATAATGTATTAAGGTCTTTATTGATGGCCCATAAGATACTCACAACCTCAGTGTTATCACTGGCAAGTTTGTTAAGTACTTTTATAGCCTGAGCGGTGTGGCCGTTTAAAAGCGCATCACTTAAATCAAAAATATCAAACTTAGCTTGGTTTAGTAGTCCTTGCATCACCAGCTGTTGCGTGATCAGAGCGTCACCGTGTATTAATGCTAGTTTTTCAAGCTCTTGGTAACATGCAAGTAAGTTGCCTTCAGTGGCATTAATTAAACTGAGTTTGGCCTCGTTTTGAATATTTAGTGACAAGCGTTGGCACTGCTCATCAAGCCAACGCTTTAAGTGATTTCCGCTAAGTGGGTAGCAGGGGACAAATAACCCATGCTTATCAAGTGCTTTAAACCACGCGCCGCGCTGAACATCTTGACTGGCCTTAGCGCCTTTTACGATTAAGATCGTATCAGGGTTTTCAAGCTCTACTATTTTTTTAAAGGTGTTTGCGCCGGGTGTCCCCGGTTTTTGCTGGTTTAAATCAAGCTCAATAATAGTGCGCGCGCTAAACAACGACATACTTTGGTATTGCGCGATTATTTCTTGCCAATCAAAGCCCTGAGCTAAAGTGAATTTAATTACTTCATCAAATCCTTGTGCCTTTGCCGTGTCGCGAATGAGCTGTACACATTGCGCTTCTTGAAAAGGCTCTTCGCCAAAAACCAAATAAAAAGGTTTTAAGCCTTTTTTTAATTCACTCGGTAGCTGATTTGCATAACAACGCATTATAGTTGTGACAACTCTCTAACAATACGACGACTCGCTTGTTGGCGAATTTCGCTAATTAGCAGCTCAAGCTCTTTTGCTTTTGCTAGTGCGTTATCTGGATCGTCTTGGTAGTTACGGTATAACTCAAAGCGTTTTTCGATGGCTTTTTGTTTCGGGCGTTTTACTACATAACTTACGCTGTATGCCAGTTCGTACTCAGCTACTTGTCCGTTTTGGAACAACGATAAGGTTTGACGCTCTAGTTGTTCTTTAAATAAATAAAGCTGCGCTGATTGTTTACTTGCAGGCACTAAAGTGACATCGCTCATAGCCAGTTCGCTTTGCAAATAGCTAAATAAAGCAGATTTTTGATCATCCCCCACAAGCGTTAGCTGTTTTAAATCATCGGGTAGGCTTGATGCTTTTTTAAGATGAAAGCCACAGCTCGATAACAAAAAACAGACTAGCACTAAGGCTAGTCCGTTTTTAATGGCATTTAAAGTAGCCATATTAGTTAGCTACCACGTTAAGCAATTTACCTGGTACATAAATTACCTTGCGGATTGTTGCACCATCAGTAAATTTAGTGACGTTAGATTCTGCAAACGCGAGTGCTTCTACTTGCTCTTGCGTTGCATCAGCTGCAACCGTTAGTTTTGCACGTAATTTACCGTTTACTTGTATGATGATTAGTTTTTCATCTTCAACTAGGGCAGATTCGTCAACTTTTGGCCATGTTGCATCTAAAATATCACCTTCTTTACCTAGCTCTTGCCATAACTGATGCGATAAATGCGGTGTTATTGGTGCTAGCATAATAAGTAATGCTTCTAATGCCTCGTTAGCAATGGCAACATCTTGAGTGTCGTTTAATGGCGCTTTTAATAACTTATTAGACAGCTCCATGATTGCGGCAATCGCAGTGTTGAATGTTTGACGACGTTCAACATCATCGCTCACTTTTGCAATGGCTTTATGTAGCTCACGGCGAAGTACTTTTTGTGGGTTAGTAAGCGACGATTTATCAAGTGCTTGGAAGCCAACCGTTTTAACATCTACCGCGTATTTCCATACACGCTTTAAGAAGCGGTGTGCGCCTTCAACCCCTGAGTCTGACCATTCAAGTGTTTGCTCCGGTGGTGCAGTAAACATCATGAATAAACGCACGGTATCTGCACCATATTGGGCAATTACTTCTTGTGGGTCTATACCGTTGTTTTTAGACTTAGACATTTTACTCATGCCAGATGAGAATACAGGTTCACCATCTTCTTTGTGCCATGCCTTGGTTACACGGCCTTTATCGTCGGTTTCGGTATTTACATCACTTGGCGAAATCCATACATCGCCGCCTTTTTCATCTTTACGATAAAACGTTTCGGCAAGTACCATACCCTGACAAAGTAAGCGGTCAAACGGCTCATCTGAATTTACTAAACCAAAGTCACGTAATAATTTATGGAAAAAGCGCGAGTATAATAAATGTAAAATTGCGTGCTCAATACCACCAATGTATTGGTTTACTGGTAACCAGTAGTTAGCGGCTGCTGGGTCTAACATACCCTCGTCATGGCGCGGGCTACAGTAGCGAGCGTAATACCATGATGACTCCATAAAGGTATCAAAAGTATCAGTTTCATGAGTGGCAGGTACACCGTTTACAGTCGCTTTAGCCCATTCTGGATCGGCTTTAATTGGTGAGGTAACACCATTCATTACCACATCTTCTGGTAAACGCACCGGTAGCATATCTTCAGTGGCAGCAAGTTCGTTGCCGTTTTCATCACTCAGCATTGGAATTGGCGAACCCCAATAACGCTGACGGCTAACACCCCAATCGCGAAGACGGAAGTTTACTTTACGCTCACCTACACCTAATGCTTCTAGTTTGTCGGCAACAGCGTTAAAGGCGTTTTCAAAATCAAGGCCATCAAATTCACCTGAGTTTACTAATTCCCCTTTTTCGGTGAATGCTTCTTGTGCTAGGTTTACTTCAAGCTCAGAGCCTTCAACTGGCGCAATAACTTGTTTAATATCTAGGCCGTAAGCTGTTGCAAATTCAAAGTCACGTTGGTCGTGCGCAGGTACTGCCATTACCGCACCTGAGCCGTAATGCATCAATACAAAGTTTGCAACCCAAATAGGCACTTGCTCGCCCGTTAATGGATGCGTGGCGTAAAAGCCTGTTGCAATGCCTTTTTTCTCCATGGTTGCCATATCCGCTTCGGCAACTTTAGTGTTTTTACACTCTTCAACAAACATCGCGATCGCGTCGTTGTTTTTAGCTGCTTCTTGCGCGATTGGGTGGCCACCGGCAACGGCTAGGTATGTCACGCCCATAAACGTATCTGGACGAGTGGTGTATACACTAAATTTTTCGTTATTGTCGGTACGCGTAAACTCGATATCTAACCCTTCAGAGCGACCAATCCAGTTGCGCTGCATAGTTTTAACTTGCTCAGGCCAATCTTCTAGTTTGTCTAAGTCGTCTAATAGCTCTTGAGCATAGTCGGTAATTTTTATAAACCACTGTGGAATTTCTTTTTGTTCTACTACCGCACCTGAACGCCAACCACGACCATCAATTACTTGTTCGTTAGCTAATACTGTTTGATCCACAGGATCCCAGTTAACCGTTGACATTTTTTTGTACACTAGGCCTTTTTCGTAAAGCTTAGTGAAGAACCATTGTTCCCATTTATAATATTCTGGGTGGCATGTCGCAATTTCGCGATCCCAGTCGTAGCCAAACCCTAATTGCTTAAGCTGGTTACGCATGTAATCAATATTTTCGTAAGTCCACTTTGCAGGGGCTGTTTTATTTTTAATAGCCGCGTTTTCTGCAGGTAAACCAAACGCATCCCAACCCATAGGTTGCATTACGTTTTTGCCTTGCAAGCGCTGAAAGCGAGAAACCACGTCACCAATGGTGTAGTTACGCACATGACCCATATGCAGTCGACCACTTGGGTAAGGAAACATTGAGAGGCAGTAGTACTTTTCTTTGCTCTCGTCTTCTGTGACTTTAAATACTTGGTTTTCTTCCCAGTAGCGTTGGACTTTTGACTCTATGTCTTGTGGGTTATATTGCTCTTGCATTTACGTTTCCAAACTTCTTGCATACTAATAAAAAATTGTCGATAGGATACCCCAAATAAAGCGTTATTCACAGCGCCAAAGCGGCGCTTTTTACAAATTTGCCGCTAAATTAGTTTTCAGTGCAGGTTAACCTATACTTATCTATGTTAGGAGTCAGTTTTAACTTAGCGTTTGTTAATCTTTTTAGTTGAGTTTACACGCAAGTATTTGAGGTTTAAGCTAGGGTCTGTTGATCTTTGTGGATTACAATTTGTTCAAACTAGGGGCGATTTAATCGCGACGCGAGGTTTGTAACCTAGTGGGCTAAGTAAAAACCGAGCAACAAAGAGTAAATCACCCCTAGGCAGAACCCTTCGGGCAGCGCCTGTTTGGCATTGATGCTGCGTTATCGCCTATTTATGGGGAATAACCACACCACATAGGCTCTGCCTTGCCTAAATACCAAACAGACTGCTGCAAATTTAACCTTAAAAGGTCAACAGACCCTAAACAAAGCCTGTATGGTGTTGTTTTTATCAACAGCTAATAGCGCCGTATAAATATCAGTCCCCTCACAATTTTGAAGGAGTAAAAAATGGCAGATTACAGAGCATGGCTAAGCGATTTAACCGATTGGTTAAAAGATGTAAAAGAGCATGAAGTTAAAGCAGCAGTAAAGCGATTTATTGAATCCGAGCAGGCACTTAAAGATTTAGGTGAAGAAAAATATTATCTTTATCGAAATTACCTAATGCGTGACATTTCTCATCTACAAGAAAATAACAACTACTATAATTCGCTTGCATGGCAGGAGCTTAAAGAGTCATTGTGGTTTGAGCTTTCTCATATTGAAGACAAAACACAGCTTGAATGGCAGTCATTAAGTGAAGATTTTAAGCATAATGGTGTTTATCACGCAGGTGAATGGATAGCCATGGGCACATTAGTATGTAAGAATTGCAACCATAGTTACGATGTTTATCATGCAACGCAAATTATTCCGTGTACACAGTGTGATAGCATCTATTTTAGCCGCCAGGCTTTACAACCTTAAATATGAATATTGAGTGGCTTATATAGCCACTCAATACGTCCAAAATCTAGCGAATATGCTGGTAAAAAAAGAAGTTAGAATGACGAAAAAATTGCTGCCACTACCCGTATCAAATCTTGCACCGAGTATTTCATCGAGCCATGTAAACACTTGCATGAGTAATCCATACCCTGAGCAACTTACCTTTATAGGCCAACAACGTGCGCAAAGTGCATTGGACTTTTCTTTAGGAATGGACCTACCCGGTTATAATGTTTATGTAATGGGAGAGGCGGCACACGGGCGTTTTACTCTAGTAAAAGACAAATTAAAACAACACGCTAAAGAGCGCACAACACCGCATGAATGGTTATATGTTAATAACTACGATGATCACCGTGAGCCTATTGCGTTATTTATGCATGCAGGGCAAAGCAAACAATTAGCCGATGATATTGACTCATTTATTGATGAAGTGCTCGACACTTTTCCTGCTGCATTTGATAACCCAGCCTATCAGCGCAAGAAAAAATCGATAGATCGTGAATTTAACGATGCTTACGACGGCGCAATTACCGCAGTAGAAATAGCAGCACTTGAACAAAGTGTGGCACTAATTGAAGAAAAAGGCGTGGTCGGCTTTGCACCGCTGATTGATGGTAAACAACTTACCGATAATGAGTTTTCTGATCTTGAAGATGACTTACGCGAGATGTTTTTTGAGCGTATAGAAAAATTAGAAGATGCCCTCATTGAGGCGCTTATTGAGTTACCGCGCTGGAAACGCGAGTCGAAAGAAAAGCTCCGCAACCTTAAAAAGTCTACTGCTGAGCAAGCCACTAAACCGTTATTAAAAGATTTAGAACATAAATATGCCAGCCATATTGGTGTACTGCGTTATTTAAAAGATATACGTGTAGAAATTATTGATGCCGTCCTTGAATGGCTTGATGATGAAGGTGAAAGCGAAGAAAACAAAGAAGACTTTGATCGTAAAGGCATGCTTACCGACTTTTTTGCGCCTAATATTTTGGTCGAATATAAAGAAGGCGATGCGGCACCGGTTGTTTACGAGCCGAACCCCACTTTTGGTAATATTTTTGGCAAAATTGAATATGCCACATCGCAAGGGTCGTTAATTACCAGCTATCGATCAATTCAACCAGGTGCATTGCACCGCGCGAATGGCGGCTATTTAATTATGGATGCTGAAAAAGTAATGGCTCAACCCCAAGTGTGGGATGGGCTAAAGCTGTCGCTAAAAACGCATCAAATAAAAAATGACTTACCTTATCAAGACAGTGTAGTTGGCAGTAGCTTTACGCTTCGCCCGCAGTTAATACCGCTTGATGTGAAAATTATTTTACTCGGCTCACGTGAACTCTATTACACCATCGGTGAATACGACGAAGAATTTGCCGAGTTATTTAGAGTACTTGCCGATTTTGATTATTACTTACCAAGCAGCGATAAGCTGCAGTATCAGTTTATTACTAAAGTAAGCGATTACTGCGAGCAAACATTAAAGTGCACGTTAAACGAATCAGCAATGGTGCGATTGCTTAAGTTTAGTTATCGCCAAGCTGAGCACCATAATAAACTCTCAGCCCGTTTTGCTGATGTACTAGAGCTTGTGGCTGAGGCCAGTTTTTACGCTAAGCAAGATAAGCTGACGGTGATTGATGCTCGCCATATTGACGAAGCGATTGAAGGCAAACAATACCGTACGGGGCAAATTAGTGAAAATATGCTCAGCGATATAAAAGAAGGGCATACCTTAATTGCAACCGACGGGCAAGCCGTAGGTAAAGTAAATGGTTTAACAGTTCTGCACATTGGTGATACTTCGTTTGGTACACCTGCACGTATTACCGCTACCGTTTATGCGGGCGCCGATGGCGTTATTGATGTGGAACGCGAAGCAGAGCTGGGTAAGGCAATTCACTCAAAAGGGGTAATGTTGCTTACTGGTTATTTAGGTAACAAATACGCGCAGCACTTTAGCTTAACACTCAGTGCGAATATCGCCATTGAACAAAGCTATGGCTATATAGATGGTGATAGCGCCTCTCTTGCTGAACTTTGTGCGCTAATTTCGGCGATCACCAGTTTACCAATAAGCCAATCTATTGCACTAACCGGTTCTATTAATCAGCATGGTGATGTGCAGGCAATCGGTGGCGTAAATGAAAAAATAGAAGGCTTCTTTAAGCTATGTAAAATGCGTGGCTTAACGGGCGAGCAAGGCGTTATTATTCCAAAATCAAACCAAGTTAACTTAGTACTTGATGATGAAATACTGAATGCGGTTGAACTGGGTAAATTTAATATTTTCGCCGTTGAAACAGTTGACCAAGCGCTAAACTTACTAATGGACATTGACGCGGGTGACATGATTGATGAGCAGTACCCAGAAGATTCAGTGAATGGCATCGCATTAGCGCGATTAAAAGACATTGCTGATATTGTTAATGGCGATAACAGCGACGACAAAGACGACTCAGAAGATGAAAAAGGGGAGTTATGATCAATATTATTTTACTGATTGTTATCGCTATTTTTTGCGTTTTGATTTTTAAAAACAGTAAAAAAGCCAAGCAGCAAGCAATCGCTAACGCGCAAATTGAAAGTGATTACTTAATTGCTAATGCAAAGGTAGAAGGCGTTCAAGAAACTGCGTCTGGCTTGCAATATAAAATAATCCATAAAGGACAGAGCGAAAATACACCTAGCCCAACGAGTATGGTGAAAGTGCATTATCACGGCACTTTAATCGACGGCACTGTATTTGACAGCTCAGTGGAGCGTAAAACTCCGATTAGCTTTGGCTTGCACCAAGTTATAAAAGGCTGGACTGAGGGTCTGCAACTGATGAGCCCGGGCGATAAATTTCAGTTTTATATACCGCACCAGCTTGCCTATGGTGAAAAGCGGGTAGGGAGTATACCTCCTGCGTCATTGCTTATTTTTGAGGTGGAATTACTGGCTATAGAGTCGTAATTTTAAGGTAAAAAATACTTTAAGCCCTGCTTTAATCAAGTAGGGCTTTTTTATTTGCTCTTATCAGTCAATCCTACTCAAGAATTTAAAATATCAGTCGATACCTAAAATAGTGACAAATTTATTTTAGGGATAAAATAATGAAGATTTCAACCGCCTCAATTCAATATCAAGCATCTAATTATAACAATCAGCCTTTAATAGAATCAGAGCAGCAACGCATTAATGATAAATCAGAGGAAGAGCCTGACTATGTTTTATCAGAGTTTTTAGATGCTAAGGTTCAAAAATACAGCGAAGATAACTCAACATTTGCTGAGCAATATCAAAATTTAGAAAAGGCATATAAATATTTCACCCAGCAAGTGGTTGCATTGCAAGAACAAGTAAATAAGCTTAAGCAGAGTACGGTACAACGCAGTTTAACCATAGATAATAGCCAATATGGGCCAGCTGAAGACGATAGTCGCTTAACTATGGATGCTGAGCATATGGGAGCTAAAAAGTATAAAACCGAGCAACAACAAGAAGAGATAAATAGATTGGAGCTGCAACTTAGTGAGGTAAAGTCACAGCAGGCAGCAATAAAACAACAAATTATTGAGCTAGTAATCAACGAAATGAAAAGGCGAGGCGACGACTTTACTATTTAACCAAAGTCTAACTGTATTAGTTCAGGTTATTTAACCTTGTAATGTACGCAGAAAAGTTAGTTTTTAAACTCAATTTTTTCAACCTCAAGCCTAAATTCTCCCGCCTGTTTACCTGCAATCATAAACCCAAGCTGCCTTACATCTTTAAAGTTAATTGTAGGTTGTTGTTCAAGTAAGCGGCCGCGATAAGTAAGCTGAAAATCCTCAGGTAAAAACTCAATATTAAGCCACTCGCTCTTTGTGGTACTAAACGAGCGGGTATAAGCCGCACCATCCATGTACTCATTGGTTCTTAAACGTAATTGATAGGTTTGACCATCGCCCTTAACACGTAGCATAATTTTAGTGATGTCTTGGCTTTGTACATCCAATAGCGTTCGAATAGAAGCAAACCCGCCATTGTTTGCAAGCGATACATTGCCTGTAAACACTAAATTGTCGTTTTCATACAAAACCTGACTATTAGAAATGCCACCCATCACCGAATCATTCACTACATACCAGCGAGCATTGGCGTTTGCCTCGGTTGTGGCAAACAGTAAGTGAAAAACGAAAAGTGATGAGAGTTGTTTGGTTGTCATAAGCTCTTCCTCGTAGCTTTTATATTTAATACGATACGATAGATTAATTGTTCACTCTTTTAAGAATTAATCTATTACTAGCGGCTATTTTCAATGTGAACTCTCGTTATCCATTTTATTCGCTTGAGCAAAAATTAAAAAGCGCGTAATTTAATCGCGTTACCTATTTTAATAACAAGTATAATAATGAAAGCACAAGAATTAGAACAATTAGCGTTATCTAAAGCCGAAACTCGAGAAGTGATCACGCCATATGCCTTTGAGGTTGATAATGCTTTACTTGGCTTGCCTTTGGCTTCGCCGACTCGGCGCGCATTAGCTATGATTATTGATGTTGCATTAATATTCATAGCTGCAAAGCTCAGTGCAACTATTATTGCATTCGTTGCTGCGATGGCTTTTTACAAAGGAACGGCGCAGCAATACCTTCCTAAAATGTCGAGTGTGTGGCGAAGAATATTAAAAATAGTAGCAGCAAGTATTTTATTTGTAAGCGCTCTTGCTGTGCTTTCAATTGGCATAGATTACTTAGAAGGCGATGACCCTGTTCAAGGCTTAACTGTTAAAGGCTTAAAAATACAGGATGACATTCAGCTTACCTCCACAGAAAAAAAGCAGGTAAATGCCTACTTAGTGCAAACAGCCGACGAAAGCTGTGAGCAACTTTGCCAACAAAATGCGCTTGATAATTTGATAGGGCAAGTACCCAAATTAGCCGAAATGGACGACTTACAAAACCCACAACTTGCAAAAGCATTTTTACAATTATTAGTGTTTGGTGAAAATAATGAATTAAAGCTTGCGCAGTTAATAGAAGATAAGCCCGCACAAACAACCACGCACAGTATTTTGCAGTGGGGTAAAGGTATTATTCAAGATTTAGGTTTGGGTTTTGGCTGGGCGACTGTGTACTTCACACTGTTTTCTTTATTATGGCGCGGTCAAACCCCTGGTAAAAAGCTCTGTAACACCCGAGTGGTTGCATTAAGTGGTGAACCGCTGGGTTTACTTGATTGTTTTGGCCGCTACGGTGGTTACGGCGCAGGTTTTGCCACCGGCTTGTTAGGCTTTTTACAAGTGTACTGGGACCCAAACAGACAAGCTATTCAAGATAAAATATCAGCCACGGTGGTTATTAAAGGGAGTATTAACCAAGTTGTAAATGTGCAAACGGTAGAAGAGACTGTTAAAAGTTAACTTTGCTCTTATTACAAGGATGGTTATGAAAGCTTTATTAATTGTATTTATTGATCTGTATTTTATTACGGTTTCGTATGCGTCAGAAAATATTGTGTTCGCAAAAACGCATCAGCTTACGTCTGTTATTTTAGGTGAGCAACGCAGCTTTAGCGTTTATTTACCGCCAAGCTATAATGAAAACCCTAATAAAGTATATCCAGTTATTTACTTGCTCGATGGTGACCAAACACATCTAAAAGCCGTAGCTGGGCTAGTAGAGACACTTAGTACGGACCGGCTAGAGCAGCAAATACAGCAAGCAATTATAGTAGCCATTCCTAATAGTAAAAATGCGATAAGAGAGCGTGACTTTACCCCAACCAATGTTGATCGGACATTTAACGGTAAACTCCTAGAAAGATTTGAAAATATCGGCAACGCCTTAAACTACAGCGCCTTTTTTGAAAAAGAACTTATTCCACTCATTAATAAAAATTACCGGACATCAACTAAACGCGTATTAATTGGCGAGTCTTTCGGTGGCTTATTTGCCAGCTATGTATTGCTTACCAACCATGCGCTATTTACAGATTACTTAATTATTGATGCAACCTATCTGTGGGATAATAACTACCTCAATCGTTATTTTAATGATAACCAATTTATAAATAAGCAGCTTAACGGCAATGTGTATTTTACCTTTGCAAATAATGTCGAAGCGTTTGGCGAAATTGGTAAAACAAATTACCAATGGGGTTTAGCGTTTGCTAAAAAGTTAAAAGCGCACCCGAGCGATAATTTAGTTATAAATCAACGTTATTTTGAAGATGAAACCCATGGCACAGTCGCCGCACTTAGTTGGTATTATGGGATTAAAGAATTATTAAGTAACTAGAAACCTAGTTTTATAAGAATAAAAATATTTAGATTATTTTTAAGGAAAGGCTATGAACGATGACAGCTATGATTGGGTTTTAGCTCCTCATATGATTGAAACATCATATCTATATTTGAAGGCATCAGAGCTTATGTGGAGTCATTCAATTAGTATTTCGATAGCTAATGCAGCATTAGCTTTGGAGATATTACTTAAAAGCTTTAACTGCAAAGTAGTAAGCAGTGATGGATTAATAAACGAAAAATATCAATTTAACGCTAAGGTTCTTAATAAAAAAGAAAATGCACATGATTTGGTGTATCTATTTAATGCGTTACCAACTTCAATTAAGCATAAATTTTCAAGCGACCTTTCATTGATACTGATTGAAAGATATCGACATACCTTTATTGAAAGTCGCTATATTTATGAGAAAAATGCAATTACTGGGGGAACAACTGCATTAATGGACATGACAAGTCGTCTTTTAAAGAAAACAATCTCAATTTATCTTGAAAGAGGGTGTACTGATCAATGGATAAAAAATTACCCTGATGTTTAAATCTTACTAAATTATTGGGGTTGTATTTATATACTGATAGCTGACAACCGACAGCTATCAACTCCATTCACTTGCTAAACCTAACCCCAAATCCAATCATACCCAACAACACCATTACTCCCCACACAACCATATTGCCGTATTGGCTATACACGCTATCCCCTTGTATGAGCTTTATATTGGCTTTGAGAGTAGTAGCTTCAAACTGTGGCATAGTTTGGCGTGTTTGGCTTATGGGGTCATATGCACCGCTTATGCCGTTGTTGGTAACACGTACCAATGGGCGCTGTAGTTCAAGGGCGCGCATGCGGGCAATTTGCATATGCTGGTGGGGGCCGATTGAATCACCAAACCAGGCATCGTTGCTTACGGTAAATAGTAAATCAGAGTCGCTTTTGTAGTTACCCCGCACTAAATCGGCAAAGACTATTTCATAGCAAATAGCGGGCAGTAGATTAAAGCCATTCGCGCGTAAGTTATTTTGCACTCTATCACCGCGAGAGAACGACGACATAGGCAAATCAAATAACGGCGCTATGGGGCGGAGTATGTCTTCAAAAGGAACAAATTCTCCAATAGGCAATAACTGATGCTTTTGATAGCGGTTACTATCTAAGTAACGATAGTGGCCGTGTTCATCATTTTGCTCTTTGTTACCGACCACAATAAGTGTATTAAAAATGGTTCTTGTATCGCGTTGGTAATCGACAATACCCGTTACTAGCGCGGTTTTATTAAATGAGGCGGCACTGTCTAAGCCTGCTAAATATGAATCAGCGAGGGCTTCTATTTCAGGGACTGCGGCTTCAGGCCACACAATTAAATCAGCATCCCAGTGACGGCGCGTCATATCCTGATACTTACTCATGGTGGTCCAAAACTCACTGGGGTCAAAGCGCAAGTGTTGTTTTATATTACCTTGTACAAGCAGCACAGAAAGGTCTTTATTGGAGTAATGGGGTGCCTTTGTAAAATGTGCACCTACGAAAGCTAAAACAACCACAGCAGCGGTAATAGCAGGCACTTTATATTGTTTTTGGGTTAAGCAGTACAATGCAAAACCAATGGCAATACATAATAGCGTGAGTCCAAATTCACCAATAAAAGGAGCAAGGGCATTAAGTGGACTGTCGGTTTGTGTATAGCCAAAGCTTAACCAAGGAAAACCGGTTAATAGGTTGGCTCGCAAATACTCACTAATCGCAAAACAAGGTAGTAGTAGCGCTGCAAAATTTATAGAGCCGTTTGAAAAACGAGTGGTTGCCCATAGTGCCAACGCAGGAAATAATGCAAGGTAGCTGCACAGCAATACCATTAACGAAATGGAAGCGATAAGTGGCATACCACCAAAGGTGGCAATAGATACATGCACCCAGCTAATGCCTGCACCAAACCAGCCCAGACCAAATATAAAGCCATATTTAGCCGCCGTTTTAGCGTGGTTTTTTCCGGTGAGGTTTGCAGGGATACAATAAAATAATGCGGCCAAGCTAAAAAATACAATTGGCCAAATACCAAAAGGCGCGTAGCTAAAAGTCAAAACAAGGCCCGCAACCAGTGCGAGCCATGCTTTTTTATCTTTTGCTAGTAGGGTGAGGCTAGTTAGCAGTTTCTTCACTGTCGTTATCATCAGCCTTAGGAATGGTGACTTGCAGTTGTAATATACGACGGTTATCAGAATTAGTTACTTTAAACTGAAATCCGTCTATATCAATGGTTTCGCCACGACTCGGCATATGGCCAAAGGCATGTAATACGGTACCACCAATAGTATCGGCGTCTTGCGAACTATAGCCTGATTTAAAATGCTCGTTAAAGTCATCTACAGGGGTTAGTGCTTGCACAACGTAAACATGTTTAGCTAGTTGACGAATATCTTGTTGTTCTTCTTCTTCATCGTGCTCATCTTCGATTTCGCCAACAATGATCTCAAGAATATCTTCAATGGTGACCAAACCAGATACGCCGCCGTATTCATCAATCACAATCGCCATATGGTAGCGTTGCTGACGAAATTCGTTAAGCAGGGTATCAACCCGTTTACTTTCAGGCACCACCATAGCTGGACGTAAATAGTCACGTAGCGATGGTAAATGCTCATCTTTGTTTAAAATGAGAGGTAATAAGTCTTTTGCGAGTAAAATCCCTTCTACATGGTCTTTATCTTCACACACAACCGGAAAACGAGAGTGGGTAGAGTCAACCATCATAGGTATATGCTCTTCAAGCGGGCTATCAATTTCCAAAGTGACCATTTGTGAGCGCGGTATCATAATATCTCGCACTTTAAGCTCAGACACACCAAGCACACCTTCAATCATTTCTTTGGTTTCAGGATCGATTACATCCCGCTCTTGGGCATCGGCAATCACCTCAACCAGCTCTTCTCTATTCTGGGGTTCCCCTTGCAACATGTGGGTTATACGGCCCAGCCAAGTCCTGCCAGAAGAACCCTGGCTAGATTGCGAGTTATCGTCGCTCATTACGTCTAATTGCTCCGTTTATTTAAATATCGTCCCGGTATGGGTCTGCTATGTTTAGTTCAGCAAGTAATTGCTTTTCTATACTTTCCATCTCTAACGCATCTTCACTCTTTATATGGTCAAATCCAAGTAAATGCAAGCATCCATGAATAACCATATGGGCAAAGTGGTCATGAAATGACTTTTCTTGCTCTTGCGCCTCAGCCAAAACGATGGCTGGACAAATAATTAAGTCACCCACAAGTGGGATATCAATACCCGGTGGCGCTTCAAATTCAAACGATAATACGTTGGTAGGCTTATTTTTACCACGGTAGTCATTATTGAGCTGTTGCGACTGTGCTTCATCGCTAATGACAATGGTCAGCTCAGACTCATCGCGGTATTGGCTAAGTACTTTATCGGCCCACATTGCAAACTGCTCAAGGCTGGGTAAGTTGTCAAACTCACACGCTATTTGTAAATCAAGTTCTGTTTTCACGGTATTACTCTTTAGTCGCAGGTTGCTCATGAGCGGCAAGCGCTTCTTTGGCTTGTTGTTTTTCTAATCGCTTAAGGCGCTCACGTTCGTCGTTGCGCTCATAGGCTTCAACAATACGCGCTACCACAGGGTGGCGTACTACATCATGCGATTTGAAAAAGTTAAAGCTAATTTCATCAACGCCATCTAACACTTCAATAGCATGACGAAGACCAGAGCGCGCGCCACGAGGTAAATCAACTTGGGTTATGTCGCCGGTGATCACCGCTTTAGAATTAAAGCCAATACGGGTTAAGAACATTTTCATTTGCTCTGTAGTGGTATTTTGACTTTCATCTAAAATAATAAACGCATCATTAAGTGTGCGTCCGCGCATATAAGCCAGTGGAGCAATTTCGATGATATTTTTTTCAATCAGCTTTTCAACACGCTCAAAGCCAAGCATTTCAAATAAGGCATCGTAAAGTGGGCGTAAGTAAGGGTCTATTTTTTGGCTTAAATCACCGGGTAAAAAGCCAAGTTTTTCACCCGCTTCAACCGCAGGGCGAGTGAGCAATATACGACGTATTTCTTGGCGCTCTAGTGCATCAACTGCCGCCGCAACGGCAAGATAGGTTTTACCTGTACCCGCAGGGCCAATACCAAAGGTAATGTCGTGGTGCAAAATATTAGCAACATACAAGCCTTGGTTATCGTTACGCGGTTTAATAACGCCACGACGGGTTTTAATCATCATTTCTTTGCCGTAGGCGCTACTTGAGGTATCTTGCTCAAGCGCTTTAGACTCAGTGATGGCTAAATGGACATTGTCAGGCTCAATTTCGCCAATTTCCCCACGTACAGGCTGAGTATCAATATAAAGGTTTTTTAAGATCTCTACCGCGCCGGCGCTACTGTGTAGTTTACCGGTTACTTTAAAAAAGTTATCACGATGAGTAATTTCAACACCTAGACGGCGTTCAATTTGTTTGATGTTTTCGTCAAACGGGCCACATAATGAAGAAAGGCGTTTGTTGTCGGCAGGTTCTAAATAAATCTCTAATGTTTTTAACTGATTACTCAAAATTACTTCCTATTACAGTGCGCCAGCGTTAACGGGCGCAATGAATTTTTGCAACTAAGGTACGAAAGTAGCAACGCCAATTTCGTTAGCTGTCTCGGTTTTCTGCTCACTCGCTGCTTTGGTTAAAATAGCAGAAGGGGCAATTTCGCGGCGTAAGTTCATTTCTGATTCTGTACGAATTAAATCGCCACGTAAAGAGTTTGGTAGTGCCTCGGTAATACGTACATCGACAAACTGACCGATCACTGTGTGTGGGGCAACAAAGTTAACTACACGGTTGTTTTCAGTTCGGCCACGTAATTCCATTGGGTTCTTCTTAGAAGGACCTTCAACTAAAATACGTTGTTCGGTATCAAACATTTGGCGGCTAATTTGCTGTGCCATTTGTGTAATACGGTTTTGTAATAAGTACAGGCGCTCTTTTTTCTCTTGCTCGGTTACGTCATCTGGCAAATCGGCCGCTGGCGTACCTGGGCGTGCACTGTAAATAAAGCTAAAGCTCATATCAAAACCAATATCGTTGATAAGGTTCATGGTCGCTTCAAAATCGGCCTTGCTTTCACCTGGGAAACCTATGATGAAATCTGACGACATACTTAAGTTAGGGCGAATTTTACGTAGCTTACGAATAGTTGATTTGTACTCAAGTGCAGTATGGCCGCGTTTCATTAAGTTTAAAACACGATCTGAGCCACTTTGTACTGGAAGGTGTAAGTGATCAACCAGCTCAGGCACATCGGCATACGCATCAATTATGTCAGGCGTAAACTCAACGGGGTGTGAAGTGGTGTAACGAATACGGTCAATCCCGTCAATTGCGGCTACTAAACGGATAAGGTCTGAGAAATAGCAAATTTCACCATCGTGTGTATCACCACGGTACGCATTTACGTTTTGACCTAGTAAGTTAACTTCACGTACGCCTTGCTCGGCTAACTGTGCAACCTCTAATAACACGTCATCAACAGGGCGACTTACTTCTTCACCACGCGTGTAAGGTACAACACAAAAAGTACAGTATTTAGAACACCCTTCCATAATTGATACAAACGCAGAAGGACCTTCTGCTTTTGGCTCAGGAAGACGGTCAAATTTTTCAATCTCTGGGAATGAAATATCAACCACTGATGACCCTTTGTTACCTTGCACTTGTTTGATCATTTCAGGTAAACGGTGCAATGTTTGTGGGCCAAAAATAACATCGACAAACGGCGCGCGTTGACGAATTGAATCGCCTTCTTGCGATGCTACACAGCCGCCAACACCAATAATTAGGTCTGGTTTGTCATCTTTTAATAACTTCCAACGACCTAATTGGTGGAATACTTTTTCTTGCGCTTTTTCACGAATTGAACAGGTGTTAAGTAATATAACATCAGCATCAGCAGCTTCTTCAGTTAGCTGATAGCCGTTGGTCGCATCTAGAAGATCAGCCATTTTCTGAGAGTCGTATTCGTTCATCTGACAACCCCAGGTTTTAATATGCAGCTTTTTGCTCATTGAAATATAGCCTCGTGTTCAATTCGATAGTGGCACAAACATGTGCTAGAAACAGGTATAAGTGGCGCAATTATTAAATTTTGCTCGACTTAAAGGACGCGTATTTTAGCTGGATACACGCTCAAAACCAAGTATAGATTTCATGTTTGTGATCTGAAATCAATATAGTATGGGTTTAATAAGAGAATTAAGCGAAGCGCTCACACAGAGCAAACTAATTACGATACAATCAAAGTAGAGTTAAGTCAGAAGTAAAATGATGAAAAACATGGCTAAAAATAATGTAATTGTAGTAGGCGGCGGCATGGTTGGTGCCGCTATGGCTATTAAATTAGCGCAACAAGGTAAAGCCGTACGTGTTATTGAAAAACACCCAATAGATGCATCACTAGTGCTTAGTAGTGATGCAGTTGATATACGTGTATCAGCTATTAACCGCTTTTCGGAAAAACTGCTTGATCAGCTTGGTGCTATGCCATTGCTGCGCGAAAATAGACTCGCTCCCTATGAGCAATTAGAAGCTTTTGAGCGTGGTAACGATCATTTATTGTTTGATTGCCATGCCATCAATACCACGCATTTAGGTCATTTAATCGAGAATAAGTTAATTCAAGCAAGCTTATGGCAGCAATTTGAGCAGCATAATATTGAAATGATTAATCCTTCATCGGCTTTAACTGCAATAGAGCAAAACCCTGATAGCATTACCTTGCACTATAACGAACAAAGCTATACTGCTGATTTAGTCATTGCAGCCGATGGTGGGCAATCACAATTACGTAGCAAAGCCAATATTGGTATAACTGGGTGGCAATATCAGCAGCATTGTATGGGCGTGCTAATAAAGCTCGATGCACCACAACAAGTTAAAACATGGCAGCAGTTTACACCTACAGGGCCTGTTGCGTTTTTACCTATGCAAGCACCTTATGCAAATTTAATTTGGTATGACGATGCAAATACCCTCAAAGCATTTAAAGCCCTACAACCTAGCGCATTAAAAGCTCATATTATTGAAAAGTTTCCCAAGCTCGCTGGTGATTTTGAAGTACAAAGCCATGCTATATTTCCTCTAGCAAGGCAGCATGCTAATAATTATTCACAAGGGCGACTCGTTTTAGTGGGTGATGCGGCGCACACCATTAATCCTCTGGCAGGACAGGGCGTTAATTTAGGCTTTCAAGATGTGGCTGCCTTAGCTGAAGTGTTGCGTACAGCTGATGATGTAGGTTGCCCGCTAATGCTTAAAGAGTACGAACGTAGTCGTCGTAACGCTAATTTATTAATGATGAGTATGATGGATGCTTGCTACTTTGGTTTCTCAAACCAAATAGCCCCATTAAAATGGGCGCGCAGCACATTTTTAAAGTTAGCTAATAATACAGGGCCGGTAAAAAACTGGGTATTAAAATACGCAATAAGTGGTGAGCTTAGTTAGTTGACGAAAAGGCTCAAATTTGGGTCTTTTTTTATATCTGAAAAAATGTGGTATTGGATTATAAAAGTAAAAATATTAGTGATTTTGAAGTTAGTGTGGGGGGCAATCAAAGATGTGTGCAAATTGGCTGGGATACCAGGATTTGAACCTGGGAATGCCAGGATCAAAACCTGGTGCCTTACCGCTTGGCGATATCCCAACTCTAAATTTGGATGAGTTTTAGTTCTAATTAAGAACATGGTGCGGAAGGAGAGACTTGAACTCTCACATCCTAAGATACTGGAACCTAAATCCAGCGCGTCTACCAATTCCGCCACTCCCGCAGTTCTTATTCTTATACACATTCTTTGGTAGAAGAAGTTGGCTGGGATACCAGGATTTGAACCTGGGAATGCCAGGATCAAAACCTGGTGCCTTACCGCTTGGCGATATCCCAACTAAGAAATTGCTGATAATTTTAATTCTTATCAAGAATGTGGTGCGGAAGGAGAGACTTGAACTCTCACATCCTAAGATACTGGAACCTAAATCCAGCGCGTCTACCAATTCCGCCACTCCCGCATACAAATTTATGTTTATACTCCTAACAGAGTATTTCTTAATTCAACATTCTTTGGTAGAAGAAGTTGGCTGGGATACCAGGATTTGAACCTGGGAATGCCAGGATCAAAACCTGGTGCCTTACCGCTTGGCGATATCCCAACTAAGAAATTGCTGATAATTTTAATTCTTATCAAAGAATATGGTGCGGAAGGAGAGACTTGAACTCTCACATCCTAAGATACTGGAACCTAAATCCAGCGCGTCTACCAATTCCGCCACTCCCGCATTATCACTTTGAATTAATCAAAGAAATGGTAGTTATTTTAAACTCTTCATTGAGTTGCAATTTAACTCTTGCAGAGCCACTTCTAAAAAAGAAATGGTGGCTAAGACGGGATTTGAACCTGTGACCCCATCATTATGAGTGATGTGCTCTAACCAGCTGAGCTACTTAGCCATTGTTGGCTGGGATACCAGGATTTGAACCTGGGAATGCCAGGATCAAAACCTGGTGCCTTACCGCTTGGCGATATCCCAACAATAACAATTGATAGTTTTAATTCTTATCAAGAATATGGTGCGGAAGGAGAGACTTGAACTCTCACATCCTAAGATACTGGAACCTAAATCCAGCGCGTCTACCAATTCCGCCACTCCCGCATACTTTGTGTAATTAAACACTAGGTAGTTATTTTAAACTCTTCATTGAGCAACAAAAAAATAAATGGTGGCTAAGACGGGATTTGAACCTGTGACCCCATCATTATGAGTGATGTGCTCTAACCAGCTGAGCTACTTAGCCATCTTTTTTGTTAGCACTTCATCGCTGAGTGCGGGGCGTATTATGCTGATATGCCCCAAATTCGTCAACACCTTTTTTGCAAAAAAACACTTAAGTTGGTTTGTTTGCAGGAAAAATAGGCTAACCGGCTACTTTTTAATTAAAACGTTGCTTTTTTAACACTCTTTGTGGGCTTTGTATTGTAATTTTGGCTTTGCCTTAGAATTCTAAGCCTATAGTAAGGGTAGACTAATTATTACTTTTATTCGGCTGAAAAATAAAAAGGCTCGTAAAAACGAGCCTTTAAAAAACAATGAGCCACTTAACGTGGTGCAATGTTTAATTATACGTTGAACAAGAAGTTCATTACATCGCCATCTTTAACAATGTACTCTTTCCCTTCTTGGCGCATTTTACCTGCTTCTTTTGCACCGCTTTCACCTTTAAATGCAATAAAGTCATCAAAAGCAATTGTTTGTGCGCGGATAAAGCCACGTTCAAAGTCGGTATGAATTTTACCCGCTGCTTGTGGCGCTGTTGCACCCACTGGGATAGTCCATGCACGTACTTCTTTTACACCCGCAGTAAAGTAAGTTTGCAAATGTAGTAGCTCATAGCCACCACGAATAACAAGGTTAAGTCCTGGCTCTTCAAGACCAAGGTCAGCCATAAACTCTAATTTGTCTTCTTCGTCAAGCTCAGATAGCTCAGATTCGATAGCTGCACACACAGGCACAACAACCGCATCTTCAGCAGCCGCTATTTCACGGACACGATCTAGCAATGGGTTATTTTCAAATCCGTCTTCAGCCACGTTAGCAATATACATAGTTGGCTTAATAGTTAAGAAGTTAATAGGTGCAATGGCTGCTTTTTCTTCTTTTGTTAGCGCTAAAGAACGTAAAGTTAAGCCTTCATCAAGATGCACTTTTACTTTTTCAAGTACCGCATTTTGCTCTTTAGCGTCTTTATCGCCACCTTTTGCTTTTTTTGCATTACGGAACATTGCTTTATCAGCACTGTCCATATCAGCAAGAACTAGCTCGGTGTTGATCACGTCAATATCGTCAGCAGGGTCGATAGTACCCGCTACGTGAATAACGTTTTCATCTTCAAAACAACGAACTACATGGCCAATCGCATCTGTTTCACGGATATTTGCTAAAAACTGATTGCCTAGGCCTTCACCTTTCGATGCACCTTTAACTAAACCTGCAATATCCACAAATTCCATACTGGTTGTAAGAATACGTTGTGGGTTAACAATTTTAGCAAGTTCGTCTAGGCGAGGATCTGGCACCGGTACCACACCTGTATTAGGTTCAATGGTACAAAAAGGAAAGTTAGCGGCTTCAATACCCGCTTTAGTCAATGCATTGAAAAGTGTTGATTTACCAACATTAGGCAAGCCAACGATGCCACATTTAAAACCCATAGTAAGATACCTTGTTTAGATTCGTTTAATACGTGCGACCGTATACCCAAAAATTAGGGTTTAAACGAATGTAGTCTGTTTTGTGCTTTTAACACACCGTCTTTAGCAAGTATTTCCATACAACGAACTGCTTCATCAACTGCGGCATCCATTTTTTCTTGATCGTCCTTGGCTGCTTTACCAAGCACCCAACCGGTGACCATTTCGCGATGTCCTGGATGACCTACACCTATGCGTAAGCGCATAAAGTCTTTTTGATTTGCCATTTTTGCAATAATGTCTTTTAAGCCATTATGACCGCCATGTCCCCCGCCTTTTTTTAATTTAGCAACGCCCGGGTCTAAATCCAATTCATCATGGGCAACAAGTATGTCTTCCACGGGGATTTTAAAAAAATTGGCTAAACTACTCACCGCTTTGCCACTTAAGTTCATGTAAGTGGTGGGGATCAGTAATTTGAATTCTTTGCCTTGAATAATCACTTTGCCAGTAAGGCCGTGATATTTAGGGTCGTGTTTTAGCGTGCAGTTGTAGCGTGCAGCGAGTTCTTGAATGAACCAAGCACCTGCGTTGTGGCGTGTATTTGCGTATTCGGGGCCTGGATTAGCCAGGCCCACAAGCATTTGAATAGAATTCAAGGTGCGAGACCTTAAATATTATTCTGCAGCGTCTGAAGCGTCGTCTTCAGTTGGAGCTGCTTTGTTAGCTTTGATAGTAACGATAGACTGATCGTGGCCTTCGCCTTTACCAAGCTCAACAGATTGAACACCTTTAGGGAACGCAAGATCTGTAAGGTGGATTGAATCACCAGCAACAAGATCAGATACGTCTACTTCGATGAATTCTGGAAGTGACTTAGGAAGACAAGAAATCTCAACTTCAGTTAACTGGTGAACAACAGTTGCACCTAACTTAGTTACTTTCTCTTCACCGATGAAGTGTAAAGGAACCTTAGTTACTAGTTTATGAGTTGCGTCTACACGTTGGAAATCAAGGTGAGTAAGCTTAGGCTTGAAAGGGTGACGTTGGATATCTTTTAAGATTGCTTCAACTTTCTCGCCACCTACATTTAATGTAAGGATGTGAGTGTAAAAGCCTTCGTCTTCTTGTGCTTTGATCATATCTTTATGAGCAAAAGTAAGCGATACCGCTTCTTTATCAGCTCCATAAAGGATTGCCGGCACTTTGTCTTCGCGACGTAGGCGGCGGCTCGCACCAGTACCAGTTTCTACGCGAAGTTCAGCGTCATAAGTATAAGTTGTGTTAGACATGATGTCTCCAATAATTAAAAGTGTTAGGGCCTTTGCGACCAAGGTCCCTAGCCAAAAGGCGCGCTATCATACCACTGCGGGTTTATAAAATAAACATCGCTTACAAAAAAAGCGCCAAAAGGCGCTTTTATACTCATTAATGTTTAACTTTAGTGTTCAAACATTGCCGAGATAGATTCTTCGTTGCTAATGCGACGAATAGTCTCTGCTAACATATCTGCAAGCGTTAATACTTTAACAATATCAAGCGCTTTTAGTTCGTCAGACAGTGGAATTGAGTCAGTTACAATCACTTCGTCAATCACAGAGTTACGTAAGTTTTCTGCAGCTGTACCAGAAAGAATAGGGTGAGTAGCGTAAGCAAATACACGTTTAGCACCATGCTCTTTAAGGGCTTCAGCTGCTTTACACAATGTACCACCGGTATCAATCATGTCATCAACAATAATACAATCGCGGCCTTCAACGTCACCAATAATGTGCATTACTTGAGAAACGTTAGCTTGAGGGCGACGTTTATCGATAATTGCTAAGTCGGTATCGTTTAATAGTTTTGCAATTGCACGGGCACGCACCACGCCACCAATATCAGGTGATACAACAACCACGTCATCAAAGTCGCGGTTTTTCATATCTTCTAATAGTACAGGGCTACCAAATACGTTATCCACTGGTACATCAAAGAAGCCTTGGATTTGCTCAGCGTGTAAATCAACCGTAAGAACGCGGTCAACACCTACACTTGATAAGAAATCCGCAACCACTTTAGCTGTAATTGGTACACGGGCAGAACGTACGCGACGATCTTGACGAGCATAACCAAAATAAGGGATAACAGCAGTGATACGACCGGCAGATGCACGGCGTAACGCATCAACCATTACGATAAGTTCCATCAGGTTATCGTTAGTAGGGGCACAGGTTGATTGCAAGATAAAAACATCCGAGCCACGAACATTTTCATTAATTTGAACACTGATCTCACCGTCACTAAAACGGCCAACAACAGCATCGCCTAATTCAATATATAAACGTTTTGCAACTTTTTGAGCTAGGTCAGGTGTTGCGTTACCAGCGAAGAGCTTCATGTCAGGCACGGTAGGGTTCCTCAGGCACTGAATTTTTGGACTAACTTACATTGAGTGAACAAAGTAGGTTAACTTATGATTACTTGTACGTTACTTCATTTATCAATGATGGCGGCTAACTCCGTATGAGCAGGAGAGGTACTAACGCTGGATGCGATAAAACCCTGCCAAGTATGGGGGAGGTTAGCAAGTACATCTTGTGCTTGAACTTGGCTAGCAAATTCAACAAAACAACATGAACCTGTTCCGGTCATCTTTGATGGGGCGTATTTTAGCAACCACTGCAGGGTTTTTTCAACCTCGGGGCACAGCTTTTTCACTAAAGGCTCACAATCGTTGGTTAAAATTTGCTGTTGCCAGTCGCCAGAAAGTTTTGGTGTATCACGTTTTAAATCTGGGTGAGTAAATATTTGTGCTGTGCTGACATGTTGATTTGGGAAGACAACACAATACCACTTCGGCGGCAGTTCTAGGTACTCTAATTGCTCGCCAATGCCATGTGCTATGGCACTTTTACCTTTAATGAACACAGGCACATCAGCACCGAGTTTCAGGCCTAAATCAGCCAGTTCATCTAAAGATAGGGCTGTATTCCAAAGCGTATTAAGAGCTAAAAGCGTTGATGCAGCATCGGATGAACCGCCTCCAACACCTCCCCCCATGGGTAAGCGTTTAGTTAAATTTATTTTTGCACCCATATCCACTTTACAGTGGGTTTGTAATAATAACGCCGCTTTGTAAATCAAATTGTCGGTTAGCGCAATGCCATTGGTGTCGCCGCTAATACTTATAAGAGTATCCGTGCTTAGTTTAAAATGGAGCTCGTCACCATAATTTAAAAACGTAAATAAAGTTTCTAATTCATGGTAGCCATCATCACGGCGGCCATTAATGTGTAAAAATAAATTAAGCTTGGCTGGGGCAATCAGCGAAAATTCAGAGTGAGTATACATAGTTAGTTAAACTGCCAGTCATAGAGTTTGATTTTAATTTTAATCTTTTCATGGGTTAAGGTTAAAGCATTCGGTAACCAAAAACCGTATTTTTGGACGTAACTTGTGTAACTTATTTGCCACTTTTTGCCATTATCATCAAACCATAACACGCTTTTAGCACGCCCTAACTGATCAATTTCTAGGGTGTGATCGTCAATGGTAGCTTTTAACCATGGGCCTGCGTTATTAACCGGTAAAGTAAACCCTGTTAAACGTTGTAAAAGTGCACTGGCGTTACTATCAAAATACGGTTGGTTATCAAAGATTAATTCGGCGCCGACTGCGGTTTGTTTAAGCGATAAAATCCGTGTGCCAATAAACGTGGTTAACACTAAATGATTACTATTTTGTGTTTGTTGCCAATTTAAGTTGGCAGATTGGCGCTCATCTGGGCTAATAAACGCAAGTTTACCGTCTACTTGCCAAGTTTTTTGCTCGCCAAGGCGTAACTTCCAGTCTTCGTAAAGCTCTGTTTTGTAATTGTTTTTACTCACGCAGCCGGTTAAAAATACAAATAGCAGTGTTAAAATCAAATATTGTCGAGTCAAATGTTGTTCCTTACTTTCCATATTCCTGAGATTTTTGATAAAATTGCCGCCTATGTAGTAGGGCTCAGCAATATTTGGCAGATATGACCATAATAGCACTTGGTATTAATCACAAAACCGCATCCGTAGAATTACGAGAAAAAGTGGCCTTTTCGCCTGAGCAAATTTCAGAGGCGCTACAACAATTAAGTGGCCATGCCGACTTTAATGAAGCGGTTATTGTCTCTACCTGTAATCGCACTGAGGTGTATTGTAGCCTTGCACAGCAAAATTCCCAAACATTGTTGCAATGGTTGGCCAGTTTCCATGGTTTAGATGAACATGAACTGAGTAAAAATATCTACTGTCATGAAGACAGCGCTGCAATAAATCATTTGATGCGTGTAGCCTGTGGGCTTGACTCGCTGGTGTTAGGCGAACCACAAATTTTAGGGCAAATAAAACAAGCCTATAATAGTGCCAAAACCCATGATGCGGTGGGCGTTACGTTTGACCGTTTGTTTCAAAAAACGTTTTCGGTGGCAAAAGAAGTCCGTACCGAAACCAACATTGGTGCCAGTGCAGTATCTGTCGCCTTTGCGGCAGTTAATTTAGCAAAGCATATTTATGGAAAGCTGGATAAAACCAAGGTGTTACTCATTGGTGCCGGTGAAACCATAGAGCTGGTAGCAAAACATTTATACCAAAATGAGCCGCAAAAAATTACAGTTGCCAACAGAACAATAGAAAGAGCGCGCAGTTTAGCCGATGAAGTATCAGCCGATGTTATTGCGTTGGCACAATTGCCTGAACGTTTGCATCAAGCTGATATTGTGATTAGCTCCACCGCCAGCACTTTACCTATTATTGGTAAAGGTGTAGTTGAGCAAGCACTGAAACAACGCCGCTATAAGCCGATGCTGTTTATTGATATAGCTGTACCACGCGATATTGAAAGCCAAGTCGGTGAACTCGACGACGCCTACTTGTACTCGGTCGATGACTTACAAGCCATTGTTAGTGAAAACATGGCTGCTCGTGAGCAAGCGGCAGAGCAAGCACAAATTATTATTAGTGAGCGCACCAAAGAGTTTTTTATGTGGTTGCGCTCGCTTGATTCAGTGGATTTAATTCGCCACTACCGTAATGATGTACAAACAACAAAAGCAGAACTTGTAGATAGGGCGCTTAGTCAGCTAAATACAGGTAAAGACGCAGAAAAAGTAATTTTAGAGCTGGCCAATAAATTAACCAATCGCTTAATGCACGCGCCTACCCGTGCCATCCAAGATGCAGCGAAAAAAGGTGAAGTGGCTCAGTTAAACCAATTGAAAAAAATGTTAGGTATAGATCAGGAATAACAGTTAAATGAAAGAGTCCGTTTATCGTAAATTAGAAACCTTAGTTGAGCGCTATGAAGAAGTTCAAGCGCTACTAAGTGACCCATCGGTCATTAGTGATCAAAACCGCTTTCGTACTCTTTCAAAAGAATACTCTGAGCTTGAAGAAGTGGTGAAAACGTTTTTAGCATACCAGCAAGCACAAGAAGACTTGAGTAGCGCTGAAGAAATGCTAAAAGATTCAGATCCTGAAATGCGCGAAATGGCACAAGAAGAATATAAAGAAGCAAAAGCACAAATTTCGACTTTAGAAGACGACATTCAAGTGCTTATGTTGCCTAAAGATCCGAAAGACAATAACAACGTGTTTTTAGAAGTTCGCGCCGGAACAGGGGGCGACGAGGCCGCTATTTTTGCTGGCGACTTGTTTAGAATGTACAGCCGCTACGCAGAAACAAAAAAATGGAAAGTAGAAGTTGTGACGACCAACGAAGGTGAACATGGCGGCTACAAAGAAGTAATTGCTAACATCAGCGGTGAAGGTGTGTATGGGCAATTAAAATTTGAATCAGGCGTGCACCGTGTACAGCGCGTCCCAGAAACTGAGTCACAAGGGCGTGTACATACCTCAGCCTGTACTGTTGCTGTCATGGCTGAAGTGCCAGAAGCCGAAGCCATAGAAATTAATACCGCCGATATTAAAGTTGATACCTTTAGAGCATCGGGCGCGGGTGGACAGCACGTTAATAAAACCGACTCTGCCATTCGTATTACTCATTTACCAACCGGTGTTGTGGTTGAGTGTCAAGATGAGCGTTCTCAACATAAAAACCGTGCAAAAGCGATGTCGGTATTGGCAGCGCGTTTGCAACAGGCTGAAGATGAAAAACGTCATGCTGCTGAGGCGTCTGAACGTCGTAATTTAGTGGGCAGTGGCGATCGTTCTGAGCGTATTCGCACATACAACTATCCGCAGGGACGTATTACCGATCACCGTATTAACTTAACGCTTTATCGTTTAAACGAAGTGGTAGCTGGTGATTTAGGCGCTGTGGTTGAGCCGCTAATGCAAGAGCATCAGGCCGACTTATTAGCAGCGATGGGCGACGATTAATCGTGAACCTCACTGTTGAAAACGCTATTACTACCGGTGCTAATTTATTAGCATCAAGTAGTGATAGCGCAAAGTTAGATGCTCAAGTACTACTGCTTAATATTTTACAAAAGCCACGTAGTTATTTATTTACTTGGCCAGAAAAACAATTAACGGATGAGCAATCACAAGCGTTTGAGCGTGCATGTGAGCGTCGTTTAAACGGCGAGCCTGTTTCGCACATTACAGGGTATCGTGAGTTTTGGAGTTTACAGCTTGAAGTAAATCCAACAACACTCATTCCTCGCCCTGATACAGAAACCTTAGTCGAGCTTGCGCTTTCATGTAATGTACCAAATGACGCCAAAGTGCTCGATTTGGGCACAGGCACTGGAGCAATTGCACTTGCGCTTGGTAGTGAAATGCCTACATGGGATATTATTGCCGTTGATCGTATTGATGATGCGGTGGCACTGGCCAAACGTAATCAAAAACGATTAGCGATAAATAATGTGTGTGTTGAACAAAGCAATTGGTTTAGCGCGTTAAATAATAAAAAATTTGATCTAATTGTAACCAACCCTCCCTATATAGAATATAACGATAAACACTTGCACCAAGGTGATGTGCGCTTTGAGCCTTTGTCTGCATTGGTTGCAGATGATGCTGGATTAGCTGATATTAAACAAATAATTACACAATCACGTGACTATTTACATTCTAATGGCTATCTTTTAATTGAACACGGATTTGAGCAAAGTGCAGCTGTTCGCCATATATTCAACCAAATGGCGTTTATAAATGTAAGCACAGTGAAAGATCTTGGTAATAATGACCGCGTAACTTTCGGACAATGGCCTTAACTTATTAAAAATAGCCCCGTTGTTTGTTTGCATATGTTTTAAGGAACTCTTTGTGATGGAAGATTTTTTATTTTCAAATGAACAACCACCTGAAGTAGTAAGTGAAGAGCAAGGAACATGGAAAGTTCTAATTGTTGATGATGAACCCGAGGTTCATGCTGTTACGCGTTTAGCGTTGAGTGATTTTAAGTTTCAAGATAGACGCTTGGAGTTTATTAGTGCTTATTCCGGCGCAGAAGCGAAAAAGTTGATTGATGATCATCCTGATGCGGCCATCATCCTGCTCGATGTTGTTATGGAAACAGACGATGCGGGTTTGCAAGTAGCAAAATACATTCGTGATACCGTTAAAAATAATTATATTCGCATTATTCTACGAACCGGGCAGCCAGGCCAAGCACCCGAGCGCCAAGTAATCGTAAATTACGATATTAATGACTATAAATCTAAAACTGAACTCACCGCACAAAAATTATTTACCGTTATGATGGCAAGTCTTCGCTCTTATCGCGATATTATTTCGATTGAGCAATCGCGTGAAGGGCTAGAAAAAATAATCACCGCTTCGCGCAATATTTTTGCAACCCATTCAATGGATAACTTTATTGAAGGCGTGATGCAGCAGCTTACTTCTTTACTAAACGTTGCTGATGAAGCCATGTATGCCACCACCTTAGTTGCACAAAATCCGTCAGAGGAGATGAATAAAAAACTGATTGTTTGCTCTGGTACCGGCGATTTTGCTAAGCGCGAGGGAGAAGAGCTAGAAACCGTACTAGCAGAAGACCAACTGTTAGCGTGCCAAGAGGCCCTTGCTAACAAAGCAATTGTGTACAGAGATGATTACTTGTTTGCTTATTGCAGCAGTAAATTTAACCATAATTCAATGTTGTTTGTATCAGGTGTGCCGTCAAAGTTGACGGATACACAACGAAACCTAATTGAAATCTTTTCTCAAAATGTGCAGTTGGCATTTGAAAATGTGCAGTTACACACTGAAGTTGAAGCCACACAACAAGAGCTTGTTTATCGTTTAAGTGAAGCCGTTGAACAGCGCTCGTGCGAAACGGGTAATCATGTAAAACGGGTTGCTTATATTTGTTATGAATTAGCATTAGCCTACGGGTTATCTGAAGAGCAAGCGAATTTAATTCGCTTTGCATCGCCTTTACATGATGTGGGTAAAATAGGTATTCCGGATGCAATTTTAAATAAGCCTGGCAAGTTAAATAGCGAAGAGTGGGAAGTTATGAAAACTCATGCTGGAAAAGGCTATGCTATTTTGAAAGATTCACCGCGTAAAATAGTCAGCGCAGGGGCATTAATCGCACAGCAGCACCACGAAAAGTGGGATGGATCTGGTTACCCTAGTGGATTAAAGGGGGAGCGTATTGATATTTTTGCCAGAATAGTGGCATTGGCTGACGTGTATGATGCACTGCGCCATAAACGTTGTTATAAAGGTGCGTGGACACTTGAAGAAGCGGTTGCGGAGATAAACGCAAATAAAGGAACGCATTTTGACCCTAAACTTGTTGATGTATTTAATGATAAACTTGAAGACCTCGAAGCGGTACTTTTACGCTTTCCTGACAAAACACATAACTAAACAGAAGTAACAATACATATGGATTATTTAGCATTAAAACACTCACACATGGCCATTGCGCTAGTGAGTATTATTTTATTTTACGTACGTTCTTTTTCTCGTATGGGCAGTGGCAGCCTTGCCAAAAATAAATTGGTTTTTATTGGTAGCCACAGTATAGACACTTTATTGATTG
The DNA here is from genome assembly GCF_002310835.1 of Pseudoalteromonas tetraodonis. Lineage (NCBI taxonomy): Bacteria > Pseudomonadati > Pseudomonadota > Gammaproteobacteria > Alteromonadales > Pseudoalteromonadaceae > Pseudoalteromonas > Pseudoalteromonas tetraodonis. The sequence goes on along the minus strand of NZ_CP011041.1, from coordinate 2,174,361 downwards.
TCTCAGCCATCGGTTTAATGGCAATGGCTAAAATAAACCCATTAGAGCAGCTTTGGTTATTAGAAAAAATTATTCTAGTTATCGTTTATATTGTTGTGGGTATTATTAGCGCTAAACAAACGACAACCGTTCCAAAAATCGTATTTTTAGTACTTAACACCGCTGTTATTTTAGCTATTGGTTACTTAGCAACAGCTAAAGCCCCGCTGTTGTTATAATTAACAATGCCTATTTAAGCTTTGCACACCAAAGGTGTAAAGCTTACCTCTTCAATTCATTTCTGATTATTGGTATCTAGCTTTAAAATTAGGTAAACTACTTCTTCGTTTTCTAGAATGTTGTAGTATGAATGACCACCCTCGGGTTTGATGAACACGATGAATCTTATATAGAAGATGCTTACGATGATTTTTTGCCGCCGGCTATATATCGTTGTATCAAAGCGGAAGCTAAATGGGATCCTCAAATAGACTTAACACCAAGTCTTGAAATACTTACTGCGTTTGAGCAGCAAATAGAGTCTATTTGTCAGCAGATGCCGGACGAACACGATCGCCTAGATAAACTACTTGATAGCTTTTATAGTGAGTGGCTATTTAGTGCATCAAGCTTGAAAGTTCCTGAGTATAAGTTAAATAGCATCAGCTACACCTTGTCTATGCGCAGTGGCACACCGACAACCTTAGCTATTTTGTTATGCCACTTTTTACAGCATGCTAAACTCGATGCCAGTGTAAGCATAACTCAAGGCGAAGTGGGCATTCACGTCGCAATGAGTGATGAAGAGGGTTATCTTGTCGACCCTAGCAGTGGCCAACAAAGTTGGTACATCATTCCTGAAAATATTGATGAAGAAAATCCTCAAGAACAAGAGCCTTTAGAGCTTATTTTTGAAGACGAAGTGTATAAATTATTTTTAGCGCAGCAAAAATGGTCTTTCATTAGTGAAAATAAATTTGGTCATGCATTAACTTGCGTCGATTTATTAATGGAAATGTTAGGTGATGATCCCTATGAGCGACGCGACAGAGGTTATTTACTAAATCAGCTTGGATGCCCTAAAATGGCACGAGATGATTTACAGTTTTTTGTTGATGAATGTCCTGATGATCCTGCTATTGAAATCATTCTACATCAAATTGAAGAACTTGAAGACAATCATAAAACTCACCACTAAGAATAAAAAATAGGAAATGTTATGGCTGATCCCCAAACTGCATTAATTACCAATGATGCCGTTGTACTTGGTTTATTGGCGATTATTTTAGGGTTTATTTTCAAAACCTCAAATAGTCAACGCCCAGGTCTTGTGGCATTTTATAAATATGTACCGGCATTATTGCTGTGTTATTTTTTGCCGTCATTGTTAAATACCTTTGGTATTGTTGATGGTTCTCAATCTAACGTGTATTACGTCGCTTCGCGATATTTACTGCCAGCGTGTTTAATTTTGCTTACCATCAGTATTGATTTAAAAGCGATTATTAATTTAGGTCCTAAAGCATTAATTATGTTTTTAACCGGCACCGTAGGTATTGTGATTGGTGGCCCATTAGCTATTTTAATAATGAGTGCTGTTTATCCAGAAGCGGTAGGGGGACATGGCCCTGACGCTGTTTGGCGTGGTATGACAACCATTGCAGGTAGCTGGATTGGTGGCGGTGCAAACCAAGCATCTATGAAAGAAATGTTTGAAGTGGGTGGCGATATTTTCTCAGCCATGGTCACCGTGGATGTGATAGTGGCTAATTTATGGATGGCAGTATTATTATTAATGGCAGCTAATCATAAAGCGATTGACGCTAAAGCCGGTGCAGATACCACCGCGATTGAAGACTTAAAGCAACGTGTTGAAAAATACCATGCAGAGCATGCGCGTATGCCAACGCTAAATGATTACATGATGATTATTGCTATTGCCTTTGGTATTACCGGTTTAGCGCACTTTTGTGCAGATATTTTAGGGCCCTTCTTTGCCAATAATTATGCGTGGGCAAAAGAATACAGTTTAAACAGTAAGTTCTTTTGGCTTATTGTTATATCAACGACGATAGGTATTTGCTTATCGTTTACCAAAGTACGCCATATTGAGGCGTTTGGTTCATCGAAAGTGGCGTCAGCCTTTTTGTATATTTTAGTGGCATCGATTGGCCTGCATATGAATGTAATGGCGATTTTTGATTCACCGATGTATTTTGTTATTGGTGCAATTTGGATGTTAACTCACGCAAGCTTAATGCTCATTGTGGCTAAATTAATTAAAGCGCCGTTATTTTATATGGCTGTTGGCTCACAGGCCAATGTAGGTGGCGCAGCGTCTGCCCCTGTTGTGGCCGCTGCATTTCATCCGTCACTGGCACCGGTCGGCGTATTATTAGCTGTACTTGGCTATGGTGTAGGTACATATATGGCGTATATTTGTGGATTAATGATGCAAGCAGTTGCACCATAAGGAATTAAAATGAACAACCAAGTTATTAATATCAATGAAATAGAACTGGCAAATAATAAACCTTTTGTTTTATTTGGTGGCATGAATGTGCTTGAATCACGCGACTTAGCGATGCGTATTGCCGAGCATTATGTTGAAGTGACCACTAAATTAAATATTCCTTATGTATTTAAGGCGTCATTTGATAAAGCCAATCGATCCTCAATTAATTCTTACCGCGGTCCAGGCATGGAAGAAGGCTTAAAGATATTTGAAGAGATTAAAAATACCTTTAATATTCCGCTTATCACCGATGTGCATGAACCTCATCAAGCAGCACCGGTTGCAGAGGTTGTTGATGTTATTCAGCTACCGGCGTTTTTGGCTCGTCAAACAGACTTGGTGGTTGCAATGGCTAAAACAGGCGCGATTATTAATGTGAAAAAGCCACAGTTTTTAGCTCCGCATGAAATGCGTCATATCATTACTAAATTTAATGAAGCCGGAAATAATAATGTGGCCTTATGTGAACGTGGTTCAAGCTTTGGCTATAACAACCTAGTGGTTGATATGCTAGGTATGGATGATATGAAAACCATGGCTCCCGTTATATTTGATGCAACTCATGCGCTGCAGCGTCCTGGCGGTCGAGCTGACTCAGCCGATGGTCGTCGTGCTCAAGCTGCTGAACTTGCCCGTAGCGGTATGGCATTGGGTATTGCAGGCTTATTTATTGAAGCGCACCCCAATCCAAATGAAGCAAAATGTGATGGCCCCTGTGCATTAGCATTGAGCAAGTTAGAAGGGTACTTATCGCAAATGAAAGCGGTGGATGATTTAATCAAGAGCTTTGCCCCTCTTGATACCAGTGCTAGCGATTTATAAAGTTGATTAGCACTTTAAAAAGCGACTTAGGTCGCTTTTTTTATGGCTTGAATATACTCTTTCCTAGCATAGGTATATAATTCACCGCATAAGAAAAACTAATTCTAAGCTTGGTTGCCATGTCAAGACGAGTTCCTCCATTAAACGCGCTGAAAGCTTTTGAAGCTGCAGCACGTCATTTAAGCTTTACTAAAGCCGCAGAAGAGTTGTATGTCACGCAAGCTGCGGTGAGTCATCAAATAAAAACGCTTGAAGAGCATTTAGGCTTAAAGCTGTTTTTACGTAAAAATCGCTCGTTATTATTAACCGAAGAAGGCCAAGGTTACTTTTTAGATATTAAAGAGATTTTTACTCAGCTAATAGATGCAACTGAAAAGCTACTAGCCCGTGGTGCCAAAGGCTCGTTAACCGTAAGTTTAACCCCCAGTTTTGCGATTCAATGGCTCATTCCTCGATTGAGCTTATTTAACGAATTACACCCAGAAATTGATGTGCGAATTAAAGCCCAAGATCAGGATGAAAACTCGTTAACAGACGATGTTGATATCTCAATTTATTATGGTCGCGGTCATTGGAGTGGGGTGCAAGCCTATAAACTGCACACTGAGTATTTAGTGCCGTTATGTAGCCCGTTACTGTTAAATGGCCCCAGAGCGCTTAACCAACCCAGTGATTTAGCAAACCATACCTTGCTACATGACACCACCCGTAAAAACTGGAAAACCTGGATGAAAACCGCCGGCGTACGTAATGTACAAGTTAACCAAGGACCTATATTTAGTCATTCTTCTATGGTGTTACAAGCTGCGGTACATGGCCAAGGTGTTGCAATTGGTAACAGCGTACTAGCAAAACCAGATATTGATGCAGGACGTTTAGTGATCCCGTTCAATCACAGTTTAGAGAGTAAAAATGCCTATTACTTAGTGATCCGTGAGTCACAAAATGAGTTAGGCAAAATTGTATCGTTTAAAGACTGGATGTTAAGTTTAGTTGAGCAGGAGCAAGAATATTAATGAGCATCGAATGGGTTAGAAGTAGTCAGCAACCGGCAATCGCACAGTTTATATTTGCTCATGGCGCAGGGGCTGGCAGTGATTCTGAGTTTATGCAAATCATGGCTAAACAACTCAGTGAGTACGGTATTGACGTTGGCTTGTTTGATTTTGAATATATGCAAATTGCTAAACAAACTAACAAACGTCGCCCACCAGAGCGAGCGCCTAAACTACTTACTTATTTTGAACATATAGTGACTCAAGCTGATGCAAATTTACCGCTATTTATAGGGGGTAAATCAATGGGCGGGCGCATGGCATCGATGCTTGCCTGTTCGACCTCTCATCCTGTTTTAGGTGTGCTTGCGTTTGGTTATCCGTTTCATCCTCCGGGCAAGCCAGAAAAACTGCGTACAGATCATTTTGCAGACATACCGTGTCCTTTTTTAGTATTACAGGGGGAAAGGGATACCTTTGGCACCCGCGAAGAGCTTGCCACAATGGCCATGCCAAAGCAGCCAAAGTATGTATGGTTAACGGATGGTGACCACTCACTAAAACCGCGTAAAAAAAGTGGCGTGACTGAGCAACAAAACCTGAATGCTGCGGCAATACAGGCAGCAAGCTTTATAAAGAATACGCTTGAAAATTTAAAAGAGGATAAACATGATTAAACTATTTTTATTAGCAGGCAGCTTTTTTTGCATGCTTTCAGTGATACTGGGCGCATTTGCTGCTCATGGTCTGAAAAGTCGTTTATCAGAGTACTCCATTGATATTTTTAAAACCGCCGCTGAGTATCAAATGGTACATGGGCTGGCGTTAATTGCAGTGGCTATTTTAATTAAGTGGGGTATGCACCTCAGCATGGCGGGTGGTTTTTTTATTGCCGGTACATTGTTATTTAGTGGCAGCTTATACTTATTGGCCTTAACAGGGTTGAAGTGGCTGGGCCCAATTACCCCCTTGGGTGGGCTGTGCTTTATTATTGGTTGGATAGTTATTTTAGTGCAAGTTGCACGATTTAAGTTTTAAAGAGTTTAAGGGTTAATATGTCTAGTGTTGTGATTTACTGTCGTAGTGGTTTTGAAAACGATGCCGCTGCTGAAATAACGTTTCACGCTGCCGAACAAGGATTTGCTGGGTATGTAAAAGCAAAACCAAATACCGGTTATGTTATTTATGAATGTTTTGAAGCGCAGCACAGCGACGAAATAATCAAAAAAGTTGATTTTAAAAATATGGTGTTTGCACGCCAATGGTTTGCCGGTAACCTAATTGAAAATATGCCCGTAGAAGATAGAGTAGGCGCTATTGTAGATGCCGCAAAAGATTTTACTTTGTGTTCTGAGCTTCGTGTCGAAACACCCGATACCAACGAGGGCAAAGAGTTACTGACTTTTTGTAAAAAAATATCGACCCCGCTTAAAAAAGCCCTCGAGAAACAAAACACTGTATTGCGTGAGCCAAAAGCAAATCGCCCAGTAATGCATGTGCTGTTTTTAGCTAATAATACTGCGTATGTGGGTTACTCATATAGTTATAACAACTCTCCCTTTTTTATGGGGATCTTACGTTTACGTATGCCAAGCGATGGCCCAAGTCGTTCAACGCTTAAGTTAGATGAAGCGTTTAATGTGTTTATTCCTGAGCAACAGCGTGAGTCACGCGTACAAGCTGGGATGCGCAGCGTTGATTTAGGTGCATGCCCAGGTGGCTGGACTTATCAGTTAGTTCGCCGTGGTATGTTTGTTAGCGCGATAGATAACGGCCCAATGAACGAAAGTTTAATGGAAACGGGTCAGGTAAAGCATTTTAGAGAAGATGGTTTTAAATACCGTCCAGAAAAAAGAAACATCACTTGGTTGGTTTGCGATATGGTAGAAAAGCCGACTAAAGTGACTAACTTGATGATTGACTGGGCAGTAAATGCTTATGCAAAAGAGCTTATTTTTAATCTGAAATTACCGATGAAAAAACGCTTTGATAGTGTGTATGAATGTTTAAAAATGATCAGAGAAGAAATGGCCAAGTACGGCATAAGCTATGAACTTCAAGCTAAGCATTTATACCATGATCGTGAAGAAATAACGGTGCACTTAAATGTCACTAAAGTGCCACAGAGCTTATATAGTTAATCTATTAGCGAGTATAAAAAATGGGCCAAGTGGCCCATTTTTTATTTTAACTACAGTATTGTGGTCGGTAATTTTCAACCCATAATCGTGTGGCACCACATACCGCCACAGGCATAACAATTAAATTTACAAATGGGATAGCGGTTAGCAGCATCACGGCAAAGCCAAACCCATAAGATAACCCTTGTTTGCTTTTTAAGTCATTTTTCATTTGTGTAAAGCTAATTTTGTGATTATCAAAAGCATAATCTTTATATTGCACCGCATACATCCAGCAGGTAAAAAGCACCCATAGCACTTGGCCTATTACAGGTAGTACCCACAATAAAATAAAAAAGCCGATAGCGCGTGGGAGGTAGTAGCAAAGCTTAGTCCATTCCCGGCCCAGCATTCGCGGAACATCTTTAACTAAATCAGCTAATCCGTCGTCGTTAATTTTTTGACCAGTTAAGTAAAGCTCTACCTTTTCACTTAGTAAGCCATTGAAAGGTGCGGCGATAAAGTTAGTAATAACGGTAAATAACATACTGTAACTAAACAGCACCACCAGCACAGCAATTGGCCACATTAACCATTCGAGCCAACTTAGCCATTCTGGGAGCATGGCGTTTACGGCATTAAAGCCATCACTAAGCCAGCCAAATAAAAAGAATAAGGAGCTACCAAATAATAAAATATTAATAAGTAGGGGTATAAGTACAAAGCGTTTTAGCCCTTTTTGACTAATTAACTTAAACCCTGAAAAAAAATATTCCATACCTTGTGTTATTTGCACACTAACCTCATCAATTATTTATGTTTTAGCTATTATAAATAGCTTGATGATTTTAAACAGTACTTTTAAGTAACAAAGTATTTAATAAAGGGTATTTACAGATGGTATGTAAATAAATGATTTGTTGATAAGTACATTTCAAATCGCCACCTTGTATTGAATGACAAACGCTCGTGAAATAGACGAAAATAGCATAGATGCTGATTTCAATATTATGTATAGTCAAAAGACTATAATAAATTATTATAAACAGGCCCTAAAATAGAGCGACGCATTTAGCGTTAGTGATTGTTGAGGAATATAATTTGATTGAAATAATGAGAGTCAGAAAGCTGCTTTCTCAGCAACAAAGTATATTATCGAAAATAGCACTCGGTGCGCCACTTGATGAGGTACTGGAAAATATTTGTTTATCTATTGAGGAGCTTATTGAAGACTCCTCTGCAAAGTGCTCTATATTAACGCTCAAAGGAGAGCAGCTATTTCATAGCGCGGCACCTAATATTGCACAGGGTTACTGCCAAGCAATTAATGGTGTGAAAATAGGGCCAACTGTCGGTTCATGCGGTACTGCAGCCTATGAAAAAAAACGCATTATAGCCGCAGATATTTCAACATCGCCATTATGGGATGATTATAGAGTATTGGCGTTAAGTTATGGTTTAAGGTCATGTTGGTCTACCCCCATTATTTCAACAAAATCAGACATATTAGGCACTTTTGCAATTTATCATGACAGCGCAAAGTCACCGACACCACAAGATTTAGAATTAATAGATTTTTTTGTTGATTTCACCAGTATTGCTCTTGAAAAGCACACCGAGTCACTAAGATTAAACGCGTTGCTTTTTGAATTACAGCAAAGTAATGAAAAGTTTAAAGCCTTTACAAAAGTGCTTCCTGATCTAACCCTCATTTTGAGTGAAGAGGGGGAGTATACCAATGTTTACGGCACAGCTAATGAAAGTTTATATTTAAGCCAAGAGCACGTTATTAATCAAAATGTCAGAGATATTATGCCTCCTGAAGATGCAAATCCTATTCTGGCGGTGATTGACAAAACGTTGCAAACTAATGAAGTTCAAGTGTTTGAATATCAGCTCAATATAAAAGGTAAGCAGCTTACATTTGAAGGGCGAACAGCTCCCCTTGAAAGTTACCAGCCTAATAACCCGTCACTGAGACATGTGGTGTGGATGGCCAGAGATATCTCTAATCGCAAAGCTGCCGAAGAAGAAGTACAACGGTTAGCATTTTTCGATCCGCTCACTAACCTTCCTAATCGCAGAATGCTCAATGATAGGCTCAGTATGTATGTGGAGCGAATTAAGCAGTCTGATCATTCTGGCGCACTCTTATTTTTAGATTTAGATAATTTTAAACGCATAAATGACTCACTAGGTCATAATGCAGGCGATGAAATACTGGTTGAGTTATCACAGCGATTAACAGCTATTTTGAACCCGGCAGATACCCTCGCACGAGTCGGTGGTGATGAATTTATTATTCTTATCGAGCATGTCGGTGATAGCCACATGCAAGCTAATAGTGAATCTGAGTTGATTGCTAAAAAAGTACAAAGTGTCTTTTATGAAAAATTTGAAGTGGGCGATTTAGCGTTTCAGGTCAGTTGTAGTATTGGTATTTGTTTGATTAACACGAGCAATGCCATAACCGCTAATATTTTAAAATTTGCAGATACCGCTATGTATCGCTCTAAAATGAAAGGCGGTAATAGTAGTAGCTTTTACGACCCCGCACTGCAAACCTTACTGGAAAATCAAACTGAGCTTGAAACTGACATTGTCAGGGCTATCGCGTGCGATGAGTTTTGTGCTTATTTTCAGCCACAATTAGCAATTGATGGAACCCTTGTGGGTGCTGAGGCATTAATAAGATGGAATCATCCAACCAAAGGACTTATCCCCCCTAATGCATTTATTCCAATTGCCGAGCAATTTGGCTTAATTCAAAAGTTACAAAATATTGTATTAAGAGATATTTGTATTTTACTTGAAACACTTCGAGATAATAACTTACTCGATGACAGCTTTAGCGTATCAATTAACATTAGCCAATGTCAGTTTAATTCTTCCACTTTAAAAGGTGAGCTATTTAAAGCAATTGAAGCGTTTGACGTCTCGCCAACTCGAATTAAATTAGAGATCACTGAATCAATGTTGGCGGGTGACTTGATGGGGACCGTAAAGCAAATGGAAGAATTAAAATCGCAGGGATTTGTGTTTTCAATTGATGACTTTGGTACGGGCTACTCGTGTTTAAAACATTTAAGCGTTTTTCCTATTGATGAGTTAAAAATTGATAAAAGCTTTATTGATAAAGTGCTCAATAGCGCATCGGGTCAAAGTATTGTGCAATCTATTATTGGCTTAGGTCATAGCTTAAATATTAACATTGTGGCCGAAGGGGTCGAAAGTGCTGAGCAACTAACAATATTAAAGTCGATGGGCGTGAATGCTGTGCAGGGTTATTTATTTGCAAAACCATTAACGTACAGCAACTATTTAACATGGCATAAACAGCATCAATAACCCTGTATTTATCACTAACAGAGCGACAGGTTTAGTTGCCCTAATCGATAAGCCGCGTTGTTTGCGTACCCACTGCGCAGCAACGTTTAATAACGTACCGCGCTTTTGCTAAAGCAAAAATGTATATTTTTTGTTTGTTTGATACCGTGATGTAATTTATCTTTTATTATTGTGTAACTACTACACAAATCATTCCTGAGGCATTGGTTTAGCGTTTTTAACGCGTTAAACTAGTCAGGAATTGGCAATAAGTCTACTTGTTGTGACATTACCTAAACGTGAACATGACAAGTACTTAAAACTCGCTTTTGAGTTGCTTTGTCGTTTGTTGAAACTAGGGTTTAGTGTGATGTCATGGTGTGTCGCTATGTCGGTAACTTTAAAGAACCATTAGGAGCGATAAATGAATACCACTAAAGCAACTTTAAAGTCGGGTGAAACACATTCTTCCCGAGTTAAGTTTCTTGATGGGGTTGATATACCCGTATTTTTAATCAGTGGCGGTATATTAGTTTTATTTGCCGCGCTGGCCCTTTACGACATTAAACTGATGTCTGATTGGATAAATACGGCCTTTGCCTTCTCAACCAAAATATTTGGCGCCTTTTGGCAAGTCCTACTTTTATTAACCTTTGTGATTGGCATTTTCTTAGCTATCGGCCGCACTGGCTCAGTGGTACTGGGTGGCTTAAAAACCCCTGAAATTTCTACCTTTAAGTGGATAAGTATTATTATGTGTACTTTGCTTGCTGGTGGCGGCGTATTTTGGGCCGCAGCAGAGCCAATGGCACATTTTATTTCTCCGCCACCGCTATTTGGTGGTGAAACAGGCACTAACGATGCCGCTTATAACGCACTTGCACAAAGCTTTATGCACTGGGGATTTTTAGCCTGGGCTATATTAGGCAGCTTAACGGGCATTGTTTATATGCATCTTCATTACGAAAAAGGCTTACCGCTTAAACCTCGTACTTTGCTTTATCCCGTATTTGGCGATCGTGTTATGAAAGGGGCGCTTGGTACAATTGTTGATGCATGTTGTGTACTCGCTGTGGTTGCTGGCACTGTAGGTCCAATTGGTTTTTTAGGCTTACAGGTGAGTTTTGGCCTAGATAAATTGTTTGGTATTCCTGACACCTACACCACACAAGTAGTTATTTTATTTAGTTTAATTGGCATTTACACACTTTCAGCGGTAAGTGGCGTTACTAAAGGTATTCAGCTGTTAAGTCGTTTTAATGTTGTTTTGGCTGTAGTGCTGATGTTGTTTATATTACTGATGGGGCCCACTGCGTTTATTATTGATAGCTACATCCAATCGTTTGGCTTGTACTTAGATAACTTTATTCCTATGGCTACGTTTCGTGCCGATAAACCATGGTTAGACTGGTGGACCGTATTCTTTTGGGGCTGGTTTTTAGGTTATGGCCCTTTAATGGCGATGTTTGTTGCGCGTATATCGCGTGGCCGAACTATCCGTGAAATGATTTTACTCATCTCTGTGGTTGCGCCAGTGATCACCTGCTTTTGGTTTACCATTGTGGGTGGCTCAGGCATATTTTTTGAGTTAAATAATCCAGGTGTTATATCAGAACCTTTCGCAGGGCTTAATTTACCAGCGGCATTGTTAGCCATTACTGAGCAGTTACCCATGGGGTTTGTTGTGTCGGTATTATTTTTAGTGCTGACCACTATTTTTGTGGCAACAACCGGTGACTCAATGACGTACTCGGTATCTATGGTGATGACCGGTACCGATCATCCGCAAACATCAATTCGTGTGTTTTGGGGAGTTATGATGGGGGTAATGGCTGCATTACTCATCTCAATTGGCGAGGGCGGAATTTCAGCGCTACAGTCCTTTATTGTGGTGACCGCGGTGCCAGTTTCCTTTGTGTTACTACCGTCACTGTGGACAGCACCACAAATAGTTAAAAAAATGGCAGATGAGCAAGGGCTCTAATAGCACATAAAAAAGGCGCTCGTTAGCGCCTTTTTCTATTTTATACATCGCTTAAATTTTAACAAAAAACAGCCACATTTCTTCAGGCCACACAGACTCTACCGGATTAAAATAATTCACTAACAAACAGTTTAATTTGTTGATTGAGCAAGTTTGTTAAGTTTTTTCAAACTATTTAATTATTTTAAAAATGAAGCAAGCTCGTCAACGTGCGTTTGAGTTTCATTTATTAAAAGTCCAATTTGTGCCGCTGCTTCGTTTGATGTTTTGGCAAGGTTACGTACTTCGTCAGCAACCACGGCAAAACCTCGTCCAGCTTCACCAGCTCTCGCAGCTTCAATGGCCGCATTAAGAGCAAGTAAATTAGTTTGATCTGCCACGGCATTGATGGTGGTGACCGTAGTTTGAATTTTCCCTAATACGGTTGACATTGATTGATGCGTTCCAGTAACCAATTTGTTTCTAGAAGAGACATTACTACCAAATACAACGTATTTAGAAACCTTACCGTTTAAATCGGTAATAGAAGAAATAATGCAATCTAGCGTTACGTCTTCATTTTGATGCGTCAATGACATCATTACTTCAGTCGGCTTGCCTTGGTTGAGTATTTGAATACGTGAAGCGTCTAAATGATCCCTTAAATTACCAAACACACTCGCTATGTTTGAGCCCTCAGATATGTTTAATTGCTTTTTGGTATACTCATTGGCAGATAGGAACTGGCCATCTTCATTAAACTCAATCACAGCCGAGTGGCTACTTATTGCATCTTTTTGGTTTATTTGTTCAAGTACTTGGCGTTTAATTTCGCGAATATCTGAACTGACGCCCACAAACCCTGTGTGCTGGCCATTATCATCAAATGTTGGGTTTACCGACAGAACAATCCAATATGGCACACCATTTTTATCAAAATTTAGTATTTCTTCATAAAATGGTTGTTTGTTTTTAAGGTTTTTTGAAATCCGCTTAACGGTTTCTTTGTCTGTTTGTTCTCCCTGCAAGAAATTGCCTGGTTTTTTGCCTTTTACTTCTGCAAGTGTATAACCTGAAAGTACTTCAAAGCCAGGGTTAACATATTCTACTAAGCCATCTTTATTGGTAATAAGTACACTAGTACTGGTATTGCTGACCACTTTAGATAACAGTTCAAATTGCTTATAGTCTTCAACTTGTGATTGTTTTGATAATACAAATGCAGACAACAAGGTATTATTGAAGTTAAAAGTAGTGTGGGCAACATTATAATAAATATTGTCTTTTACAGATAAACACAGTGAACCGTGTTCGCTATTTAAAGCATCTTGTAAAACGTTTAGCAATTTAGTGTTTTCTTTGGGCAGTAGTGCAGCGTCGGCACTGTTCGACGTATCTAAATTATTCGCAACAAGCTTTGAGTTATCATCGAAGACTGCATAGATATCTTCACCTAAACTCAGAAGTGTTTGCCAAGCTTGCTCATCTAACACTCTTATCGGCTCAGGCTTAAATACATGGAGCGAGCATGTATCAAGCTCTTTTAATGTAAGCGGGCTAATGTGTTGGGTTAAAAACAAGTTATTTCCACAAGCAATGGTTTTGCTTGTTGGATTATAACGTTTATTTAAATAAGTTAATGTATTAGTGTCATTAGTTTGGTTAAGTGTCTTACTTAGCGATGTAAACTCGTCATTCACTGCAATAACAGTGTTGTCGTTGTTAACGATAATCGCAGCTGCTTCGTGTGTACTAACTAGCTGTTTTGCAAACGCCTGTTTTCTTTTTTTTGGGCTAAACCACATTATTTATTCCTAATTTACACTCTAATTGATTGCATTATACGCCCGTCATAGTACATCTAGGTCAAACTATTGTTTTTTATTTTGCAATAATAATTTTGTGTCGGTATTTTTTAAAAGTAATGACATAAAACATAGTTATTGTTCATTTGTTACAATGCGTTATAGTTTGCTAACAAATAAGAAAATAAATTAGAGATAACCTATGCAGTTAATAGATTTAACCCCTGATGATCCCGATGTGATTAATGTTTTTTCTGATATCGACAGACTTATTAATTCTTTATATCCAGTAGCGACAGCACAGTCATTGTCTGTTAGTCAATTGGGCCAACCCAATGTCTATGCAATAGGCTTGAAAAATGAAGAGGGGATTATTGCTTGCGGGGCGATTGTTATGCAGTTTGATACCCAGCCCTATGGTGAGATACGCCGTTTATATGTCAAACCTAGTTATCGCGGAAAAGGCTTATCGCGCCGTATTATGCAAATATTATTACACCATGCTGGCGAAGAAGAAATCCCAATCATAAAGCTAGAAACAGGGCCAAAGCAAAGACAATCAATCCATCTTTACGAGAATTTAGGGTTTGTACAATGTGCCCCTTTTGGTGAATACACAGAAAACCCGAACAGCCTATTTATGGAGCTTGCGCTCAGCTAATAATACGCTATTTACTGTTTTTCTTTATCAATTTTAATCCTCACTCGTTACGAGTAGAAATACTTGTTGGACATGAATCGCTATTTTTCTTTTAATGCGCGCAACTAGCCGGTTTGGCATTCATAAATAAAAGAGAAAGATAAATGAAAGAGACAACATCACTTGAACAAGCTCGTACGAGCTACAACGTTCGTCATTGGAGCCAAGGTTTTTTTGGTATTAATGATCAAGGTGATGTGTATGTTGCGCCTAAGGCTGATGCCCCACAGCAAACCATTGCATTAACAGACATTGCTAAGCAACTTGAAGAAAAAGGCTTAAGTTTGCCTGCGTTAGTTCGCTTTCCACAAATTTTACACCATCGCGTGCATAGCTTATGTGGTGCATTTAATACTGCTATAGAAAGTTATGGTTATCCAAAAGATTATTTATTAGTTTACCCAATTAAAGTTAACCAACAACGAGAAGTAGTTGAAGAAATTGTTGCCAGCCAAGCACAAGTAGAAAAAAAACAGCTTGGTTTAGAAGCAGGCAGCAAGCCAGAGTTATTAACCGTATTAGCGCTGGCTGAAAAAACCAGTGCGGTGATTGTGTGTAATGGCTACAAAGATAAAGAATATGTGCGTTTAGCGTTGATTGGCGAAAAGCTGGGCCATAAAGTGTATATCGTACTTGAGAAACTGTCTGAGCTGGATATGGTACTTAGCCAAGCTAAAGAATTAAATGTAAAACCACGCATTGGTATTCGTGTGCGTTTAGCATCGCAAGGCAAAGGTAAGTGGCAAGCAAGTGGCGGAGAAAAATCTAAGTTTGGTTTATCTGCTTCTCAAGTGCTGTATGTAGTAAACCGTTTAAAAGAAACAGATCAGCTAGATTTAGTCCAACTGGTGCATTTTCACTTGGGTTCGCAAATGGCCAACATTCGTGATGTGCGCTTAGGTGTAAGCGAGGCTGCGCGTTTTTATTGTGAATTACGTAAGTTGGGTGCGCACATAGAGTGCCTTGATGTAGGCGGCGGTTTAGCAGTTGATTACGACGGCACGCGCAGTCAATCACACAACTCAATGAATTACAGTTTAGCTGAATACGCAAATAATATTGTGTACACCATCGGTGATATTTGTAAGCAGTATGAGCAGCCTTTCCCTACCATTATTTCAGAGTCGGGAAGAGCATTAACGGCGCATCATGCAGTGCTTATTTCCAATGTAATTGGCACCGAAACGTATACACCAGAAGAAATAGAAGCACCAGCAGATGAAGCGCCGCAGCTACTTAAAAACATGTGGACGTCATGGCAACAATTACATGTGCTTATAGATGACCGTGCATTAATTGAAATTTTTCACGATAGTCAAGGTGATTTAGCCGAAGCGCATAGTCAGTTTGCGATGGGATTATTAGATTTAACCCAGCGTGCATGGGCAGAGCAAATAAACTTACGCGTTTGTTATGAACTCAATAAATTAATGGATAACAAAAACCGTTTTCATCGACCGATTATAGATGACCTAAATGCGCGTTTAGCGGACAAGTTTTTTGTAAATTTCTCATTGTTCCAGTCATTGCCAGACGCGTGGGGAATTGATCAAGTGTTTCCAGTATTGCCATTAAGTGGTTTAACGCAAGCACCGCAAAAGCGCGCGGTGTTATTGGATATTACTTGTGACTCAGATGGCGCTTTAGAGCATTATGTAGATGGCCAAGGTATTGAAAGTACGTTACCAGTACCTGAATACTCAGCCGATAAACCGTATTTAATGGGATTTTTCTTGGTGGGTGCCTATCAAGAGATTCTAGGCGATATGCATAACTTATTTGGTGATACGCACAGTGCTATTGTCAATATGGATGAGCAAGGTGTTGCCAGCATTACAGAAATTAACCTCGGTGATACTGTTGCTGACATGATGCGTTATGTACATTTAGATGTTGAAGGTTTTCAGCAGTCTTATGCGCAGTTAGTCAGCGCAAAAATTGCAGTAGATGAACAGCAAAGCGTCCTCGACGAATTGCAAAGCGGCCTTGACGGCTACACTTATTTAGAAGAGTTATAAGCAATGTCTAGCTTGTTTGGTCATGTTGACCACTCATTATACTCAAATGGGATGACGTTTTTACGTCGTCCTATGGTACAAAATATTAACGCCATAGACGCCGATGTAGTAGTACTAGGTTTACCGTTTGATTTAGCCACCTCTGGGCGCCCTGGTGCCCGCTTGGGGCCAGATGCAATTCGCAGAGCGTCGGTGCATTTAGCATGGGAAGATACTAAATATCCGTGGACGTTTCCTTTGTTTGAACGGCTAAAAGTAGCGGATGCTGGCGATTTTACCTATCCGGTAGGCGATCCTGAGTATTTTACTGCCCAGCTAGAAATGGCGGCAGAGCAAATACTTCGCCAAGGTAAAACATTATTAGGCTTAGGTGGCGATCATTTCGTAACGTTACCGCTATTGCGCGCACATGCAAAAATTCATGGCAAAATGGCGTTAGTGCATTTCGATGCGCACACCGATACCTATAGCAATGGATCGCGTTTTGATCACGGTACTATGTTTTATCATGCGCCAATGGAAGGGTTGATTGATGTTAATCACAGTATTCAGCTCGGCATTCGTACCGACTTTGATCAAAGCAAGCATGAGTTTGCAGTGATTGATGCCATGCAAGCCAATGATCTTCATGCGAATGATATTGCAGCGCAGATTATTGAGCGAGTGGGCGATTTACCGGTTTACTTAACCTTTGATATAGATTGTTTAGACCCTGCCTTTGCGCCAGGTACAGGTACACCAGTATGTGGTGGTTTAACTTCTGATAAAGTGCTGAAAATTTTACGTGCACTCAAAGGCATTAATATGGTGGGTATGGATGTAGTTGAAGTATCGCCTTCTTATGACCAAAGTGAGCTCACCGCCATTGCCGCAGCAACGATTGCCAGTGAATTATTGCATTTGTGGGCACTTAAGCATAAATATTAGTGCGTTTTAATGCAGCTCAAAAAAGCGCCAATTTGGCGCTTTTTTTGTATAAAAATAAGAGTACTATGAAAACTGCATGTTGTGCTTTTTAGCATAAATAAAAAACACCGGAATTTCGATTATTACGTAAGTTAAAAAAGTAAACCAAAACCAATTAACTTCAAATAGTAACCAGCTAAATTGCACGCCCGAGTTGTAATAAAGGCGAGATGCAATTAATAGCGTAATGCCTGTTGCAAATAAATCTTGTACCGATACCTTTTTAAAGCTGCTGCCTGCAAAGCGCGGATAAATAAACCCGTAGCCAAGCGTTATCATAATGATGACTAATAACAATAAATTCAGTTCAGGGGTCATAGTGGTTTATATTGCCTCGCATATTCTATTCGCTCTTGAGAGCTTGGGTGCGTTGATAAATACTTTAACCAAGTATCATCAAGGGTCGCCTCTTGTGCTTTTAAATTATTTTCCAGTGCTTCAATTGCATCAGCAAAGTCGTGGTTAGAATATCCTAATTTTAAAAGATTTTTAATAGCATATTCATCGGCCTCTTGTTCCATATCTCGTGAAAACGCTTGCTGTAAAAAAGATGAACCAGAGCCAAGCACGACCTCTAATATCCCTTCTAAATCACCAAAAATAACTGCAAATACAACGGTGCTCGCTGCAGCTTGTGCTGCAAGGCGAATGCTGTGATGGTGCTGAACATGACCAATTTCATGAAGTAAAATAGCACGCAGGGCATCAGGTTCATTCTTTAATAGCTCAACAAGTTCGTCAGTCACAACAACCCGCCCATTAGGAAGAGCAAACGCATTAGCTGAAAAATAATCTGACTGATAAAAAGAGAGTCTAAATTTTGCACTGTCTAAATTGAGTGAGTTAAGCATTAAACGCCATTGTTGCTGTATTTCTGATTGCTTATTAGTAGAAAGTTGAGAAGGTTCTAATGCGACTTTTTCTATCACACTGAGCGTTTGCTCTCCCATCGTTTCAATTGTCGAGGCAGGTGCTAAGTTAACGCTATATACGGCTACTGATGGTATTAAGCGGTATAAAATTAACCAAAGCAATAGGGGAATTAGCAGCACGGATGCAACAATAAGAATCTTATTTTTTTCTAAGCGTTCACTTAGTCCATGCTTTTTAAGCGCGAATGGCCATCTAAATTCTACATCTTGAGGAACAAATCGCCCACCATCAGCAAAATTTAACTCTGATGCCATGCCCGGTAACGGACTATCAAGTTGGCAATCGTCTAAAGTTGATGAAAGTAACGTCGTATTCTCAGAGTCAACAAGCGTTATTTGCTCATGGGAAAGGTGTGCGTAGCTTTTAATATATTGGCTGCTATTAGGGTAATAATAACAGCCAAAAATAGGATAATTACTCATTAGGTGAGTGAAATATCAATATCAAACACATTAGCAGCTTCTTCAGCAAATGATGACTGCTCATTTTGTGCAACATCAATCAACGAAAGCGCACCGCTATAAATAGTGACTTCAGTAACCGATGCTAACAGCTTTGCTCTGCGTATTTTAGCCCAAGGGTAGGCAAGTCCTAAGGTAAACATAATTGCCAATACATTGGTAAATAGTAAGATGGCATAGTCAATGGCTTTTAAGTTCGAATCAAAGGTAGCGACTTCTGAAAATTCACTGTTATTAAAAATATGATTTCGAATAAGCGAATGATAAACAGCGCCTACCAGTGTTAAAAACGCAACATACAACACAGCAATTAATAGCGGCACTACAATTGTCGAAAGGCTAAAGTTTTGTGTGTTTAAGTTATCGATAGTTAAGGCACTTGCACCAGCAAAGAAGCCAAAAATAACTAAGCCACCTATTGCAACTCCTAGGGTAATAAGTGCTGCGATATAATAGCGTTCGCCCTGAAGATTTACTGTAAGTGGTTTATTTCCATAGCTGATGTTTTCATGCATATATTGATCAATTCGCTTTAATACATACGGCAGCAATAGGTGTAATGTGAATACACTTGCAATAGGCAATAAAACAAAGTTAATAAATGCATCGCCGTAATTACCTGAAAAGGCAAAGCGCACATTACGATGGCGAGTCATACGCATATTAAAACGCAGACCTTGGTTGATGATCCACGGCAATAAAAATAAAAAGCCAATAGCAAATAAAAGGCCTATCGCCGGTGCGAGGCTGCTAAGTAAGGTGTAAATTAAAAATGCGATGACCGCTAAAATGCGCCCTTTTAAAATTTGTATCGGGGTCGCTAGATAGTCAAAGCTATGGCCGTCGATACGCGTATGACCGTAAAAATAACGGTAGGTGCGTACTTTTGCCCATGCAGAGTAAATTCCTAAAGTAATAATACTTAGCAGTATATTGACACTCCATATGCCAAAAAATTCGCCGCTTTTGCCGCTAAATTGTACTTTACCGCTAAAAATAGCAGGGGGTGTTTGATTTGACTCAGATGAAGTTGGGTGTATTGATTCCATTTAAAAAAAGTCCTTGTAATTTTTTGTAAATTTACCCTTTTTAGAGAATAAAAACAATCTTTATAATTAGCTAGCTTATTGTAAGTAGGCTAATTTTATTGCTTTTACTGTTTATGGGGCTGCACTTTAAGTCACCTCTGGTATACTGTGCAGATAATTTAACGGGGCTGACATGATTTCAAAAAACCAACTTAAACTAATTCGCCAGCTTGGCCAAAAGAAGTACCGCAAGCAACTTAATCAATACCTTGTACAAGGCGAAAAAAATGTACTGGAGTTATTAAATAGCCCATTAAAAGTAACCGATGTGTTTGCAACGCAAAACTTTATTGATAATAACCAAAGCGCATACCCTCAAACGCATTTTATTGTTGCTGATGAAGAACAGTTAACAAAGGTAAGTACTTTAGTCACTAATAATGCGGCGATTGCCATTGTTGATATGCCAAGTACCACATTACCCGATGAAAGCAGCTTAATATTGGCCTTAGATGGAGTGTCTGATCCGGGTAATTTAGGTACCATCATTCGCGTGGCTGATTGGTACGGTATAAAACACATTGTTGCTAGCACTGACAGTGCCGATCCGTATAACCCAAAAACAATTAGCGCCACTATGGGGTCATTTGTTCGTGTATCGGTAAGCCAAGTTGATTTACCTGGCTATTTAACATCTTTGGATGTGCCTATTTATGGTGCATTTTTAGAGGGCGAGAATGTCCATCATTGCCAGTTTACTGGGAAAGGGGTGTTATTAATGGGCAGCGAGTCACATGGTATACGTCAGCAGTGCGCAGCGCTGGTGACAAATAAAATTACCATCCCTGCCTTTGGTGGTGCTGAATCGCTTAACGTGGCAATGGCAACGGGCATTATTTTAGATAACTTTAAACGCCAAGCTTAACCTTTTGCCTAAAAATAGGTTAAATTGTAACAACTAACAAAAATAATAAAAATTGGTAAAACAAACAGATGCGCTTAAGCACTATAAAATTAGCGGGCTTTAAATCCTTTGTAGAGCCCACTAAAATTCCATTTCCGGATCAAATGACGTGTGTTGTCGGCCCTAACGGCTGTGGCAAATCGAACGTGATTGATGCGGTGCGATGGGTGCTTGGTGAAAGCTCAGCTAAAAATTTACGTGGCGATGCCATGACAGATGTTATTTTTAATGGCTCCACTAACCGCAAGCCCATCTCACAAGCTTCTGTTGAACTCATATTTGATAATACCCAAGGTAAATTACCCAATATCTTTGCTGATCGTAACCAAGTGGCGATTAAGCGTTTGGTAACTCGCGATGGCCAATCGCTGTACTTTTTAAATGGAAGCAAATGCCGCAAACGTGACATTACTGATATATTTTTAGGCACGGGGCTTGGGCCGCGAAGCTACGCTATTATTGAACAAGGGATGATCTCACGTTTAATTGAGAGCAAACCGCAAGAGCTACGTGTTTTCTTAGAAGAAGCCGCTGGGGTCTCTAAATACAAAGAGCGCCGCCGTGAAACACAAACACGCATAAAAAGCACCCGAGAAAACCTAGAGCGACTCCTCGATGTTCGCCAAGAGTTACAAAACCAGCTTGATAAACTTGCAGTACAATCGGTTGAGGCTAAAAAATACCGCGAATTTAAAACTCAAGAGCGCACCTTAAAGGGGCAAATAGCGGTATTAAAATGGCAAAAGTTGCATCAGCAACAAGTTGATAAAAGTGCGCAAATAAAAAAGCTGGATGAACAAATCAGCTTTTTTAAAACGGCGCATTCAGGCCATGATGATGTTCTGGCAAGCCTTGAAGCTCAAGTACAAGTTCAGCAAGATAAACTTAATGATGCACAGCAACAGCAGCACCATACACATACAGAATTGACTCGCAGTGAACAGCAGCAAATTAGCATTAAACAACAAACGCTGTCACTGAAACAAAACTTAGCCAAGTTAGAGCAGCAAAAAAATCAAAGTGAAGAAGTCAAAACACAGCAACAAAGTCTCTGCCAAGAGTTAGACGACAGCTTGCAACAGGCTATTGAGCATCACTTAATGTGTAGCGAGCAAGTTATAGAGCTTACCGATGAGGTTAATCGGCTGCTGGAGATTAAAAATGCCGACACATCACACTGGCAATCACTAACAGAAGATTATCAACAATTGCATAATCAGCAGTTAGCGCATACCAACGCAGTAAAACATACAGAACAGAAAATCAGTTATGTTAAGCAACAACTAACGCAGCTTGATGAGCAAATAGATGAGTTAAAACGCAGTGAGATAGAGCAGCAATTAACTCAGCAACAACAGCACAGACAAGTCCTGACTGAGCAGCTAGCGAAAGCGCAAACGGCTCACAGTAAAGGCCAAACTGCGCAAACTGCTCAGCAGCAACAGCTAGATGATGCACAGCAAGATTGGCAGCATTTATCTCAGCAAGTAAATGAATTAAAAGCCGGTATAGCGGGGCTACAAACTACTCTTGGGCTTGAAAAAAGCAGCGATGAAAGTTTAACCTTATTTAAGCAGTTAACTGTTCAGTCGGGATATGAGTTTTTAGTCGAGCAGGCGCTGTCATCACTTGAGCATATTCATATATCACAAGGTAAAGCAGAAAATAGCACGTGGGAAATTGCATCGCAGTCTGCAGCTAAGCACAGTATTGCCGCGTTTATTACCTCAGGCGTGTATCCTGAGTTATTAAATCATATTGCTTATGATGAAGCCGGCGATATAAGCGCACTTAACGACAATAGTTATATTGCGGTTATAGATAAGCAAGGGGCATTACATGGTCGAAACTGGCATGTAAGTGGCGATAAAAATGCAGAAAATTCCTTATTATTAATGCACAAAAAACTCAAGCAGCAAGAAACCTTACTTGAGCAACAACAACAGGCATTGACGAACGCACACTCCACACTTGAAGAACATAAAACGCAGGCTGCATTGTTAACTGTTCAGCAAAATGAGCGCAAAGACACTATTCACCAGTTAGCACAACAACTTGCTGTAGCAACAACGCGTGGCGATATGCTTAAAGCGCAAGCTGATCAGCATCTGCAGCAGCTAACAAAATTACAACAACAGCGTCTGCCTCTGCTAGAGCAACAACAGCAGTTAAGCGAATTATTGAGCGAAGAGCTCGATAAAAATGAACAGCTTGCACAGCAGTTACAGGCCTTAGCTAAAGAGCTTAGCCAAGCCGATAGCACACAAATAAATAGTGATGAGCGTTACAAACAAGCTTTGAATAATGCTGAACAATATAAAACACTAGCGCATCAGGCAAACCTTAATGAGCAAAAAGCACGAAGTGAATGGCAGCTCAGTCAAACAAAACTGAGTCATGCTGTACAGGCGTTTACTAGTGCCGAAGAGGATGCGCAAGAGATAATAGAGCAGATTGAAGCGTTACTTATTCCTGAGCAAGAGCTTGCACTAAGTATTGAGCAATTATTAGTACAGCACCAACAAGGCGAACAAACCCTTGTGGATATTCAGCAGCAGTTAGCTCAAGCAAAACAAGAATTACAAAACAAACAAGCGAGTTTAAAAACGTCACAAGCTGAGCTGGTGGCATTGCAAGATCAGCATCAAAAGCTGAGTATTGAAGAGCAAAGCTTACTAATAAAAGCGCAAGCGGTACTAGAGCCACTTAGTGAGCTTAATCAAAATTTAAAACAGGTATTAGCAGAGCTTCCTGCAGAGTTGTCATTAAATGCGGCGCAAAATCAACTTGCTGGAGTAAGTAATCAGCTAGAGCAATTAGGAGCCGTTAACCTTGCAGCTATTGATGAGTTTGAACAAGCGAAGCAAAGAAGTGATTATTTAAATAATCAGCTGGACGATTTAACCCAAGCATTAACAGCTTTAGAAGGCGCTATTCATAAAATAGATCGTGAAACAAAAACGCGCTTTAAGTCTACGTTTGATCAGGTAAATCACGATTTTGGCCAGCTTTTCCCCAAAGTGTTTGGCGGCGGCAGTGCTTACTTAGAATTAACCAGTGACGATTTACTCGAAAGTGGTGTTAGTATAATGGCAAGGCCACCAGGTAAAAAAAATTCGACAATTCATTTGTTAAGTGGTGGAGAAAAAGCGCTGAGCGCATTATCATTGGTGTTTTCTATATTCAGGCTCAATCCAGCTCCATTCTGTATGCTGGACGAGGTAGATGCTCCATTAGATGATGCCAATGTGGTTCGTTTTTGCCGTTTGGTTGAAGAAATGTCACAATCTGTGCAGTTTATTTATATTAGTCATAATAAAATTGCAATGGAAATGGCGGGTAGATTAACGGGTGTAACCATGGCAGAGCCCGGCGTGTCGCGCATGGTTGCTGTGGATATTGAACAAGCGGTGCAACTTGCACATGCATAATTTTATAGTCATTTGCTGGTTATTTTAGGTAAAATGATGGCTGTTAGGCATATTAATAATAAAAGGTGAGGGGATGGCCGAAGAATTAAGATGGGTTTTAATTGTGATCAGTGTATTTGTCATTGGTGGCTTATTAATACACGGTTTGTGGTCAGTAAGAAAAAAAGAGAATGCTGAACTCCCTGCAAATGAGCGAGTCGAGCCTGTTCAAGAACAGCAGCCTTCATCTGTACATACTGAGCCACAAGAGCCAACGTTAGCGCAACGAGAAGAGCCACAAATGAGTGAGTTAAACTTCAGCGCTGATGAACCACAGATAGACGAAAGCCCAGTAAATACACCTATCGAGGATGACCTTGAAGTGGTAACAGAAGAGGCCGCAGACACACAACAAGATGCCCCTAAAGACGTTGCAGACTTTGTCATTGTGCATATTCAAATGCCAGAAGGGCTCACTATGCAAGGCAGTAAATTACTGCCTGCTGTTAACATGCTAGGTTTTAAATATTCAGAAGAAGGCTTTTTTAATCGCCACCTAGACCCAGCAGGCCAAGGGCCGGTGTTATTTAGGTTGGTGAATATGTATAACCCAGGCACGTTCGATATTGATAATATGGAACAATTTAGCACCGCTGGGGTGAGCTTATTTATGACTCTGCCATGCGATGGCGACGGTTTAGCCGCGTTTAACATGCTGCACAGCGCCGCTAAAAAAATAGCGGATGAATTTGGTGCCGATATTTTAGATGCAGAGCGAAATGTAATGACGGTAGAGCGTATTCGTCAATATGTTGAACAGGTTCGCGTATTTTCTGCGTAACATACGCATAAGTTAAATTTTGTAAGCCACTGGGCGTTCACTCGTCAAAGTGGCTTTTTTTATGTTTTTTGAGGTCTACATGACAAGCAGCATTAGTGAGCAAATTAATCATCTTCGTACCACGCTTGAGCAACACAATTATAGTTATTATGTGCTTGATACACCCAGCATACCTGATGCCGAATATGACCGCTTGTTACGGACACTAAGTGAATTAGAAACCCAGCACCCTGAGTTTTTAACAGCCGATTCACCCACTCAAAAAGTTGGAGGAGCGGCGCTTGCCAAGTTTGAGCAAGTAGCGCACCAAGTGCCTATGTTATCGCTTGATAACGCCTTTGGTGAGGATGAATTTAGCGGTTTTAATCGTCGTATTAAAGAGCGCTTAATGAGCACTGAAGAGCTTGCATTTTGCTGTGAGCCTAAACTGGATGGTTTAGCGGTTTCGATTATTTATCGCGATGGAGTACTGGTTCAAGCGGCGACCCGTGGCGATGGTTTTACTGGCGAAAATATTACTCAAAATGTAAAAACAATCCGCAATGTGCCATTAAAATTGCGCGGTGATGATTACCCTCGTGAGCTTGAAGTGCGCGGTGAGGTATTTATGGATAGCGCGGGCTTTGAAAAATTAAATGCAGAGGCAGAAAAACGTGGCGATAAAATCTTTGTTAATCCACGTAATGCGGCGGCAGGAAGTTTACGCCAGCTCGACTCAAAAATTACCGCAAAACGGCCATTGATGTTTTATGCCTACAGCACCGGATTAGTTGCCGATGGCACCTTACCTGAAGATCACTACCAGCAACTTGCTAAGCTTACCGATTGGGGATTACCGCTGTGTCCAGAAACCAAATTAGTTGAGGGCCCAAAGGCTGCGCTTGCCTATTACAATGACATTTTAACGCGTCGTAGCGAGCTAAAATATGAAATAGATGGCGTGGTAATAAAGGTAAATAAAAAAGCCTTACAAGAGCGCTTAGGCTTTGTAGCTCGCGCACCGCGGTGGGCAATCGCTTATAAATTTCCGGCGCAAGAAGAAATAACGCAATTATTAGATGTTGAATTTCAAGTAGGGCGCACAGGGGCAATTACTCCCGTAGCACGACTAGAGCCGGTATTTGTTGGGGGTGTTACGGTATCAAATGCAACGCTGCATAATGCCGACGAAATAGCTCGTTTAGGCGTTAAAGTGGGCGATACTGTGATTATTCGCCGCGCAGGGGATGTTATCCCGCAAATTACTCAAGTGGTACTTGAGCAACGCCCAAGCGATGCAAAAGAGATTGTCTTTCCAACTATGTGCCCAATTTGTGACTCGCATATTGAACGGGTTGAAGGTGAAGCCGTTGCACGTTGTACCGGTGGCTTAGTATGCCAAGCACAGCGTAAACAAGCGATTAAGCATTTTGCATCGCGTAAGGCATTAGATATTGACGGCTTGGGCGACAAAATTGTTGATCAATTAGTTGACCGAGAGCTGATCAAAACCCCGGCTGATTTATTTACTTTAAAGCAGGGACATTTTGAATCACTTGAACGAATGGGGCCTAAATCAGCTAAAAATTTAGTTGCCGCGCTTGATGATGCAAAAACGACTACCTTAGCAAAGTTTTTATATTCACTGGGTATTCGTGAAGTCGGTGAGGCAACCGCGCAAAACTTAGCTAATCATTTTTTAACGCTTGAAAACGTAATCGATGCCAGCATTGAACAGCTGATTGAAGTAAGCGATGTAGGTGAAATAGTGGCAAAGCACGTGCGTGGCTTTTTTACTGAAGAGCATAATTTAACCGTGGTGAACGAATTAATAGCCCAAGGCATTAACTGGCCACAGTTAACAGCGCCATCAGAGCAAGAACAACCGCTAGCGGGTTTAACTTATGTGCTAACTGGGACGCTTAATACGCTTAATCGCAATGATGCGAAAGCGCGCCTACAACAATTAGGTGCCAAGGTATCTGGCAGTGTTTCAGCCAAAACGGATGCGCTAGTGGCGGGCGAAAAAGCCGGCTCTAAACTAACTAAAGCGCAAGAATTCGGTATAGAAATACTGACAGAGGATGATTTAATTACTTTGTTAGAGACTCATAATGGCTAGTTTTACAAATATACTTAATACCTTGTTAATTGACCTAGGCCAGTGGCTACAAGGCTATTTACCGCATTTATCATTGCTTTTGATGGTGTGCTTAGTGTCGCTTTATGCGGATGACATTTTAAAGCTCACCAAAGGCGTGGTAGCTAGGCGTCACTTTATTATAAGGGTGGCATGTTTTGTGTTGATCACCGCGTTTGGGTTTGGTTTATTAGTGGTGTGGTTAAGCCCACTGCTAACTAAAGCCTTACTGTTTTTTGGTACTAAGTGGTTGGGGCTCACATTATTAGCTGCATTTTTTATTTTGGGCACTATTGCCGATAGGAAAAACCAGTTGTGAGCCGTTATGGACCTGAATACTGGGATAAATATGGCAGCTATCGTACGCCAATAGCGTTTCATTTGAGTATTTTAGTGTTACTGCGGGCCTATTTTATTTGGGTGATTGCCGCGCTGAGCCGTCGTCCTGAACTTGATCTAATGTCATTGTTTTTTAAATCAAAAAATGATTTTTTTATTGCCATAGCGATTGGTGCTGTGGCAATTGTACCCACTATTTTGTTTTGTTTACGCAGACCCAGAGACTCGCATCAAGCTACGAAACGGTTAGCGCGTGTTTGGCGATACATGCGTTGGCCACTTATTACTTGCGCGCTAATAGACTTGTCGTGGTTAAGTATCCAGGCGGCACATAGCCATTATCGCTTTTCACTGTTTTTAGCCATACAAATGGTGATTGTATTGTGGGTATTGTGGTATTTGGCAAAAAGTCGTTATTTAAGTGTTTTTTTTAGTGATTGGCCCGAGCCGACAGAAAAAGCAACCGATAAAAAGTAAGAGATTATGCACACTATTAATAAAAAAATAGCGCAAGTAGTGGCCTTTATAGGGCTGATTCTTATCTGCGTTGGCTATTTTTTATCATTAGGCGAACATATTTGGTTTAAAGGGATATTGCTATTGTGGATAGTGGTATTTTGTTCGTGCTGTTACCGGTTAACGCCGTTATTTAAAATGCGTAACCCGCTGCGTAACTTTATTCAGCGTGATGCGCAGCATTTGTTTGTTTTTAGTTTAACCGGGTTGTTTGATAAAAAGAATGGCCCGCATTGGTTAGTCATCAGCAATATTGAGTCAATAGAGATAAAAGACGATGAGCTAATAGTGCATAGTAATAATGACAGGCAATTAAGCGTGAGTATTCCTGGTAGTCAAGCTCAATTACACGCTTATATAAGCCGTATACTTACAGCAACAGAGAAGCACCGTATAGTGTTTAAATAGCGTTGATCGTGGTATTAGCCACAGACGTAATGATAGGCTGTCAGCCCATGATTGTGGCTTAGTATGAAGCAAATTAATAACGCAATGAGGTTGTTATGTTGAAATGGAATGATATTGTTAATTTTGCCAACCATGGCAATCCGACTCCGGTTCAAAAAGTAGTTAAAACAGATCAGCAATGGCGTGAACTGTTAAACGAAGAGCAATATTACGTGACCCGTAAAAAAGGCACAGAGCGCCCAAATAGTTCAACTAGTTGCACACTATTAGAACCGGGAAAGTACGTGTGTGTGTGTTGTGACAACCTACTGTTTGATGCGGATGAAAAGTTTGATAGTGGCACAGGATGGCCTTCATTTACACAACCTGCAACGGTTGATGCGATAGGGTATGTAATGGATAACAGCCATGGCATGGAGCGAGTTGAAGTTGTTTGTAATGTGTGTGATGCGCACTTAGGGCATATTTTCCCTGATGGCCCACTTCCTTCCGGCTTGCGCTACTGTGTAAACGCACTGGCAATGAAAAAGCTCTAGGGCCTGTTGGCCTTTCAAGGTTAAATTTGCAGCAGTCTGTTTGGTATTTAGGCAAGGCAGAGCCTATGTGGTGTGGTTATTCCCCATAAATGGGCGATAACGGAGCATCAATTCCAAACAGGCGCTGCCCAAAGGGTTCTGCCAAGGGACGATTAACTCTTTGTTGCCTACATGGATGTAGGTAAGGGGCGTGAGCAGGACGCGGAAGCTTTGCTCGGCTTTTACTTATTCTTACATGGATGTAAGCCAGTAGAATAACACAGGAGCAGTTATCGAGCCCACTAGGTTACAAACCTCACGCCGCGATTAAATCGTCCCTTGCTTGAACAAATTTTAATCCGCAAATGTCAACAGGCCCTAGCTAATCTCTAGTTTCATTTCTTTAGCAATCTGAAGTAGTTTATCGAACCGCTCTGATTGCTCTTCTGCTAAGGGTGATTTTTTTAATAGTTTAAAGCACTTTTGAGCCAATAGACTATTGAAAGAGCCCCCCTGTTTTTTTGATTTATCCACTAAACACTGTAATAAGTTAAGTGCGATACTTGGGTTGTGTGGCATGACCCTAAAGGCTTGGCTGAATGCCTCTAAAGCAACATTTAACTGGCCACGCTCAAACTGTTTAACTGCATGATTGTTAAGTTCCTTCGGCCCCATTTTAATATCACGTCTTTCACTTTGCTGTTGCTGTATATAACGCAAGTACGTCGCGTCGCTCCTACTTGGGTGGCGTTCGCAATGATCAATAATTTGGCTAAATAGCGCTTGCGCCTTCTGATGAAAACCTAATTCATGTAATGCTTTTGCTTTATCTAGGGCACCATCGACTGAACGTATTTGAGTATCGCTGTCATCAAGTTGTTCAATCAACTGTTTCGCTTTTTTATGTTCATCTTTTAAATAATAAAGGCGCGCATTGAGCACATCGATTTGAGTTTGTGCATTACTGGTTGGGAATTGTGTTTTTAGCTCATTAATATATTTATTTGTTTGACGGGAAATTCTGTTTATTTGGTCAGTTTGATCTGTGGTTAGTGCAAAATCAATCCCAGCACGAGCGGCATTTAAATAAATGTCTGGGCTATCATGCATAGAGTACTTAGCAAAAGTGGCAATATCCTTTTGAGTTAAGTAGCTGGTTTCATAATCTCTATTAATGAGCGATACGCTGTTCAGTGACTTTTGACGGTCTATATTACGCGGGGCAATATGGGCTGCTTGACTTAAAAACTCTTGAGCTAACTCAAACTGGTTTAATTTTATTTCTAAACGCCCTAATAAGTCTAATGCAACTAGTCGAGTTTCATTACGTTCAAGCATTGTTTTAAGCATGCGTTGAGCCAAAATATGCTCATTGTTAGCAATTAAGGCTTCTACCAATCCTACTTTTGCCCATGCAAACTTTTGAATATTCAAAACTGATTTAAAAAAGTCTTTCGCTTCTTGGTTTTGTTTTAGCGCCAGTAAAATATTACCTTTTAATCTAAGCAGAATAGGGCTGTATTTATTACTTTTATCAAGCTGAGCATTAATTTGTTTTAATGCTTTAGACTGGTTATCATCATCAATTAAAGTGTATATAGCTTTTAAGTCGCTTTTGCGTTTGAGAATACGCTCTATGCGCACTCTTAGCTCTTGTACAGAGAAAGGTTTTACTAAAAAGTCATCGGGTTGAAGTTCTAACACACTGTGAACTAACTCTCCGCTAGTTTCCGCAGATGTAAAAATAAACCCAGTAGAGTGTTTTATTAATGCTTTAGCGCGTAATTCTTCATAAAGCTGGTAGCCATCTTGGCGTTTGCTTAGATTAAAAGAGCAAATTACCAAGTCAAATTCTTCATGTAAGCATTGTTCTTTTGCCGCTAGAGCATGATCTGCAAAACGCATATGTCCAAAGCCAATTTTTTCGAGCGACTGTTTCATGTAGCTTTGAGCAAGTGGCTGCTCCTCTACAATCAGTATTTTTGCTTCATTAAAAATATTTTTAGACATTGGCTTAAGCGTAATTGAATTTAACACAGACTATAATCAACAGTTTAGACGCTTACAAGGTAATTTAAAGATTCGCTTCGAAGATGAGAGCTTATTAAGCAAATTAATTCTAAAGGTTTATATTTTTATCTTAAAAGAGCTAAAAACCCATTTAAAGTAAATGGATAGCACGCGTAATAAAGTAAGTTTAAACAAAATGATTTTGGAGATAATAAAACTCGGAAGATAGGTTTTTAGCATGTGATTGGTAATACTGATCTTTTGAAACCGAAGAATTGCTTGATAACGAATTTCTAAATGGCAATTAATACTGAACGTGAACTAAAGGAGTGGAGGATAATGAATATTAAAATGGAAGGTGATACTGGAGGATTTAGATTTTTGTAATATGCACCATTCAAAGAATGGTGGGTCGTACTGGACTTGAACCAGTGACCCTCGCCTTGTAAGGGCGATGCTCTCCCAACTGAGCTAACGACCCATATTACAACTTTAAAACATGACTATTAGCATAATAATAGGTTTTATATGTGGTGGGTGATACTGGACTTGAACCAGTGACCCTCGCCTTGTAAGGGCGATGCTCTCCCAACTGAGCTAACGACCCATATTACAAATTTACACATGACTATTAACATAATAATAGGTTTTATATGTGGTGGGTGATACTGGACTTGAACCAGTGACCCTCGCCTTGTAAGGGCGATGCTCTCCCAACTGAGCTAACGACCCATATTACAAATTTACACATGACTATTAACATAATAATAGGTTTTATATGTGGTGGGTGATACTGGACTTGAACCAGTGACCCTCGCCTTGTAAGGGCGATGCTCTCCCAACTGAGCTAACGACCCATATTACAAATTTACACATGACTATTAACATAATAATAGGTTTTATATGTGGTGGGTGATACTGGACTTGAACCAGTGACCCTCGCCTTGTAAGGGCGATGCTCTCCCAACTGAGCTAACGACCCATATTACAAATTTACACATGACTATTAACATAATAATAGGTTTTATATGTGGTGGGTGATACTGGACTTGAACCAGTGACCCTCGCCTTGTAAGGGCGATGCTCTCCCAACTGAGCTAACGACCCATATTACAAATTTACACATGACTATTAACATAATAATAGGTTTTATATGTGGTGGGTGATACTGGACTTGAACCAGTGACCCTCGCCTTGTAAGGGCGATGCTCTCCCAACTGAGCTAACGACCCATATTACAAATTTACACATGACTATTAACATAATAATAGGTTTTATATGTGGTGGGTGATACTGGACTTGAACCAGTGACCCTCGCCTTGTAAGGGCGATGCTCTCCCAACTGAGCTAACGACCCATATTACAAATTTACACATGACTATTAACATAATAATAGGTTTTATATGTGGTGGGTGATACTGGACTTGAACCAGTGACCCTCGCCTTGTAAGGGCGATGCTCTCCCAACTGAGCTAACGACCCATATTACAAATTTACACATGACTATTAACATAATAATAGGTTTTATATGTGGTGGGTGATACTGGACTTGAACCAGTGACCCTCGCCTTGTAAGGGCGATGCTCTCCCAACTGAGCTAACGACCCATATTACAAATTTACACATGACTATTAACATAATAATAGGTTTTATATGTGGTGGGTGATACTGGACTTGAACCAGTGACCCTCGCCTTGTAAGGGCGATGCTCTCCCAACTGAGCTAACGACCCATATTACAAATTTACACATGACTATTAACATAATAATAGGTTTTATATGTGGTGGGTGATACTGGACTTGAACCAGTGACCCTCGCCTTGTAAGGGCGATGCTCTCCCAACTGAGCTAACGACCCATATTACAAATTTACACATGACTATTAACATAATAATAGGTTTTATATGTGGTGGGTGATACTGGACTTGAACCAGTGACCCTCGCCTTGTAAGGGCGATGCTCTCCCAACTGAGCTAACGACCCATATTACAAATTTACACATGACTATTAACATAATAATAGGTTTTATATGTGGTGGGTGATACTGGACTTGAACCAGTGACCCTCGCCTTGTAAGGGCGATGCTCTCCCAACTGAGCTAACGACCCATATTACAAATTTACACATGACTATTAACATAATAATAGGTTTTATATGTGGTGGGTGATACTGGACTTGAACCAGTGACCCTCGCCTTGTAAGGGCGATGCTCTCCCAACTGAGCTAACGACCCATATTACAAATTTACACATGACTATTAACATAATAATAGGTTTTATATGTGGTGGGTGATACTGGACTTGAACCAGTGACCCTCGCCTTGTAAGGGCGATGCTCTCCCAACTGAGCTAACGACCCATATTACAAATTTACACATGACTATTAACATAATAATAGGTTTTATATGTGGTGGGTGATACTGGACTTGAACCAGTGACCCTCGCCTTGTAAGGGCGATGCTCTCCCAACTGAGCTAACGACCCATATTACAAATTTACACATGACTATTAACATAATAATAGGTTTTATATGTGGTGGGTGATACTGGACTTGAACCAGTGACCCTCGCCTTGTAAGGGCGATGCTCTCCCAACTGAGCTAACGACCCATATTACAAATTTACACATGACTATTAACATAATAATAGGTTTTATATGTGGTGGGTGATACTGGACTTGAACCAGTGACCCTCGCCTTGTAAGGGCGATGCTCTCCCAACTGAGCTAATCACCCACATATAAATCAAAACAAACTATTATAAAAATAGTACTGGACTTCAACCAGTGAACCTCGCCGTTACTTGTAAATAGCGGTGATGCTCTCTTTATCTAACTGAGCTAATCACCCATTTAGATATCTTGTAATATGCACCATTCAAAGAATGGTGGGTCGTACTGGACTTGAACCAGTGACCCTCGCCTTGTAAGGGCGATGCTCTCCCAACTGAGCTAATCACCCACATATAAATTAAAACGCTACTATTAAAATAAATAGTACTGGACTTTAACCAGTGAACTTCGCCGTTACTTGTAAATAGCGGTGATGCTCTCATTTCTTGTAACTGAGCTAACGACCCATATTACAATTTTAATACAAATCACTATTAACATAATAATAGATTTTATATGTGGTGGGTGATACTGGACTTGAACCAGTGACCCTCGCCTTGTAAGGGCGATGCTCTCCCAACTGAGCTAATCACCCACATATAAATTAAAACGCTACTATTAAAATAAATAGTACTGGACTTTAACCAGTGAACTTCGCCGTTACTTGTAAATAGCGGTGATGCTCTCATTTCTTGTAACTGAGCTAACGACCCATATTACAATTTTAATACATATCACTATTAATATAACAATAGGTTTTATATGTGGTGGGTGATACTGGACTTGAACCAGTGACCCTCGCCTTGTAAGGGCGATGCTCTCCCAACTGAGCTAATCACCCACATATAAATTCAAACGCTACTATTAAATTTTAGTAGTACTGGACTTTAACCAGTGAACCTTGCCGTTACTTGTAAATAACGGTGAGCTCTCTTTTTTCTAACTGAGCTAACGCCCATATAGAATCTTAGATACGACACATTAAAATGTGGTGGGTGATACTGGACTTGAACCAGTGACCCTCGCCTTGTAAGGGCGATGCTCTCCCAACTGAGCTAATCACCCGCATCTAAACAACACCACATTGCTGCGTTGTTGTGGGGCGCTATTATAGATAGAGTTGCAAATGTGTCAACACTTGAATGATAAAAATGTGCTGAGTGAAGCTTTTATAAACAATACAGTGCGAACGGTGTTCACTTTATCAACAAACTAATATTAAACGAACAATTGTTAAGCTTAATGTTTATTTAAAGTCGGCGGCGTAGACTAAATAGATGTCATTAGTGGTCGGATAAACAATAAAATATTTATGTAATAAAAGGCTAACTTTCAATAATTGTATTGCGTGATACAAATTAGCGGATAATAAAAAGTTACTTAAAGTTTAACATGCGAATGAACAGCGCTTTTTTAGTAGTAAAACAGCACCAAGCTAATTTGCATATAAATGTATACCCTTTAAATCATATTCAAACTCATATTATCGGTTGAATAGGGTACTTAGTCGTATACATGTGGCGAGTACAACAACGTAAAGCGCAACATGACATCTAAATTAGTATGAAAATCTGTTTTTTAGCACGTATGATAGCCAGTTTGTTGAAATTTAAACCATTTAAATAATGTCGCATAAAAAACTGTTGACTTTATTTTGGGGGGTGCATAGAATGCGCCCCGCACTAAGCGATACACGACGTGATTATCACCGAGCGTATTGAATAAGTTGGGGCTATAGCTCAGCTGGGAGAGCGCTTCGCTGGCAGCGAAGAGGTCTGCGGTTCGATCCCGCATAGCTCCACCAATTTTTAGTGTTTGTCCTAGGGTAACAGTTTTCTGTGTCCCCATCGTCTAGAGGCCTAGGACACCGCCCTTTCACGGCGGTAACAGGGGTTCGAATCCCCTTGGGGACGCCACTTAACTTTTTAGTTAAAGGCGGTTTTACCGAGAAAATAGCGTAACACATAAAGCTCGAGTCTTTATTTGTACTATACGCCATTACCTTAAAGCTCAGGATGTGAGTAAAACTAATCGATTGTCCTAGTGACACATATTCTGTGTCCCCATCGTCTAGAGGCCTAGGACACCGCCCTTTCACGGCGGTAACAGGGGTTCGAATCCCCTTGGGGACGCCACTTACCTATTTTAAATAGGGAAGTGCAGTGTTATTAAGCAGCTCGCCTGAAACGAGTCGAACCATTCAGTTGTCCTAGTGACACATATTCTGTGTCCCCATCGTCTAGAGGCCTAGGACACCGCCCTTTCACGGCGGTAACAGGGGTTCGAATCCCCTTGGGGACGCCACTTACCTATTTTAAATAGGGAAGTGCAGTGTTATTGAGCAGCTCGCCTGAAACGAGTCAAACCATTCAGTTGTCCTAGTGACACAGAAAATGTTTCTGAGAAGATAATGCCATTCGCCTCGCAGGCTCGGCTCATCTTACGCAGAAATAGCAAATCAGTGATTTGCAAATCAATTTCTGCGTCCCCATCGTCTAGAGGCCTAGGACACCGCCCTTTCACGGCGGTAACAGGGGTTCGAATCCCCTTGGGGACGCCACTTACCTATTTTAAATAGGGAAGTGCAGTGTTATTGAGCAGCTCGCCTGAAACGAGTCAAACCATTCAGTTGTCCTAGTGACACATATTCTGTGTCCCCATCGTCTAGAGGCCTAGGACACCGCCCTTTCACGGCGGTAACAGGGGTTCGAATCCCCTTGGGGACGCCACTTACTTGTTTTAAATAGGGAAGTGAAGTGTTATTGAGCAGCTCGCCTGAAACGAGTCAAACCATTCAGTTGTCCTAGTGACACATATTCTGTGTCCCCATCGTCTAGAGGCCTAGGACACCGCCCTTTCACGGCGGTAACAGGGGTTCGAATCCCCTTGGGGACGCCACTTACCTATTTTAAATAGGGAAGTGCAGTGTTATTGAGCAGCTCGCCTGAAACGAGTCAAACCATTCAGTTGTCCTAGTGACACATATTCTGTGTCCCCATCGTCTAGAGGCCTAGGACACCGCCCTTTCACGGCGGTAACAGGGGTTCGAATCCCCTTGGGGACGCCACTTACCTATTTTAAATAGGGAAGTGCAGTGTTATTGAGCAGCTCGCCTGAAACGAGTCAAACCATTCAGTTGTCCTAGTGACACATATTCTGTGTCCCCATCGTCTAGAGGCCTAGGACACCGCCCTTTCACGGCGGTAACAGGGGTTCGAATCCCCTTGGGGACGCCACTTACTTACTTTAAGTAATATATACAGCAGTGTGACAGCGCACTCTCTATCCGCAACTTTAAAAAGAGTGAAAATCTCTTGATACGCCACCTACTATTTATTAGTAAGACAGCTTTTACTAAAAATATCTAAAATCAATTTATCTGCATTTCTATTATTACCTCAGAATTATTCAGTGAAGTTAAAATCTCAAAATTAAATATTTTATATAATAACTCCTAAATTTTATTAGCATCTTTCCCTTTCTTATATTCAGCTTAAATAAACTTCACCTATGTTAGGTTACATATAAACGTCCAAATAAATAGGAGGTTATATGGCAAGTGGATGGGCACGCGATGGTGCAATTCAAGATCAAATCGACGCCAGCGTTAATGATGCTGTGCAATATGCTAGAAGTAACTTAGTTTCTGGAGCCAGTGCCGAGCTATGTGAAGAATGTGATGAACCAATACCACAGGCACGAAGACTTGCGTTACCAGGTGTTAAGTATTGTGTAAGCTGCCAAGTTGAACTAGAAGGTAAAGGCGCACTTTCTAAAGGGCTTAATCGGCGTGGCAGTAAAGATAGTCAATTACGATAAAAAGGTGCATATAGCACCTTTTTTAAAATTGTATCAGAGTTAAGCTTAAATAATTAAAAAGCCGCTTAGTAAACCTATTAAATATATTTACTAAAATTTATTCATATTTTCTTTTTTCTGAATAAGTTCAATTGAGTAGCCATCTGGATCTTTTACAAACGCTATTTCTGTTGTGCCACCCTTTACTGGACCTGGTTCACGGCTTACGTTACCGCCAGCGGCCTTGATATCAGCACAGGCTTTATAGATATCATCAAACTCAATCGCGATATGACCATAGGCATTGCCTAAATCATAGCTGTCGGTATCCCAGTTATAGGTCAGTTCAAGCACTGTTGTGTCAGTTTCATCACCGTAGCCTACAAAGGCGAGGGTATAGCGGTACTCTTCGTTATCAGCACGGCGTAACTCTTTCATACCAAGTACTTGAGTATAAAACGCAATTGATTTATCTAGATCTGCAACCCGTAACATGGTGTGTAGTAAACGCATTTAAATCCTCTTTAAAATTCATATAAATTTTTATAACGCAGCTAGTTTTAAATACTATTGCTGCGCAGTTAAAATATCAATAATCCGATTATAAATTATTTCTGTGAGCATCACAGTATCATCGCCATTAGTATTTATAAACTGCACAACGACTGTATCGATATCTTTATAATAACGAGCAATGCTTGAATACCCTAATACCCAACCTGTGTGTTCATACTTATAAAGTGATGCATACAAAGCTTGCTCTTGTTCGTCGAAAAAAGTGCCTTTGTTTAAAGCAAAAATAAAGTCGCCTACATCTTGTGCGGTTGCCACATAGCCTTGATCGAGTGCTTTAAAATCATTCTCATAACCTACGTAGTAACCACTCATCAAATCTACTAAATTGATTTCATGTACAGATGAAAACGTATGCGTTAGGCCCAGAGGCGTTAAAATTTCATCTTTAATATATTGGTTATGATCATAACCCAGCACGTTAGACATAATTTTTCGCAGCAACAAATAATTGGTATTAGAATAGCCATAGTCAGCATCAGGGCTAAAATCAGCGGGTTTATCGAGTACTAATGCAAGTGGGTCAGGGTAGGTGATTGACCAATCGAAATTATCAGTGTCTGTGTAATTGGGTATGCCACTTTTGTGTTTTACCATCATTCGTAGTGTTATTTTATCTGCGTTTTCAATGCGTCCAATTAACGATGGAAGATAATCAGCCAGTGTTTTATCTACATCAATACGTCCAGCGGCTGAAAGTTTAGTTAAAGCTGCTGCATCATATAACTTTCGAATGCTGCCAATTTTAAAAAGTGCACTAGGGTAAGCGGGTATTTTGTGCTCTCTATTATGCCAACCATTTGTAAAATATTCAGGTTGCAGTCCTTGTTTATGAATATACACAATAATGCCATCGACTCCTTGTTCAATAGCCTCTTGTGTTTGTGCTTGAACATTAGCGGGCAGTGGGTGAAAGTAATATAAAGCAAACTGCCAAGGGGCAAAAATGTATATGCTAGTAAGAGTAACAATGAGAGCTGCAATCCGCAGAAGTGTAAGCGCTTTTTTGTTCTTCAATTGTATCATTGCATTCTGGCTTCATTTATTTTTGGAGTGTGAGGATCAGCTTTTTACTCTACTAAACAGCAATATCATGTGATATTGCTGTTTAGTTATGAGGAGTTCGACTGTATTAAAGTATATCTTTACTTATTAACTTTGCCCTTAAGAACATAGATTTCACCATCAAAACTCCCTTGAATCGTCAAACCTTGTCCTGCTAGCTCTTTAAGGTACTCTATATGTTCCTCAGTAATATGCTGGCCAGGCACCAAAAGCGGAATACCTGGCGGATAGGGGGTAACTAAACCGGCACAAATACGGTTGTTACTTTTACCGATAGGCACAGATTCGCGCTCGCCATAAAAAGCATCACTTGGAATACACGCAAGGTCTATGGCTGGTAGATTCTCAGGCAAGCGAGATCGTCGCGTCGACTTTGACAACTTGACTTTACCGCTGTCGAGTTTTTTGAGCGCATTGTAAAGACGAATTATTTTTGAGCGCGTGCCACCAAGGGTGAGTAATACCAAAATGGTACTGTGGGTGTATTTTTCTATTTCTAGGCCAATTTCATCCAGCAGGTATTTATGAATATCCTTTAACGAATAAGGTAATTCGCTTATGTCGATGAGAATTTTTAGCGGATCGTGACCCATGTTATCACCACTGAAGTGCGGAAATATTTCCATAAAGTCTTGCTTACCTAGTACTTTAATTTGTTTGAGTGAAGCCATCTGTTGTTTAAATTCTTCCACATGGTTCAACAAAGCATTGAGTAACTTATAGCCTTCCATCTCTAATTGCTTTTGGCACACATCAAGCGACGCGATAAGCTGATATTTTGGCGATGTACTGGCGTAAATACTGTAAATCTCACGAAAGAAATCAGCATCGAAATCAGGGTCGTTAACATGAATATAAGATGCTTGAGAAAACGCCGATACCACTTTATGCGCCGAATGAGTGACGTAGTCAGCGCCAGCATGAATGGCGGAATAGTATCGTAGGCTTGGATGAAACAGCGAGTAAGCAAACCATGCCTCGTCAATAAATACTTTAATACCATGTTGATGGGCAAAATCGACCACCTGTTTCAGATCGCTCAGTAGGCCATCGTAAGTACAACCGGTAAGAACCAGTAATTTTGCATCGGTATTTTGTTCTATCGCTTGTTTTATATCGGCCAACGACGGCGGCGCAAAAATGCCATATTTAGGATTTAAAATACTCGACAAATAAACAGGTAAACTCGCTGATTGCAAAATGCCATAGTGCACAGATTTATGACAATTGCGGTCGATGATCACTTTATCGCCCTTACGCAGCAATGTCTGCAAGATGATTTTATTTGAGGTAGACGACCCATTGGTAACGAAATAGGTATGCTTGACTTCAAACGTCGCCGCTGCTGACTCTTGCGCACGGCCAATGGTATTAGTGCTATCTGATAATGATCCTAACGAATCAACAGAAACCGACAGATCGCCCACAAACACATTACGACCATAAAACTGATAAAAATCTTTAATATAAGGAGAATTTCTAAAGCTCGAGCCGCCACTGTGACCTGGTGTATGCCAAGAATCGTTTGCTTCGCCAACATAGCGGCGGTACGCAGTCCAAAATGGGGTCTCTGAGCGGTCATCGAAATCGTTGATCATATAGCCTAAAATTGCTTCAGGATCAGAAATTACCTCATCTTTAAAAAAGAAAGACTCAATCTCCTCCGACTCATTAACGATTTCTAGCCCCTTCGTATCATCGCCAATAACATAAACAGGCAGCTCAAGGCGGATCCCTTTTAACTGCTCGATAAAGCGACTATAAGTGCGTTCGCCAACCTTATTTTGCAAATCCCAGCTAAGCACTACAGCCTGAATATCACCATCTTCCTCTACAATGTCCAACGCTTGTTTTAGCTCAAGACGCTCAATAATATCGATATGAATATCATCTCGCTCAAAATTGACAATGGTCTTCGACAGATTCGTTGAAAGCTCTTGTAAGGTGACTGGATCTTGCTCAATTAACAAGATACGAAGTATTGGTAGCATAGGAATTCTCGTAATAAAATTTCATAATGCTCAACAGCATAACTAAAGGATTGACGCTTGTGAAATTAATACTTTGAAAATGTTCCAATAATTACGGCAAATCACGAATAAACAGATTTTATTTGAATTGATTTACAAGGTATGAAAAATGAAAGGTGCCAAAGTTAGACACCTACTTTGAATAAACAAAAAAGTAACACTGGAATACGAATTAATCATTGAGCTTATTCTTATAAGCCTGATAATTGAGGTTTAGTATTAACAATCGTGCTAAATGAACGTTTTTTATTTACGGATCTATTCTGCTTTATCTTTAAACTCTTTAGGCACTACTTTTTCGAGCTTCTTTTCTACTTCAACAACGTTCTTACCCATAGCAAACTTATCAAGGTTTGAGTCGGCCAGCCGAAAGATAATAAAAGTAGATGCAAAAGGTAATACCTATAGGATGCTTTTATTAACTTCCTGACTGTTACTATCGACATAGCATTATTTACCCTAATTAAACGGCTAATAGTCTCAATAGTTTTAGTTTTTTAGAACAATGTTTTGGCCTACTAAGTGCATTTTTTAAAAATCCATTCTAAAGGCCCGTGTTTAAAATACTTGAGCCAAAACACACTGAAAATTATGCTAATTATGCAAAAGACCAATGCGGAAAATATTGACAAGTCTATGGTTTGATTAACGAGTAAGCCAGTTGCCTCAAGAATTCCCATGCCAATAATGACATGTGCTACATACAGAGTTAACGTTAACTGCCCAGTTTTGCTTAGCCACTCAATTAACCGGTTGGTAGGAAATACACTTGCTAGTTTTAGAGAAACCAGCAAAACAAGAACGGCAGAGCTTGCAGCTGAAAACATATATTGTGGCAACGGCGGTATTATTGACGTGGTTAACAAAAACTCAATTTCATCTTTTGACATGCCAATAGACGGGTCATCTCCTGCCCACATTCTCAGCATATAGAAGCTTGCTTCTACAATAAGTAAAATACTTAAAGACCATGTAAACAAAGACTTCCTTACATTAGCATTGGATAAATCTTGTTTACCCAACCATATGCCAAATAACAAGAAACCACACCATGGTAAAACTGGGTGATAACCATTAAAGAAAAGGTGTCTAATCACTCCTTCATTTGTCCAAAAACCAGAATAACTAAGCTCAAGCCAATCCCATCCTTTTTCGTAATCAAAGAATAGCCACATTAATGGAAATGCAAAAACAAAACCGATAGATGCACTGAGCAGTTTCTTGCTGCTAAGAGTAAATAATAATGCAGCTATCAAAAAATAGAATGCATAGAATTTCAAGATGTCGGCTTCCCAAATAGGTGTAAAAGCCAAGCCAATCAAAAGTAGTAAAACAGACCTTTTTATCAAAGAGGTTCTTACTTGCTTGATGTGTTCAAGTGATTCACTGGTAACACATTTTTTAGTTAAAAACGCAATACCTATACCCGCTAATATAACAAACAAAGCCGAAGCCCGACCTTCGAATAGAGCCGCAAACTCTATTAATTGTGGTGTGCCAATATCGGCGTTCATGGCTAACTTAAAGTTGACAATAACCATACCAAAGAGCGCTAACGCTCTTGCAAAGTCAATACCGATTAGTCTATTCACTCTCTTGCTCCACAGAATTCATTTTTAACTTTTGAGACATTGCTGTATCATAATGGAACTTAATAGATGATACAAGACTGTCTCATAAAATGGATGCAAGAACAAATAATTCGAGAAAAAAAATTATTCAATCGGGGTTAAAACTGTTTATTCAAAACGAGGACTCAACGCTAGTTGACGTGGCTAAAAGGGCTGAAGTTGGTAGAGCAACGGTGTACCGCCAATTTAAGCATAAGGAAGCGCTTCAAGAAGAGATTGCGTTATATTGTTTAGACCGCTTTGATGAAGTAAATATGTCCGTTGAAAATAAAGCTAAAGACTCATTGGATGCTATTAGGCTTGTATTCGAAAATACTTTGCCGTTATACGAGGAATTCGCTTTTTTGCAAAAATTCGAGAAGATGTTTCAGAAAAGTGAAAAGCTTCAAGTTCGTATACAACAGCAAGATAACGAGATACGAGAATTGATAAAACTTGCGAAAGATGAGGGGTTATTAAGTAAGCACTTCTGTGTTGATTGGGGTTTTTATTTTTTTGAAGGTTTATTGTACGCAGGTTACAAGATGAGTCATCTAGATAATTACAGTTCAGGTAAGGCAGCACATTTAGCTTTTTTATCGTTCAAGAGTGGGGTTGCTTCATAACCCCCTGCAAGAATATAGATGTAACATTAATTTACTGAAGACAGTTACTAAGCACATCTTGTGGTTAATTTATTTAAAAGATCAGTTTGCTACCTATCTGTTCTTTTTTGGGTGGAAATCGACACAACTTAAGCCAGCGATGTCGCAACATGACACTGGGTAAGCCAAAGCTAAGGTACGCTTTCGTATCTTAACAGGTGGGAGCTATTCAGTCTTATCTTTAAACTCACATAAATCTTCAATAATACAGCTGCCACACTTTGGCTTTCGCGCCACACAGGTATAACGTCCATGTAAAATGAGCCAGTGGTGCACGTCTACTTTAAATTCTTTGGGGATCACTTTTTCGAGCTTTTGCTCAACCGCTACCACGTCTTTACCCATGGCAAGCTTGGTACGGTTAGATACACGAAAAATATGCGTGTCTACCGCGATAGTCGGCCAGCCAAAAGATAATTAAGGTAGATAGCAAAAGGAAAACCTATGGACTGCTTTTAGCCATATGCTGACATTAAGCCTTAGCAAATTCAGGAGCATATTTAGGGCTATATATCTACATTGTTTTGACGGCTAACCTTAGTTTTTTTGAGGTTTGATTGTTTGCATCAATAGGCATAGTGATACTAAAGCTACGCCTGCCCAACCTATTACTTTAAATTTTTCCCCAATAATGACTATAGCTAAAACAGTTGCAACTAATGGTTCAATTAAGGTGATTAATGTCGCTTTACTTGCATCTATATAATTCAAGCCAAAACCAAATAATAAATATCCTAAAAACATTGGAATTATTGCCATATATAAAGATACGAAAGCATTAGATGAACTTGAAAATAAGTTATCACCCGTAAACCATAATGAAGGAAGTAACAATAGTGCAGCACAACCGAATAGCCCAGACATGGACGATGTTGAGTGAACGCCACTTTCAATTAAACACCTTGCCGCCCATGAATAACCTGCATAAGTTAAACCAGCAATACAACCTAAAATAATCCCCAAACCCTGTTGATTGATACTGTAAGCATTATTATTACTCTGGTCTTTACCTAAAGTTAACAGAGCAATACCTATAGCACCAATGACAAAGCTCAACATCCATTGCAATGAAATGTCCTTTTTGCTAATAAGACGTTCAAGGATTCCAGCAAAAAAAGGTGCAGTGGCTATAGATACTACAGTACCAATGGCAACACCTGATAAGCGCATTGAGGTATAGAATGCTAATGGGTAAATAGCGACAGAAGCGACACCTAAGAGAAATATTTTAGGCTGTTCGAGCATCAGCTTATAATCTATAAGTAGCTTTTTTCGAGCTGTGATTACAAGTAACACTCCTCCTATCCCCATAGAGAATGCACCAATAGCCAAAGAGCTTACATCTGGGGAGTAGCTTGCAGCAGTACCAGTTGTCCCCCACAAGAAACTAGCAACAATAATCGCCATTACACCTTTAAAACTTCCGTGATGATTTTCCACAATGAGACTTATTTATAATAACTTCAATATAGAAATAGTATGCTAATTATGTAGGGTGTTTTTAACAATTAAGACGCAATAGTTAACAATTCCGACTAAGTTTACTTTTTGAATTTAGTTGGTGATAGACCAAAGTATTGTGAAAACTTTCGGCTAAAGGCTGAGGGTTCTTTATAACCTACTTTTTCACCAATAATTGGTAACGGATAATCTGTATGCGTAAGTAATGCTTGGGCTTTTTCCATTCGAAGTTTTGTTACGTACTTCATCACGGTCATACCTGTTTGTATTTTAAATAGTTTCTTAAACTGTGTT
The DNA here is from genome assembly GCF_002310835.1 of Pseudoalteromonas tetraodonis. Classification (NCBI taxonomy): domain Bacteria; kingdom Pseudomonadati; phylum Pseudomonadota; class Gammaproteobacteria; order Alteromonadales; family Pseudoalteromonadaceae; genus Pseudoalteromonas; species Pseudoalteromonas tetraodonis. The sequence goes on along the minus strand of NZ_CP011041.1, from coordinate 2,129,503 downwards.
TCACTCAGGAAAGCAGATTCAGCTAAACATTTAATTTGAAGCTGCTCTGCAATATTTTGCTCTATGAAGGATATTGCTGTACCAATGCGACTATCTACCTTTGGTAATAAAGTTTGCTCTGCCAGCAGTAAGCTGAACATTTCGAACATCGCCTGTTCTAATTGAGCATTAACTTTGTTTTCTAGTTGGTTTTCGATAAAAGTTAAGTAACTTCTAAGAGATGAGTTAATTGCAAAAACAATACATTGTGAAGATGAAATATTTAGCGGAAGATTTTTCATATCTACGACTACAAACCTAGCTTCAGTGTTTGCAGTGAACAGGTGCTCTTCGTTGGCTTTAACTACAACACATTCACTTGGTGCAACTTTTCCATTGAAATCACCAACACATATATTTATGACACCACGTAAAGGTAGAACCAACTGATTAAATTGATGTGAGTGACGAACTGGCTTTGTGCTATAGGAGCGGATGGATAATAGATTTTTCATAATAATAGAAAACGTATTGCCTTATTTCATTATGATTAGGGTTATATATCTTAGAGTAATGAATTCTAAAGTGAAGTCTTAGTTTCTACTGGTGTTTTTAATTAAAGTTTATATGATCAATGTGGCGGCTTAGTTGACTGTCAAGATGATGATAGCTCTACGTTTAATGGATACTAAAAATATCTCTGAAAACTATTGATGCTAATGTCCGTTATCGTATCAAAGCAGTCTAAACATTACTCAGTCTTATCTTTAAACTCACACAAATCTTCAATTATACAACTGCCGCATTTTGGTTTGCGGGCTGTACAAACATAACGACCATGCAGTATCAGCCAGTGGTGTACATCGACTTTAAATTCTTTAGGGATCACCTTTTCGAGCTTTTGCTCAACCGCAACCACGTCTTTACCCATAGCAAGTTTAGTACGGTTTGATACACGGAAAATATGCGTATCAACTGCAATTGTCGGCCAGCCGAAGGCTGTATTTAATACTACGTTAGCAGTTTTACGGCCAACGCCAGGAAGGGCTTCTAGGGCTTCACGATTCTCTGGCACTTCACCGTTATGCTGATCTACCAATATTTGGCACATTTTGTATACGTTCGCAGCTTTGGAATTAAACAACCCGATGGTTTTTATATAATCACGCAGTGTGTCGTGGCCAATATCTAAAATAGCTTGCGGTGTGTTTGCCACTGGAAAGAGTTTTCGGGTGGCTTTATTTACCCCAACATCGGTGGCTTGTGCAGAGAGCGTAACGGCAACTAGTAACTCAAACGGGCTTGAGTATTCAAGCTCCGTTTCAGGATGTGGGTTGTCGTCGCGTAAGCGCGTGAGTATTTGGTGACGTTTTTCTTTATTCATGTAACTTAAAACGCATTAGCTTTATTCAGTTAATGCGTTTTCCCCTTAAGTTAAGCTAGTAACACGTGCACGTGGGCCTTTTTCAGCTTCTGGCGGCGTTACTTGTTTTGATTTTATTTGTGCATCAATGACGTTTTTAGCGGCGATCAGCAGCCCAAGCCCTAAGAATGCGCCTGGTGGTAAAATGGCCAGTAAAAACTGGCTATCAAAGCTAAATACTTCGATGCGTAAAGCTGAAGCCCAAGGACCGAGTAATAAATCGGCGCCATCGAATAAGGTGCCTTGGCCAATCAGCTCTCGCATAGCGCCAAGTACAACTAGTACCAGCATAAAGCCTAAGCCCATCATCAAGCCATCAAAGGCAGATAAATGCACTGGATTTTTAGAGGCAAATGCTTCAGCACGACCAATAATGGCGCAGTTAGTCACAATCAACGGAATGAAAATCCCTAAAGATTGATAAAGGCCAAAAGTGTAGGCGTTCATTAACAGCTGCACAATCGTCACAAAACCGGCAATGATCATTACAAAAACCGGTATTCTGATATCTTTAGGCACCCAATTGCGCACAAATGATACGGTAATATTAGAGCCCACTAAAACTAACAAGGTTGCTAAGCCTAAACCTAGCGCATTAGTAATCGTGGAGGTAACAGCAAGTAAAGGACATAAACCTAATAACTGTACTAAGGCGGGGTTATTTCCCCATAAGCCTTCTTTGTAAAGGGTTTTTAATTCACTCATGGTGTTACCTCAGGGCAAGCATTCGCTGCTGCAAAAAGATCATCAAAGTTATTTTGTGCATACACTACCGCATTTTTAACTGAGCCAACAACGGCGCGAGGCGTAATGGTTGCGCCAGTAAATTGATCAAACTGACCGCCATCTTTTTTAACGGCCCAACGCGCGTCACTTTCGCTTTGTACTGTTTTTGAATTAAATGAGGTGATCCAGTCTGACTTTTTAATTTCGACTTTATCGCCCAAACCAGGGGTTTCTTCATGCTTAGTAACCCTTACACCAGCAACGCTGCCATCGCGATATACCGCGCTAAGCAAGTTTATATCGCCACTGTAGCCGCTAGGAGTGACATGACGAATGACTAATGCAACGGGCTCGTCATCTTTACGTGCACGGTAAATTACTTGGTTGTCGTATGGCCCAAGTAAAGGGTCTGATATAATCACACAATCTTGAGAAAGTTCATTAGTGTACTTGCTGTGCGGTAATACTTCTTGTAACTGATTAGTTAATTGCAGTTGCTCTTGCTCTGCAATCTTATCGGCCGTTAACGAGTTTATGGTGGCCACTAACCCTGTTGTAAGGAGTGCGAAGCCGCATAATATTGCGCCATTTTTTACCATTGAAGAAATAATCATTTTACTGCTCCATGGCCATAGGTTCTTGGTTGTGTGTAGTAATCAATAAGCGGAACTGCAATATTGATCAGTAATACGGCAAATGCAACGGCATCCGGAAAGCCACCAAATGTACGAATTAAATACACAATTAAACCAATCGCGGCACCATAAATAAGGCGGCCTCGATTAGTGGTCGTAGCTGATACAGGATCGGTGGCGATAAAAAAGGCTCCCAGCATAGTCGCACCACTAAATAAGTGAAATACCAGACCCGGCTCAGTGCCTGGCGAGGCAATATAACCAATTGCAGCGCATAGGCTTAAACTGGCAATAAAACTCACTGGTATATGCCAGTTAATCACTTTCGTTTTTAATAAATAAAGGCCACCAAGTAAAAAGGCTAAATTAACCCAACCCCAACCTAGGCCTACCCATTCATTAAATACCGGTTTTTGCATACTTTCAGTGACGGTAAGACTATGAGCAATATCTGTTTTTAAGGTATCAAGAGGGGTGGCCATTGTGCTGCCATCAATACCCACTCTGAGCTGATCTAAGCTATATCCAAGAGTTGTAAAGTCGCTAAATATTAGACTAAGTTGCTGGCTAAAAGTAATGCCCGTATTGAGTAACTCTGTAACGGGTAACCAGGCCGTCATTTGCACAGGGAACGACACTAATAAAAGTACATAAGCTGCCATTGCAGGGTTAAATAAATTAAAGCCTAAACCACCATAAAGTTGCTTAACAATAACAATGGCAAACAAACATCCTATAACAATAACCCACCACGGCGCTAAAGGCGGAACACTAATCGCTAATAGCACGCCGGTTAGCCATGCGCTGCCATCGCTTAATGAAGGCCAGATAGGGCGCTTACGCATTAGCATAATGGCTGCTTCAAATGCGCTTACACACACTAACGCTAATAATAATTGGATAAGTACACCGGTACCAAAAAATACAACTTGTGCAATAACACCAGGAATACAGGCCGCAATCACAGTTAACATTAAACGTGTCACAGATTTGTGACTATGATTGTGGGGTGAACTGGCCATGGTTAGTTTCATGACTGATCATTTCCTTCTTTTTGTTGCTTTTTAGCTTTAGCGCGAGCAATAGCGGCGGCTACGGCGGCTTTCTTTTTTTCTTGAGCTGTTTGCTGTGAGCCTTCTGAAGATTCATCGTTGCTTTGTGGCTCAGTGTTTTCACTTTGTTTTGCTAATTCATCAGCCTGTGCTGCTTTTTTGGCTTTAGCACGGGCAATAGCGGCAGCCACGGCGGCTTTTTTATCATCGGCGGCGACAGGTGATTCACTTATTGCGTCATCGCTTTGTGTTTGCTCAGCAGCTTGTGCTGCTTTTTTGGCTTTAGCACGGGCAATGGCGGCAGCGACGGCAGCTTTTTTATCATCGGCAGCGACAGGTGATTCACTTACTGCGTCATCACTTACTGCTTGCTCATTTGCTTGTGCTGCTTTTTTGGCTTTAGCACGGGCAATAGCGGCAGCGACGGCAGCTTTTTTATCATCTGCAGCAACTGGAGATTCACTTGCAGTGTCATCAGTTGCTGTCTGCTCATTTGCTTGTGCTGCCTTTTTAGCTTTTGCACGGGCGATAGCAGCAGCTACCGCGGCTTTTTTATCATCGGCAGCGACTGGCGATTCACTTTCTGTGTCATCACTTTGCGCTTGTTCATTGGCTTGTGCTGCTTTTTTGGCTTTAGCACGGGCAATAGCGGCAGCAACGGCTGATTTTTTATCATCTACAGGCTCGTCATCACCATTATTTTGTGCCTTTTGCTCTTTGTAAAGGCGAGCTTGTTCTTTACGTGCTGCGCGCTCTTTTGCAACTTCACTGTTATCTGGCTCGAGTTCGCCACCTTGCTTTTTCGCTTTAGCGCGCGCAATTGCCGCTGCTACAGCTGATTTATTGTCACCATCGCTAGTTTTATCTTTAACGCGGGCAAGGGCATCGGCTACTTTTTGCTGCTCTTCGGTCGATTTAGGGGCAGGTTTACGTTTATGGCGATTTTTTCGCTCAGCTTGTTCTTGCTCTAAACGCGCTTTACGTGCATCAAAGCGCTCTTTAGCGCGATCTGATTTTATCTTCTCGGCAATTTGCTCTTTAATTTCAACTTTTGCAACGCGATAATACTGAACAAGTGGTATTTCACTAGGGCATACATAGGCACAGGCACCACATTCAATACAGTCAAATAAGTTATGCTCTTGGAGTTTGTCGTATTCTTTTGATTTAGCAAACCATTGTAATTGTTGTGGCAATAACGAGGCAGGGCAGGCATCGGCACAGGCACTGCAGCGAATACAGGCTTTTTCTGGGCCAGGCTCTGCTAATTCCTTATGATCTGGGGCAAGTATGCAGTTTGTTGTTTTAACAACGCCAATACGAACTGTGGGTAAGGTAAAGCCCATCATAGGGCCGCCCATGACCACGCGTTGTTGTGGCACCGGTGAAAAACCTTGGCAATCAAGTAAGTGCTTAATTTCAGTACCTAATAACGCCCATACATTGCCAGGATTATGTATAGTATTGCCGGTAACGGTAACGACACGTTCAATTAACGGTTTACCTTCGTATACAGCTTGCTGTATCGCAAATAAAGTGCCGGTGTTATGTACTAAAATGCCGATATCAGCTGGGATACCGCCGTTTGGTACTTCACGGTTAGTGAGCAGTTTTATTAGCTGTTTTTCACCGCCAGAAGGGTAAACAGTAGGCACGGTTTGTATTAAGATATGCTCGTTATGATTCGCCGCTTCTGTCATGGCTGTGATAGCCTCGGGCTTATTGTCTTCAATACCAATAATACACAGCGTCGGATTAAGTAACTGCTGCATTAGCTCAATACCTTTGACTATTTCAGCGGCGTGCTCACGCATTAAGGTATCGTCAGCCGTGATGTAAGGTTCACACTCAACCGCATTAACAATCAAAAATTCAATAGGTTGTTTAATATCAGCTTTTACATAGGTTGGGAAGCCTGCGCCGCCCATACCAGAAATACCCGCATTATGAATAACATCAACCAGTTCATCGTGTGATGCAGTGGCTGGGTTTGCTAAAGGCGATAATTCACACCAGGTATCGTTGCCATCGGGCTCAATAATAATGCTTAATTCAGGTAATGCCGAAGGGTGCGCCGACGGCATAGGCGTAATATCAATAATAGTGCCGGAAGTCGGTGCATGTATTGGCACCGACCAATTAGCTGATGGCTTTGTTAACGCTTGGCCTTTTAAGACGTGCTGGTTTTTTTCAACTATTAATTTACCACTAGCGCCAATGTGCTGCTTTAAAGGCAGAACAAGTTTTTCAGGCAAAGGGAGTCTGGCTATAGGCGCACTATTAGATAATGATTTCTGCTGAGGAGGATGTACGCCGCCAGGAAATGCCCAAACGGTGCCTTTTTTTATTTGTTCAAGTAACTTTTCCACTCAAACCTCTAATCTATTTGGGTAACAGGAATAGCGTCTAATTGCCATTTCCAGGTTTGTTTTGTTGGTGCAACAGGTAGCATGTCAATACAATCGACCGGACAAGGTTCAACGCACAAATCGCAGCCAGTGCATTCGTCAATTAGAACGGTATGCATTTGACGTGTTGCACCCACAATCGCATCAACAGGGCAGGCTTGAATACATTTAGTACAGCCAATACATTCATCTTCGCGGATATACGCCACTGTTTTAACCGGATCTGCTTGTTCGCCGCCAGCGAGGGGGTTAGCCTCAACCCCCATTAAATCAGCTAGCTTTTTAACGGTCGCTTCACCACCTGGAGGGCATTTATTTATTTCATCGCCATTGGCAATGGCTTCTGCATAAGGACGACAGCCAGGGTAACCACATTGGCCGCATTGTGTTTGCGGTAAAATGGTGTCGATTTGTTCTACAACAGGATTACCTTCTACTCGAAAGCGTACTGCTGCAAACCCTAAAATTAATCCGAAAATTAACGCCAGCAAACCCAGCGCTATTAAAGCGTACAACAAGGTCATATTAAAACTTCACTAATCCAGTAAAACCCATGAAGGCCATTGACATTAAACCTGCCGTTATCATTGCGATTGAGGCACCTTTAAATGGGGTTGGTACGTCTGCTGCGGCTAAACGTTCGCGCAATGCAGCAAATAAAACCAATACTAATGAAAAACCCACCGCAGCACCAAAGCCATAAACGGCCGATTGTAAAAACGTGTGATCTTCTTTGATATTTAATAAAGCAACACCAAGTACCGCACAGTTGGTGGTTATTAAAGGTAAAAATATTCCCAGTAACCGGTAAAGCGTTGGACTGGTTTTTCTGACAACCATTTCAGTAAATTGTACAACAACAGCTATTACTAAAATAAAGCTCATTGTTTTCAGATAGGTAATATCCAATGGTAATAAAATATACTCATTTACTAAATAGCTTGTCACAGAGGCAAGCGTTAGCACAAAGGTGGTTGCCAAAGACATACCTATGGCTGTATCAAGTTTCCCCGACACGCCCATAAACGGGCAAAGGCCTAAAAATTGTACTAATACAAAGTTGTTGACTAACACTGTTCCAATTAATAACAAGACGTATTCTGTCATGTGTGCCTCACGCTAATAAAATCCCGTGTATTATCCTTTTTTCTACTGTGATTAACAACACGTTGAGTGATTATCAGTTAAATAAACAACGTTAAATAATGGGCTAATTGTAAAGGGTTAAAATCAAGGGACTTTGCAATTAAAAAACTGTCAGCATTTTAACGGCTGAAAATTCATAAAAGCACACTTTAAAACGTAAAAAAGAGCATACATGCTCTTTTTTACGTTAATTGGAGTAGAGGCGTTAGATGTCTTTGGGCTTTTCAATGTAGTAACCTTGAACACCATCTAGGCATAACGTTTCTACAATGTGTTTTTCTTCTTGGCTTTCAACGCCCTCAGCAAAAACACTGACGCCAATTCGGTGTGCAAGGTCGACCATTAAACGCATAAAATACTGATTATTTTTATCATCCTCTAAGCCTCGGGTATAACTTGCATCCATTTTAATAAAGTCTGGTTTTAAATCTCTGAAAAACTTAAATGATGTGAGTCCTACACCAAAGCGTTCAACAGTAATTCTGGCTCCAACGCGATGCACCATATCAATAAAACGTTTGCTTGCTTTAATGTTTTGTTGCAGACCAAATTCACTCACCTCAAAAATTAACTTAGAAGCAATATGGGTATCTTTAAGCAAACGACGCTCTAACCAAATCATAAATTGGTCACTGTGCGCACTTGAAGGGGTAATATTTAAGCCAAAGTATTTTTCAGATAAATTACTCGATTTTATTCTTTCTAATGACGATTCTATAATTAACTTATCAATTTCTATTGCCATATCGAGCTTTTCAGCCATTGCTAAAAATGAAGCGGTAGGCAAAGCTTGATTTTCTTCTGTTTTGAAGCGGGCTTGAATTTCAGCATAGGCTTTAATGCTTTTACCTAATGGCATAATATTTTGGATCACTAAATGGACACTTTTAGACTCGATCACTTCGTTAATCACTTTACGCCAGTTTTGGTTACCAAACCCTGCGCTCACATTATTAACAAGATCAGTATCGCGCTGCACATGCCACGCATTAGCTTGCTTAGATTGCGCCATACTCATTGCGTTATCAACGATAGAGAGCAACTCACCTAAAGGTTTGGCTTTTTCGTACCCCACAATACCTGTGTTTGCAACCGAGCTAAGCTCTTGGTTTTGCATATATTGAGTAAAGCGAGATTGTAAGTTTTCACCAAATTTTTCAGCTTCTTTTAACGGGGTATTCGGCAATATAATTATAAAGTCAGAGCTGTTTACTCTAAAAACTTGACTGCCGGAATAGGTACCACTGATATTTACTATGATATCTGCAACCGACTTAATGTACTCATCACCTTTTTGATAGCCTCGACTTTGATTAATTGACTGTAACTCACTACAGCGGACAAGTGCTAAAGAGCCAAATGTACTTATTTCGGTGTTTTCTATATTTTTTTCGTAGTAATCAACAAACATATTGCGATTACCTAATTCAGTAACGCCGTCTTTGTAGGCTTCACGTTTAATATCGTGGGCTGCATTTTTTATATTGTCGTTTTTGCTTTTTAAAAAGTGCGATAAACGATTAAAGCTAGGAATTAAACTTTTCCCCAACTTAGCTAACTCAGGTGAATCAATTTTAGTTGCAAAATCATCACCTAGTTGGTTTTGATTGATATATACATCAATAACATCAGCAACGTCCGTACATATATTGTCGTTAATGTGCTTAACAATAGTTTTCATCAATATAATAGGTATTAGGGCGAGTAGGGTGCTAACAATTAAAATAACAAAAAACGCGGTTTGAAACTGCTCACCCAAGTGAGTAATGTTTAATTTAAATTCAATTTTTATATCGGCGTTATTATTTGTGGCGTACTGAGGACGTACTGAGTTGCTACTAGATTGAATAAGCTCAGCAATAAAAGGTAATTGCACTGCATTGTTAACCGAAAATACTTCAACGCCTTGATAGTCACGTAAAACAAAATTTGAAAAGGTTTCACTAGTTGCAAGCGTGTTTTTAAGATTTTCTGCTGATATATCTGTCGCAGAGAGATTTTTAATGTATTGCTCAACGGTCGCTTGTGCATTTTTTTGAGCGTTGCCGATGGCATTATCAAAATTTTGGCTAATAAAATAACTACCAGCGGACACAAGTACCAGCCAAGCTAACAGTTGTATAAGAATAAGTTTTTTGAAAGCTGCCATTATTTAATCTTTTTATGTCAAATGGGGGAGGACACAACCTCATGATTATTAAACTAATTATAGCTCGATATCAATAGTTATCAAATGGTTAGTTTTTTAAGCAAAAAAGTTTTTATTTTAAAAGAAGAATGGTAGAGCAAATTGGAGGGTATGTCTATGTGATTGTAGTAAATTGGCTCCCCCTCCCCGACTCGAACGGGGGACCTGCGGATTAACAGTCCGTCGCTCTAACCAACTGAGCTAAGGGGGAACTAAAATATACTTTTCATGATTTGGCTCCCCCTCCCCGACTCGAACGGGGGACCTGCGGATTAACAGTCCGTCGCTCTAACCAACTGAGCTAAGGGGGAACTACATCATAAACATAAACTTGGCTCCCCCTCCCCGACTCGAACGGGGGACCTGCGGATTAACAGTCCGTCGCTCTAACCAACTGAGCTAAGGGGGAATCGTTTATGGCTGAAAAACTTGGCTCCCCCTCCCCGACTCGAACGGGGGACCTGCGGATTAACAGTCCGTCGCTCTAACCAACTGAGCTAAGGGGGAATCGTTTATGGCTGAAAAACTTGGCTCCCCCTCCCCGACTCGAACGGGGGACCTGCGGATTAACAGTCCGTCGCTCTAACCAACTGAGCTAAGGGGGAAGCGTCTTGCCTTTCAACGGGGCGAAATATTAATGACCGCATAGCAAAGTGTCAACATATAAAAGATCATAAATTCAAAAAAGAGGTCTATTCGTTGTTTTTATGTGCAATCTGCGCGTTTTGTAACACTATTTAAGTAAAGCGCAGTGATATTGTTTTATAAAAACAGGGTAATATTTGCATGAAGTTTGTAATTTGAGCTAATAAAGTGATGAGTAAAATTTAAGAAAACGGCTTTTAATAGCAAAAACGCGTTCTATTTCCTGTATTTTTATAAAGCGATAATTAACTTATTTAAAATAAATGGCTCCTTTTTATTTTTGGTACGTTAAAACGGTTGAACTAAATGCGTATTAGTTACGTAAACTAAAATAGCGCTAAAACATAATATAAATTTTGACTGCAGCAGCAATGCTTTGTACAAAAATAAAACAATCAATGAGTTAGCTACCTGTTTGAGTGTGTTACTCACTGATATTAGTCTAAGAAAAAATCACCTTCATACACATAACAGGGGCATACAATGCTGTTTGCATATTGGTAACGGAAAAAACCAAATGATCAGACAATTTAGCACTCGGTTGTAGCCCTTTATAAACGTGGGGTTGATTGAGTTATCCACGGTTTCTGTGGATAACTCTGTTTATGAAACTTTAAGAACATCAGCACCCCCAGCATTGTAGGGCGCTACAACGATTTCAAGTATTTAAAAGCTTTTTTTTTATACATTTAAAAACAATAGCTTACGATTCAGCTAAGTTACTCACTTAATCGATAAATAAAATTTTTCGTGACGATAAAACACAGTCTCTGACTGTGTGATAAATCAACAAAACCTAAAAAATAAATGTTGCAAAAGTTACATAAATGTATTTTATTTGGTTTTTAGTGTGTTAGCGCAAAATTTGTTTACAAAGGCATAAAAATAACAGTTTGTAGATTAAACGTTTAATTAATTGTTTAGATTTAATAAAGCATGGCTTGAACAGCTCGGATGCTTTAAAATATGCCGTTCAGTAAAAGAGGCTTATTTATTTTATGCGCGCACATTCTCAATCACATACTCGCCCTGATTTACTCACCGCCCCAATCTTGCCTACATTAAAGAAAATGACCATTCCGATGATCTTTGGGATGATCACCCTAATGATGTTCAACATAGTTGATACTTTTTTCATTAGCTTATTGGGTACTGAGCCGCTTGCTGCAGTGAGCTTTACATTTCCCGTCACTTTTACCGTTATTAGTTTAGCGATTGGTTTAGGCATAGGTACCTCAGCGGTAATAGCAAAAGCATTAGGCAGTAACAATATTGAAGAAGCGCGTTTTGATGCCAGTATATCGTTGTTGATTGCGGTGGTATTAGTGTTGGTTTTATCTGCGTGTGGCTATTTATTAATTGATCCTATTTTTACTTTACTCGGAGCTGGGGAGCAAGTATTACCGCTCATTCATGAATATATCAGTATTTGGTTTTTAGGCAGTGTATTTTTAATTACCCCGATGATTGGTAATTCTGTACTGCGTGCCAGTGGCGATACTAAAACACCGAGTATTATTATGGGTGGAGCGGGGCTTATCAATGCGGTACTCGATCCTGTACTTATTTTTGGTTTTGGCCCCATTCCTGCGTTTGGCATTAAAGGAGCCGCCATCGCCAGTGTTATAGCATGGGCAGTTGCTGTGGCAATTATTTTATACTTATTAATTGCTAAAAAGCGCTTATTGAGTTTAAAAGCAGGGTCGCAAACGGTTATTGGAGCTATTCGTAAAATATTAAAAATAGGCTTACCCGCAGCAGGTGCTAACATGCTAACACCGGTTGCTATGGCAGTAATGACAGCATTGGTTGCACATCATGGTCCAGAGGCTGTGGCTGCTTTTGGAGTAGGGAGTCGAATAGAATCAATAGCGAGTTTGGTGGTATTAGCATTATCGATGACTTTGCCACCTTTTATTAGTCAAAACTTTGGAGCCAGTCATTTTTTTCGCGTAAAGGATGCCTACCTAGGAACCTTAAAATTTGTGATGTTATGGCAGTTTGTTATTTATATTTTATTAATTATGTTCTCAGGCGTCATCAGTGAAATATTTGGTAAGGAGCAAGCCGTTGTTGATGTCATAAAACTGTTTATTTATACCATCCCATTAAGTTATGGCTTGCAAGGAGTGATCATTTTATCCAACTCCTCGTTTAACGCTTTACACAAACCCATGAACGCCTTAGTTTTGAGCGTAATTCGGTTATTTATTTTTTATGTTCCCTTTGCGTATATCGGGAATGAACTGGCAGGTTTAATCGGCTTGTTTATTGGCGCGGCCATTGGTAATTTATTCACAGCCCTTGTAGCCTATAAGTGGTTTATGAAAGAAATTGAAGCGTTAAGCAGTCAAGCATTACAGGAGTGTAGTCATTGAGCGATCATTTTCAGTTAGAATCAAAATTTAAACCCGCTGGGGATCAGCCTACCGCTATCGCTCAGTTGTGCGAAGGTTTAGAAGCAGGGCTTGCTCATCAAACCTTATTGGGCGCAACAGGGACGGGAAAAACCTTCACGATGGCTAACATCATTAGTGATTTAAATCGCCCCACTATTATTATGGCGCACAATAAAACCTTAGCGGCGCAATTATACGGCGAGATGAAAGAATTTTTCCCGCATAATGCAGTTGAGTACTTTGTATCTTACTACGATTACTACCAACCAGAAGCCTACGTGGTAGCCAGCGACACCTTTATTGAAAAAGATGCATCCATCAATGAACACATTGAGCAAATGCGGCTCAGCGCCACTAAAGCGCTGTTAGAGCGTCGCGATACCATAATCGTTGCGTCGGTATCGGCGATTTATGGTCTGGGCGATCCTGATTCATACATGAAAATGATGCTGCTTTTAAAAGTGGGCGAAAAAGTCGACCAGCGCGATATGCTGCGCCGCCTTGCAGAGCTGCAATACACCCGTAACGATATTGATTTTAGTCGTGGTACATATCGTGTTCGCGGCGAAGTGGTGGATATATTTCCCGCTGAATCAGATACCTATGCAGTACGTGTAGAAATGTTTGATGATGAAGTTGAACGCCTAAGTATTTTTGACCCCCTCACTGGTGCTGTTGAAAAACATATAGTGCGTGCAACTATTTACCCTAAAACTCACTATGTAACGCCACGAGAAAAAATACTCGAAGCCATCGAAAAAATAAAAGTTGAGCTTAAAGAGCGCAGGGCACAATTACTCAGCGCTAATAAATTAGTTGAAGAGCAACGTATTGCGCAGCGTACCCAATACGACATAGAAATGATGACCGAGCTTGGTTATTGCTCAGGCATTGAAAACTACAGTCGTTACTTATCGGGGCGTACACCTGGTGATCCACCGCCAACATTACTCGATTATTTACCCGACGATGCATTAATGATTATTGATGAATCGCACGTAACTGTCTCGCAAATTGGCGCTATGTATAAAGGCGATAGAAGTCGTAAAGAAAACCTCGTTGAATACGGTTTTAGAATGCCCTCGGCCATGGATAACCGTCCACTGCGTTTTGAAGAATTTGAAGCCATTGCACCGCAAACTATTTATGTGTCGGCCACACCGGGTGATTTTGAATTAGAGCGCAGCAATGGCGAGGTTGCTGAACAAGTTATTCGTCCAACCGGCTTACTTGACCCATTAATAGAAGTGCGCCCGGTTGGCGATCAGGTTGATGACTTACTCTCAGAAATTTATAAAAGTGTTGAAAAAGGCGAGCGCGTGTTAGTAACAACACTGACCAAACGCATGGCTGAGGATTTAACTGATTATTTAAGCGAACATAATGTAAAAGTACGCTATTTACACTCTGACATAGACACCGTAGAGCGGGTCGAAATTATTCGTGATTTACGTGCCGGTGTGTTTGATGTGTTAGTAGGCATTAACTTACTACGTGAAGGTTTAGATATGCCAGAAGTGGCATTAGTAGCTATTTTAGATGCCGATAAAGAAGGCTTTTTACGCTCAGCTCGCTCGCTTATTCAAACCATAGGCCGTGCTGCGCGCCACCTTGATGGTCGTGCTATTTTATACGGTGATAGAATCACTAAGTCGATGGCCAAAGCCATTGATGAAACCCAGCGACGCCGCGATATACAGCATGCTTATAATGTTAAGCACGGTATTGAGCCTAAAGCACTGATCAAAAAGATACTCGATGTAATGGATGTAGGTGAAGATGCTTCACCACAAGATAACTTACAGCTTATTCGTAAAGAGTCTAAAAAAATTCTTAGTGCGAAAGAAATTGCCACGCAAATTAAGCAGCTTGAAACCAAAATGCATGCCTACGCCAGTGATTTAGAATTTGAAAAAGCCGCCTCTGTACGCGATGAAATACATGAACTACAACAACAGTTGATTAATTAAATGACAATCGATTTTACTCCTCTTATTAATGCATTAGCAGACACGCCTTTTGCAGATAACGAATTATGCCGCGTATTTCATGGTCGCGGCCACAGCGTAGAAGCGCTAAGCCATATTAACTTAGACTTTTATCCACCGAGTTTGTTTTTGGTGTCATACAGTGAAATTGATGAGGTAACACTCACTACGCTCACCGATACATTATGGCAGTGGGCACAACAACATCATCCAGAGCTAATTACTGCATTGGTGTATCAGCAGCGAGCGGGGCTACAAAGCCATAACACCCTTGTTCACGGGCAATTGCCCGCGCGCCATAGCGTAGCCGAAAATGGTGTGCGTTTTTTGGTTGATTTAATGAGTAAGCAAAACACCGGTATTTTTCCAGATATGCGAAAAGGCCGTGAGTTTGTCATGCAAAATAGTAAACACGCCAAAGTACTTAACCTGTTTTCTTATACTTGTGGTTTTTCGGTAGCGGCTATGCACGGCGGTGCCGATCATGTGATGAACATGGATATGAGCAAAGGCGTGTTAAAAGTCGGTAAGCAAAACCATCAATTAAACAATGTTGATAGGGGCGTCAGTTTTTTACCGCATGATATTTTAAAGTCGTTTGGTAAGCTAAAAAAAGCCGCACCGTTTGATTTAATTATTGTTGATCCACCCAGCTTTCAAAAAGGCAGTTTTATATTAACAAAAGACTACCAAAAAGTGCTGCGCAGACTTCCTGAGCTTTTAAACGATACTACACAGCTGTTGTTATGCGCTAATAGCCCAGAGCTTTCAGAAAACGACTTTAAAGCACTTATTCAAGAACATACTCAAGGTGCTATTGAGTTTGTTAAACGCCTAGAACCGACTGATCGCTTTATTGAAATTGATAGCGATAAAAGCTTAAAAGCATTGGTGTACAAAACAAAAACATAGTGAGTTAAATGAAACTGAGTAAACGTTTAAACGCCATCAATTCATTAATTACAGAGCCTTACGATATTGTTTGGGATTGTTGCTGCGATCATGGCTTTTTAGGGATGGCGTTACTTGAGCGCGGTATAGCAAAACATATAAATTTTGTGGATATTATTCCAACATTAATGGAAGCGCTCGAACAGTCGCTGCAACAATTTGAGCAAGGTAAATCTTTACCTTCATGGCAAGTGCGCTGCGAAGATGTTGCGCAAATTAAATTGCCAACAGCTGCAAAGCAAGTGGTGGTTATTGCTGGTGTGGGGGGCGATTTATGTTTAAAGCTTATTGAACAAATTATTGCCAACAACCCGCAAAGCTTGCACCAACTCAGTTTTATTATTTGCCCCATTCAGCATCTTTACAAAGTGCGCGAAGGTTTAAAAGCCTGTAATTTAAAGCTCGAAAACGAGCAAATTATTGTTGAAAACAAACGTTTTTACGAAGTATTACACGTTAGTGTAAATGCCAGCCAAACACTCACTCAAACCGGTGCTCAAATGTGGGATAAACACAATCCACAACATCATCAATATCAGCAGCAATTGCTTAACCATTATACTCGAATGCTCAATAAAGATAGACTTTACTATCAAAAAGTTATAACAGAGTATCAACGAGTATTTGAATGCTAAATACTCCTGTCAGTGTGATCGGTTTTTGTGATTAACTACGTAAAGTGCTTCATAGTTAATATCTTGCCATCAGGCGGATTTATTTGGTTTATATATGTCAGATAAAAATATAAAAATTGAGCCATTATTAGGCGATGGGCAAAAGTGGCAACACAGTTACGAGCAACCGATTTCGTATGCGCCGTTAGTACAACTGGCCAATAATAACTGGATTGTTCCCCAGCATTTTTTACGTTACAAACATACGCTAGCCAGCGTTAATGAAGTGCTTAACGACATTAGTTTTTCTACCCACTTTAGTGTGTTAGCTGCAGAAAAAAACAGTGATATTTATCTGCAAGTGGCGGTACTTAGTCCAGATAATTACCGTGCTGAGAACAAAGCAAAAAAGTTACTGTTTGGTCGTCGCTGGCCAGTAGAGCAAAATTTGCCAACCTCAGAGCTTATTCAAACAGCATTTTTAGCATTGAAAGTGGCACGCGAGCATGAAGTAAGAGAGCTTTTTCAGCTGCAGCATCAAGGCGCAACCAGCACGCCGTTTAATAATCATCATGATTTACCTGTTATGGCGCAAAACCCTGAGCTTGTTAAAAGCACATCGTTTAAAAATATTTCATTGAACGACCTGATAGAGCGCCTGGTGTTTGCGGATAATAAAATTGCGCTAATTAACTGCCAAGCCATAATCACCGGCGAGCAGGTGTATACGGTTAAACTTCATTGCGATAGTTGTCAGCTAAGCGAATTTAATAATAAAACCTTGTCATTTTTAGCACCTGATGCAACAACCAACAGCTTTTTACATAGCTTTATTGCCGCACTGGTTGCTGTAAGTAACGAGTATGTGAGTGAGCATTTTAAATACCGAGGCTTTGCGCGCTTTAGTAAAGATGTACACGCAGAGCAGGTAGGGGAGCTAAGCATTGCCATGCGTTCACCCAGTTCAGTTAGTTTATGTTCTATGGGTAAGCAAGAGGCGAATCAGTTAAACTTTGAAATAGACAGCGGCAGGGCACCCCAAGGGTGTGGACAAGCCATTGGCGGGTTTTTAGCTGCCCATGGTATAGAGCAGCCAGAAAATGCACATTTATACCCTAATTATTTATAACTAAGGGACGGCTATAGTTTGTTTATTTCTTGTTTTACGCTATAGCTTGAGTCGGTAACAATGGCTTCAAGTGTTTGTACTCGCTGTTTGAGTTCAGTCACTTGCGCGGTTACTTCTGCTAGTTGCTTATGAGCATCTTGATTGTTGTCTTGAACTTTATGTTTAAATTCAAGGTGCTTTTTATACATATCGTAAATAACCCCCGAACCTACAGAAATAAGTACAATGAGAACTATCATTGTTGTGCCAGACATAATTACTTCCTTTAATTTTATTTTAAGTTTAAATTATAACCATAATTAAGCGCCGATAAAGGCAATAAATTGTAACTTTATTTGTATTTATAAAGTCATTGTTATTATTTGTGCCGCCACCATATAGTAACCATGTAGTTTTTTTAATCGATACAAGGAATAGGTATGTTAAATAATAAAATTCCACCGGTTGTCGTTGTGGTATTTTTCGCTGCTGTTATGGCACTGATTGCGCATTACACAGTAATAGACTTTACCGCCTTCATAACTTACCTAGCATTAGGATTAGTCGGCATAGGTTGTTTCTTTTGTATTGCTGGGGTCGTCAGTTTTCGTTTAGCCAAAACCACGGTACTACCAAATAAACCTGAGCAAGCAACAAGCTTAGTTACCTCAGGGGTATATAAACTCTCACGTAACCCTATGTATTTAGGCTTTGCTTTTATACTGGCGGGGTGGGGCGTGTGGCTAAGCTCTATTTGGGCTTTTTTAGGTATTGTGGGCTACGTTGGTTATTTAACGCTGTTTCAAATCATTCCCGAAGAGCGGGCGTTACATCAGTTATTTGGTGAGCAATTTGAGGATTACAAATCGCGGGTAAAACGCTGGCTTTAATGTTTTTTCATACTAAAAAAGGCTACCCTTGGTAGCCTTATAGTGTGCTTATTTTAAACTTTACTCGTATTCAAGCGGGTCGGTTACGTTGTTCAGCTCAAAGGCTTCTAAACGTTCTTGGCAAGCGCCACATTTGCCACAGGCCTTATCACGACCGTTATAACAGGTCCATGTTTGGCTGTAGTCTAATCCCATTTTAATACCATCGGTTAAAATATCGATTTTAGTATTATTTAAATACGGGCTAAAAATTTCTACCGCATCGTAATTAGCAATACGACACACATCATCCATCTTTTTAACAAACTCAGGGCGGCAATCTGGGTAAATAGCATGATCGCCCGAATGCGCACCGTAATATACTTTGCTTGCTTTAAGCGACACCGCATAACCTACCGCTAAAGAAAGTAAAATCATGTTGCGATTAGGCACAATGGTGCTTTTCATGCTTTCTTCTTCGTAATGGCCTTCTGGCACATCAATATCGTCCGTTAACGACGAACCACCAATAAGCTGATTAATTGCCGATATATCAACAATTTTGTGCGGTACATTTAGCTTTTCACATACGCTGGCGGCGACTTTAAGTTCTTTAACATGACGCTGACCATAATCAAACGAGAGGGCATAAACATCATGGCCTTGCTGCAGGGCTTTATTTAATACAGTAAATGAGTCCATACCGCCGGAATAAATAACAACTACTTTTTGCGTCATACGTGGTTTGCTCTTTAGTTTTGATAGAGGTTTATATCAGGGCGCGATATACTACACGGCCAAGGCATAAATGACAATTTTTGCACCGTGCTTTGTGATTTCTAATAGTAACAATTTTCCGTCAGGTTGTAAGTGAGATTTCTTTTGTACAAAATTAATGAAGTGTTTGAAACCATTCAAGGTGAAGCGAGTTTTACTGGTACGCCGTCTATTTTTTTACGCCTGCAAGGTTGCCCTGTGGGATGTTCATGGTGCGACACAAAGCAAACTTGGGATGTTGATAACGTATATAAAGTATCACTTGATGACACGGTAGAAAAAAAAGCCGACTCAGATCATTGGGCTGAGGCCAGTGCCTCGCAAGTACTGGAGTTATTTAAATCCCGTGGCTATACCGCCAAGCATGTTGTTATAACCGGTGGCGAACCTTGCATGTATGATTTGAACCCAGTATGTAATTTACTGCATGATCATGGCTTTAGCACACAAATAGAAACCAGTGGCACCTTCGAAATACTCGCCCCTGCACAAACGTGGGTCACGGTATCGCCAAAAATTAATATGCGCGGTGGTTACAAAGTATTGAGCAGTGCTATGCAACGCGCCGATGAAATTAAACACCCGGTTGCTATGCAAAAACACGTAGAAGAACTGGAAGAGCTATTTACCGCCACCGGCGTAAACCCAAAACTGGTATATTTGCAGCCAATCAGCCAAAAAACCTCAGCCACTAAATTAGCCATTGATACTTGTATCGTCAAAAACTGGCGCTTATCAATTCAAGTTCATAAGTATTTGGGGATTAGTTAAAGGGCAGCTGTAAGCTGCTCTGCGTTAAGTTATATTACGTAGATACAAGGTTGGGTTATAAACCCAACCGAACTAAACAAATTTCAACTCATAAAGTTAAGCTGGCTTTAAATATAATTTTCATCAATAAACTGACACCACAGCTGTGTATTTAATTCTGGTACATTTGGCTTATCTCTAATACCGAGTTTAAACATGATCACAGAGCGCCATTCTAAAGAGCCAATGTCTGGCCCATGTCCATAACCGTCACCGGTATTAATTTGCTGCTCAACATAGTTAAACCATGCCTCAGAGCACGGCGAATATTTTTCATCTTTTTGCGCAACACTACTGCATCCAGCAATAATGAGTAATAAAGGGGCCATTAATAGTTTCATATTTTACCTATGTGTTTATTTTGCTAATCGCTGCTGTGTTAAGGTTAAACGCTTATGTGAGCTGTATACTTGCAACCTTTCATCGTCCGTAATTAAAAATGCATCCATTTCTACAGATATTAAAGCAGATATGGGGA
This sequence comes from Pseudoalteromonas tetraodonis, assembly GCF_002310835.1. Classification (NCBI taxonomy): domain Bacteria; kingdom Pseudomonadati; phylum Pseudomonadota; class Gammaproteobacteria; order Alteromonadales; family Pseudoalteromonadaceae; genus Pseudoalteromonas; species Pseudoalteromonas tetraodonis. The sequence goes on along the minus strand of NZ_CP011041.1, from coordinate 2,109,307 downwards.
AAATCTCTAAAATACCAAGATCAGCAAGTTTAGCTGAAAGAAGTGCTGTTTTGCCATTAACAATAAAAGTAGAATCTTGATCACGAAAATCGCCATCAACATATAGTTTTGCACCACCAAACCATGAGTTAACAATTTTAATTTTATGACCCTTGACCGTGAATTCGAACTCTTTTCTCATTTTCAAACTCCATTTTTTGAAAAGTGTATAACATGTTAACGCCGTAAATAAACGGCAGAAAATAGTTGGCAATAACTTGTTGGGAACGAACAAAATAATCTGTTTTTATCCCACTTCTAATTTTTTTTGTTCAATTGCGATTTGCACAATACATTTTCGTTAAGTTTATTACCAAACAAAAATTTCAACCTTTCTGTACCACCCGTTTTTTCATAAAACTCTTGTAAAGTAATTTCTTTTTTCTCGTAGCTCATTAGCTGCCAAAAACCGTAAAAGCCTTTGAACCAAAAGTAATAAAACACCGCTCCAACAGCCAATAGGAAATATGCTGATTTGCCAACTTTTCGTTTGTACTTTATGGCGCAATAAAAAAACCAGACACAGCTTAAAACTGCCACTATTAAAAATGCCGTAAAAGGTGTAATTGCAGTATCAATATTATCCCAAAGGAAGCTTAGACAAATTGAGCTCCAATCTAACCCCATAGAGAAAATTAAAGTAATCTTAAAAAAGAAATATAATAAAACGGTAGTAAACACCGCATATAAGATCCCACTTTCCTTGTACTCTTCTTTATTCAATACTTGTCCTTATTGAGCGATTTAATAATCTTATAGTGCGCGAGTCGTGCAGGTTTATATCCATACCACGCTCACTTTTCTTCTGTAAAGTTTTAACAAATTACCTAAGATATTACTATCACTAACTTTTCTATGATTTTTAAGAAAAGCTAATATTTAAAAGCGTTGTTATTGAGCAGCGCTTTTGTTTTTATTTTGTTGAACCTTGAACCTTGAACCTTGAACCTTGAACCTTGAACCTTGAACCTTGAACCTTGAACCTTGAACCTTGAACCTTGAACCTTGAACCTTGAACCTTGAACCTTGAACCTTGAACCTTGAACCTTGAACCTTGAACCTTGAACCTTGAACCTTGAACCTTGAACCTTGAACCTTGAACCTTGAACCTTGAACCTTGAACCTTGAACCTTGAACCTTGAACCTTGAACCTTGAACCTTGAACCTTGAACCTTGAACCTTGAACCTTGAACCTTGAACCTTGAACCTTGAACCTTGAACCTTGAACCTTGAACCTTGAACCTTGAACCTTGAACCTTGAACCTTGAACCTTGAACCTTGAACCTTGAACCTTGAACCTTGAACCTTGAACCTTGAACCTTGAACCTTGAACCTTGAACCTTGAACCTTGAACCTTGAACCTTGAACCTTGAACCTTGAACCTTGAACCTTGAACCTTGAACCTTGAACCTTGAACCTTGAACCTTGAACCTTGAACCTTGAACCTTGAACCTTGAACCTTGAACCTTGAACCTTTTTAAAGTACCAAACTAAAACCCAAGTTTGCAAAGTGTATTAGGTGGTGCTTATATTAAACTAAGTGATTGGGAGAATGCGCTTGGCTAAATACCTACTACTGTTGTTTGTTTTTTCTTATGTTTTTATAAACTCGGCTTTTGCTAGTGTAAAAGTGGGCGTGACTCACTGGGTTGATTACACTAATCCGGATGAAACAGGCGTTTATATTGAATTATTAAAAGAAGTTTATGCGGATGAACAGCTCGAGTTTGATTTTAGTACTTACAAACGAATTACCAATTTATTTGAACAAAAACAATATGATATTGTTGTTGGTGTTGCTAAAGAGGATATTCCTTTAGCTTATTATCCTAATTGGTATTTAGACTACGATTACCCAATTAATGCGTATTTTGTAGATTCTGCTCATAAGTTTAATAAACTGTCTGATTTAAACAACAAAGTATTAAGCTGGCTCGATGGCTACAATTTCGATAAGTTTATTGAATACCCACACGATTATTACCCGGCTTCTACTATTGAAAACGCAGTGGCACTGCTACTCAATAAACGCATAGATGCTTTCGTTGATTTTGACTACAACATTCCCAAAGAGTACAAATCAAAGCTTAATTATGTAGAGGTTGTGCCAGCAAGGCCTATTTATTTAGCCTTTTCGAATAATGAAAAAGGGAAAGCCTTGGCGAGAAAATTTGACCAAACAATGCCAAAATTAAAATCATCGGGACGGTTGCAGGCATTATATAAATTAGATTATGAAAATACGCGTTTTGCAGAGTTTGACGCAAATAAAACAAAAATCGTATTAAGTAGTAACGATGAGTCTTTGCTACGACTGAACTCAGTTACCGAAGGAAAATCACTCGACGCGCAGCTTTATAAGTTAATTTTGGCTGAAATGCGAGATTACAGAATTGAGTTTGTAAAAGCGCCAGATACCAATGTTGAGGTGCAATTTGGCATTAGTCATTGTTTCGCCAATAAAATTAACACGCCAGAACGAGCAAGCCGCTATTTAATATCAAAGCCGTTTTCTTTGTATCTCGCACCGCGACTTTATTCTCCAAATAACTTGGCTCAATTTAAACATATAAAAAATTTAGACGAGTTGGTGTCACAAAGTGGATTAAGGTTGGGGTTATCAAAATTCAGAATATTCTCCGAAGACATTATGTCTCTACTTGAAGAGGTAGATAAAACTAAAATAAAACCAGCTCCCACTAATATATTCTCTAGATTACAACAATTAGCGAAGTTGCAAGAGTTTGATGCGTCTATTGAATACCCCAGTGATGTAGCCACGTATTGGCACGATATAACAGATGCTGATATTCACTCCTTTGATTTGAAATTAAAAACATCGTTTACTGTTGGGCATTTAATGTGTGAGCGCAGTGAAGAAAATATAAAATTTATGCAGAACTTTAATAATACACTCTCAAAATTAATTCAAAGCGATGAATATAAAGCGCTTATATACCACTTTGCGGCTGACTTACCTGCTGAACAGTTTAATAAAATTTATCAGCAAGCACTGTTAGATGAAGAGTGAGAACGCAAGCACAACGTGGTTTTTTAACCGCTAGGGTAGGCATATTTATCATTGAAATAATAAGCCGATGATAAAAATAAAGCCGCCTTTGTAAGGTAGATTTGTATAACGCTGAATACTTGGCTCTGAAAATTCAAACAATGGCACTAACAAGTGCACCTGCGTCAGTAATACCGGCGTCTTTCATGGCTTGGCTAATCATTTGTACCAGCGCGACTACTTGAGATTGTGTTGATGAAACAATATTTGCCTGTGCTTCAATTTGTGCTTGTATGACCTCGTCTTCCGGATCGGATTGAGTTTTTAATTGAGAGAGTAGCTCTTTTTGTTGTTCAAGCTGCTGTTTAAGCTCTTTAAGTTGCTCTATCATTTTTGCGATATATTCAGGCATTTCTGAATTTGCTGTTTTTTCAGCGTTTTGCTCAGCCTCTTTTCCTGAGAGTTTATTGCGTTCTTTGTCTGATAATTGATAATCAGTGTTGTCCTGATTTTTTGTTGTGTCTTTTGTTTGTTGTGTAATATTTGTTTTTTCGGCTGTAATTTTAACGTCAAAGGCTGAGTGTTTATTTAGCTGTATCACGGTTTATTATCCATAATGTTATTTGTTACTAATTTAACTATCGGCAGGAATGCTAAAGTACTAAAGCGATAAATACAAAAAAGCGTTGCCATTGAGCAACGCTTTTATTTTATCTTGTTTAGCCTTTAGCCTTTAGCCTTTAGCCTTTAGCCTTTAGCCTTTAGCCTTTAGCCTTTATTCAGCTGCTAAATAATCTAATACCACTTGGTGGTGATCTTTGGTTTTGAATTTATCAAACAAGTGTTTAATTTTACCGTCTTGGCCTACTAAGAAAGTGAGGCGGTGGATACCGTCGTACTCTTTGCCCATAAACTTTTTATAGCCCCACACCCCAAATGCCTCAGCAATGGCATGATCTTCATCTGAGAGTAGGTCAAAGTTAAGCTCTTTTTTTGTTTCAAAGTTTTTAAGACGCTTAATCGGATCTGGGCTTATGCCAACAACATGGGTGTTAAATTTAGCAAGCTCGGCTTGTTGGTCACGCAGGTTTTCGGCTTGTACGGTACAGCCAGGCGTTGACGCCTTAGGGTAAAAGTACACCAGTACTTGTTTTTCTTTTAATAACTCGCTGAGCACGACGGTTTCATCATTTTGGTTTTGTAAGCTAAAAGCCGGTGCTGTGTCGCCACTTTGTAATGGGGTAATTTTGTTCATGCTAAACTCCTTAGCGAATACGTCGAAAGATGTAATCTACGTTTAAAACGTGCGAAAGGTTTTCAAAACTAATTTTAAATTGGTCAATATCAACGTCAACGGGAATATTAAATTCAAGTTCACAACGCATTTTTAGCTCAGTTTCTTCTTCGTAGGTGTCTGACTTTAATGAGCAAATATTAATATTATTATCTGCAAAAAAACGCGTTACTTTACTTAATGTGCCAGGGGTGTCTATGCCGGTATATTCTAAGGTATAGCCTGCACAAAACTCGCTTTGATTATGGCTTGAAGTACGCTTCATCATAGTGAGCAGGCCAAGCTCCATGCCTTTGGTCGGTAATGTATGCTCTATGCGGCTAATGGCTGACATATCACCGCTAAGTAGCATAATAAAGGTGAATTCGTTGCCTAAAATTGCAATACGGCTATCTATAATATTACAGTGGCAATCGCTTACGAGTTGCGTAAGTTCACTGACGATGCCCGATCTATCCTCGCCAATTGCGGTTAAAACAATTTGATGATTTGAAAATGCAGTCATGGGTTTTAAAGTACCTAAGTTACTTGGATGAAAACAACCGACTTGGCAACAAAAAAATAAACACGTAGCGTTGCACGGCGGCAAAGTTTAACACAAAACCCGCGTTAAACTATAGCAGCGGTTAATTTTAGGCGGTTAATAGTGCAGTGTTTCTTGTTTTTACAAGCTTGTGAAAGTACCATAGCAAAAATGTGTCTATTTGTAGCCTAGTCCGTTTGTTATCTCATAGGCTGAATGCAGTTAGGCAAGCAAATTATAAATGTAAAGTTAATATTGATTTTACACTGAACCAAATCGGCATTACCCACTCATATATTTGTTAAAACAATTAAGGGTATGCTAAGGAGAATTATCTGTGCAGTATTGGATCCCAAAAGCACTAGCAGTAAGTGTATTGGTAAGTTTGTCAGGGTGTAGTGTATTTACAAGTGATGCTCATAATGAGCGTAATTACCGCGCCCATGAGCCGGTTAAAGCGCCTGCATCGTTATCTCAACCCGCTCAAGATCCTGTTTATAAAATGGATGTGGGTCAATATGATAATAATCCGGAGGCAACAAACTATCGTCCGCCGGCGCAAGTTTTAACCATTGCTAAAGGCAGTTGGGTTGAGGAAGCAGATAAACAAGCGCGTATTTATTTTGATAAAAATGACGGCATTGAAGATTTAGATGTGTTTATTTGGGATTCGATTCAAGCGGTGCTTGCTGATAATAACATTAACGCAACACAGCAAGATAAAACGCAAGGAACACTCGTAACCGATTGGTACGCTATTGTAAAGCCTGAAGAAAGCTGGTTATGGGGCAATGATGAAAGCGTTGATTTAGAGCGTTTTAAATTTACCATTGAAGAAAAAGAACACCAACGCACAGCGTCTTTAACCGCTGAGCTTATTGATTTTAAAGGTGATAAGCCGCTAACTGATTTATTAAAACAACAGCTTGAAGTGCGTGCGCTTAACCAAGTAGTGAGCGAGTTTGATTACCGCTACCGTCAGCTTGAAGTTGATATGCGTAAGCGTCAAGGGATCATCTCGTTAGAACTCGGGTTTGATAACAAAGGCAATGCCGCACTTGTTACTGAGCAAACGTATGACACCGTATTCGATCGCTTTTCTGGATTTTTAGAGCGTTTGTCGTTCACAATTGTTGAAGTAAACCAAGAGACAGGTTTAATTACAGCAGATTATGCGAAAGTAGAAAGCAGTGTGTGGGATTCAATTTGGGGCGATGAACCAACAGAGCTTCCAATTGATGAAGGTCAATACCAAATTTTGGTTAGCAAAACCAAACAAGGTGGCACCAGTCTAACGTGGATGGATGACAAAGGCGAAACGCTTGAACCAGGTACAATGAATGGGTTACAACAAGCATTAGAAGCGGCGTTAATCAAGCGCGGTATTAAAATTTAATAAATATAAATACTTCCCACAAAAAGAGCACTTAGCTCTTTTTGTGGTTTTTACAGGTTGAAAATATGTCTCAGTTAGATTCATCACGCCCAGCACCAGTCCAAAAAAGTTATGATTTGAAAGTATGGTTGGTTTTTTTAATTCCTTCTTTAATCGGTGTTTTTTTGTTCATGACGCCAGTACCGTCTGGCGAAATAATGACGATCCCTATTGCGGTAATGGCAAAAGCAATTCAAGCCTTATTTAGTGAAATAGCACTAGGGCTAATAGCGACAATTATTTGTATTACTGGCGTTATGTCGTTGATATTTAGTGTGTTTAAACCGAAAAGCTTAACCAAATTTCGCTTATTAAATCATTTGTTTAATGTGAGTTGGATTTGGTTAGTAACACGGTTATTTGGTATGGCGTTTGTGCTTTTAACTTATTTTCAAGTTGGGCCGCATGCTATTACCTCAGAAAATACCGGTTTATTAGTATTAAAAGATTTACTACCGGTGTTGTTTTCGGTGTTTATTTTAGCGGGCTTGTTACTGCCGTTATTACTTAATTTTGGTTTACTTGAGCTGGTGGGTACCTTACTTACTAAAGTAATGCGTCCATTGTTTGGGGTGCCGGGGCGCAGTGCAGTTAACTGTGTTGCTTCGTGGTTAGGTGATGGCAGTGTCGGTATTTTGATGACTGCACGCCAGTATGAAGATAAATACTACACTCAACGTGAAGCTGCGATTATTGGTACCACTTTCTCTGCTGTATCAATTACCTTTTGTTTGGTTGTTATTGGCCAAGTAAAGCTTGAATATTTATTTGCACCTTTTTACCTAACCGTGTGTTTAGCGGGTGTAGTGGCTGCGATAATTGTTCCGCGTTTACCGCCACTGCGTTTTAAAAAGGACGTGCTTATTGATGGTGAAGAGCCCGATGGAAACGCTGAATTGGTTCCTGAAGGCAAAACATTATTTAAGCATTCACTTGATGTTGCATTAACTAAAGCAGAAAAAGCACCAGGCTTAAAAGGCACAATTGAAGAGGGCTTACACAACGCATTTGATATGGTGTTTGCAGTATTACCTGTGGTAATGGCTGTGGGTACATTTGCTTTAATTATTGCTGAGTACACGCCAATATTTCAATATTTAGGTATGCCGTTTATTCCATTTTTAGAATTACTACAAATACCTGAAGCCGAAATGGCGGCGCAAACGATTATGGTGGGATTTGCAGATATGTTTATTCCGTCTATTTTAGCCGCAGGCTCAATTGAAAGCGATGTAACACGTTTTATTATTGCGGCAATGAGTGTAACGCAACTTATTTATATGTCTGAAGTGGGCGCACTTTTATTAGGTAGTAAAATACCGGTTAATATTTTTGAGTTATTTGTTATTTTTATTCTCAGAACTTTAGTAACCTTGCCAGTTATTGCCTTAATGGCACACTGGTTAGTTGGCTAGAACAATCATTTAAACGAAAAAAAGCCCTGACTATTCAGGGCTTTTTTGTTTCTTTGCTTTGCGCAGATGAGCGTGGTGCTGAGGGTTTAAACTCGCTTTTTGCACTTAAACGCAGCAGTACTAAATTGCCGATAACAATAGCCAGTACAATCACGATAACGAGTACGATTTGCCAAATTTGCATTGCGATGCTCTTATTTTTTATTAAGCGATAATTATGACCACTTTAAATAAAAGCTGCAATCCTCTCTAGGGCTGTAAATAAGCAATTAAAACCGTTGTGCCACCGATAACGTTAAAAAGTTAATGCCTGGGTTTGGCGCTTTAAACCCGGCGTTTGAATAGTGAATAATTCGCAGCGCTACATTAGTTTCACCAAAATCTGCCACTAGGCCTATCCTATCTTCAAACTGATAGTGAGTACTTAGGTTTTTACCAGCAAAATAGCGCTCATCAAGTAATGAAAAACCAATGCCAGCCTCTACATAAAAGGGGGTGTTGTATACACTAAATGCTGGAAATTGCACCACCGGTGACACAGCCAAGACTACGTTGGATTGTGATTGTTGATCATGGCGGTATTGCCACACGTTAACGCTGCTTTCTAAATAAAAACGAGCATCGCCAACAAAGTTTTGCATTCCTTGAGGGTGATATTGATACGCAAGCTTTGCCCCTGTTACATTGCCTTCTCCTTTTAAAAGATCGACGGCATAACCATGGTTAGAGGATGCATAAGCGGCTTTGGTAGCCAATATAAACAGGGTAAAAACAAGAACTAAAAGTCTGTTGTATGAGGTTTTCATAACTGCCAACTAGGGTTTAAGTCAAAATAGTAAAGGGATAATAAGGGCGGTGAATTGGTGTTTTCAATGAGGACAAAAAGCCGCTTGTATATGGCTTGTTAACTGATTTATTTAACCAATTGAATTTATTTAATTAATTCAATTGGTGCCAATTAGGCATTAATAAGTTGCTTATTTATGCCTTTTTTATTGCCTGTTATTTGCGTAAATTACGCTTAAATTAATTATTTAAACTATGCATTTTTTATGAAACTTATAAAGCTTTTAGTGGTTATTGCTGTTTTTTTCAGTAGCGCTTTGTATGCACAAACGCAGCCATCACCTAAGCAGTTATTGCAAACTGTAGCAGAATCATTATTTAACGATATTGGACAGGTAAATGCCAAAGGCGATGCCAGCAAAGAAGCCATGTCGTTAATTGTTCAGCAGCGTTTAATGCCACATATTGATGTTAAGTTTGTGTCTTTTAAATTATTAGGTAAGCATATTAAAGGTATTAACCGCGACCAAGGTGTTGCGTTTATTAATGCTGTAGAGCATTACTTAACAGGGACTTATGCCGGTGCGCTTATGAAGTACACAGGGCAGGATGTAATATTTGAGCAAGACGCTGCTGCAAGCGACTCTAAATTTGCTACGGTTAAAACGCAAATTATTGAACCGAATAAGCCAACCATTGATTTGCACTTTAAATTGCGTTTAGGTAATAACAATCAGTGGAAGGTATACGATATTGTTGCAGAGGGAATTTCGTTGCTCAGTGCTAAGCAAAAAGAGATCATTCAACGTATTTCTGATGTGGGATTAGACCAAGTCACAGCAGAACTTCAGCAAAGTTAGTACTTTTGCAATTAACAGCTCCAACCTAAAAGCAGCTAATGACGTATGTCGTTAGCTGCTTTTGTATTTTGGCCTATATTGCATGAGTTTACGCTAGCTTGGCTACCTAGCTGTGGTAGAATATTGGCTTCTTTGATTAAGCGTGGTGTCAGCTAAATACTGTTATAACTGACTACTCACCCGAGCTACACTGGAGTTGTGTTGTTTTAATGGAAAATGTACTAATTTGGCCAAAGGAATACCCGTTACTGGTCAAAGGGCTGGTTGAACAAAACGGTGCCTTCATTTTAGATGCTTTAGAAGCTTGGCCCGCCTGTCGCTCTACTGAAGAAGATAATGGTGTATGCACTACTGTTTTACCCCCAATTTATTATTTAACCTGGTTAACCCCCTTAGAGCCATTTGAAGAGTGTTATTTTCAGCATATTTCTGAATATGATGAAAACGCACAAGAGTATATTGCTGCACTGAAAGAGCATTATTTTGCCAATGATTACAGCATAGAAAATATTGTGCTAATGCTGTGTCAGCGACTTGAAAAGTATGCAAGTGTGTCGGCACAAAATAACATTGAAACGCCACTTTCTTTAAATAGCTTATTTTTTAGTAAACGCTTTTTTACTCTGATAGAGCATGCGCTAGAGCAAGGTGCAAAGCTCTCTGCTGCAGATACCTTAGCTATTTGGAAAGAGGTCGATTTTAGAGAGCGTTTAAGTGCGCATATTCCCCAGTCGATTGCTGATATTGACCACTTAGCAGAGCTGACCAGCGAAAAAGTGGCTGCTGGCAAAGATTACTTTACTTTGTTAACTCAGGTGTCTCCTGATGTTGACTCTATTGTGCTTTTAGAAAATGCCTTACTTGCGCATTTAAACAAGAAAAAAGCTAAGCAAACCATGGCAATGCGCTTTATTGAGCAAGGCGCCACGGGCACCTTAACCGATGAAGATAATAAAACAGCATTTATGTGGGCGGCAGAAAAAGGCTACGTAAATTTAGTAGAAACACTCCTGCAGTACCAAGATAAAAAAGCGGTAGACGGCCAAGGTAATACGGCGCTGCATTACGCGGTGATAAGTAAAAACGAATCGTTAATGATTTTACTGCTCAAAGCAGGGTATGACTTTAGAGCGCGAAATAACGAGGGGTTAAGTTGTTACCGATTAGCGGTTAGTATAAAAGCCAGCAACTTAGTTAAGTGCCTTGAGCGTGACTTTGGTATTAAAGAGTTATCGCCAGAGGGGCAGCTAGAGCGAATTAAAAAGGTGCATGTGCTACATGCGGTTGTGGCTTTATTATTACCGCTACAGTTATTTTTCTTTTTTGATGAAAACATCACTATAAAAAGTGAGCTTACTCTTTTTATGACCATGACGGCGGTGGTGTGTTTTTTCTTTGCAACGAACTTAAAGCGTTGCTCATTGTATCCGCATGTAAAACACCCATGGGGATTGTTTTTAATACGAATGATGTCTGTTTTTAGTCTTGTTGCACAACTAGGTTTAGCCTGTATTGTGGGGCTGGCAGCTTTAAGCGAGTTAGTTTAAAAGTTAATATTTTGCTACAAAAAAACGCGCTAATTAGCGCGTTTTTGCATTGTAGGGTATTTATTACGGATTGTTTTTATCGTGCTCGTGTGCGGCTTTTTCTTCAGCGAGCTCATCTTTAAGCTTGCGAATTTTAAGCCCAAGTTCTTGCCCTCTATGGCGCGCATAATAAGTACAGCCAATAAACATAGATGAGGCAAATAATAACTCAAGCAATACCCATATAAGCTCATCTTGTGCGACCCACAGCAATGTAAAGCCATGAATAAAGTAAAACATAACAATAAAATTAGCCCACGCATAGGTGTAGGTTTTATCTTGTAATATGCCTTTTAATGGCAGTAATAGTGGCAATACATACACTAAGAAAAGAAAGGTGTTACTGTGGCCGTCTCTAGGGGCTAATACAAACATCCATAACGGCATTAAAATAAGCAGACCAATATAACCAAATAAGGCTAGGCGCTGAAATTTAATGGTAATCGGTTTTTTAGCAGGCTCGCTTGCTTGAATCATTTAAGTTTACTCGCAACTTGAGTCAGGCGTTTTCCTACGCTTTGACATATTTTAATTTCATCCTTACTCAGGGTTGAGCTGTTATTGCTACCTGCAACGTGAGAGGCGCCATAAGGTGTTCCTCCTGTTTCGGTGCCGAGCAACTCAGGTACATCGTAAGGTACGCCCATCAACATCATCCCATGGTGTAACAAAGGCAATGACAAATTGAGTAGGGTTGCTTCATTGCCACCATGCATACTGCTTGATGATGAAAACACACAGGCAGGTTTATCAATAAGTTGGCCTTTGAGCCAAAGATCGCTGGTGGTTTCCCAAAACGTTTTTGCTTGTGAGGCCATCATGCCAAAGCGGGTCGGCGTACCAAATGCAAGCCCGTCGCAGGCAACTAAATCATCTTTACTGATCACAATGTCATGCGGGTTTTTGGCCACAAAAGTACGCAGTAATGCGGTTGCGCCTTGTTGCTCTATTGACTCTGCAATCTCATGCGCCATAGCCTCTACTGAGCCATGGCTTGAGTGATACAGCACCACGATGGTTGTGCTCATTATAGAACGCTTAATACGTTTTCAGGCGGGCGACCTAGGGCGGCTTTATTGTTATTTACTACAATAGGGCGCTCAATTAGTTTTGGGTGATTGACCATGGCATCAATAAGCACTGACTCGCTGTTTTCATCTTTTAAATTAAGCGCTTTGTACTGCTCTTCTTTGATGCGCATCAAATCTCGTGCCGAATTAAACCCAAGTTGAGAAACTAAGGTACTAATTTGCTCATGAGAAAGGGGTGTTTTTAAGTATTCAACAACACTCGGTTCAATGTTTTTACTTTGTAATAGGTTAAGGGTTTCGCGTGATTTTGAACAACGCGGATTATGATAAATAGTAACTGACATAAAAATACATCCAAAGTATAAATTGTGGCTATTTTAGGTGAACTCACTAAAGACTTAAAGCCTCGCAAGCTCTTTTTGCAATAACCGATACTGTGTGAGTAACGCTTTTAAGCGCTGTTGCTTAACATTTTCACTTGGCTCTACAAAATTAAGCGCTTTTTGTATTTCATCGGCCGCTTTTAAATACGCACCATACTGAGATAATACATCGGCATTGGCTTCATGGTAGGCCGCCAATTTTTCTTGTTTTTTGTAGGCGTCAGTTAAAAGCTGTTTGCCTAAACTGTGATCGGGTTTTTCCAGTAAAAACGACTTTAATATATTTTCAGCTAACTCATATTGCTCAGCCTCTAGTGCCGCGTTGGCGTAATTTAAGGTGATCACTTGGTTATTTGGCCGATAATTATTTAGCTCGCTTAAGTAACTAACAGCCTCTGCGGCTTTTTTTTGTGCAATGAGTAAATCTGTTTTGGTATCAATATAAAATAAGTTTTTAGGATCGTCTGCTAGTAACTTATCAAGTATAGGCTGTGCTTCATCCGTCTTTTTTTGATCAAGCAAACTAATAGCTAAGCCGTACTGTAATGCTACGTTGTTATAGGTGTTTTCGCGCATTAACTTTCTAAATAAGGCTTCTGCGTTTTCGGGTTTGTTATCGTAACGCGCCAGGACTCGGCTTTTTGCTAAGTCAAAATCAAGGCTCGAGCTTACCTGGCGTTTAGGGTATTGCTCGGCGCGAAGGCGAACATCTGACACACGACTTTCAGGAAGAGGGTGAGTGAGTAAAAACGCCGGTGGTTTATATTTATAACGAATTTGTGCGGCAAGTTTAGTTAAAAATTCACTTGATGCTCTGGCATCAAACCCTGCGTTGTTGAGGGTTTGCATGCCCATTCTGTCTGCTTCTTGCTCGGCAGAACGGCTATGTGTCAGCTGACTGAAAGCTGATTGTGTTTGGCTGGCTGAAATAATAGCCATACCGGCATCAGGGGCTACAACCGCGGCTAAAATACCAGCAATCATGCCGGCAATGGTAAGCCCGCTATTATCTTGTTGCTGCTGAATGCGCCTTGCTAAGTGGCGCTGTGTAACGTGTGCAATTTCATGGCCAAGAACCGATGCAAATTGACTCTCGTTATCGGCTTGGGCTATTAATCCGGTGTGTACACCAACATGGCCGCCATAAAATGCAAATGCATTGATTTCGGGATTATTTAACCAAAAGAATGAAAACCCAAAACGTACATCATTGGCGTTAGCAACTAACTTTCTACCTAAAGTTGTTAGGTATTCATCAAGCACCGGATCGTTAATCAAAGGCGATGAGCCTCTGATCTGCATCATCATCACTTCACCAATCGCTTTTTCTTTTTCAATTGGCAATGCTTGTAAGGCTGAAGTGCCTAAGTCGGGCAGTTGAAGATTGGTTTGTGCCTTTAACGGCTCACTTATCAGTAGGCTAAATGTAAGCGCTGCACTGCATAAAGTGATAAAGGCTGATTTTAGCTGCATTATATTCCTTGTTTATTTTTTATCAGGGGCACTAGCACTTGAAGGATCATCTGTGTATAAACGGCTGTCCTTTTCACATAGTTGATAAAACGCCTTTATTGTGACCCCATCAACCTTAACAATGTTCAATTGAGTTTGTAAAAAAGCAATAATTTTATGAACCACTTTGTGAGAATGTAATATAAGCGCTTTATCTGCCTCATCGCCTTGGTCTAAGTAAAAGCCAATGAATTTATGTAACTGATTAATGCGAATAACGGTTTTCATCGTCAATGGATCCCATAATCTAAACTCCATTGTCTCATCATGTCGTGCGTACCTATCGATGGCGGTATCATTAGAAAAAGGGAAGGCTTGTAATTCAAAACCACGCTCGGTAAACACTTGATGCAGTGAAATTCGTGGTTTGTTATTGCTTTCTTTTTCATAAAGCTCGTTGGGGTCTATTCCCAGCGCTTCTAAATTCCAATTGCGTTTGTCGATAATACGCTTAATGGCATTATCAAATCCGTGATCTAAAATACTTTCACATTCACTTACCGACGAAGCCACTAAATGATAAAAATGCGGCAGCTCCCCCCAATTAATTTGCTTTTTAAACCAATTAATTTCTTTGAGAGTTGGATTGCTAGGCAATTGCGCTTTATTATGCGAATTAGGCATTAACGTATCCTGATAGCTAACGATGTTATAAGGATAAACCATTGCAGAGGTTGTTTTAAGAAAAAGTTAAATTTAACTGCGGTTAATCTCAATTGGCCCTGTTATAGGACTTATTATTAATGTGAATAGGTAGCGAAACGAGTATGCTAGAGCTAAATTTACGCGCTTATAAATGCCCACAGCAATTTATTCAGTTTAAATTAGGGCTGCGTGATGCAATATCGTTAAAACAAGCAATTACCTTTAATATCTCACAAGAACAAAACACTGATGATATTGAACGATATTTGCAAAAAAAAGCGTATTATTACAAGTTAAATAAACAACAGGGGTTGTTATTAGTGGAGCCGTTACGTGTTTGAATATGTAAAAGCATGGTATGAAAAAAAGTTTTCTGATCCTGATTCAGTCACTTTACTTTTTTTATTGTTGGCACTGGTTGCCATGTTGTATTTTTTTGGCCCATTAATTGTGCCTGTGTTAGTGGCACTGATCATAGCTTATTTATTAGATTGGCCTGTGGTTCACTTAGAACGGTTTGGCCTTAAGCGTTTTACTGCCACCAGCATAGTAATGCTGATATTTATTGGCATTATGCTCACTTTAATATTGGTTATAGGCCCTGTGCTTTGGCAGCAAAGCAGTAACCTAGTCCAAGAAACACCGCATATGGTCGAACAAGGTAAATCGTTTTTACTCGATCTGCCTGATAAATACCCCAGCCTTATTAGCGCAGAGCAAGTACAATCGATTGTAGTAACCGTTGAAACCAAAGTTCTCGACTTTGGCCAAGTGGTATTGTCTGCGTCGCTTAATTCATTAAAAGACGCTGTAGCATGGTTAATTTACCTTATTTTGGTACCGCTACTGGTGTTTTTTATGCTCAAAGATAAAGTAGAGCTCAGTGCCAGCATTGCTAAAATGATCCCACGCCAACGCCGCTTAATTTTACAAGTGTGGCATGAAATGAATCAGCAAATCATGAATTATATTCGTGGCAAAGTATTTGAAATTTTAATTGTTGGTTCTGTGTCGTTTATTGCTTTTACCATACTGGACTTACGGTACGCCGCGCTTTTAGGCGTTCTCGTAGGCTTTTCGGTGCTTATTCCGTTTGTGGGCGCAGCGTTAGTAACTATACCAGTGGCCGCAGTAGCGCTGTTTCAGTTTGGTTTAGAAACTCAATTTTGGACCGTTTTAATTATATACGGCATTATTCAAGCGCTCGATGGCAACGTATTGGTGCCTTTATTGTTCTCTGAAGCGGTTGATTTAAATCCGGTATTTATTATTGTTGCGGTACTATTTTTTGGTGGGCTATGGGGTTTTTGGGGAGTGTTTTTTGCCATTCCATTAGCATCATTAGTCAAAGCACTTATTAATGCCTGGTCATCCAAACACGAAGAACTCGCGCAAGAGCTCGGTAACTAAAAGGTATAGTAAACGCACTTTAATTACTAAAGATTATTATTCATTCCTGTCAAAACTATGTACTATTGGGAATAAGATATATTTTTTAGTAATAAGGTGCGTTTTTAATGTCAGAGTTTTTATTGCCAGATGAACCCAAAGCTCAAGTTTATCTCGATGCAAATGCGACCACACCTGTATTGCCATGTATTGCAGAGGTGGTGTGCCATGCTATGCAAATTTGTTTTGGTAATCCCTCAAGTCCTCATATAACCGGCATTCAAGCCAAGCACTTATTAGAACAAACTAGGCAAAAAGCCCGTACCGTCATTGGCGCGCAGCAAGGTGATATTTTATTCACCTCCGGTGCCACTGAGGGGATTCAAACCGCCATCGTATCGACGCTCATTAATGCAAAACACCATACAAAGCCAAACCCCGTTTTATTGTATGGGGCAACTGAGCATAAAGCGGTGCCTAATACGCTAAAGCATTGGAATACAGTGCTTGAGATTAACGCTGATATTATTGCTATTCCGGTTAATCGTGATGGTATTTTAGATTTAGACTTTATTGCTCAGCATATTGATGACGCTTTGATGATTTGCACGATGGCCGTTAATAATGAAACCGGTGTTTACCAAGATCTAAGCGCCATAGAAAAGGTGATTCGTAGTCGTAATAGCCAAGTCACTTGGATGGTTGATTGTGTACAAGCGCTTGGCAAACAACAGCTCAACCTAAGTGAAACAACGATTGATTATGCGCCTTTTTCAGGGCATAAACTTTATGCACCTAAAGGCATAGGTTTATTGTATATTCGTCAAGGCAGCCCATACACGCCTTTTATAGCCGGTGGCGGCCAAGAAAGTGGCATGCGCTCTGGTACAGAAAACCTGCCTGGTATAGCTGGGCTCAATAAGCTGTTTAGTTTGCTGCTAGATAAACAAGACGAGACTTTTAAATCAATAGATGTACTTAACTTGTATCGGGATAAACTCCATAGCGCCTTAGTTGATACTTTTGGAAGTATTACCTTTAATCATGACTTTGCCTGCTCTGTGCCCACAACGCTTAATTTTGCGGTTAACGATTTAACTAGTAAAGAAGTTATTGATTTATTTGACGCTGCAGGTATTAGGGTCAGCGGTGGCTCTGCATGCAGCACGGGAGCTACGCAGAGCTTTGTGCTTGATGCGATGGGAGCCTCACACTGGCAAAGTGAAAACGCTATTCGTTTGTCATTTGGCCCTGCTGCTACGATGGCGCAAATAGATGATGCATGTGAACAAATTAGAGCGCTTAAAACGGTATTACAAGCTAACTGTTTAGTGATTTCTGATAGCAGTTTTCCTTTGCAAGAAGTATGTGCTTTAGGGCTTACCCAATTTAGACACCAAGGTGCATGTAGTTGGTTGTATGTAACAGATGATCAACATGCATTTATTATCGATCCGATTATTGAACTGATCCCTCGCTTTGAAAAAATAGTAACTACGCAAAATTTAACTATTACCGCTATTTTAAATACGCATGAGCATCAAGAACGTCACTGCGCACTTGATTTAATGCGCAGCGCACTTAAAGAATACTTAGTCGCTGGAGAGGTTGATAAATTAGGCTGGCCAACGAATAGCGACACATTGCAATTAACCACTCACGTACTCGAAAAGCTAGCCACACCAGGGCATAGCCAAGATAGCGTGAGTTATTTATTAAAAGCGAATAATGGAGATGTTCAGTATTGCTTTTGCGGTGATTTAATTTTACCTGCAGGGCTTGGAAATACCGCGCTTGATGGCGGGGATGCAATGAAAATGGCGCATTCTTTGACGATGTTAGCAGCAGAGCTTAATCCGCAAAGTGTGGTGTGTTCAGGGCATGATTACCAACAGTGCTTTGCAATGAACTGGGCTGTTCAACAGCAGCAAACGCCATTGTTACAAAAGCTAATTAAAGGTGATATTGATGACGCTGAATTTGCCGCACAAAAACAGCAAGCAGATTTACAACAACACACACAAGCCAACACGCTCTGTGGTTATGTTAATGCTAAGCCTGCTATAGAAACTTCGCAATTAAGTTTTAACCAAGCAAAAGAAATACTGGTAGAGGGCAATGCGTATTTAATTGATACCCGAGAACCTTATGAACACGGCGCTAATAATTTAAGCGCATTGCTAAACGTACCCATAGCTAAAACCTTAAATATTCCTTTAAGTCGAATGGCTCATGCACTTACGCAAGGCCAATTGGACAAAAACAACCAGTATATTTTAGTGTGTCGCAGTGGTAACCGTTCAAAAATTGCGGCAGCAAATTTGACTGAGCTTGGTTACAGCAGTGTTTATAACTTATCGGGTGGTTTAGCGTTAACCGGTTAATTGTTTATTTAGAGGAAAGGCCGACATTTGTCGGCCTTTTTTTTGCTCGCTTTAATTTGGATCAGTTAGAAATTAATAAAATCTTCATTAAAGAGAAGGGCTGATCAGTTGTTAAATTCAATTTTTAATTTTATGATACCGGTGTCAAAAGTAAAAAATTGCGCTATTATCTGCATCGAAGCTTATAAAAATAACGCAAATTAGACTTTTTAAGCTATAGTATTGGGCTTTGCTTTTTACAAAATTCGGTTATTTTGCGTCGTAAAAAATTAAATAAAGCGCTTTAAATCAATAGATTAATAAATTAGGGGATGTTTACATGGCGAGCCGTTCTGAGTTAGTAAGTTGGCAAGCACTAGAAAATAGTGCACAAAAGATGGCACAAACACATCTGAAAACTTTATTTGCACAAGACGATTCTCGTTTTTCTCAATTTTCTACTCACATTCCTGGTGTATTGTTTGATTATTCAAAACAACGTATTGATGAGAAAGTTTTCGCTCAATTAATCTCATTAGCTAAAGAGTGTGATATTGAAGCGTGGCGTGAAAAAATGTTTGCCGGTGAGAAAATAAATATCACCGAAGACCGTGCCGTATTGCATACCGCACTTAGAAATCGCGCCCATACACCGCTTATTGTTGACGGTGAAAATATTACTGAGGCGGTCGATAGCGAACTTGCTAAAATTAAAACCTTTGTTGAAAAAGTACGCAGTGGACAGTGGTTAGGTTACACCGGTAAAGCGGTGAAAGATGTAGTGAGTATTGGTGTAGGGGGTTCAAACCTAGGCCCTCAAACGGCAACTGAAGCACTTAAAGCATTAGTTGATAAGCCGTTAAACGTTCATTATGTTTCTAATGCTGATGGCGTACAAATCGCGTCGGTATTGAATAAAGTTGACCCTGAAACAACGTTATTTGTTATTTCGTCAAAAACCTTTACTACCTCAGAAACCATGACCAACTCAAAAACAGCGGTTGATTGGTTTTTAAATAGCGCCAAAGATAAAAGCGCCATAGCAAAGCATTTTGTGGCAGTAAGCACCAATTTAGAAAAAACCGCGGCATTTGGTATTAGTGACGAAAACGTATTTACCATGTGGGATTGGGTTGGCGGTCGTTTTTCACTTTGGAGTGCGATTGGTTTACCTATTGCACTTTATGCCGGCTTTGAAGCATTTGAAGCTATTTTAGAAGGGGCGTTTGAAGTTGACGAGCACTTTAAGTCGGCACCGCTTGAGCAGAATATTCCTTTAATTATGGCGCTGTTGAGTGTATGGAATACCAGCTTTTTAGGGTTTGATTCGCAAGCTATTTTACCTTACGACCAAGCATTGCATATGTTGCCTGCGTATTTACAACAGGGTGAAATGGAAAGTAACGGTAAGCACGTCACTTTTGATGGGCAAACCGTACCTTACACTACCGTGCCTATTATTTGGGGCATGACGGGAATAAATGGCCAGCATGCGTTTTATCAATGTTTGCACCAAGGCAATGTAATTGTCCCTGCGGACTTTATTGGCTCTGTAAAACCACAGGTTAACGTTGATAAGCATCACAATATTTTATTATCGAACTTTTTTGCACAAACCGAAGCATTAATGAACGGGGTAGATGCGCAGCAGATAACCGCTGATTTAGCAGCCAAAGGCAAAACGCCTGCGCAAATTGAAATGCTACTAAAGCATAAAATTCATCAAGGAAACCGCCCAACAACGTCTATATTATTAGACACGGTTGATGCAAAAGCGGTGGGTCGTTTAATTGCACTGTATGAACATAAGATTTTTTGCCACGGTATTCTTTTACAAATATGTTCGTTTGATCAGTGGGGCGTTGAGCTTGGTAAAGGTTTAGCCTCTAAAATTGAAGCTGAATTAACCGACGATAACGTGGTTAATGAGCACGACAGCTCAACACAGGGCTTAATGGCGTACTACAAACAACACCGTACGCAGTAACACATTCACTTATTACACAATAAGTAACCAAATACCTTTGAACGGGTAGCGCTGGAGTCCTAGGGCCTGTATTTTTGTGAGAGGAATTACAGTGTCCCTAGACCCATTTTTTATGGCGCATATAACGAACAACATTAGTAGGCTTTGTGCTAAGGCCTGCATTATCCAGATAATAAACCGCTATAACTGATTACCAATACGGTAGTGGCAGGTAGCATAAACGTAGAGAGTAACTATGCTTAATCCTTTTGATATTATAATTTTTGGGGGCGGTGGTGATCTTGCGTTACGCAAATTACTTCCTGCAATGTATCGAGCATATCAAGAAGGTAACTTACCGCAAGGCTCACGTATTTTGCCTACCGTGCGCGAACAAAGTAAATGTGATGAATACATTGATACCGCACACAAAGCATTACAAGAATTTTTAAGCGAAGGCGAGTATAACGCTAAGGATTGGAAATCGTTCTCAGCGTTTTTAGTGCCTGTAGTGAGTAATGTTACCGAAGCGGATGATAACTGGGATGTACTGAAAAAAATTCTTGATGAAGACGACAGCGATAAATCTCGTGTGTTTTACTTATCTCTTCCGCCAGCTGTGTATGGCACTTGTTGTGAAATTCTATCCACTAAAAAATTAATAACAGCCAATTCACGTGTTGTTGTAGAAAAACCAATTGGTTATTGTGGCGAGTCTGCAGAAGTTATTAATGCGAAAATTGCACAGTACTTCGACGAAGATCAAATCTTCCGTATTGACCACTACCTAGGTAAAGAAACCGTTCAAAACTTAATGGCATTGCGTTTTTCAAATTCATTATTTGAAAACATGTGGGATGCTAAATCGATTGATAATATCCAAATTAGCTTATCAGAAACGGTAGGGCTTGAGAGCCGCGCTGGTTTTTATGATAAAGCCGGTGCTTTGCGTGACATGGTGCAAAACCACTTGTTACAGCTACTTTGCTTAGTCGCAATGGAGTCACCGCATAAACTTAAAGCCAATAGTATTCGCAATGAAAAGTTAAAAGTATTAGAAGCATTACGCCCATTAGAGGGCAGCGATGTTGATGACAATATTATTCGTGGGCAATACGTACCGGGTGATTTAAACGGTAAAATAGTCCCAGGTTACTTAGAAGAGCTAAACGAAGGAGCAAGTAAAACTGAAACCTTCGTGGCTATTCGTGCGCACATTGATAATTGGCGTTGGGCCGGTGTGCCTTTTTACCTGCGTACCGGTAAACGTATGGCAAAGCGCTGCGCTGAAATTGTGGTTGAATATAAAAAAGTATCTCATAACGTGTATGAGGACAGCGTAGGTAATATCGAGCCAAACCGTTTGGTGATCCGTTTACAACCACAAGAAAGCATTCAATTAACGCTGATGTCGAAGCGTTTAGATAATTTAGACATGCAACTTGAACCTGTAACGATGAACATTGAGCTGTCGCAAGCATATAGTAATGGCTTTCACTCAGATGCTTACAAACGTTTAATGCTTGATGCTGCAGCGAATAATCCATCATTATTTATTCATCGTGATGAAGTACGCCAAGCATGGAAGTGGATTGATCCAATAATTGAACGTTGGCAAGAAAAAGGTAAACCAGCACTGTATAGAGCCGGTAGTTGGGGCCCTGAAGATGCAGATGAATTATTAGCAGAGAATAATCATGTTTGGTTTAATACTGGCGATAAGGCATAAGTGATGGCAACAATAGTAGAAAAGTTTTTTGACGATAAAGCTGCGCTGACTGATGAATTATCTCAGTCGTTAGAGCATGCTTTACGTGATGGTATTGAGCGTGATGGCCGTGCAGTATTAATGGTTTCAGGCGGTTCATCGCCAGAACCGGCTTATAAACATTTATCGACCCTTGATTTAAATTGGGCAAACATTGATGTTGCTATGGTTGATGAGCGCTGGGTTGAGGCAAGTCATGAAAAGAGTAATGAAGCATTCATCAAGCGTACTTTGTTACAAAACCATGGTGCAGCGGCTAATTTTATTAGCATGAAAAATACGGCAGCCACTGCAGAGCAAGGGGTTGATGCCTGTGAAGCGCAGTTTCAAGCATTAAAACGTCCTTTTGATGTGACTATTTTAGGCATGGGCCCAGATGGCCACACCGCGTCATTATTCCCACATGCACAAGGCCTGAAAAACGGCCTAGATTCAAGCCAACTTGTGTGCGCTATCAACGCGATACAAAGTGACGTAACAGGCAGTATTACTGAGCGCATGAGCTTAACGTTAAATGCGATTGCACAATCTAAAGTGGTTAAATTGTTAATTAGTGGCGATGAAAAGCTGGCTGTTTATAAACAAGCTTTAGCGGGGGGCGATGTGAATGACATGCCGTTACGTGCGGTATTAAATCACCCTGAGATCAACATTGAAGTGTATTGGGCGCCCTAATTTTAATATAAATTAGATGTGCGCTAAACCTCTTTGTATTGATGGTTTAATGAAAGGTCAGTCGCTTTTGCTACTGACCTTTTTTATTGCTGATCTGTTTTACTCTTTGCTGAATTAAACAAAGCCGCGCAGAGATAAAGATGAAATGCTGAGTATTGCCTCCACAATGAGCAGTATAAAATAGGCTTTTACACCGATTGTAAATCCTGAATAAATTTTACTTATAGCTAAAAAATCAAATGGTTAAATTTATTAAACACTAACTCACAAGCATGTTTTACGGTTTGAAAATTCCTACTCACCACGTTGTTTTAAACAAAATCAATTTAAAAATGCTTCAAGTACATGCTGGAAATATGAACGAATTAAACAAATTTAATTCGGCTTTTTCACGCAACAATTAATTCCTTTAAAATCAGTATTTTAATATTGAACTAGCTATTTTTCATACAAAAAGAGCGGAAAAATGTAGCAAAATTGTAATTTTGCATGTATGGTTTGTTACTACTATGACAGCGCTGTCATGGCGGTAGGCAAAATGATAAACAAAAACCAACAAAATGATTCAAGGGGAATCCTGTGTTAGCTAAAAATTTTAAAAAAAGCTTATTAGCAGTAAATATCGGCTTAGTAATGGGAGCCGGGTTCACTGGTGCTGCATTCGCAGCCGATGAAACTAAAGTTCAAGAAGATGTTGAAGTAATCCAAGTTACGGGTATTCGCGCTTCAAATAAAGAAAACTTAAACGGCAAGCGTTTTTCAAATGCCGTTGTTGATGTTGTAACAGCTGAAGACGTTGGTAAGTTTCCTGATGGCGATGTAGGTGAATCTCTTGGTCGTATTTCTGGTGTCAGTGTATCTCGTCAATTTGGACAGGGTCAGCAAGTATCTATCCGTGGTGCATCAGCACAATTAACACGCACATTACTTGACGGTCATACTGTTGCCTCAACTAGCTGGTTCGATCAACAAGCGGTCGATCGTAGCTTTAATTATTCATTACTACCTTCTGAATTAGTAGGTGGCTTAGAAGTTTATAAATCATCTCAAGCTAACCTAGTTGAAGGTGGTATCGGCGGTACTGTAATTGTTAAAACTCGTAAACCGCTAGATTTAGATGCAAACACTGTATTTGCTAGTGTTAAAGCTGATTACGGTACAGTATCTGAAGAGACAGATCCTGAGCTTTCTGGCTTGTACAGCTGGAAAAATGATAGTGAAACATTTGGTATCTTAGCTGCGGGTTCATTATCAGAAGTAGATTATCAACGTAACGGTATTGAATCGTCAGGTGGTTGGAGTGGCGGTATGGCACCTACAACCTTCCAGCAAGCTCGTGAGCGTACTGCGTATAATGTAGCTATGCAATATCAGCCATCAGACTCGCTAGTTTTAGGTCTAACTTATACAAGTTTAGAGCTAGATGCTAACAATGCTAACTCGCAAATCATTATATTCCCAGGTGATGGTTCATGTGAACAAACGAACGCCTCAGGTAACTGTGTTTCGCGTAATATCGACGGCAATGGCACGGCTTTTTTCCAAACATGGGCGCGTAAAGCAAGCATGAAGTCTGATACTGTTGACTTAGATTGGAAATATGACTCAGAGTTATTCACCTTTAAAGGTCGTGTAGGTAAAACAAGCGCAGACAGTGATGTAACAACGGCAAACTATGGTATGTTTGCAAATAACAATAGCGACTTAAATGGGTCTATTGATATGACTGGCGACGTGACTAGATTTAATTTAGCTAACCAGTCATACGATGCTAGCATTTTACCTGATACCATCAGCCCACAAACTTGGGCGCCTGAATATAACCCTGATTCAGATGAAGAAAGTTACTTAAATTTAGACTTTGAAATTCCTGTTGAGCTTGGTGTTATTACCGCAATTAAAACGGGCTTAAGATATGCCGATCACAAAGTTGTACAAGATGGTAATGCAGCCAATGTGAATGCCGATTTAGTACCTGTACGTAATGCTAATGAATACTACCCTGGTACCGTGACTGCCGGTGGTGGTTTTGTAATACCTGAACCTGATATGGATCTAATGATTGCTGATTCATTAGCAATGACAGAAGGTTATACAGCACGTCCACAAGCATACGGCACCATAGAAGAAGAAAATTTTGCTTTATATGCGATGGCTGATTTTGACACCGGTGGTATTCGCGGTAATTTAGGTGTTCGTTACATATCAACTGATATTTCGTCAGATTACTATGATTTAAGTGATGAAGGTGTTTACGACTCGACGTTATCTACAGACAAAGCCGATTACAGTGAGTTCTTACCAAGCTTAAACGTGGTTATGGACTTAGCTGACGACTTAATCTTACGTACCTCAGCAGCACAAGTTATCTCTCGCCCTAATTACGCAGATTTATTTGCAACGCGTAATCTAGCGGGTTATACAGATAACCGTCCTTTAAATGAAGTGTTAAATACGGGTAATGTAGGTTTAAGCCCATTTAAAGCGTTCCAGGCAGACATTGGTGTTGAATGGTACTTTGATGACGATGCTATGTTAAGCGTCACTTACTTCACTAAAGAAGTAAGCTCATTTATTTCTACCCAACAACAAACAAACCAACAAATTGGTATCGACATCCCCGTTTATACGACTAACCCAGATGCCGGCGAGCCACCGTGTGGTGCTCAGCAATATGACTGTTGGACAGTAAGCTCATCAACAAATGGTACGGGTGGTTCAATCGAAGGTATTGAGTTCCAAATTCAAGATTCATTCGATAACGGCTTTGGTTATTCATTTAACTACACCTATTCAGATGCGAAAGCACCAGCAGAGAATTACCCAGACCGTGTTGGGGTATTCTCTGATTCATCTAAAAACAGCTATAACGTAGTTGGTTTTTATGAAAATGATGATTTCTCTGCCCGTTTAGCATATAACTGGCGTTCAGAGTTTATTATTCGTGAAGCACCAGGTTGGTACGGTAACCGCGCGCATCAAGACTACGGACAGCTAGATTTCAGTGCAACATACTCTGTAACTGATTACTTAGATGTTACTTTCGAAGGGATTAACCTAACAGAGGAAGACAGCGTTCAGTTGGGTAACAATGATGCATCTACCTCATTACCAAACCCTGATTTACTGAATGACTTCCCAGTGTGGAGTTTTGAAGGTGAAGCACGTTACAAACTTGGTGTAACAATGCGTTTTTAATACGCTAAATGAGTAAAAATAACCTAGGCCCAGCATTGCTGGGCTTTTTTACGAGGTTAAACTTTATTGGTGATTTATGGATATAAAAAAAGTTGCAATTGTAGGTGGTGGAACAGCCGGTTGGTTAGCTGCAAACCACATTGGCAAAGAGATGCTCAATCGTAAAGGTATATCTGTTACTTTAATAGAGTCCCCAGATATACCGCCAATTGGTGTCGGTGAAGGCACAGTCCCCGATATTAGGAATACCCTAAAAAGCTTTGGTATTCGTGAAGATGAATTTATTAGGCAATGTGATGCAACGTTCAAGCAGTCAATAAAGTTTATTAACTGGATGGATAAGAAAAAACATGGCGAAGGCAACTTTTTTCATCATTTATTTGATGTGCCAAGCTCTTATGATGCCAAGCATTTAACTTCTTATTGGTTAAATAACAAAGAGAAAAGTCAAAGTTATGCGCAGGGCTTATCTTCTCAGCATGTTATTTGTGAGGCAGGCTTAGCACCTAAAAATATCACTAATGCTCAATATGAAGGGGAGTTGGCTTACGCGTATCATTTTAATGCAGGCAAGTTTGCGCAACTACTTGCTTGTAATGCAAAAGAAAAATTTTCTGTAGAGCATATACACACCCATGTTACACAGGTAAAGCTTGGCGATGACGGCGCTATTGCTGCACTTATTACAGATAACAATGAAGAGCTTGAGTTTGACTTTTATATTGACTGCTCAGGCTTTGAATCTTTACTTATGAGTAAAGCGTTAAAGATTCCCTTTGTTGATGTATCTGAGAGTTTATTAATTAACAGCGCATTAGTGGTGCAAGTACCAACCAAAGCCGATGATGCTATTCCTCCTTATACACTTGCCACCGCTCATCAAGCTGGCTGGATTTGGGATATTGCGCTCACCAATAGGCGTGGAGTCGGTTTTGTTTATTCAGATAACCATATGACGGATGAACAGGCACATGAAAAACTTGACCGTTATTTAGGTGACAGTAAGCAAGATCTTACCTACAGAAAAATACCAATGCGGGTCGGTTACCGGAAAAAGTTTTGGCATAAAAATTGTGTTGCCCTTGGCTTAGCGCAAGGCTTTTTAGAACCATTAGAGGCAACGTCAATATTATTAACTGACTTTTCAGCTAAATTTTTAACGTTGCGCTTCCCATCATCAACAACGCAGCTAGAGCAATTAGAAGAGCGTTTTAATCATGCTATGGGGTATGCATGGGAGCGGGTGATTGATTTTATTAAACTTCACTACTGTATATCAGACCGCACTGATTCAGCTTTTTGGATAGCAAATAAAAACCAAGACACTATTTCCACGTCATTAAAAGAAAAACTTAATTTGTGGAAAGAGTTTACCCCAGTCAGAGATGATTTTTTTAGTCAGTTTGAAGTGTTTTATCTAGAGAACTTCTTATTTGTACTTTATGGAATGAATTACAATACTAAGGCGTCTAACAGCCCCGATAAAGAACAGGCACACTGTTTAGCGCGTTTAAAACAAAGAGCTGAGATTGATCACTATTTAATAAATAAGCTTCCTGATCACAGAGCGCTTTTAAATAAAATTAAACAGTATGGGCTTCAGTCAATCTAAGCCCTATCTTACACTTGCAAAAGAGGCTATCGACAGACGGCCTTTTTTAGCATCGGCTAAGCAGCTTTGCTCAGAGTAAATATTTGCACTGTGTAATAAGTTACCTTGGTAAATAACAAGGCGATTAAATTTAGCATCTATTTTAAATACCTGCTCAAACAAGCTAGTGGTACCCGCTAAATAGCCTTGATGTTCATCAGGGTTATTTTTAACATCGTTAACTATATCTGCCAATAGTGGTTTGTGTTGCTCTTTAAATTCAATAATGTTTTGCGGTATGTATTTATAAATACTGGTGCCACCGAGTTCCTCACCAGATAAATAATGCACAAACGCATAGTCTCTTTCATCACATGAATCGATATGGGGCACTTTTTGATCGACAATTAAATTAGCCGGTTTACATGAAACTAATGAAAGTAAACTTTTATGAAGAATAGACTCTTGATAATTTTTATTGTCTATTTTAGGCAGTATTTCATTTTGAAAAAATGCGTGCAGCAACCTCAAGTACGGTTGTGGCATATTGTCGCGAATGCCAGGATAGAAAGAATTGTCTGAAAACATAGGATTAAAATAGGCTATGTTATGGGCAAAATTCATTACACTATTGGTATCTAAAAGAAAATCATCTACAACGAAGGCTGATAGTTTAGTGCCTGGGATCATCAACTTTTTAATTACTAAGTTTGGGTTTACAGTTAAATTTTTCATTATTTAATGTCTATTTTTGATGGGCTTATTTAAGTGAGAACTTTTTATTTAGGCACAAAATTAATATACCACCGAAGACAGCGTTGTCAAAGGGCGCTTTTTGAGCTCATTGTGTTTACGAATTTCTTCTTCAGTGGCGTTTATTGGTTATTTGTTGAAATAATCAACGATAATTTTTTGTTAATTAATATCCTACAAACTGCCACAAAATTTTCACTTCCTTTTTGTTGCCAAAACCTTTAGCCTTAGGGCACTAACAGTAAAAAATCAAATTTATAAAATAACGGAGCAGTAACATGGCGGAGCAACAAGTACAGCCTTTACACAACGAAAAACATGCCAACACTAAAATTAAAAATGGCATCAATATCGAATTTATGAAAACTCAACACTTAGTGCCAGTTGTAGCACACGAGTTTGCGCGTATCGCCAATGAGTTTCCAATGTCTTTTGTTAAAAATAACGAAACAGGTACTTTTCAAGCGGTTGCTATGTTTGGCCTAGAGCCAGGTGAAAACTTATTTGTTGATGGCGACAAATGGACAGCAGCATTTGCACCTATGGCAACGACTCGTTACCCATTAGGTTTAGTAAAGCACCCTGAGCAAGATCAATTTGGTATTGTAATTGACGAAGCGAGCTCATTAGTTGGTGAAGAAGAGGGTAATGCATTATTCGAAAACGGTGAAGAAACTGATTACCTTAAGCGTCGTAAAGAAGCGTTAGTATCGTTCATTGAGTTTTCACAAGTCACTGATGCGTTTACTAAATTCCTTGCTGATAAAGAATTACTAGTAGCACAAACGCTAACGGTTGATATTAAAGGCGAGAAAAAAGACATCAACGGTATTTACCTTATCGATGAGAAAAAACTAAATGAGCTAAGCGATGCAGACTTTCTAGAGCTTCGTAAACGCGGTTATTTAGCACCTATCTATTCTTTCTTAACGTCTACTCACCAAGTAGCACGTTTAGCACGTTTAAAAGCGCAACAAGCGTAATTTTTAAACAGAATTTAAAAAGCGCCTCAGGGCGCTTTTTTTATGCCATTAAACTCAGTTCACTTGAAAAACCCCACGTAACCATTCACATTAGTTTTAATCTTAACTAACAAAAGAACGCACAATGAAAAAATCACTATTACTAGGACTGCTTTGCGGTAGTTTAATGAGTGTGAGCTCATCTGCATTGAGTGCGAGCACGCCGTTTGCCATTGCGATTCATGGCGGGGCAGGCACAATCGAAAAAAGTAAATTTACACCTGCTCAAGAGCAAGCTTACCGCGATAAATTAGCTCAAGCTGTTGAGGCTGGGTATAAGGAACTTGAACAAGGCGGAGAAAGCCTTGATGCAGTCACAGCAGCCATTGAAGTGTTAGAGCAATCGCCTTATTTTAACGCCGGACGCGGCGCGGTATACACTTATGATGGTAGCCATGAGTTAGATGCCTCTATTATGGATGGTCGTAACCGCCAAGCTGGAGCGGTTTCGGGCATTAAGCACATAGAAAGTCCAATTAAACTTGCCCGTTTAGTGATGGAAAAATCGGTGCATGTGATGTTAAGTGGCCAAGGTGCAGAAGAGTTTGCTAAAGAGCAAGGCGTTAGCTTAGTAGAGAATAATATATTTGATACAAAGCATCGCTATGAAGCTTTATTAAAAGCAAAGGAAAAACTAGAGGCGAGCAAAAGCACCAATAAAGATTATCAAGCAGCGCACAAGGCGTTACCCGCTAATTATAAAATGGGGACTGTGGGTGCGGTGGCACTGGATAAACAAGGTAATTTAGCCGCGGGTACGTCAACTGGCGGAATGACCGCAAAACGTTTTGGCCGTATTGGTGATGCACCAGTTATTGGCGCGGGTACCTTTGCAGAAAACGCCTCGTGTGCAGTATCGGCAACCGGCCATGGCGAATATTTTATTCGTTATAATGTGGCAAGCGATATTTGCGCACGAGTAAAATATCAAGGTAAAACCATTGCCCAAGCCGGGGATGAAGTAATAAATGGGGTGCTTAAACCGATTGGCGGCACAGGCGGTGTTATTATTGTTGATACAAAAGGCAATATTAGCCTGCCGTTTAACACCACAGGCATGTACCGTGCGAGTAAATCGAATACGCAAGCGACTTATGTAGGTATTTTTAGCGACGAATAAGCGTTTTTCTTTAGTGGCTGGAGGTTTATATAATAATCCGCTGATTGTTATGTCCTTTACAGGATTAACCCCAGCCATTTAATTTGCTACAATCGGGGCTCTTTGACTAATTTTTATAAGGTATGCAGGTGGTAAACCTAGGTCAGTTGTTTGGCGAGCTAAAAACGTGCTTAAAAAAAGATCAATTCAGTTTTAAAAAGCGCCTTCATGGCGTAAAAAAAATTACCGACGAGGCAAAACTTACCAGTGCGCTTGAAAAAATTACGGCTGATAT
Organism: Pseudoalteromonas tetraodonis; assembly: GCF_002310835.1. Taxonomy (NCBI): domain Bacteria; kingdom Pseudomonadati; phylum Pseudomonadota; class Gammaproteobacteria; order Alteromonadales; family Pseudoalteromonadaceae; genus Pseudoalteromonas; species Pseudoalteromonas tetraodonis. The sequence continues at coordinate 2,078,669 of NZ_CP011041.1, read as the reverse complement.
CAGTCGCAGTCAATCGCTTCGCGAGCAGCGTTTAGCTGGGCTACCTAACGTTACTTATCCTGAGCAATTACCGGTCAGTCAAAAAAAAGACACCATTAAAGAGGCCATTGCTAATAATCAAGTGGTGATTATTGCTGGTGAAACCGGCTCAGGTAAAACCACACAAATTCCTAAAATGTGTTTAGAGTTAGGCCGTGGGGTTGATGGGTATATAGGCCATACTCAACCTAGACGTTTAGCTGCACGTAGCGTTGCCAATCGTATAGCAGAAGAAATGCAATGCGAGCTTGGTCAGCAAGTGGGTTTTAAAATTCGCTTTAGCGATCAGGTTTCTAATAACAGTTATATAAAATTGATGACCGACGGTATTTTATTAGCTGAAATACAACAAGACCGTTTTTTGAATCAATACGACACCATTATTATTGATGAGGCGCATGAGCGCAGTTTAAACATTGATTTTATTTTAGGTTACCTTAAAAATTTACTTCCTAAACGTCCTGACTTAAAAGTTATTATTACCTCAGCGACCATTGATCCAGAACGTTTTTCTAAGCACTTTGATGATGCGCCAATTATTGAAGTATCAGGCCGGACATTCCCTGTGGATGTACGCTATAACCCCATCAGTGATATCCAAAAAGAAGACATGGAAGCCGAAGGCGACCAGTTACAGGGGATTTTTGATGCGGTCGATGAACTTTGCGCTGAAGGCCCCGGTGATATTCTGATCTTTTTAAACGGTGAGCGAGAAATACGCGACACCGCCGATGCGCTAAGTAAGCGTAATTTAAAACACACCGATATATTACCTTTGTATTCAAGGCTATCGAACGCTGAGCAAAATCGTATTTTTGCGCCGCATTCGCGCCGCCACATTATTCTCTCAACCAACGTCGCTGAAACATCGCTAACGGTGCCAGGTATTCGTTATGTTATTGACCCGGGTACGGCGCGTATTAGTCGTTACAGTTACCGTACAAAGGTTCAACGTTTACCCATAGAGCCTATTTCGCAAGCTAGTGCTAATCAGCGAATGGGGCGTTGTGGACGTGTTGAAGCGGGTATTTGTATTCGCTTGTATTCAGAGGACGATTTTTTATCACGTCCTGAATTTACCGATCCTGAAATATTGCGTACTAACTTAGCGTCAGTTATTTTACAAATGCTGGCATTAGGGTTGGGTGATATGGCGCAATTTCCTTTTGTGCAAGCCCCAGATAGCCGCAACATTAACGATGGTTTAACACTGCTTGAAGAGTTACAAGCGGTAAAAGAAGCTAAACGTCATCAAAAAACCAGTTTAACGCAATCTGGTCGAGAGCTGAGTCGTTTGCCAGTGGATCCGCGTTTAGCAAAAATGGTGCTGACTGCGCATAAGCTGGGTGCATTGCGTGAGGTGATTATTATTGTTGCTGCGCTCTCAATTCAAGACCCACGAGAACGACCACAAGAAAAACGCCAGGCAGCGAATGAAAAACACGGTCGCTTTGACGATCCAGACTCTGACTTTATCGCCTTTTTAAACTTGTGGAATTACCTCGAAGAGCAGCAAAGTGAGCTGACCAATAGCCAGTTTAGAAAGCTATGTCAAAAAGATTTTTTAGCGTATATGCGCATTCGTGAATGGCAAGACATCGTTTATCAAATCAGCACTGTGTGCAATGAAATGAAAATGAAAGCCACCACTAATGTTGCAGACAGCGAGCTTATTCACAAAGCACTGTTAAGTGGCATGCTCAGTCATATCGGTTTTAAAGACGAAAAGCAGCTGTATAAAGGCGCACGTAATAGCCAATTTCATATTTTTCCAGGATCTGGCTTGTTTAAAAAGAGCCCCAAGTGGATGATGTCGGCTGAATTGGTAGAAACCAGTAAACTCTATGCCCGTATTAATGCCAAAATAGATGTGAACTGGGTAGAACCGTTTGCTCAACATTTGGTAAAACGAAGCTATACAGAGCCACACTGGGAGAAAAAGCCCGGTGCAGTCATTGCCTTTGAGCAACAAACACTTTACGGCCTGCTTATCGTTAATAAACGCCGGTGTGTGTATAGCAAGATTGATCCTAAAGTAAGCCGCGAATTATTTATCCGCTCGGCGCTGGTTGAACAAGAGCTTGGATTAAATGAAGCATTTTTAGCGTATAACCGCGAATTAATTGAAGATATTCAAGTGCTCGAAAACAAGTCTCGTAGACGCGATATTTTAGTTGATGAGCAAACCTTGTTTGAGTTTTACGAGAAGAAAATACCCAGCGATATTAACAATCGTGCTGCGTTTATTAAGTGGTATAAAACACAAAAACAACAAGACAAACACTACCTGCACATGACGCGCGAAGAGCTCATGCAACATGGCGCCAGCAGCATTACCGAATTTGACTACCCAGATACATGGCAGCAAGATAATTTGATGCTGCCGCTTACCTATCACTTTGATCCAGGCCAAGCGGTTGATGGCGTTGCCGTACAAATACCCGTTGCACTGTTAAACCAAGTGCAAGAAAGTGGCTTTGATTGGCATATACCGGCATTTCGTCATGAGTTAATTTGTGGGTTAATTAAGTCATTACCAAAGTCATTGCGTCGTAACTTTGTTCCTGCGCCCAATTATGCCGATGCGGTGTTAGCGGCTATAGAGCCATTACAAGGCTCGTTAATCGACTCGCTAAGCAATCGATTACTACGTATGACCGGCGTCCGTGTAGACCCTGAGGCGTGGGATTTAACTGCGCTTGCTCCGCATTTAAGGCTACAATTTGAAGTGCGCGATGAACACGACAAGCTACTGGCACGTGGACTCGATTTAGCTAAACTTAAAGCGCAGCTACAAGGCAAGGTCACCGACACCTTATCTAAAGTCGCCGACAAAGGCATAGAAAAAACCGATTTAACACAGTGGGATTTTGGAGAGTTACCAACATCCTATGTGAAAAAGCAAGGTCAGTACGAAATTAAAGCGTACCCTGCGCTGGTGGATAAAAAATCAACGGCGGCAGTGGAGTTATTCGATAACGAAATTAAAGCGCAATTAGCGCACCAGCAGGGGTTGCGTCGTTTAGTGTTATTAAACGTACCATCACCCATTAAATACCTGCAGCAAAATTTACCAAACAAGGCTAAGCTAGGGTTGTACTTTAATCCTTTTGGTAAAATTGCAGATTTAATTGATGACTGTATCGCATCGGGTGTTGATAGCCTATTAGTTAAATATGGTGATATTCGTACAAGTGATGCATTTGAAGCGGTTAAAGAGCATATTCGCGGCGAATTAGGCGACACCGTAGTAGCAATTGCAACCCAAGTAGAGCAAGTACTGAGTATTGCTCATGCGCTGCATAAAAAAATGAAAGGGCGAGTAGATTTAACCATGATCACTGCCCATGGCGATATTAAATCTCAGTTAGAATCGCTTATTTTTAAAGGTTTTGTGAGCCAGCATGGGGCGGATAAGCTCGGCGATTTAATTCGTTACTTAAAAGCGATTCAAAAACGACTAGAAAAGCTACCCGTCGACCCAAATCGTGATAGATTATGTGTGCTAGAGCTTGAAAAAGTGGCGCAAGAATATAAAAAACTGACGAATAAAACCCCTAAAGGAATGCCATTGCCTGACGATGTTGAGGCTATTTTTTGGATGCAGCAAGAATTACGCGTATCCTTATTTGCGCAAACCTTAGGTACACCTTATCCAATTTCAGCAAAACGTGTTTTAAATGCGATAAAAGAAATTGAATAATCCCTTTATTCGCTATTAAGCTAGGGTCTGTTGACCTTTGTGGATTAAAATTTGTTCAAACTAAGGGCGGTTTAATCGCGGCGCAAGGTTTGTAACCTAGTGGGCTAAGTAAAAACCACACCACATAGGCTCTGCCTTGCCTAAATACCAAACAGGCTACTGCAAATTCAACCTTGAACGGTCAACAGACCCTAAGGGACTAACTTGAGAAGGAAATGACATTGCTATGTCCTCATTACTAAAACACCAAGCGCGACAATTGTTAGTGGTTGATGATGAGTATTTCAATTTTGAAATACTCAAAGCAGGGTTAGCATCAACATTTGATTTAAGCTATGCTGATTCTGGTAAAAGTTGTTTAGCATCTGCCATTGCTAATCCGCCTGATATTATTTTGCTTGATGTATGTATGCCGGGGCTTGATGGTTATGATACCTGTCGCATACTTAAACATACGCCAGAGACAAAACACATTCCGGTGGTGATGATATCAGGACTTGAGTCAGAGCTTGAGCAACAAGCAGGCTTTGACTCAGGGTGTGATGCTTACGTTGTAAAACCTTTTTCTATCGCCGTACTACGAGAAAAAATTAATAATATTGTGTAGAGGGAATTATGTTTACTGAAGATAAGCGAAACTACAGACGTATGCAGGTTAACACACCCGCTAAGTTAACCTCGATTGAGCCCGTCGCAGGACTAAGTTACACAGGCACCTGCCTTGACTTAAGTGCAACAGGGCTCTCCTTGCAGCTCGATGATTTATTAGAGCTTAACTCAATTTTATCGGTTGATATTGCATCAACCCATCCAAGCATTGCACCGTTAAAAGCCACTGCAAAGGTGATACGTGCCAGCACAGAAGAGGATGGCACGATAACCGCAGGGCTAGAAATTATTGAGTTTAACTAAAATTAGTGTTTAGTAAACCTTACAAATAAGGCCTTTAAGATAAAAGCCTTCAGGGTAGCTGCCCGCAATAGGGTGGTCAGCTGCTTGATTTAAGCGCTCCATGATCAGCAAATCTTTACCTGCATCAAGTGCTGCATCTGCAACCACTTTTTGAAACAAATTTTGTTCCATTAAACCAGAGCATGAGAAAGTAAGCAGTGTGCCGCCTGGTTTTAATATTTGCATCGCAATCATATTAATATCTTTGTAACCCCGACATGCCCCAGTTAACTGCGCTTTATTATCAGCAAATTTAGGCGGATCCATCACAATCGTATCAAACATCACGCCGTCTTCACGGTATTGGCGCAATAACTTAAATACATCTTGTTTTACAAAGTCGACTTTATTTAAATCAAGGTTGTTATGTTCAACATTGCGCTTTGCTGTATCAAGAGCTGGTTGTGAAACATCGACATTGGTTACATGCTTACAGCCACCACGCAGGGCATAAAGAGAAAACGTTCCCGTATAACTAAAGCAATTTAATACGGTTTTATCTTTTGAAAAACGCTCCAGTGCAGCACGGCTATCACGTTGATCTAAATAAAAGCCGGTTTTATGGCCTTCAAGAATATCAACTTCAATTTTTAAACCATTTTCTTCAATGATAACTGGCGCTGTGGGTTCATTACCCCAAAGCACTCCTTTAATTGGCTCCAAGCCTTCTTTAGTGCGCACATCTACATCTGAGCGCTCATAAATATTTGAGCCTGGGAAAATAGCCATTAATGCGCCAACAATTTCACCTTTGTGGCGCTCAGCACCGGCACTGAGTAACTGACAAACCAAGGTGTTATCAAATTTATCTATGGTAACACCCGGTAAATAATCGGATTCAGCGGCGCAAAGCCTAAAACCGGTCAGTCCACCTTCTTCAATCGCATGGCTGCGAGCTTCTAAAGCACGACGTAGGCGACGCTCGAAAAAATGTTGATCTATGACTTCTTTTTCATCAAAGCTCCAAACACGCGCGCGAATTTGTGAATGCGGGCTGTAAGCCGCGGTGGCTAAAAACTTACCTTCACTGTCGTGTATGGTTACCGTGTCACCTAACCCAGGTTTACCTTTAATTTTTTTGATGGCTTTAGAAAATAACCAAGGGTGTTTTCTTTTTAATGATTTATCGCGACCAGCTTGCAGGTAAACGGCAGATGACATAGGGCTTCTCTGTAGTAATAAATAAGCGCTGTATTTTAGTCAAGCCACGCGCAACATACAATGAATGTTTTGCAAGGGCCTTATAAATCGCGTTAAAGTAGGGGATATTACCTCGTTTAAATAGATTTTTGGAAGCTCGGTGAACAATTTAGCCCTTAGCCCTTCATTAAAGCAACTTGATCAGCAATGCAGAGAATTTATAACAGCACTTATCCATGCTGATGTAGCCCATGATATTACCCATATTGAACGGGTAGTACGTGTTGCAGTTAAATTATGCACTGCTGAAAAAGCCAATATGAATGTTGTTTTACCTGCTGCGTGGTTACATGATTGTGTGGCCGTAGCAAAAAACCATCCCGATAGGGCAAAAGCTTCAACGATGGCTGCCGATAAAGCGATTAGTTTTTTAGCGTCTATTGGCTATGATGAAGCGCTATTTGATGATATTCACCACGCCATAGCCGCGCATAGTTTTAGCGCCAATATTGCTATTAAAACCGTTGAAGCACAGATTGTACAAGATGCTGACAGAATGGATGCCTTAGGGGCTATTGGTGTTAGTCGTTGTATGAAAGTGGGGGGCTCAATAAGCCGACTTTTGTACAATCCTAATGATCCATTTTGTTTAGAGCGTGAACCTGATGATAAACAGTACACCTTAGATCATTTTTTTATAAAGTTGCTGCATATTGCAAAAAGTATGAATACACCTTCAGCTAAAGCTGAAGCACTTAGAAGAACAGATTATATGTATGACTTTTTAGAGCAGTTAAAATCTGAAATTGGAGGGTAAGACAGTGAGGCCAAAATTGAGCGGTATTGATCATTGTCATTTAAATGTTCAAAGCCTCACCCAAGCCGTTGATTGGTATGAAAAGGTGCTTGGTTTTACCGTAGTAGAGGAATTAGCATTTTGGAATGAAAAAGGCAAAGGCCCTTTAACGCTTGAAGATGAAAACGCATCCACACGTTTAGCTTTATTTGAGGCACCAGGGACAAGTAAAGGAATCGCTTTTGCTGCAGCCGGTGAGCAATTTATTGCGTGGTTAGCACATTTTGAGCAGCTTGAAATTAAAACGATACTGGCTGATCATGGCGTGACTTTTTCTATGTATTTTAAAGATAACAGTGGCAATAGCCATGAGATCACTTCCCATGACTACCGCATTATAAAACAGCATTTTCCAGCTGTAGCGTTAGGCTCTCACAATGCCAAAAGGGGCTAGGTCCTGTTGAACTTTGCGCAGTAATATTTGTTCAAAAAAGAGACGATTCAATCGCGTTCTTGATGAGCCTTTTTTATCGCTAAAATAGCGTCTATTTTGCTAATAAAAAGATCAACCAGCTGAGGGTCAAAGTGTTTTCCTGCTTGTTGTTGCATATGCTCTAGTGTTTGCTCAATGCTCCAAGGCTCTTTATAAGGACGTTTTGATGTAAGTGCATCAAATACATCAGCAATCGCTACAATCCGCCCCTCAATGGAGATTTCCTCGCCTTTTAACCCATTAGGATAACCTGTGCCATCCCATTTTTCATGATGTTCAATAGCCAACACATGGGCAAGTTGCAGTAAGGGGGAAGGTGAGTTAGCCAATATTTTAGCCCCTATAGCGGCATGCTCTTTCATGTGTGCAAATTCGTCGGGGGTTAATTTGCCAGGTTTTAACAGTATCGAATCAGGAATACCTATTTTTCCGACATCGTGCATTGGCGCAGCTTGGCGTAATAATTCTGCGTGTTGTTCGTTCATTCCCAACGCTAAAGCAAGTACTTTGCTGTATTGGCTCATTCGTGCAATATGCTCACCCGTATCGGTATCTTTATACTCTGCCGCGCGACCTAATCGCTCAACTAAATCTACATGTGCTTGTTTTAGTTGCTCGGCTTGTACTAAAGAAAGATGAGTTTTTACCCTTGCCTTTACAATCGCAGGGCTAATAGGTTTGGTTATATAGTCAACCGCACCTAGCGAAAACCCTTCCGATTCATCTTGTTCTTGCGTGAGGGCGGTGACAAAAATGACCGGAATGTGTGCGGTTTTAGGATTAGCTTTTAAAATTTTGCACACTTCAAAGCCATTCATATCTGGCATCATTACATCAAGTAAAATGAGTTTTGGCGGATCGTTTTCTATTAATTGCAGTGCCACAGCCCCCGATTTAGCAAACGATAAACGGTAGTTACTCGCTAAGACCTCGCGCATTACTTTTAAATTTGCAGGTTCATCATCGACGATTAATATTCGCGCCTGACTTATCGATTGATCCATCGGTATCCTCAGAAGAGCTAGTTATTGAGTGTTGTTAATAATGCGTTGAGCTGTGTTTGTGCATTATCAAATTCAAAGTCATTAAACTGCTCATAAATATTTAAAATAGCAACTTTGTGTTGTTCGGGTGTTATTCTTACAATATAACTTAATAACGTATCATCCAACTCTGCTCGTTTAGCTTGGCTGAGTAAAAGCGTTAATTGGTGAATAAATTCAGCATCTGACACGGTTTCTTTTTGTAATTCATTCTCTTTAAAAGCAATGTGTAAGTGTGATAATTCATCTGCTAGCTGCTGCCACTCTTGCTGACATTTTAATATGCACTGAGTATAACTGGCTATATCACGTTGTTTTTCAGCTTGCGTAATTAAGTAAGATAAATTATTGAGCGCTAAATTACCGGCAAGACCTTTTAAATTATGCAAAATATGAGCATGATGTTTATCGTTTAGCTTAATGGCCGCCAAGGTTTGCATACTATTTTGATGCTGAGCTAAAAAGAGTACAGCCTCTTTGAGATGTTTCTCTTTGCTGCCCCACATTTTTTCGCCTTTACTAAAATCTATACGAAGTTTTGAATCTATTGGATCGTTAGTTACTAACTGGCTGATAGCAAGCCCAAGCACCCGTGCTATTTCTTGGTTGAGTTGGTTTATGTCAATGGGTTTGGTTGTAAAACCATTCATACCCGCTTGTTTGGCTGTTAGTTTATCTTGCTGTAGCACACTGGCCGTTAAGGCAATTATTGGCGTGTGCTTTAGTTGTTTTTGCTGCTCTAAAGAGCGAATTGATGCTGTGGCACTGATCCCATCACATTTAGGCATATGAATATCCATTAGGATAATATCAAAGCGATGCTGATTAAACATGTCAATGGCCTCAAAACCATTATTTGCTTTACTTACCTGATGGCCTGCTTGGGAAAGCATAATAGTGAGTAGTTCGATATTTTGTTCAATATCATCCACCACTAAGATTTTTAATGGGGGTAAGTTAAATGCGTTTTTACTAATGGCTTGCACTTGACTTTTTTCGCCTGGCTCAAGCCCAACAGTAAAGGAAAAACAGCTACCTTGACCAAGGGTACTTTGTGCATATATTTTGCCGCCCATTAATTCAACCAGCTGCTTACTAATTGTTGTGCCAAGCCCTGTGCCACCAAATCGGCGTGTTGTGGTGCCATCTGCTTGCTCAAAGGGTTTAAAAATAGCCTCAAGGCGACCTTTTTCGATACCTATACCACTATCTTGTACTTCAAATAAAATGGGTTGATTGGGTTTATGAGTAACCGAAACAGTAACATGGCCTTGCTCAGTAAACTTTATCGCATTGCCGATTAAATTGGTTAGCACTTGGCGTAAACGCGTATCATCACCAAAATAAAATGGATTTACATTGTCAGCTATTTTTAAAATGAGCTGTAAGTCTTTGCGTTTTGCATCAAGCCAAAATGTCGACACAATATTATCGAGCAATTCTTGCAAGTTAAAATGTACTTTTTGAATTTCGAGTTTACCTTTCTCTAGCTTTGCTGAGTCAAGGATATCGTTGAGTAAATGCAATAAAGAACGCGCAGCGTTATTAACGGTAATAATTTGTTTTTGTTGTTCTTTATTAAGCGGACTATCCATTAAAATATCACTAAAGCCAATAATTGCATTCATGGGGGTACGTATCTCATGGCTCATATTTGCCATAAAAGACTGTTTAGCTTGCGCGGCTGCTTCAGCCTCGTATTTAGCTTGCTTTAAGCTTTGCTCATATTCATGGCGCTTGGTTATATCAACTAAAACGCCATCAACCCAGCGTGTATCATCTTTAGAGTTAGTGATAATACTTGCTTGATCGAGTACCCAAATAATATTGCCGTTGCGATGGCGAATGCGGTACTCAATTGAGTATTGACTGGTCGATGCAACTGCTTGATCAATCGCTAAAGAAATCGCCGCTTCATCTTCTTTAACAATAAGCTCGGCAAAGGTAATACGCTGCTCAGTAAATTCTTCAGCGCGATAACCCGTTAGTTCATAGACGCTAGGGCTGATAAACAACATACTCCAGTGTTCATCTAACAAGCAGCGAAATACCACACCGGGCATATTGTTCATTAAGGTACGGTATTGTCGCTCTTTTTCAATTAAGCTTTGTTGTAACGCTCTTTGCTCAGTTAAATCGGTAATAAAGCCTACAAACAATGTTTCAGTTTGTAATTGCTTTACTTCACCAATCCCTAAGCGAATTGGAAATTGATGACCATTTTTATGTTTTGCCCACACATCGCGATTAACACCAATAACACGTTTTACCTCATGGTTTGTTGTATTTTTTAAAAAAGCATCGTGTTGATTAGCAATATCATCAGCCATTAATATTTTTACATTCTGGCCAATGACCTCATTATCTTGCCAGCCAAAAATTGTTTCTGCGGCTTTATTAAAGCTCAAAATAGTGCCTTTAATATTGATAGTAACGATGCCGTCAATGGCAGTTGATAAAATAGCATCAAGGCGAGACTCTTCAGCTGATTTTTTCCCTAACAGCATTCTGTAACGGATCATGCCATTGATGATCACAACCACCGCTGTTAATAAAAGCGTGGCGAACGACACACTAATAGCAATAAAGGTTAGATGTGATTGGTTTGTTTGCTCGTTAATTATCGGGCTTGTTGCAATAAATCGCGTAGCAGCCATGCCCATATAATGCATACCAGCCACGGCAAGGCCAAGAATAAGGGCGCAAATAATACGATTATGCACAGGCGTTAATTTTTTAAAGTGTGCTGGTAAATGAAAACGTGCATAGAGACTTATAAAAGACAGCAGCACTGCAACAACAATTGAAGCGCTAAACCATATTGGATCATAACGAAGTAAAGGACTTAATTGCATCGCGGCCATACCGCTGTAATGCATGGTGCCAACACCCGCGCCAAATAAAAGAGAGCTTAGAATTAAATTGATAATACGAGGGTTAGAGCTATATGTTTTCAAACAAGAAAAAGCAATGGTACATGCCAGTAACGCCGGTATAAACGACACAAAAGTGAGTGTGGGGTCGTATTCAATTGTAGTGCACAAAGAAAATGCGAGCATAGCAATAAAGTGCATGCTCCAGACCCCTCCGGCAAGGACTAAGGCTGCGGTTATATTGGCTAACTTTCGATAAGATTTAAAATGTGTATTATTTGCTAAATCGATAACGTGCAAAGAAAAATAAGCTGCAAAAATTGCGGTGAGTATAGATAGTGTCACTAAACTTGGGTCGTATACACCATTAATAATTAGGCTTGGATCTGGTTCATTTATAAAAAAATTAGCTAACATCAATCATTCACATAATAACTCTTAAATTCAGTCTAATATAAAATACAATAATAATCACAAGGTATTGAGTTATAAATTACAAAAGCAACGTAAGTGTTTTAAGCTCTAAACCATACTATTTATTGAGTAGCACTAAATGCATTGTTATTAAAATGGCATTTAGTGGGGATTATTTATAGATCAGCCGTTATGGTACAAGGTAAAATAAAACCCAGTGGTTAATTATAAATAGGCAGCATTCATTGTTGGATTACACTTTAAAGCGAAGTAAGCGAAGAAAAACAGTGGCTATCAAAGTCGCAAAACGTGAGCTTACGGTATATGCGCCCCATTTTGTAACGAAAACACAAATTAATGAATGGCTGTTAAGTAAACAGGACTGGATTGATGCTCAGTTACATAAGCAACAAATTCAAGCCGATACACGACAGTTTCCACTCAAAACCCAGAGTATTAAATTATTTAATGAAGCTGTTAATGTGCAATTTGATAACGCAGCACGCACTCAATGGCAGCAGCACAATGAAAGCCAAACGCTGTTACTGAGTATTTCTTCACGTGTAAAGCATCAAACGCAAATGTATCAAAGTTTGCTAGAGCAGTTTTTGCATGAGAAATTAGAAAGTTATATTGAAATGCGAGTTAACGATTATTGTCAGCTGATGGGTGAAAAGCTACCGAGTAATATTCATATTCAATTGTATAAACGTCGCTGGGGTAGTTGTAATCGCAGGCGTGAACTAACCTTCAACTTACACTTGGCAAGTGCACCGACATGGGTCATTGACTACGTGATTGTTCATGAATTAGCACATTTAAAATATTTAAATCACAGCGCTCAATTTTGGCAACGTGTGGGATTATTTTATTCAGATTATAAACAAGCAAGTAACTGGTTAAACAATCATGGTATGAGTTTACAGTGGGTATTTGAATAAAAAGAAATAAGGTAGAGAAGAGAAGTGGTGGAGGGAGCTGGATTCGAACCAGCGAAGGCTGAGCCGTCAGATTTACAGTCTGATCCCTTTGGCCGCTCGGGAACCCCTCCACACTAATTGTTATTGCATTTGGCCCCACTTAACTTAGCCTAAGAAAAGTGGTGGAGGGAGCTGGATTCGAACCAGCGAAGGCTGAGCCGTCAGATTTACAGTCTGATCCCTTTGGCCGCTCGGGAACCCCTCCAATGCAACGCGGCAGATAATAGCAAACTTCTTATTTAAGTAAAGAAAAAAGCTAAAGAAAATTCAAATTTAGCCGATAAATACTTATTAATTAGTTAAATAGGCTAAAGTCTATGCAGATTGGTGATTTGTTAATCACGGAGAGCCAGTTAAAAACGAGGCTTAACGAAAGTGTGCACGAAAACCGCCGAGGCGAGTTTGCACTTTTATTAGCAATGCTCTCTCACGATGCACTCGATTTTAGTGAATTCCACCTACCCAAAAGTGACACTAAGCATTATCATGCCGATGAAGATGCTCTGCGTAAACAATTTGGCGCAGGTCCAAAGCAGCCATTAGCGCCAGATACCTTTAATATGTTAATTGGTAAAAATAACACAGAGCTTTTAGCAAAAATGGGAAGCGCTGTAGGGATGAGTGATATAAAGTTAACTCAGTGCTTAAAGCCTGAGCCATTTAATATTCGTGATGATAAAAACCACATTCCGCTTAACGTGATGGATAACTGTGAATTAGCGGTACGTCGACGAATCCAAAATACCAACACCGAGTTATCAAACCCTCAAATGGATGCGGTGGCATTTTATGATGATTTACAAAATGAAGCTATCCACCAGCCATTACATTTGTTTAGTGCCTAATTATATGTGTTCAATTACTGCTTTATACATGCCATTTGATTGTAATAAACTGTGTTTATAGTAATAAGTAACTATTGGTTTTATAAGTGCTTTATTTTAATAACTGATTTAATATAAAAAAAGCATCCAAAATTTAAATGCAATTGCTATAATGGCGCAAATGGTATGACATTAAATGCCATTATCATTAAACCAAGGTAATTAGGAACGTAATGAAGAAAACATTCACGCTGAATCATGAGAAAATCAAATACCCTCGTATGGTTGATGCTGCAAAGCATGAAGTGAAAAAATATTTGAAAAGAGAACGTAATAAAACTTTACCTGTTGATGCCGACTACTGGGCATTTGATTGTAAGTTTGGTATCACGGCTGAAGAAGCCCAAGTGGTTCACGTTGCTGAAATTAACAATCACATCAGTGAAATTGAAAAGCAAGGCTTAACTTCTTTTTACTTAGAGATTTTAGCAAGACCTGCACAGCGTCAAGATTTCGAAGAAGATGATGGCGAGTAAAACGCTAATTTGTGTTTAGTGTAGTTTTTGAAAATGGGCCTTGTGGCCCATTTTTTGTAGCTGAAGTTTATACACTATGACATTTTTTGTATTTTTTATTACTGCCACAAGGGCACGTATCATTACGTTTTACTTTAATATCGGCAACCGGTGTAATCTCACCATCAAGGTATCGCCATTGTCCATCTTCTTTAATAAACCTTGAATTTTCTGCCAACTCGCAATATAAATCTTGATAAAAGTAGTGAGCTTTAAATGTAACAAATCCTGTTTCATCATTATAACCAGAGTCTAATACGGCTAAGTTTATAAAACGGCAACTATTTGCAAAATCTTTAATTTCTGAAATTGAATTTTCAGCTTGTTTTTCTTTTGCATAACTTTCACGAACAAAAACCGCGTTTTTAACAGCATAAGCACTGTAGCGTGCACGCATAAGTTGCTCTGGTGTGTGTGGCTGTTTGGTTTTTAAATGAAAAGGCTCGCAGCAATCAGCATAAGGTTGCTGACTGCCACAAAAACATAATAGGGCGTTAGAAGTCATGATAAATGTACTGTGTATTAAAACGCTAGTTTATCAAGCTTATTGCGTAAGTGAAATCTCAGAATGAGCGCTTTTTTTGCTAAAGCAATACAACTTAGTGCGCGTATGGCTCAAGTTTAATGATAACTGCGACAGTTGTTGGTTATTTATTATGTCAGTCCAGGTGATCACCGCGGCAAAATTTCCATTGTGAAGTGCAGAACTTAAAACATACTCTAAATTAACTAAATGCTTTTGACGAATAACCAGTAATTTACTGGTATCAATTGAGCATGAATCAAGTAGCGCTTTGCTCGGTACGTTATCTGGTGCTATTAACAGTGTCCATGCGTTTAGGCTGTTGTATTGGTGTAATACTTTTAATAACTCAAACGTTGCTGAAATTTCATCTTCAATTTGTACAACGTTAACACAATCTGATTGGTCATCTTGCTGGTAGCTTTTAACTGTTCTTACGGTAATTGGCTGTAACATAATCTTCTCACTCACTGGGTTTTTATACAGTACATTCATACAGTAGTTTATACAGTTGTTTGGTGCAAGTGTTTTTTGCTATTTTTTTGTACAGTTATTCATCTTAAAACGCGACAGTTACTATAAATATACAAATAATCTATATATAACAAAGATTTAATTTTTATTGGATATTAATCCCCACAGAATTAATTTTAAGGCTGGGAGCAAATAAATACAGATGAACAGGGGGTATACAGTAGTTTAAATTAATTAAGCGTGCTTGCTTTGGCTATAAACGCTTAATTAATTTACAGATGAAATGAGTTGCTGGGCAATGAAATTATTTTTCGCTACTAGAGGGGATCAAATGTGAAAATTGTAACTGGTGAATTTGTTCATACAGGCTGGCTGCGTAGCATTGAGCATCTTTAAGTCGTTTGGTACTAATATGTTTTCGTATATCGCTCATTGCTTCTATGGCAGGTTCATAGCCTTGACTACCGGCTAAGCTAAGCCACGCAGCACCATGAAATACACTTTGCGGCACACCTTGTCCTTTTATAAAAAACAGCCCTAAATAAAACTGCGCGCGATAATTTCCTGCCATTGCTGCCAAACGCATCCATTTTGCGGCTAAGGCGCCTTGTTCATTTTTAAGGTAATAAAGGGCTTTATTTAATGTGTCTTGATCGGTGTTTTTAGAGCTCGCAGGGAGATTTGCATCGCTTGGTTGCGTTACAAAAGAAAGAATGTTGTCTAATTGTTGCTCTAAGTCTTGGCCACTTGGTGTCGTTTTGATCATGCTACTTCGTTTGTTATTTTAATCACTTAGCTAGTTTAGTATATAGCAAGGTAAAATGTCCTGTAAAAAGTTATTTTTATGCTAAAATCTCGCCACTTTTTACAACCACAAGTTTATTATGCTCGAAGCCTTATTCAAAATCCGTGCAAATGATTCTTCGGTTCGCCGTGAATGTATTGCCGGTATGACTACATTTATTACGATGGTTTATATCGTATTCGTAAACCCAGCTATGCTTGCAGAAGCCGGTATGGACCAAGGTGCTGCTTTTGTTGCCACCTGTATTGCTGCTGCAATAGGGTGTTTTATTATGGGTTTGTGGGCCAATTATCCACTGGCATTGGCACCGGGTATGGGATTAAATGCATTTTTTACCTATGGTGTTGTATTAGGTATGGGTTATAGCTGGCAAGCTGCGTTGGGTGCGGTATTTATGTCAGGGTGTATATTTTTAATTCTAAGCTTATTTAAGGTGCGAGAGTGGATTATTAATGCAATCCCTCTGGTGCTCAAGCAAGCAATAGCAACGGGTATTGGCGCATTTTTAGCTCTCATCGCACTTAAAAGTGCCGGTATTATTGTATCAAGTCCTGCAACACTGGTGCAGTTGGGTGATATTACCTCGCCTGGTCCTTTATTGGCTATTTTCAGCTTTTTTGTTATTGCTGCACTGCTTTATCGCGATTTTAAAAGTGGCGTACTGATTAGTATTTTACTAGTCACCGCGATTGCTGTGTCTATGGGGTTAGTGGAGTATCATGGTGTTATTGCTATGCCACCTTCTATCATGCCGACCTTTATGCAACTGGACTTTAGTGCCGCGTTTGAACTGTCGATGTTGAGTGTTATTTTTGCGTTTTTATTCGTTGATTTGTTTGATACCTCAGGCACGTTAGTTGCGGTAACTCAGAAGGCTGGTTTAGCAGATAAAAACGGTAATATGCCGCGTTTAGGTCGTGCATTAAGCGCCGACAGCACAGCAACCATTGCAGGTGCAATGCTCGGTACTTCAACAACCACGTCATACATTGAGTCTGTTGCAGGTGTATCTGTTGGTGGTCGAACGGGTTTGACCGCTGTGGTTGTGGGTTGCTGCTTTTTACTGATGATGTTTTTTGCGCCTTTAGCTCAAATGGTGCCTGCATACGCAACCGCGGGAGCTATTTTATATGTATCTGTATTGATGCTACAAAACTTAAAGTTTGTGAATTGGGACGACATGACTGATGCAATTCCGGTGAGTGTTGTATTATTAATGACACCGCTGACGTTCTCAATTGCACACGGTATTGCACTTGGTTTTATTTCTTATACGGCGGTAAAAGTGCTGTGTGGCAAAAAAGATCAGGTAAGCATTAGTGTTTGGATTTTAACTGCCTTGTTTATTGTTAAGTTCGCATTTTTATCTTAATGCAGTCAGCTTGTTAGAATGTGTATATGTCCTAATATGTAAACACAAAATGGGGCAAAATCCTATTCAAAAAAAAGCCCATGCAACTGCATGGGCTTTTTTATTTAGAAAGGAATTACCATTTCTTTTTAGGTGCAAATAATACGTCTAAATCATCTTGCTCTTGTTCGTTCTTTTTCTTCAATGATGTAGCATTTGATGCCTTGAGTTCATTACTTATCGTTTCAAGGTAGCCTTCAACTTCAGCTCGTTTTGCCGTAATGTAATCGTCATTAAATGAAACACTGTTAAGTGTGGCAGCTGCTTTTTCAAAGTACTGCCTAGCAGAGCCTATCATTCCAGCTATTTGCGCTGATAACCCTCGTTTTATTTGGCTTTCAATGTTGATTCTTAGTTGTAGCTTTTCAAGGCGTTTGTCTTCTGCAATAAATACTTGGCTGTCTACTTTGCCTTTATTATGCTCAGAACGAATAATAGTGCGTAACTTTTTAATGCCTTGTATCAGTGATATCAGTTGTTTGTCGTTGCCTGGTAATACAAAGCCATCTGAACCGTCTTGAATTGGGTTTTGTAGTCGCTCTTTTGCTTCTTTTAAGCGGTTTTTTAGTCCACTACCTCCGCTTGAAATAGACACCATTTGACTGAGCGCATCATGAATTCGTCGTTGTAATATTCGCTGAGTTGCCTCTGAAAGTGGAATGTTGGCGCTATTCATTAATGCTTCTTCGGTTTCTTCAATGATTGCTTTTTGTTTTGTTAACTCTTTGCGTCGTTCAGCTTCTTGTTTTTCTTTGTGTTGCTGAACAGCACTAACCCATAGTGCAATGACTATAAGTGCAACAATTAATACAATTATAATGGAAACTATCATGTTATAATTCTCAAATTCTTAACCTTATTATCTAATCTTACATTAAATATATAAAAGGTGGGAAACTTTGCTCAGATTAACTGAAAAAAGCGTCACCATAAAGCGTTTAAATCTTAATATGTTATGTTTCGATTGCTGATAATCATTGCTACCTCAAGTTTATTTATTGTGTTAACCTGAAATTTCAACAAATTAATTGTTATATTATGTAACATTAATCAGCCTTTTATATAGCTACCTATAGTTAGGGTGCGCTTTTATCTGTCAATGTGAATTATAACGAAACTACATAGCCATGAAATTACAACAACTTAGATATATCGTAGAAGTTCAAAATCATAAATTAAATGTTTCAGCTACGGCTGAGAGTTTATTTACCTCCCAGCCTGGTATTTCTAAGCAAGTACGTATGTTAGAAGATGAGCTCGGTGTACAAATTTTTGGCCGCAGTGGTAAGCATTTAACTCATGTTACAGGCGCTGGCGAGGAAATCATTAACATATCACGCGAAATACTCTCAAAAGTTGAGGGTATTAAAGCGGTTGCGAATGAACATACTTTACCGGATCAAGGCAAACTTAATATTGCTACCACGCATACACAAGCACGGTATGCGTTACCGAGTGTAATTAAAGGCTTTACTCAAAAATATCCTGCGGTATCACTGCATATGCATCAAGGTACACCACAGCAAATATCGGATGCAGCCGCTCGCGGTGATGCTGACTTTGCCATTGCCACAGAAGCGCTTCATTTATATTCAGATTTAGTAATGCTGCCTTGCTACCATTGGAATCGTAGTATTGTGGTTGCTAAAGATCATCCCCTTGCGAAAAAAGTGGATAATTTAACAGTGGCTGATATAGCCCAATACCCACTCATTACCTACGTATTTGGCTTTACAGGTCGTTCGGAGCTCGACAAAGCATTTAATGCTTACGGATTAGAGCCACATATTGTATTTACTGCCACCGATGCCGATGTCATTAAAACGTATGTGCGTTTAGGGCTAGGTGTGGGTGTGGTTGCATCTATGGCAATTGATCAGGTAAACGACAGCGACTTAGTGTGCATTGATGCTAGCCATTTATTTGAGGCGAGCACGACTAAAATTGGCTTTAGAAAGGGCAGTTTTTTACGCACCTACATGTATGACTTTATCGAACGTTTTGCACCGCATTTAACTAAAGAGCGAGTAGAGCGTGCGAGTTTACTGCGTAATCAAGAAGATGTTGATAAATTATTTGCTGATATTGAATTGCCGGTTAAGTAACCGCCATAAACAGCAATGAAAAGCCGCTTAGTTTTGCAACTAAGCGGCTTTTTTGTGCTATGTAATTAACCTGAACTGTGGATAATAAATCCATCTCAAGCAGCTATTTTCAGCGCTAACTGCGTTGAATTTACTTGCAATAGGCTAGCTATTGACGCGTAATTTCGCCTTGTTTTCACTAAAAATCTCTAGCTAGAGAAAATAAACATAAATATCATTTTGATTCAATATGTTAGTAAATCTCTTAACCAGAGTTCAGGTTAATTAGCACTCGATAATATTAACGGCCAGTCCACCGCGAGCGGTTTCTTTGTATTTTGTTTTCATATCGTTACCCGTATCGAGCATGGTTTTTATTACTTTATCCAGCGATACTTTTTGCTCACCACTACCGCGTATAGCAAGGCGCGACGCATTAATTGCTTTAATAGCGCCCATTGCATTACGTTCAATACAGGGGACTTGCACTAAGCCGCCAACAGGGTCACAGGTTAACCCTAAGTTATGTTCCATACCAATTTCAGCGGCATTTTCTACGTGTACAACGTTACCACCAACAATTTCAGTAAGTGCGCCTGCGGCCATTGAACAAGCAACACCGACTTCGCCTTGGCAACCCACTTCAGCACCAGAAATAGAGGCATTCTTTTTATATAAAATGCCTATTGCAGCGGCAGTTAATAAGTAGCGGGTAGCAATATCACGGTCTACTTCTTTAATAAAAGTATGATAATACATTAATACTGCAGGTAAAATTCCGGCTGCGCCATTTGTGGGGGCAGTTACTACACGTCCTCCGGCTGCATTTTCTTCGTTTACAGCTAATGCGAATAAATCAACCCAGTCCATGGCGCGCAGCGGATCGTTACTGACTTCTACATTTAGCTTTAAATATAAGCTTGGCGCACGGCGTTTTACTTTTAATCCGCCAGGTAAAATACCTTCGGTGCGCATACCTCGCTCAATACAGGCTTTCATTACTTGCCAAATATTAAATAGCTCATCTTTAATGGCTTCTTCACTGCGTAACGTTTTTTCGTTTTTCATCATTAACGTTGATACGCTGTAACCCGACTCTTTACACATTTCGAGTAATTCTTTAGCCGAGCCAAACGGGAACGGGGCTGGGTTTTCTTCACGGATATCTAAAGCGGCTTGTTTTTCTTTTTCAAACTCTTCATCCGTAACAATAAATCCGCCACCAATAGAGTAGTAAACTTTGCTATATACTTTTTCGCCATTGTTATAGGCAATAATTTCCATTGCGTTGGAATGTTTAGGGAGTGTCTTTCTGCGATGAAAAACAATCGCGCCCTGCTTAGGGAATTTAGCTTTGTGAGTTTGGTTTAGGTAAATAACCTGTTCTTTTTCAATTTTAGCGAGTATGTCATCCACTAAATCGGCATCAATGGTTTCAGGATCATACCCTGCTAAGCCAAGTATCACTGCTTTACCAGAGCCGTGGCCAACACCTGTTTGGCCAAGCGAGCCGTAAAGCTCTACTTTTACATCGGTCACATTTGCTAATAGTTGTTGTTCGTTTAGGTCATTAACAAATAAGCGTGATGCACGCATTGGGCCAACGGTATGTGACGATGAAGGGCCAATACCAATGCTAAACATATCAAATGCACTGATCATAATGTGTGTCTCTACTTAGTTTTCTCAGCATTAAGCTGTTCTTTGAACGGTCGACTATAATAACGTGGAAACGCAGGTGTGTAACCCTTATTAGTAAAGATTTAAACTGGTATGGCGAGTTGTTTTGTAAAGTTTTTAATAATGCTGGCTGTGGCTCCCCACAAAAGCCCATGTGGGGTGATAAAGCCATTTAAGGTAATGATTTTTCCACCTCGTTCAAAGGGCAAAGGTTGCCAGTTAGCCGCGTTATTCAGCGCTTTTATAGAGAGTAAAAAGCTAGCTTGCACTTCGTTGTGGTCGTTTTCCCACACTGTTTCTTTTTTAATTAAGCCTACAAAGGGGCGTATAGTAAATCCGGTCAGGGTTGAATATTCTGGTAACTGACCTAACACATGGACATTTTGCGGGGCAATATTAAGCTCTTCATGTAATTCACGCAGTGCGGTGGTGCGTAGGTTAACATCATCAATTTCAAACTTGCCACCCGGTAAACAAATCTCCCCAGGGTGGTGATGAAGGTAGGTTGGTCGCTTACACAATAAAATATGTGCTTCGTTATCTATATCAATCAATGGCAGCATTACTGCGCTTGCGCGCTTTTTTTTATTATCTTTGAGCTGATCCACGGCTAAACTGCGGTTTAATTGAAAACGAGCCGAAATGGTTTCACTATTCAAAGCGACCTTCATTTAATATAGGAAGTATTTTATTTACTTTATCGTAAGTTTCTTGATATTCCAATTCGACTTTTGAATCAGCAACAATACCACCCCCAGCCCAACAATATATTTGTTGTTGATGTGTGACTAAAGTTCGAATAGTAATACTGGTATCCATATTGCCGCAGCCACTAATGTAACCAATAGAGCCACAATAAATGCTACGTCTATGTGGTTCTAGTTCTTCTATTATTTCCATGGCACGGACTTTTGGTGCGCCTGTAATTGAACCACCGGGAAACGCAGCTTCCAGTTGATCAACCGCTGTTTTACCCTCATCAAGGGTTGAGGTGACCGTACTCACTAAATGGTGTACCGCCGGAAAACTTTCAATAGCAAATAATGAGGGCACAATAACCGAGCCCGGTTTAGCGACTTTTCCTAAATCATTTCGCAGCAGGTCCACTATCATGACATTTTCGGCGCGGTCTTTACTCGAATTTGCCAGCAAGGTCGCTTGTTTTGCATCCTCAAGGGCATCTGCTTTGCGAGGTAAAGTCCCTTTAATGGGTTTTGTTTCTACTCTATTGTCGTGTACTGCAATAAAACGCTCGGGTGAGATTGACAAAATAGCGCCCTGAGGATGATTAATAAAACTAGAAAAAGGCGCTTTATTAGCCTGAGTTAATTTAACATAGGCGCTCCAAGGCGAGCCTTGGTAATGTGCGCTAAAACGCTGCGCTAAGTTAATTTGATAGCAATCACCACTTTTTAGGTATTCTTCAATCGCGGCAAACTTTTCGCTATAGCTAGTCTGACTCATATTTGACTGCCACGGTGATGTAAGCGAAAAGCTTTCGTGTTTAGGTGGTTGCGCTAAATATTGCTGATATAGCCAAAGGCGGTCTACATTGGGCTGCGAAACATAAAACCACGTGCGCAGTTGTTTATCGTAAATCAGTGCATCGAGGTAAAGCCCAACCGCCATTTGCGGTAAATTTATGTCGTGTAAAGCGCTGCTTGGTAGTTGCTCTATAGTACGGCCTAAGTCATAGCCAAAATAACCCAGCCAGCCACCATTAAAAGGTAAGTTGTTGGCAGCTTTAGTGCTGTCTAACTTTGCCAGTTCATTATTCATTATTTCAAAGCAGCTTTTTATGTTTGGCTGGTTATTAAAAACGCTTTGATTATTTTCGACTTCAAGGGTGCTCTGGGGGTCAATCGCAATAATGTCAAAACGACTGTTTATGTGATCACTATCACCCGAATCTAATAAAATGGCGTAAGGCAAATGAGCAAAATGCGAAAATACCTCAATACAATTTTGTGATATGGCTAATTCAACACAATTTTTTTTATTGTTTAGCATTTACTACCCCTATAAGAACTGGCTCCAAACGGGCTGGGAGGGTATCATAAGTCAAATTTATTTGGCAGCGTTTAGTGAGCGCTGTAGTTGAAAACAGTTCGAACCACCGTCACGGGTTTGATATCGCTTACGTGCTGCGTGAGTAACAACAACTTAAGGAACCACTATGAGTACAATTCGTCAGCAAGACTTTATTGATAGCATTGAAGATGCCTTGCAATACATCTCGTTTTACCATCCTCTTGATTTTGTTCAAGCACTAGAGAAAGCGTATAACAAAGAACAAAGTAAAGCCGCTAAAGATGCGATTGCGCAAATTTTAATTAACTCGCGTATGTCGGCAGAAGGTAAGCGCCCACTTTGTCAAGATACCGGGATCATCACTTGTTTCGTAAAAGTAGGGATGGATGTTAATTGGGATAAAACCGACTTAACAGTACAACAAATGGTTGATGAGGGAACGCGTCGTGCGTACTTAAATCCAGATAACCCTTTACGTGCATCGATTGTTGCAGATCCTGCGGGAACACGTAAAAACACTAAAGATAATACGCCATCAGTGGTTCACATTGACTTAGTTGCAGGCGATAAAGTCGAAGTGATGGTCGCTGCTAAGGGCGGCGGCTCAGAAAACAAAAGTAAAATGGTGATGTTAAACCCATCTGACGATGTGGCTGAGTGGGTAGAAAAAACGCTACCAACAATGGGGGCGGGTTGGTGTCCACCAGGCATGCTAGGCATAGGTATTGGTGGCACTGCAGAAAAAGCAGCGGTAATGGCCAAAGAGTCATTAATGGATCCGGTTGATATTCATGAACTAATTGAGCGCGGCGCAGAAACAACAGAAGAAAAGCTGCGTTTAGAAATCTTTGAACGTGCGAATAAATTAGGTATTGGTGCGCAAGGCCTTGGCGGTTTAACCACGGTTGTTGATATTAAAATTAAAACGGCGCCAACTCACGCGGCTTCAAAGCCAGTGGTTATGATCCCAAATTGTGCTGCTACGCGCCACGTTCACTTTACCCTTGATGGTTCAGGCCCTGCGAATTTAAAAGCACCTAAATTAGAAGATTGGCCAGAAGTGACTTTCGAAGTGGGTGAGGGCACACGCCGTGTTAATTTAGATACTCTTACTAAAGAAGACACTAAAGAATGGAAAATGGGTGAAACCGTTTTACTCTCAGGTACTATTTTAACGGGTCGAGATGCTGCTCATAAACGTCTTCAGGATATGATCAACTCAGGGGAAGGTTTACCTGAAGGTGTTGATTTTGATAACAAGTTTATTTACTACGTTGGCCCTGTGGATGCAGTAGGCGATGAAGCAGTAGGCCCAGCGGGTCCTACAACGGCAACACGTATGGATAAATTTACCGATATGATGTTAGAAAAAACCGGCATCGTGGGTATGATTGGTAAAGCTGAACGAGGCCCTGCAACGGTTGAGTCTATTAAAAAGCACCAGTCAGTGTATTTGATGGCGGTAGGCGGTGCGGCTTACTTAGTATCTAAAGCTATTAAAAAAGCACGTGTTGTTGCCTTTGAAGATTTAGGTATGGAAGCTATCTACGAATTTGAAGTAGAAGATATGCCAGTAACAGTTGCCGTAGACAGTGAAGGAGCAAATGCTCACACCCAAGGCCCTGCTATTTGGAAAGCAAAAATTGAAGAGCTAGACAGCAAAATGAAGTAAATTTTTACTTAAAAAGCAATCATATAAGCGAGCACTGTGTGCTCGCTTTTTTATTTACTTTTACATTTGCAAAGACTTATACACCTCAGACCAGTTTATGCTGCGTAGGCAATTAGTGTATAAGCCACTGTATTTTAAGCTGTAGTATACTTTTTTAGGGTGTATGGTTAAGTTTACAAATAACTGCAAGGTGACGTTCACGTAAGCGTAAGCTTTAATTGCGATGGTGTTTTTAGCTTTTATACTTAATCAAATGGTTATTTTTGGAATTTTTATGCTTACTTTTAACGATAAGTCATTTTATTTTTCACTTTGACGCGCTTTATTTGGTTTATCTACTCATAGTGTGGCGAACCATTAACTGAAGTGATAAAGTCTCGACAATTTGTAGCGTGCTTGCCCAAAAGGGCCCATTATTTTCGGAGTATTTAAAGTGGTTGTATTTAATCAAGTTGAATTTGATAACCATGAACAAGTGGTTTTTTGTTCAGACAAAGCGTCTGGTTTGAAGGCCATTATTGCGGTACATAACACAAACTTAGGCCCTGCGGTAGGCGGTTGTAGAATGTGGGATTATGCTAACGATGAAGACGCAGTATATGATGTGCTGCGTTTATCAAAAGGGATGACTTATAAAAATGCCGTAGCACGCTTGCCATTTGGTGGTGGTAAATCGGTTATTATTGGTAATGCCAAAGAAATCAAATCAGAGCAGTTATTTCGCGCATTTGGTCGCCAGTTAGAGCGACTAAATGGTAGCTACTACTCAGCAGAAGATGTAAACATTACCTGTGATGATGTGGCGTTAATGAACAAAGAAACAAATTACGTGCTAGGCCTTGAAGGAAAAAGTGGTAACCCTTCGCCGTTTACAGCCTATGGTACGTTTTTAGGTATGAAAGCAGCGCTTAACCATCAACGCAGTATTCAAGACTTTTCTGGTATTAAAGTTGCGGTGCAAGGTTTAGGTGCAGTAGCTTATGGATTATGTAAACATTTGTCTGAAGCTGGTGCTGAGTTATTTGTTACCGATATTAATCAAGCTGCAGTAGAACGTGTAGTAAATGATTTTGGCGCAACCGCAGTTGGTATTGATGAAATATACGACCTAGATGTGGATGTTTATGCACCCTGTGCATTAGGTGCCACTATTAATGACACAACAATCCCACGCTTAAAAGCAACGATAGTAGCAGGCTGTGCAAACAATCAACTTGCTGAATCACGCCATGGTGAAATTTTACGTGAAAAAGGTATTTTATATGCGCCTGATTATGTAATAAATGCAGGTGGTATTATTAACGTTTATTACGAAACTGCACCAGAGGGTTACAGTAAAGAGGCTTCTAATAAACACGTAGAAAGAATTTACGATACACTTAGTGAAATTTTTACCCGTAGTGAAAAAGAGCAAAAATCAACGCATTTAATTGCCGATGAACTGGCACAAGAAATTATTGAAAACGGACTTTAAGTTTCCACTCGGTTTAAAATAGGAGCGAAATACGCTCCTTTTTTATACCTTATGTAAGACTTTGGTATAACTACACCCAAAGCGTCATTTTAGTTAATGCGAATATAGATAAAGCACGGTAAAATTTAGTTTTACACTTTATCTATATTTTATGTCCTCTACTGATTTTTCTATTACCCCTCTTGATTTTGAGCAATGGCCTCGAAAGCAACACTTTGAGTTATTTCAGCAGTTCACTCAGCCTTATTTTAATCTGTGCGTACAACTGAATGCGAAAAAGTTATATACCGCCTGTAAACAAGCTAATATTGCTTTTTTTCATGGTTATATTTATTGCTTATTAAAAGCCTGTCATCAGTATGAGCCGATGATGCTGCGCATTATTAACCAAAAACCTTGTTACTTAAGTGCTACGCGGGCAAGTGTAGTCGAGCTTGCCGATGATGAGTCGTTTCGCTTTAGTTATTTTAAATTACACGAGTCGTTAAATGAATTTGCCCGTGAGGCGAAAGTTATTAGCGATACCACAAAATTAAACCCACTGTTTTCTGATGCGTTTGCAGCAACTGAAGGGCAAGCAGATTTAATTCATGTTTCTGTATTACCTTGGCTAAACTTTAGCAGCTTTTCGCATGCATTTACCCACGGTCAAAGTAATGGTATTCCTAAATTTGTGTTTGGCCAATACAACACTGAGACAGGTAAAATGCCGCTTGCTATTGATGTTCATCATGCGTTGTTGGATGGGCTTCATGTCGCTAAATTTATAAAGCAATTGCAGTATACATTTGATAATTTAAGTAATAATAATTAATGAAAAAGTTGTAAATTTTATGTTATTATTTGCCAGCAGTGCTTTTAACTTAAATTGTCACTCTAAACTTACCCAAATATAAAAATTAATAATTATAATTATAAAGGCAATATCTGATGAATCGCTTAGTGATTTTATGTATTTTGTTGGTGATTTTTTCTGTTGACGCACAACAGCAGACTCGTTTGCCGTTACGTGATTATTTTTTTGAAACTTGGAATACACGTACGGGTCTTCCTCACAATAGCATTAATAGCCTTGCACAAACACAAGATGGGTATCTATGGGTGGGTACTTGGGAAGGACTTGCCCGCTTCAATGGCCAAGAGTTTAAGTTATTTACTCGCTCCGAAATTACTGACTTGCCTGACTCAGGCGTACGTGCGCTAACCCCTACATCTGATGGCGGTTTACTTATTGCAGGGGCGCGCGGCGGTATTAGCTTATATCAACATCGCCAATGGGACACGCAACCACCTGCCCAAGCGATGGTTAATCATATATTTAAAAGTAAAAATGATAACTTGTGGCTAGCGCTTGAGAATGATGGTGTGTTTTATCGTTCAGCTAGTAGCACTCAAGACATCCCAATAATACAAAATGTCAGTGCGTATCGAATCATTGAAGACCCCAAGGGGGTTATATGGGCAGCAACCAGTGATGGCCTGTATAAAATAGTCAACTACAAACCCACTTTGATGACGCCACAACAAGGGTTACCAGATGCTCCCGTATATACCTTATTAATCACCCGTGAAGGTCGACTCATTATAGGAAGTGAAAGAGGGGCACGAATCCTTAATGGCGAGCTATTTGAATCGCCTCACCCACAACTCGACGCGGAATCTATTTCCAGTTTGTTAGAAGATGATCATGGGGATCTGTGGTTTGGCACCATTAATAAAGGTGTTTTTAGGCTTAGCGTCGATGGTTTAGAGCAATTAGATGCTAAAAATGGTTTACCCGCTAACCGTATTCTTTCTTTGTTACAAGACAGAGAAAATAGTATTTGGGTAGGCACCAATGCTGGTGTATTTAGGTTAAGAGAAGCGCCGTTTTCATCGTGGGGCAAAAAGCGAGGCTTATCTAGCGATTATGTGCGTACGGTATTGTCACATTCCGATGGCAGTTTATGGATAGGCGGAAGCACGGGGTTAGATCGGCTGCACAATAATCAGATCAGCCATATTAAAGGCACTAAACAAGGCTCGCCATATTCAGTATTAAGCTTACTAGAGCAAAACCAAGGTGATGTCTGGGTAGGCACATACACTTCGGGTGTTTTAAAAGTGGTAAATAACGAACTCATACCTTATTTAAACCGTGATAATGGCTTAGGTAGTAATGAAGTAAGATCTTTACTTTTTGATTCAAAAAATCGCTTGTGGATAGGCTCGGCCATGGGGCTGACACGCGTTAATACCGACGGTAGCTTAAACCAATTTACTAATGAAAAAGAGCTGCCGAGTGGGTTTATTTTAGCCTTGAGTGAAGATAACTCAGCTAATATTTGGGTAGGAACCGGTAATGGGGTCGTGGTTTATGACACTCAAACTGACGTGTTTAATCCTGTTGAGTTTCCTGCTGAATTTGCCGCCCAATATGCGTTTGGCTTTTACATTGACGATAAATATACGTGGATGGCTACCGATCGCGGCTTAGTTCGTTATCAGCATTCAAACGCAAAGATGACTATTTTAGGGCGTGAATTAGGTTTACCCGTTGATAAGCTTTTTCAAATTGTGCAGTTTAAAGACTCACTTTGGCTATCAAGTAACCGTGGCATTATTGAAGTCAATTATAAGCAGGTAAATGAGCTGCTTGATTCAAAATCTAACAATAGAGGTACGCTCGCCTTTCAATTATACGATGAGGGTGATGGCATGCTCAGTGCACAAGCAAATGGCGGTTCAACCCCCTCTGCAACCGCTCATTCAGATGGCACAATTTGGTTTGCTACCGCAAAAGGGGTGAGTACAGTAAAACCGGAACGTTTAAAAGAAGCCACTAAAATAGCGTTACCAACGATTGTTGAAAGCTTTTCTGTTGATGGTAAACCAACGTCGTTACCTATAGACGGTGAAACTATTATTTTACCACCAGGGGTGACGCGCTTGTCATTTCAATACGCGGGACTGAGCTTTATTATGCCGCAGCGATTAAACTTTCAAACAAAATTGGAAGGCTTTAATAACGAATGGATCAACCGTCAACACATAGCGACTGCTGAATACACTAACTTACCTGCGGGCAAGTATTCTTTTGCTGTACGTGCAGCCTATCCAAATACTGATTGGCAACAAAATCACAAAGTCGTTAACTTTGAAATTCAATCGCACTTTTGGCAAAAAACAAGCTTTAAGTTGTTTATGTTTTTTCTTTTTGTGGTGGTGATATATAGCGCTTATCGCTACCGCTTATATCGTTATAAACAAGTTGAAAAGGAATTAACGAGTCGAGTGGTGAAGCAAACGCAAGCACTGCAAGAGCAAGCCAGTGCCTTTGCGTATCAAGCCACACACGATCAGCTTACCGATTTACCGAATCGCCGCGCATTTGATGGCTGGCTGGCGGATAACTTTTCAGACTTTAAAGCATGTAATAAATCACTTGCTATCGCTATTATGGATATTGATCACTTTAAACGGATTAACGATGGTTGGTCACACCTCATAGGTGATCAGGTTATATGTGAAGTAGCTAACATTCTTAAAGCGCACTGCGAAGGTGAGCAAGAGGTAGCTCGCTGGGGTGGCGAAGAGTTTACTTTTGTGTTTCCCGATACGAGTGCAGTGCAGGCACAAGAAATGTGCGAGAAGTTACGCAAATGTATTGAAAATAAAAACTTTTCAAATATCGCAGAAGGCCTCAGCGTAACCGTGAGTTTTGGTGTTTCTGACTCTGGTGATGTTGATGATTATGACCGATTATTATCACGGGCTGATCAAGCTTTGTATAAGGCAAAAAACAATGGCCGAAATCGAACTGAAGTGATGTGATTGAAAAACAGCCTCACTGCACCCATTACTATTTTAATAATACGGGCGCAGTATTTTGGCGTTAAAGCTAAATGGTTTGATTTAGGACGACCCAATGATAAATGGGCTATTAATTTTTGTTTTAATTGTATTTATTTTAATGTTTTGGCGCTGGCCTGATATTCAAAATGCCGTGTGGCACCGTAAATACAGTGATTTATTGTTAAATGAGCAACAACACACGTTGTTACTGCGTGCTATGCCCATATACAACAAAATGACCGATGCAGAGCGAGCCAAGTTAGCATCCCATATTGTGTGGTTTTTAAATGAAAAGCGTTTTGTTGGCTGCGATGGGTTGCAACTAACGGAGGCAATGAAACTCATTATTGCCGCCGATGCCTGCTTGCTGGTGCTTAACAAGCCTTGGCCTTTGTATAAAAACGTAAAAGAAATTTTACTCTACCCCAGCGCGTATTACGCGCCCCAATCAAGCCGCGATAACGCAGGTCTTGTCAGTTTTCATAATACAGTAAGGCAAGGTGAATCGTGGCCGGGGGGAACATTGGTGCTTAGCTGGCATGATGTGCTTGAGGGCAACCGCTTACCCAGTGATGGGCATAACTTAGTGTTTCATGAATTTGCACATCAACTTGATCAAGAAACCGGTAAAACCACCGGCACGCCACTACTTGCATCACAGGCAAAATACCAACAATGGGGGCGAGTGTTTAGCCGAGCGTTTTCGCAGTTAAAAACCCATGTTGCTTATAGTATGCCGCATGTAATACATAGCTATGGAGCCACCAATGAGGCTGAGTTTTTTGCGGTGATCACCGAAACATTCTTAGAGAAACCCGCCGATTTACGCCGTGAAGACCCTGAAATTTACCATTTGCTAGTGGATTTTTATCAATTTGATCCTATTGTTTGGCACTAATTTTATGCACTTCATCCTATTACGCTGGTAACTTGCTGGCGTTTTTGTTGCAATCATGTAATAGATCAACACACAGCAACAATAATAAGTGAGATAAGCATGAAAAAAATGCTGCAAACAGCACTCGCGTTATCGGTTTCATTGGCATTAGGCCACGCACACGCAGAGCAAACGGATGAAAAAAAATGGCAAGTTGATTCACCTAAAGGGCAATTTGTTGATGCATCTATTAGTGTAGAGCAAGGCACATGGATGAATGTCGATATAAGTCCTGACGGAGAAACCTTAGTATTTGATTTACTGGGCGATATTTACACCATGCCAATGAGTGGTGGTAAAGCGACTAAAATAACCTCAGACATTGCATGGCAAATGCAGCCGCGCTTTAGCCCAGATGGCAAGCACATTGCTTTTACATCAGATCAAGGCGGTGGTGACAATATTTGGATAATGGATGTTAACGGCGAAAACCAAACCGCCGTCACTGACGAAACATTTAGATTACTCAATAGCCCTGCGTGGAGCCCTGATGGCGATTATTTAGTTGCACGTAAGCATTTTACCGCCAGTCGCTCGCTAGGCGCAGGTGAGGTCTGGCTTTATCACAAAGCCGGCGGTAAAGGGGTGCAACTGACTAAACGTGAAAACGATCAAAAAGATTTAGGTGAACCCATGTTTTCACCGGATGGTCGGTATGTTTATTTTTCGCATGATGCAACCCCGGGTAAAACTTTTCATTATTCAAAAGACTCTGTTGCCGGTATTTATAAAATTAAGCGTTATGACCGTGAAACAGGCGACATAGAAACCATTATAAGTGGCATGGGCGGGGCAATAAGACCGACGCCGTCGCCAGATGGTAAAAAACTAGCGTACATAAAGCGTGATGACTTTCAAACCAGCCTGTACTTATATGATTTAACCAGTGGTGAGCATACTAAGCTATACGACAAGCTAGAGCGCGATATGCAAGAAACGTGGGCGATTCATGGCGTATATCCGACTATTGCGTGGACCCCAGATAACGAAGAGCTGGTATTTTGGGCTGGTGGCACCCTTCATAAACTCAATGTCGATGATAAATCAGTTAGCAATATTGCATTTAAAGTAGACACCACGAAAAAAATTCAAAAAGCAGTGCGTTTTACTCAAAATATCGACACTGATGAGTTTGATGTAAAAATGCTGCGTAATGTGCAAATTAGCCCTGACGGTGAAACCGCACTTTTTGAAGCATTGGGCTATATTTACAAGCGCGACTTAGAATCAGGAAAAATAAAGCGCTTAACTAAGCAAACCGATCATTATGAGTTATTCCCGCAGTATTCTCGTGATGGCAAAAACATTGTCTACACCACGTGGGATGATAACGAACAAGGCACCGTGCGTGTCGTCTCTGCACGCAGTGGTCGTGGCGACACTATTACACAAGAGCCGGGAAAATACGTAGAGCCAACATTTAGTCCAGATGGCAAAACCGTGGTGTATCGTAAAGCCAGCGGCGGCAGCATTTTAAACCCTAAGTGGTCACTGCATCCTGGGGTATACAGTGTTAGTGCTAAAGGCGGAAAAAGTGAGCTCATTTCTAAAAGCGGCTATCAACCTCAGTTTGGCAGTGCCAACGATCGTGTTTATATTATGAGCCCATGGCCTAAACCAACGTTGAGTGTGGTAGAGCTTGAAAGTAAAAAAGTACGTAAACTGTATGAGTCAGAGCACGCCACTGAATTTAGAGTCTCTCCTGATGGTGAGTATTTAGCTTTTGCTGAGCGCTTTAAAGTATTTGTTACTCCATTTGTAGAGCGCGGCAAAACGATAAATATTGGGCCCAAAGACAGTCAATTTCCAATTGAGCAACTATCTGTACGCGCCGGTGAAAACATTAGCTGGAGTGCCAACAGCAATAAACTGTATTGGACACTGGGGCCTGAGCTTTACCATGCCAGTTTAGAGGGTATGTTTGCTATTAATAAAGCAGATGATAAAGACGTTAAAGTAAAAAGCGGGACTAATATCGGCTTTAGTAAAAAAATGGCTGAACCACAGGGCATGATTGCATTAACTGGCGCTAAAATTATTACCATGGAGGGTGAAAAGGTCATTGAAAATGGCGTGATCATTACCGATGGCAAACATATCAAAGCCATTGGCACTGCTGCTGATGTGAGTATTCCTAAGGGGGCAAAGGTCATTGATGTAACAGGTAAAACAATTATGCCTGGCATTGTAGATGCCCATGCTCATGGCTCACAAGCCAGTGATGAAATTATCCCGCAGCAAAACTGGAAAAACTTAGCAGGTCTTGCGCTGGGTGTTACTACTATTCACGACCCATCAAACGACACCACTGAAATATTTACCGCGAGTGAAATGCAAAAAGCGGGGATGATCGTTGGTCCGCGTATTTTCTCTACCGGTACTATTTTATACGGCGCGAATATGCCTGGGTATACCTCGCATATTGACTCATTAGATGATGCTAAATTTCATTTAGAGCGCCTTAAAAAAGTGGGTGCGTTTAGTGTTAAATCTTATAATCAACCGCGCAGAGAGCAGCGTCAGCAAGTTATAGAAGCAGGGCGAATGCTTGAAATGATGGTAGTACCAGAAGGGGGGTCATTATTACAACATAACTTGAGTATGGTAGTCGATGGCCATACAGGCATTGAGCATTCAATTCCTGTTGAACATATTTATGACGATATTAAGCAGCTATGGTCACAAAGTGATGTAGGTTACACACCTACATTGGTGGTTGCCTATGGCGGTATTTGGGGTGAAAACTACTGGTATGATAAAACGGACGTATGGAATCATCCACGTTTAAGTAAATTTGTGCCTAAAAACCAATTATTACCGCGCTCAATGCGCCGAGTTAAAGCACCCGATCATCACTATAATCACTTTAACAATGCTCGCGTAGCGGCTGAGTTACAAGATTTAGGTGTACTTGTTAATTTGGGGGCGCATGGTCAACGTGAGGGGTTAGGTGCGCATTGGGAAATGTGGATGTTTGCCCAAGGCGGCATGACGCCACTGGAAGCAATTAGAGCATCTACACTCGATCCGGCAAAATATTTAGGCCTAGATAAAAATGTGGGTTCATTAGAGGTCGGTAAACTGGCAGATTTAATGGTTATTGATGGCGACCCACTGAAAAACATTCGTGATTCAGACAAAATTGATTACACCATGATCAACGGCCGTTTGTTCGACGCAGCCACCATGAACGAAGTAGGCAAAAAACAGCGTGAACCATTATTTTTTGAATAATGCAGCCATTTTTTAGTTAATAAGCGGCTATTTAGCCGCTTTTTTTATACTGTATTTACCTATTTAACTAACCGCTACTATCGCTTTTAAAATATTATCACTAGGTGGAGTCACTGTTACATCATGCATCACCCTCGCTCTACATATATAACCTTCCTTTAAAATAAGTAAGTGTTGCGTGGCTTCAATTGCTTTTTCTCTATTGTGAGCAAATTCAGGTGTTTCTAAAAGAGCTGATAGTATGATCTCAAAGTTCGCTTGCTTGTGCTGTTTGCAAAGTTTGGCAATAGGGTCGTTCTCTACAGGGTACTCAGCTGCAGTATTAATAAAAAAACAGCCATTAAAACACCCTAACTCTGAAACCTCATTATTAATCCACTTTTTCAGTCCGGCAAAAATTGCCTGTGCGACTAACATAGCACTTGGTTGTATACATATTTTTTTAAGCCAAGCGTTAAAGCAGATGTCACGTGCGACTAAACAAGCACAAATAAGCGCGTCTTTGCTTTCAAAGTGCTTATATAAGGTTTTTTTTGCAATGCCCGATACAGCTAAAATTTCATTAATACCAACAGCGTGTATACCCTTTTTATAAAAAAGACTCAGTGCCGTACTGATTATTTGTTGTTGTTTATCCATGATATTCCAAATTTGAGCAGTAAAAACACAGCTTGACATAGGTAGACCGACTTGTCTATATTGCATGTGTAGACAAGTCGGTCTACTTTTGAGGAGGTAATATGCATAGTGAGCAAATAAAGTCGGCATTAATCGCAGGCGTTTTTTCTACTTTTGTTTTGGGGTTTTTGGCGTGGCTAAATTATATGGGTGATTACGGTATTTGGTTAATGGCGCCATTCGGCGCAACAGCTGTACTTGTTTTTGGCGTACCGCAGAGCCCGTTAGCTATGCCAAAAAACGTAATAGGGGGGCATATGCTGACCGCAATGATTGGGGTTGCTTTTAGCTACTATAGTGCTGATAGTGCGATTATGATTGGGCTGGCTGTGGGTATTGCTATAACATTAATGATAATCACAAAAACTATTCACCCTGCTGCCGGCGCAAACCCTATCTTAATTATTGAGTCTGGCCAAAGTTGGGATTTTTTAATAATGCCAGTACTGGCAGGAACTGTATTCATAGTTTTGTCTGGCTTTGTTGCGAGGTGGATTATTCAATACTTGATGGATAATAAATATAAAAAAACCGCTTAACGCGGTTTCTTTTATACAAAGCACTCAGCTGATCAAACAACACCGCGAGGTAGGCGGCAATCGTGATCTTTGCGAGCAAGCTCAACTATCCAAAGCTCTTCTGCTGTGTAGCCTTCTTCGTTTTGTGTGATCACGGTGAAAGGCGCTTTTTTCTGTGCTTTTACAGGAGCAGCTTTTTTAGTTTTTTTAGCAGGTGCTTTTACTGCAGCTTTTTTTGTAGACTTACCAGAGCTTAATTCTTTAGTCAGCTCTGCTACATCAGCTAGGCGCATGTTCTTGCCGCCATCAATGCTATACCAGCCAGGTTTAGTTGTTATTTCAGGTTTTTTACCGTTGGCAGCTTCATATGCAGCTTCAAAGGCAGATAACACTTCTGTTTTGTCTAGTTTGCTCATCAGAGACCCTATACGTTGTTTACACAGATAAAGAAGAGGTATTTATACCTATTTTAGAACTGTTTTTCAATTTTTTGCGATTTTCCTTTCATTTTTAGTGCATAACCGCCAAAATTTGTACAAAATTCAGTGCAAAGTAAGGTAAGTAGTATGCAACGTAGAGAATTTAATCAATTATTAAACACCCTGTTAAAGCCAGAAACCATTAACGATTTTTGTCCAAACGGGCTTCAGGTAGAAGGTAAAGATGAGATACGCACCATAGT
The DNA here is from genome assembly GCF_002310835.1 of Pseudoalteromonas tetraodonis. NCBI lineage: Bacteria > Pseudomonadati > Pseudomonadota > Gammaproteobacteria > Alteromonadales > Pseudoalteromonadaceae > Pseudoalteromonas > Pseudoalteromonas tetraodonis. The sequence continues at coordinate 2,042,801 of NZ_CP011041.1, read as the reverse complement.
AACGGGTGTAACAGCAAGCCAAGCACTTATTGATGCCGCGATTGAAAATAATGCTGATGCTATTTTGGTACACCATGGCTATTTTTGGAAAGGCGAGTCACAACCTATCACTGGCATGAAAAAACGTCGTGTGGCTGCGCTTTTAGCTAACGACATCAATTTATTTGCCTATCATTTGCCGTTAGATATTCACCCTGAAATGGGTAATAACGCACAGCTGGCGCAATTGCTCGATATTGAAATTGAAGCAGGCCTTGAGCCAACTAACAACAGTGTAGCGATGAAAGGGCGTTTAAAAACGCCGCTAACGGGCAGTGAATTTGCCAAAAAAATAAGCCAAGTGCTTAAGCGCGAGCCACTAACGAGTTTAGTACGTACTGATAAAATTGAAACCATCGCTTTGTGTACAGGTGGCGGGCAAGGGTATATCGACTTAGCAGCCGAGCAAGGTATTGATGCTTACTTAACTGGTGAGGCATCAGAGCAAACCATTCACAGCTCACGCGAGCAAAATATCGACTTTTTTGCCGCTGGTCATCACGCTACCGAGCGCTACGGTATTAAAGCGTTGGGTGAATACCTTGCCGATAAACATGGCTTTGATGTGACATTTATTGACATAGACAATCCTGTGTAAACACCTAGCTTAAAAGTAATTTTATAAATAACCTACTTGTAACGTATTTCGGGTAGGTTATTTAAAATATAGCGTTCTAAATAGCTAATTTAGCAAACTATGGTAAGTCAGTATGTTGATTTTTTATATACCCGCATACCCTTTTATCCTTTTTGTGAGTTAATTATTTTTGGTTTATGCATCCCAAAAATTTAATAAACGTAATAGATATAAACCTACGCTTAAAATCATAATTACATCCATTCTTATATTGCAAAAAACACAGATCTTTCGCTGTACTTACCTCGTTTAAATTACAATGTTACTTTGCTTGCTACTAAGGTAGTTACTTTAAAGGAATGAAATGGAAGGGGTATTAGCTTTAATTGAGCAGTACGGGTTGTTGGTTTATCTGTTACTTTTTGGTTATTGTGCGTTAAAAAGTGGATGGCTACCTTTGTTCGCAGGCTATGCTGCACATACTGGCGCACTAGATGTTGGTTTTGTTGCTTTGGCTGCTTTTATGGGTGGCTACTTGGGCGATGAATTACGTTTTGCTTTAGCAAGAGCGTATGGCGCGGCATGGCTTGAAAAACCAGGCCGCCTTGGTCGATTATTCAAAACAGCCAGTGAGCTTGCTGAACGCCATGGCACAGCCTACATTTTTTTATATCGTTATCCTAAAGGATTACGCACGATTGGTGCCCTTCCCGTAGGGCTTACAGCAATTAGTTGGCGCCGTTTTAGTGTGTTAAATGGATGCTCTGCACTGCTATGGGTTATTGTTTTAGTCGGTGGAGGCTACATTTTCGGTGCTACTTTTGATGCTTTAGGTGTTGAGAATTTAACAGCACTAAGTCTATTATTTCTTTGCGTATTTTTAGTAACACTGTATCGGCTTTGGAATAAAACAGCTGAGGTTAAAGCTCACCAAGAATAACAAAACAGCCAACGCTATTTTTTAGTTAAAGATGTTATTTTAGCCAAACAAACGAATATTCAGTTTTTATTTTTTAATAACCCCCTGTGTAAAACGCAAATAATCGCAGTTTTACAGGGGGAATTTACCCAGCGTAATAAGCGTTAATTTAATTAAAGTGCTTCAGGGTTAATTGTACGGCGTACATTTATCCACGCATTGCCAATAACTTCATGAGCATACTGGGTAACTACTAGTAATGCTTTTGCATTGGGTATGAGTTGTTTATACCAAGGGAAAGCGGCAAAGTTGTGATAGTCGGTTGCGGCAGGGATAACGTTAATGCCTTGCGCATTAAATAAATTCTTTGCTCTGGGCATATGGCTTACTGAGGTGACTAAAGCGACCTTGTAATCAACGAGTTTCGAGGCTAAAAGTTTTGCCTCTTGGGCGGTATCCATTGCGTTTGGATTTTGCACAATACGATTTTTATTAATACCCAAGCTAATCGCGGTTTTATACATTAACGCACTGTTGGTGACTTTTTCATACCCCCCACCTGAAACAATCAGTTGCGCATGAGGGTAAATGTTAGCAAGTCTTATTCCTTCTACCAAACGGGTTAACGCACAATTACCTAACTGGCTGTTAGCACTCAATGCAGGGTTGGGGTTTATGTCACAGCCAAGCACCACAATTTTATCTAAATTGGGGTGTTTAAGATAATTAAATGCCAATGAGGTTGGTTGGCTATTTTTAATCAGTAAGTTGGCCACCAAAGGGGTGCTGGCAAGTAGCAAAGTTACAAGGCTCATTAAAGATAAAGCGATTGTGACCTTTCGTTGTTTGAGCGCAAAAATAAGTAATATTAGGCTTACTAAACCCAACAAAGGTAACGGCATGAGCAAGCCGCCCAGTATTTTTTTTAGTTCAAACATAATGAGCAACATGGTTAAGTATATTTATTAGCATGTTACTCATAAGTTTAAGGTTTATCGACCGTTATTTAATTTACAGGTGTTTAAAAAGTGACGATAAACTGGATTGTCTTTCATATCTTTTTTCATCGCTAAGTACATTGGACGCGTTAAACCAAGCGCGCCCAGTGGAATTGACTTAATTAACCCTTGGCTTTCATACGGGGTTACTAACCAATCGGGTAAGGCGGCCACACCCATACCTGCACTGACTAATTGAAATATAAGTAAACCTTGATCAACCGTTTTTAGCGTGCCGTCAAAACGCGCATTTTGGATGAAATGCTTAAATATATCCTGGCGCTCACGCGGAATAGGGTAAGAAATAATAGTTTCGCTTTTCAAATCAAGCGCAGTTACATAGGCTTTTTTCGCTAAGTCGTGATCTGGTGCCACAATCAGTTTCAGCTTAAAGTCAAACAAATGGGCGTATTCGAGTTTGTCAGGGTCGCGAATATCTGATGTAAGCACGAGATCTAATTCATCATTTAATAAGTCTGGGATAGCGTCGTAACTAAAGCCACGCTCGTAATCAATTTTTATATCAGGCCAAAAGTTATTAAATTCTTTGATAGTAGGCAATAACCAATGAAAACAGGCGTGACATTCAACGCTTAAACGCAGCTGCGAAATAGGCTGGTTTAGGCTTTCTTTGAGTCGGCACTTGGTGGCTTCTAATTTAGGTAATATTTCGTGTGCTAATTCAAGTAATAACATACCTTGAGGTGTAAATCGGACTGGTTGAGTTTTACGCTCAAACAACTGGCAGTCTAATTTGTTTTCTAAATCTTTGATTTGATGTGATAAAGCTGACTGAGTTAAAAATAGTTCGCGGGCTGTATTGACGAGAGAACCCGTTTCTTTAAGGGTAGCAATTGTTTTTAAGTGTTTAATGTCAATCATCTTTAATAAATCTCATGGATATGGTGAGTATAGCTCAGATTCATTACATACTACGCCTTTACAAAAACCGTTTCAACGTCTGGATGGCTATAAAATTGCACTTTAGTGTGTTTTTTACTGCGAACATTAAGTTTTTTAACTTTGTTGAGTCAAACAGTGTTTAGTTTTTTATTTGTTGTTGAATTTATCTCATGTTTGTTTGGGTTTTTTATTAATGATTATTGTTCTGGTAACAGATAACTTTATTGTCATGTAACTCTCTAAAATAAGTAGGTTATAGCGCGACATTAATATTTAGATGTTTCATAGCGAGGTTAAAATGCGAATTAAAATTTACGGCGAAGGGTTTGGCAGGCAAAAGCTCAGTAAACGCAACTGAGGTGTAAAGGATATACGATTGAAAAAAGCAGCGAATGCAAGGATTGAATGATTAGGGGCTACTCATTGGCATACATTAATACCAATTCGTATACGCCTTTAAATAATGTAATGTATTAAAGCATTCGCTAACGGGGTTAAAGATTTTTATTAAGAACAATGTGACATAAAACTAATTATAAGGTTTTCTACTGGTTAAATAGACCCTTACTTAAGTAAGCAGTTCTAAGCAGGTTGCAAAAAGCTATAGAGTGACGTTGCATGAGTTAGTGTTGGCAAAATAAGTCATATAGCATTCAATAGAACAGCCAGCTAATGGGCTGGCAAAAGCGTGTAAGAAATTACTGTGATTTTTAAAAGCCAGCAACCCTGGCTTATTAATTAAAGAGGGCTATGTATTAGTAAAATAGCTTCTTTTGCTGTAACAGGTTTAGACTTTAAAAAGCCTTGGCCATAATCACATTGGGTTTTTTGCAAAATAGCGAGTTGTTCAGGGCTTTCTATCCCTTCTGCTATAACAATAAGATCTAATGAAATGGCTAAGGTTAAAATAGCATCAATCAATGGATTGACTGTGGTTTTTAAATTATCGATAAAGCTTTTATCAATTTTAAGGACATGAATAGGCAGTTGATGCAAGTAACCAAGGGCAGAGTAACCGGTGCCAAAGTCATCTAAACAGAGCAATACTTTTAAAGGCGATAATCCTTGAATAATTTGTGTTGCTAACTCTAAATTTTCAATCAATCCCGATTCGGTTATTTCTAGACATAATGAGCCTAAAGGTAGTTGATGTTTTTTGTAGATTGCATGAAGCTGATCCACAAACTCTAAACTTGCGAAGTGGCGAGATGAAACATTAACCGTAACGCGTAAAAAACGATGCCCTTGTTGTTGCCATAAAGCGATATGCTGTGCTGCAAGGTCGAGCAAATGCAAATCTAAATTGATAATCTGCCCCGTTTTTTCTGCAATGGGGATAAAGTCACCTGGCGATACAAACCCTTTTCGTGGGTGATGCCAACGTACTAAAGCTTCAAACCCCATAACGTCACTGCTAGTAATGTTAAAAATAGGCTGAAAATACAGTTCAAACTCATCATGCTCAATACCGTGTTGTAAATCATTTTCAAGGTCGGCGTGTGTTTTTAACTTGTTACGCATGACATTATTAAAAAACTTAACTTGGCCACGCCCTGATGATTTTGCTTCGTACATAGCCGCGTCTGATTGCTGTAATAAAACAAATGCTTCATCGTTTACATTATCGCTAAATGCAACGCCAATACTGGTAGAGGGTTGCAGTAAATGACCATCAATATCAATGGGATCTGACAGGGCGGTTTTTATTCGAGCGAGGGCATCGTTTACTTGGTCACGATGACTGAGATTTTCCATAAAAATAGCAAACTCATCGCCACCTAAGCGAGAAAAGGTATCAGTATTGCGAACGGTTTGAGTAATCAATTTACAAATAGCAATTAAAAAATGGTCACCTACTTCATGGCCTAACGAATCATTAATACTTTTGAAGCGATCAAAATCAAGGTAGAGCAGAGCATGAAAAGTACCTTTTTTAGCGCGATTCAAGCGTAAAATTGCATGCTTCATTCTTTCTATTAGTAACGAACGATTGGCAAGCCCTGTTAGTTCATCATGCAGTGCTTTGTGCTCGAGTTCTTGGCGAGCTAAATGCCTGTCTATAACCATACTTATTTGTCGGCTCACATACGTCAACAGCGAGCTATCATGTTCGTTGTAGTAATGTTGCTTGTCATAGCTTTGTACGACAATAACGCCACTCATGCGCTCATTAACTTTATATGGCACACCAAGCCAAGAGTCTGCTAGTTCACCGACCAATTTAAAGTGGCCTTGCTCAATATAGTGTCGGTATTGCTCTTTATTAAGCAGTAAAGGGCGCTCGTTAATTAATAAATAGTAAGAGGCTGTTTCTTTTAACTGATCTTTTGAAATAATTTTATGCGTGTTTGTTTGTACACCGCCTTCAACGGTATAGACAAAATCTAGAACATCTTCTTTTTTATCATACAAAGCAATAAAAAAGTTACTTGCATTAAGGAGGCTATCAATAATCACATGCAGCGATTTAAAAAAGGTATCTAAATTTTGTGCTTTATAGGTTAAGTTAGCTATTTGCAGTAGGCTACTTTCTAATTTTTGCGCATTATTAAGTTGCCGAACGGTATCTTGCAAGCTGTTGACGGTATTCACTTGATTTATTTTTGCGCTTAGTAAGTGGGCAACGGTAGTTAAAATTTCTAAATGTGAACTGGTAAAGTAATTTTTTATTGGGTGTTCACAGTCAATTACGCCGAGTACTTTATCTTTATATATTAGAGGCACACACAGCTCTGATTGCGCAGGGCGCTCATCAGCAATGTAGCGGCTGTCTTTAGTTACATCGCCTATTATTAAAGCTTGCCCAGTTGATGCAGCATAGCCCGTTATCCCCTCATTAAAGCGGATTAACTTTCGTTCTGACTGATAACTAGTGTGTTCGCTTTCAATACCCATAGACGCCACTTGATTTAGCGTAGATTGGCTGTCATCGGCTAAATAAATCACGCAGTCGACAAATCCAAGTCGATTAACAACTTGTGTGGTGACATAACTAAAGAGCGCTTCTAACGTATTCAGTTGCAATAAACTAGAGGAGAACTGATTGATTATACTCAATTGATCCGTTTTAGTTTCGAGCGCTTTAGTAGTATCGATAGTGTTCGACATAGGCAACGAAGGTAGGCCTTATAATTATTATTAAAGGTACATACGTTAACCTAATATTAACCTTTCTACAAAATAAAACGATAAATGAGAAGCGTGAAGTGTAAAGTTTACTTTATATATAGTATCTAAGGATTATTTTTAATAAGGTCTTTACTCGAAAACCCCATATGCCTATGATCAGTTAACTTAAGCATTAGGATTTTACGATGACGAGCAAAATGACAACTCTAACGATTACTAGGCCCGATGATTGGCATGTACATTTACGCGACGGGGATCAGCTAAAAGATACAGTACGTGATATCAGTCGTTATATGGGCCGCGCGATCATTATGCCAAACCTAGTACCGCCAGCCACGTGTACTGAAACCGCATTATCGTACCGAGAGCGCATTATGGCAGCGAAACCTCAAGGGCAGTTTGAGCCACTAATGGTACTTTATCTTACTGATAAAACGACACCAGAAGAGATAAAAAAGGCAAAAGCAACGGGTAAAATATTTGCAGCTAAATTGTACCCAGCGGGTGCAACCACAAATTCAGATTCTGGCGTAACATCGGTTAAAAATATTTATCCGGTGTTAAAAGCAATGCAAGAAGTTGGCATGCTGTTACTCGTCCACGGTGAAGTAACCGACTCGTCTATTGATATATTTGATCGTGAAAAAGTGTTTTTAGAGACTATTCTAGGCGATGTTGTCGTTGACTTCCCTGAGCTTAAAATTGTTCTTGAACACATAACAACGAAAGATGCAGTCGAGTTTGTAGAAAGTGCCTCTGATAACGTAGCAGCTACAATTACTGCGCATCATTTGCTATACAACCGTAACCATATGTTAGCAGGGGGCATTCGCCCACATTATTATTGTTTACCTATATTAAAGCGAAACATTCATCAGCAAGCACTTATGGCGGCAGCAACGAGTGGCAATAAAAAATTCTTTTTAGGCACTGATTCAGCGCCACATTATAAAGATAAAAAAGAAGCTGCATGCGGTTGTGCAGGTGCTTACACTGCACATGCTGCTATTGAACTTTATGCAGAAGCTTTTGAAGAGGCTGGTGCGCTTGATAAGTTAGAGGGCTTTGCAAGCCATTTTGGTCCAGATTTTTATGGCTTAGCGCGTAACACCGACACTATTACCTTAGAAAAATCGCCTTGGACAGTGCCGGCAAGCTACTCGCTAGGTGACTCTGAAGTAGTACCAATCAAAGCCGAGAGCGTTATCGACTGGCAAGTTAAATAGTTAATATTTAAACACTAAACTTTAAACCACCTTAAATTCAAGGTGGTTTTTTATTTTAAGTGGCTAAAAAACATACTGATAAAAACTATTTTAAAGCAATTGTAATCTGTTTATAAAAAATACAATATTTTGCTTGTTATTTTCTATAAAAATTAAAAGGTTACACCGTCGTTAGTAAAACAATGAAACTTCAAAAATAAATCCTAATTAATAGAGCTAAAAAAATTTTAATGTGTTAATCTTAATTGGCTTTGAGTTTTTGCGTATTGAATTACGGTATTGTGCTGCGTTTAAGGTTACCGGTTTGGTTATTACTTCTTCCTGTACTATCACCTCCAGTTTTTTGGGCATTGACTCAGGGAGGATATTGCCATAATTATATGGCTGAATTTTAATTATTGACTTACAGGAAAATTTAGTATGTCGGTTACTGGTAAAGTAAAATTTTTCAACGAAGCTAAAGGCTTTGGTTTCATTGAACAAGAAAATGGTCCTGACGTGTTTGTACATTTCAGCGCAATCACTGGTTCTGGTTTTCGCACTCTTAGCGAAGGTCAAGCAGTGACTTTCAGCATCAAGCAAGGTCAAAAAGGCCCTGAAGCTGAGAACGTAGAAGTAGCATAATTTATTATGTGAACCTAAGTTCATCGTGGTGAAACACTAACCTGTTTCACCATAATTCTTAAATAATTATCAACTCTATTTTTAATCTCTCTGTATTGCCTTTCATTTCTGATATCCGTTATTCATATTTTTAACTCCGATATACCAAATTAAACGTAAACCTTTATGCGCGAGTCCGTTGTTGCCCAATGATCGCCTAGCGATTTAAATTTAGTCTACTGCTTGATGTGAGTTTAATTATATTGAGTTCATAAAAGTGCGTAAGATTGATATTTCTCCATGGAATAATATAAAAAATCGGCAGGATATTAATGATCAGTAGAAACAAAAAACACAGGTGTTAATAAAAATGATTCTTTGTAATCTATTTCCCCTCCTTTGTATTGCTTTTTAGATAATCGGCACGTCCTTATTACTATGCGACGAATGCGCGAATAATAACGATTAGCTGTATTTTTAGCTTAAAAAGTCTCAAAAACCACTAAAAAAGAATATTCGGGACAGAAAATAAGCTTATTTTTAATTTTTTTTCAGCCACGATTAAGTTAATTTTAAATGTTATATTTTTGTTTACTTTAACTAGGTTGTTTATCAGTATTCTTACTATATCTGGCTTTGCTGAAATTGCATTTGTCACGTTAGTTACGATAATGTTAATTTTTTTGTGTGAGCCCTTTAAATATCTTACAAACAAGCTGATTTATTTATAGGTTATGCGAAACATGAAGTTGACATGACTTAATGCATTTAGCATTATTGGTAAGTTGATATCTATTAAAAGATATCAGGGTTGTCTTCCCCTTGCGGGTTGATAATTAAATTATAAAAGTAACATTACTTAATTGGTTGGGAACTATGTCTGTTAAAATCAGAAAGAGTCTTGTAGCAACTGCGTTGGTTGGCGCTTTTGCATTTGCAAGCAGCAATGTGATTGCAGATCCTTTGAATGACGTGCAAAAAGCAGGTCAAACAATTCAAAAGGCTGCGGTTAAGTCTCAAACTAAAATTGACAATGTATATGGTCAAACTCAGGAGCTAATCGCTGAGTACCGTAGCATCGTTGATGAGACTGAACTTATGAAAGTGTACAACGATCACGTAGCACGTTTGGTCGCTGACCAAAATGCGTCTATCGCATCGTTCGATCGTCAAATCGCGACTATCGATAACACTAAACAAAACGTTGTGCCTTTGATGTATCGCATGATCGATACGCTTGAGCAATTCATCAAAGCGGACGTTCCATTTAACCTTGAAACTCGTCTTGGACGTGTTGAAAGATTACGTGAGATCATGGCATCTGCATCTGTAACAACGTCTGAGAAGTTCCGTCAGGTACTTGAAGCGTACACTGTTGAAACAGCATACAGTTCAGCTGTAACTGCTTCTCAAGGTACTTTAGATGTTGATGGTCGTAGCATTAACGTTGATATCGGTCGTTTAGGTCGTATCACTTATGTAGCGCAATCATTCGATCTAAAACACGCTTGGGTGTGGGATAACAACACTAAACAGTGGAAAGAATTAGGTGAAGAATACCTAAAACCTGTTAAAGAAGTGATCCGTATGGCGCGTAAGCAAGCCACACTAGAACTTGTTAAACTACCAATTTTTGGCGCGGAGTAATCAATAATGAAGAAACTATTTAAAGGTTTTGCTGTTGCAGCAGTACTGTCTGTTTCTGCCGGTACCGCGCTTAATGCACATGCAAATACTGATGCTTTAGATAAAATTCTTGAGCAAGTAAAGCAAGAGCGTATTTCTGAAGGGAAAATCAATAAGCAACGTGAACAAGAGTTCTTATCAGATCGTGCTGATAAGCAAGCGTTACTTAACAAAGCGAAAAGCCAATTAGCTGCTGAAAAAGCACGTGGTGATCGTCTTAGCAAAGAATATGCACAAAACGAAAATACTTTAGCGGAAAAAGAGCAAGCTCTTCAAAACGCGCAAGGTACGTTAGGTGAAATGTTTGGTGTTGTTCGTCGTGCAGCAGCTGACGCGATTGGTTCAATTGAAGCATCTTTAGTAAGTGCTGAAAAACCAGGACGTGCTGAAGTACTTCGTTCATTAGCTGCGGCTAAAGAACTTCCAACAGTTCGTGAGTTAGAAGAACTTTGGATTTCACTTCAAACAGAAATGACTGAGTCAGCTAAAGTTTCAACGTTTGAAACTGAAGTTGCAGGTCTTGACGGTAACCCGTCAATGAAAAAAGTAACACGTATCGGTAACTTCAACTTAGTTACAGACGATGGCTACTTAATCTACTCACCAGAGACTAAGTCTATACAGCCTCTAGGTAAGCAACCTGACAGCTATATCTTAAAAGGTATTTCTGATCTAGAAGGTACTTCAGCTGATAATTACGCTGGCGTATACGTGGATCCTACACGTGGTGCAATCTTACGTATCAACACGCAGAAGAAGTCTCTTATGGAGTACTACGAGCAAGGTGCTGAAGTTGGTTACATCATCACCGTATTGCTTGCTGTAGGTCTTTTAATCTTCTTAGTACGTTTCGTTGATTTAGCGCTTACTACTTCTAAGATCAAAGCTCAGCTTAAGAACTTGTCTACACCGAATACAAACAACCCATTGGGTCGTATTCTTAAAGTGTACTCTGACAACAAAAATCAAGATGTTGAAAACCTTGAGCTTAAACTTGATGAAGCGATTCTACGTGAAACGCCACGCATCGAAGCGGGTATTAACATCATCAAGATCCTTGCTGCTATCGCACCATTACTAGGTCTACTAGGTACGGTAATCGGTATGATCCTAACGTTCCAAACAATCACATTGTTCGGTACGGGCGATCCGAAGATCATGGCTGGTAACATCTCTCTAGCACTTGTAACTACAGCGCTAGGTCTAATTGCAGCACTACCACTTATCCTACTTCATTCAATTGTTGCAGGTCGTAGTAAGTCGGTACTACATATCCTTGATGAGCAAAGCGCGGGTATCATCGCGACTCACGCGGAGAAGGAGAAAGCCTAATGCTAGTCCTGATGGAGATCTGGGAATCTATCAGGGATTTTGTTGGCACAGGCGGCCAGGTTTTATACGTGGTCGCGATAGCACTCTTTCTTATGTGGGTTTTAATGATTGAGCGCTATTGGTTCTTACTTGCTGAGTTTCCTCTTTTAACGAAGGAAATTGTAGCTAAGTGGGATGCCCGCCAAGACACTACGTCTTGGTACGCACACAGAATCCGTGAAGCATGGATTTCTGAAGCGTCTGAAAAATTAGATCAGCGTATGTTGTTGATTAAAACATTAGTAGCTATATGTCCTTTAATAGGCTTACTTGGTACTGTTACGGGTATGATCGCGGTTTTTGAAACCATGGCAACCCAAGGTACAGGTAATGCACGTTTAATGGCATCAGGCATATCAATGGCAACAATCCCAACAATGGCTGGAATGGTTGCGGCACTATCTGGGGTATTCTTTAGCTCACGCCTTGAGGCAAGAGCGAGAATGGTGAAAGCCAAGCTTGTAGATAGTATGCCTCATCACTAGAGAGAGAATTAAATATGGCACGTAAACAACGTTTTCGTGAAGAAGAAGAAGCAGCGGTAGATATGACGCCAATGCTTGACATCGTATTTATCATGCTTATTTTCTTTATCGTAACTACATCGTTCGTTAAAGAGGCTGGTATCGAGGTCAATAAACCAAAAGCTGCCCAAGCTACGAAGCAAAAAAATGCTAACATTTTTATTGCAATTCGCAGTGACGGTGCAATCTGGATTGATAAACAGCAGGTTGATGTTGAACGTGTTTCAGCAAAAATCGAAAGTTTATTAGCAGAACAACCTACTGATGTTGTAATTTTGCAAGCTGATAAAGAAGCAAAACACGGCACAGTGGTTAAAGTGATGGACCAGATTAAAGCGACGGGTGATAACCTGAGAATTTCAATAGCTGGAGATCAGTAATGATTCGTTTTCTGTTTTCACTGATTGCAGGTGGGGCAGTTACTTTCGGCTTGTTCTACTTCATGGCATACCTCATCTCTGGTGGGGCTGACCGTAATACGGAACAAAAAGAGCAGATCATAGTCGAAATTATGACGAATCCGCCTGAATCTAAGGTGCAGGAGAGGAAGCGTGTACCGCCTCCGCCTCCGCCACCGCCAAAGCAGCCGCCTAAACCGCAGCCGCCACAGCCGGAAAATAGCAACCCAAATACTGGTGGCTTGTCATTTAATATGCCAAGTATCGATGTGGGAAGCACGGCCGGTGGACTAAGTGGTCCAGGTGCATTTGGACGAGATGGTGATGCGACACCTATCGTTCGTATTGAACCAAAATATCCAACACAAGCAGCACGTGATGGTAAAGAAGGTTGGGTTCAACTTTCGTTCACAATTGATGAGTTAGGTGGCGTGATTGACGTTGATGTTATCGACGCAGATCCAAAACGTATCTTTGACCGTGAAGCTAAACGTGCATTGCGTAAGTGGAAATACCGTCCTAAGATCATTGACGGGAAACCACAAAAGCAAGTTGGTTTACAAGTTCAACTAGACTTTAAACTTAACCAAGGCAACTAAGGAGGCGAGTAATGAGAAATTTTTCTAAAGTAACTGCACTTGCAATTCTTATGTCTGTGTCAGGTGCATCATTAACTGCACCTGTTTTAGCGGCGCCAGATTACGCGAAAATTGAAGAGCGTAAGAAAGCAAAAACTAAAATCATGGGCGAACGTACTGGTAAAAAAGTAATTAAAGCGTTTGATTTGTATAACGAAGATGATGTTGATGGTGCAATAGCGTTATTGAAAGAGTTAGATCCGTCTAATGACTTTGATAAAGCAACTGTTAATCGTTACTTAGGCAGCATGTACGCTCAAAAAGAGCAATACAAAGTTGCAATTAAGTATATGAAAGCAGCGATTGCACCGGATGTATTGAACTTTGCTGATCAGGCTCAAGGTTTAAAAACTTTGGGCGATATGTATGCGGGTACTGAACAATACAGTGCTGCCAAGCAAGCATATTCTGATTGGATGGACTTCACAGGTGAAGAGGACCCGAAAGTTTACACTCGTATTGCGCAAGCAAGCTATGAGCTTAAACAATTTGATCAGGTTCTTGAACCGGCAAATAAAGCAATTAAGTTAGCTGAAGAGCCAAATAAAGCTCCTTATCAACTTAAATTAGCTGCCTATTTTGAGAAAAAGCAATATCAAGATATGGTTAAAGTTGCAGAAGAAATTGTTCGTGTATGGCCTGAAGACAAAAAGTCTTGGGTAGGTTTAGGTAAGTATTATTTACAAACCGAAGACTACCAAAAAGGTCTAGCAACTATGGAAGTTGCATACAAGAATGGTTACTTCGAAAACGAAGTTGAATACAAAGTACTGGCTAACTTTTATTCTTTAAACGAAATTCCTTACAAAGCAGCAGTAACGCTTGAAAAGGCTGTTAAAGAAGAGAAAGTAAAACGCACTAAGCAAAATATTAGCGCGATTGCTAGTAACTACCATCGTTCGAAAGATATAGAGAAAGCTGCTAAGTATTACGAAGAAGCTGCTAAATTTGATGACGACGCTGAGCTCTACCGCAAAGCAGGTTCATTACTTTTACAATCTGAAAAATTCAGCGCTGCTGTTGTTCGTTTGAACAAAGCATTAGAGCTTGGCTCTGATAAAAAAGGCACTATTTATTCAGATTTAGCTGAAGCGTTTTACTACCAAGGTAAGTATAAGCAAGCTTATGCTGCTATTACTAAAGCCATGGACGACCCAAGCACACGTAGGTTTGCTAAAGGTTGGGCTACATATATTAAAGATAAAGCCGCTCGCAACGGTGTTAAAATTTAGTATTTAATGTACTCTAGTATTTTTAAAAAGCCCCATTGGGGCTTTTTTTATTGGAATTGACATGAAAAAAACGCCTATTATTTCACTGCTATTTTGTTTGCTGTTAACGTCTTGCTCTAAGCCTACAGATATATTTTCATCTTATGAAGAAGCGCAAAGCGCGTTAATATCACTTAATACGGCTTTAAGTGCGCAACCGAATTCACAGGTTACACAGCTCAGTAATGAGCAGCTCCCTTTTACAGATGATTATTTAAAGCGTCGCCACGCTATTTATCATCAGCTAATGCAAATGCAGTTATCAGCAGAGCAAACCAATCAGGTTAATTATTTAGTTATTGCTGAGCGATTCCCAGAGCGCTATTTTGCATGGCCTGTACAAACAAATGTTTTGGCTAATATGCTCACTATGGCGAAAAATGATGCCCAGTATAAAAATATTGAGCAATGGTTAAGGTTTGTAAAATCTCAGCTAGAAGCTGCCGAGCAAAGTAATTTAAAGCTAAATAAAGTTGAACATAGTTATTTAAAAAAGTACGTGCAACAAGCCATAAATCGCACTAACACACCGGTTGAACTTAATGCAGCGTTGAGTGAGTTAAACAATTATTTGGCGCACTATAAGCCAAGAGGCAGCATTGGTTTATCAGGCCTTGCTAATGGCAGTCAGTGGTATCAAAGTAAATTAAATTATTTTGCAAATGCTGTGCTCTCACCGCTTGAGTGGCTAAGTCGTATTGATAGCAAATTCAAATCAATGCAGAGTCAAAAACAGCAAACAACGGTAGAAGCCTCAAATGCCTCACAGCTTACCACATTACTTTTAACTGATTCGAAAATAGCGGGTTTAGACTGGTTAACGGGTTATACGCTATTACCTCTGAGGGCTAACGCTTCACAATTAGAACCAGCCGATGAACTGCTCTATATGGCTATGATGGAGACTGATCTAGGGGTGCATTATCACGCTTGGACATTGTCACAAGCACGCTTAAATTTACTTAAACGATTAAACATAAGTGAAGAGGAAGCGACTTTATTAGTTGAAGATATTCTTTTTTATCCAGGGCAAGCGTTTAGTTTTGCTCCACAACTACTTAATTAAACTTTAGTGCGCTATTAACTAGCGCACTGATCACATCGCTGCGCTGCAGGGTCTTGCTCTAAGCGCTGCGCTGATATTTTTTCCTCACAGTCACAACAGTAACCATACTGGCCAATGTCAATTTGGCTTATTGCCGCTTCAAGCTTATTCATACGCTCAATCAAGGGATTATACTCGGTGCCTAATTGCTGAGCTGCTATATCAAGCCACTCTTCATTTGAGGTACGGGTTAGTATACAAAGCAAATTTTGATGTGTAGGGTGTGTAGATTGTGATAGCAAGCCTAATATAGTCGCTTTAACACTTTCAATTTCATCGTTTAGTCGTTGCTGATGATGCATTAGCAGTATAACCCTTAAATTAGTCCTCAGTGATACTGCTATTATCTAGTTAGATTATCTTAGATGTTATGATTTGTATCAAATTGTGGCGCTTTCGCATATTTTTTTAATACCTCTGCCACTTCATCTTTGGCTTTTAAACGACGTATTTCGTCAAATAATAGTCCTGCTTGTGGGTACTGACGTTTTAAATAACCAAGCCATTGTTTTGTGCGTGAGGCAAAGTACTTGGTATCTTTACTGGCGGTTTGGTGCATGGATGAGTAAATAATATGGTGTAAAATATTTTCCCACGTTAACTCACTATAATCTTCATTATTAATATGAGCTTTAATTTTACGAGCTAAATCAGGATGTGAAAGGGCGCCACGGCCAATCATTAAGTCAGTGCAACCGCTGCGCTTTTGGCATAAAAGGGCATCTTCTACCTGCCAAATCTCCCCATTGGCGACCACCGCAATTTGTTTATCTTTAACTAAAGGAGGGATTTTTTCCCAATAGGCAGGCGGGTTATAGCCATCGCGTTTAGTTCGCGCATGAATGGCGATACTGCTCGCACCTGCACTGACAACGGCATCGACAATCTCTTGGCTATTACTATCATCATCAAAACCTAAGCGAATTTTTGCACTTACCTCGTGTTCAGCGTCTACGGCATCCCTTACAGTTTTAATTATTGAATACATATGTTCAGGGTCTTTGAGTAAAACAGCGCCCCCTTTGCTTTTATTCACCGTTTTTGCCGGGCAGCCAAAGTTTAAGTCAACACCATGAGAGCCCAAACTAACCGCTTTTACTGCATTTTCAGCTAGGACGTCAGCCACTTGGCCCAATAACTGAATTCTAACTGGCGTGCCACATCGAGTTAGCCCTGCATTTTTTAGTTCAGGGCAATAACGATGGAATACTTTATCAGGCAAGCAAGTATCTACAACGCGGATAAATTCAGTCACACAAAGATCAAAGCCACCTATGTCGGTGAGTAGTTGGCGCATTTTAAAGTCAACGACACCTTCCATAGGTGCTAAAACAAGTTTCATAGTGTGATTAATTTATTACTGAAAAAGAGCGCCAGTTTACCTGTAAATCATAAATTGATAAAACGCTTATTAGGGTTCATAGTTAGTTTACTAAGTTATTTTTGAAAAAATAGATAATGTGAAAGTTTTTAGTTTTATGCAGGTCTACTTGTATAATGATGTTCAACAAGTTTAGAAGGTAATAAAAAATGAATACAATAAAGAAAAATTCAATTGCATTAACACTCGGCGCAGTGGTTGTTGGTAGTGCAAGTATGGCCAGTGCAGATGTACAAGCTAACCCATTTGAATTTCAGCAAATGGTTGCTGGTTACCAGTTAGACGCAGGTGAAGGCAAGTGCGGCGAAGGTAAATGCGGTGAAGCTAAAACCAAAAAAGAAGGAAAGTGCGGCGAAGGTAAATGCGGCGAAGCGAAGGCCAAAAAAGAAGGTAAGTGCGGCGAAGGCAAATGCGGTGAAGCTAAGGCCAAAAAAGAAGGTAAGTGCGGCGAAGGTAAATGCGGTGAAGCTAAAGCCAAAAAAGAAGGCAAGTGCGGCGAAGGTAAATGCGGTGAAGCTAAGGCCAAAAAAGAAGGCAAGTGTGGCGAAGGTAAATGCGGTGAAGCTAAAACCAAAAAAGAAGGTAAATGTGGCGAAGGTAAATGCGGTGGTCACTAAACTTTTCTTTTAAATACGTTAAGCTATAGGGCCTATTAGGCCCTTTTTATTTAATATGAGGTTTTATTATGGCTCACATTCAAACGCCTAACTTTGGCATGGTTGGCTTAGGCCTACGCAGGGAAATGCTAGATGAGCTAGACGGTGCTGTACCAAAACAAATTGAGTTTATGGAAGTGGCCCCAGAAAACTGGTTAAAGTTAGGTGGACGCTTTGAAAAGCAGTTCAAACAGTTAACCAATACTAATCATTTTGTTTGCCATGGTTTGTCACTTTCCATTGGCTCGCCTGAGCCATTAGACCTTGAATTTGTAAAGTCGTTAAAACCGTTTTTTGATACTCATAATATTAAAGTATACAGCGAGCATTTAAGTTATTGTTCAGGAAAAGGACACATGTATGACTTAATGCCGATCCCTTTCACTGAGGAGGCGGTTAACCATGTTGTTTCTCGGGTTAAACAGGTACAAGATATTTTAGAACGCCCACTTGCGCTGGAAAATGTGTCTTATTATGGCGCGCCTGGACAACAGTTAACTGAGCTTGAATTTACAAACGCTATTTTAGAACAGGCTGATTGCCAGTTACTACTAGATGTAAATAATATTTATGTTAATTCAGTTAATCATGGCTACGATGCACATGCCTTTTTAGCTGCATTGCCAACTAACCGAATTGCTTATGCCCATGTTGCAGGGCATTACAACGAAGCCGAGGACTTGATTATAGATACTCATGGCGCCGATGTTATTGATCCCGTATGGCAGTTGCTCGATAGCGCTTATGAAACACATGGTGTATTTCCGACGCTGTTAGAGCGGGACTTTAATATTCCACCTATTAACGTGTTAACCAAAGAGCTGGATATAATTCATCAATTACAAGCAAAGCACCTGCAGCGGTTATCCACTGAGCAAAGTGCTTAAACAGTCCTATGCAGCTTGTAATAATAACAGCATGGTTTTAAAAGAGTATTAACTATGAGTTTTATCGATATTCAAAATGAGTTTATGGCTCATATTCGCCAGCCCAAAACGAACCCTTGCCCAGCAGATGTTGAAGACAGACGTATGGCTATTTATCGGGAGCTTTTTTTTAATAACATCAATGGGTTTGTTTCATCAGCATTTCCGGTATTAAAAACACTTTACACTGAGCAACAATGGCAGTTACGTGTTCGTGAATTTTTTAGTGAACATGATTGTCAGTCGCCTTACTTTTTAGATATTGCTGAAGAGTTTATAACGTATTTAATGACAAGTTATGTGCCCAAAGAGTGCGACCCTGTGTTTATGCTAGCGCTGGCGCATTATGAATGGATTGAGCTTGATGTATCGGTAACTCAGGCTGACTTGGATGAGAGCGAACTGGTAACGAATCAATTAACCCAAAGCCCTTTATATTTATCTAAAACGGCACGTAACTTAAGCTATGAATTCCCCGTACAACATATTAGCGAAGCGTTTCAACCGCAACAGCCCTCTGAGCAGCCACATTATTTTGTGGTGTACAGAGATAAAGACGATGAAGTACAATTTTTAGCAACTAATGCGATGACCGCCATGCTTTTGTCTATTATTGACAATAACGCAGGAAGCACATTTGCGCATGTTTGCCAGCAAGTCAGTGAAAATGCACCTCAATTTAGCCTTGAGCAAATAACTCAAGGGGCACTGAGTACCTTAACAGCTATGGCACAGCGTCAAATTATAGTGACAAAAAATCAAGATTAAGCTCTTTATAGATTATTTCACATCGTCTATTATAACGCCTTTATTTGTTGTGCTTAATAAAAGGTTGTACCGATGTCAGATGATAAAGAGTTTAAAGACCCGTTTAATGCGGCTTACTTTTTTGCATTTTTAGCCGTGTTTGCTGGAATAGGGTGTTTAAATGCTATTTTAGGTTGGATCACCAGCTTGACGTAATTTTTGCTTTATTTCATAAGGCTGTTGTTTTCATCAGCCTTATATTTTTTTATCTTGTTTACCCTTCCTGAATTTTTATAACTACCGCAAACTCGCAATTTACGCTCACTTAAGGTTATAATCACCTGCTTTGTAATATGAACCATTGAGCAGTTAAAATTATGACTCAAGTAACACCAGCAATTATCAAAAACAGCATTACTACAATTGCTGATTACCCTAAAGCGGGCATTATGTTTCGCGATGTAACAACCCTAATGGCAAACCCTGAAGCGTTTAAAGCAACCATAGATGCATTTATTAACGCCTATAAAGATCAAGGTTTTACTAAAATTATTGGCACAGAATCGCGTGGCTTTATTTTTGGTGCACCGCTATCTTATGCCTTGGGAATTCCTTTTATCCCTGTTCGCAAACCTGGTAAATTACCGCGCGAAGTTATTCGCCAAGATTACCAACTCGAATATGGTGAAGATACATTAGAGCTTCATACTGATGCGATTGTAGCCGGTGACAAAGTATTGCTAGTTGACGACTTGTTGGCGACCGGTGGTACAATTGAAGCAACAGCCAAGTTGGTTGCAAAATTAGGCGGCAACGCCACAGATGCAGCATTCGTCGTATCGTTACCTGAACTAGGTGGGGAGCAGCGTGTTGAAAAAATGGGTATTAAAATCCTAAAATTGGTTGAATTCGAAGGCGAATAATCGATGAGTTATCAGGTTCTAGCGAGAAAATGGCGTCCTCAAACCTTTCATGAATTGGTTGGGCAGTCTCATGTTAAACAAGCGCTGGTTAATGCGCTGAGTCAAAATAGACTGCATCACGCTTATTTATTCACTGGAACCCGTGGTGTTGGTAAAACGACCATTGCGCGTATTTTTGCTAAAAGCTTAAATTGTGATGAGGGCATTTCTGCCACACCATGTGGTCAATGTAGTAGCTGTGTTGATATAGAAGCAGGGCGCTACATTGATTTACTCGAAATAGATGCGGCCTCACGCACAAAAGTTGAAGATACTCGCGAAATACTCGATAACGTTCAATATGCGCCAACCCGCGGACGCTATAAAGTGTACTTAATTGATGAAGTACACATGTTGTCAAAGCACAGCTTTAATGCCTTATTAAAAACGCTCGAAGAGCCACCTGAGCATGTAAAGTTTTTACTGGCGACCACCGATCCACAAAAATTACCGGTAACTATTTTATCGCGCTGCTTACAGTTTAATTTAAATGCCTTGTCGCAAGCTGAAATTAAGCAACAGCTTGAGCATGTTCTTACACAAGAGCATCTCAATTTTGATAATGATGCCCTAAGTATTATTGCTAAAGCAGCCGATGGCAGTATGCGAGATGCGCTGAGCCTGACCGATCAGGCTATTGCCCAAACAAATGGCGATATTAATAATCAAGCTGTTCAAGCCATGCTTGGTTTAATGGATACCCATTATAGTCAGAGTTTACTCGCTGCATTACTCGCGCAGGATGGCGCAGCCTTAATGGCTGAAGTTGCCCAAGTCGCGAGCAGAAATCCTAATTACATTGCACTACTTGATGACTTAATTGCACTTACTCATATTATTCAATTAAGCCAATTAGTGCCTGAAGCGGCAGCACTTGATAGCAATAATGCTGACTACATTAAGCATGTTGCAGCGCACACTCATGCTCAGCAAATTCAAGTGTATTATCAGTTATTACTGAATGGCAAAAAAGATTTACAGTGGGCGCCTGAACCACGCTTAGGGTTTGAGATGATTATGCTACGATTGTTAGCATTTCAACCTGAGCACTCACAAACGACGCATTCAGCACCTAGCTCGCAACCCGCGCCAGAGCAAAATGCCACAGGGCGTACCAATGCATTGCGTGATATTTTAAATAAAAATAAACCAGCGCAGAGCAATAGCACTGAAAGTCAGCCATCAATACATAATCCACAGCCAATAGAGGCTGCTGGGCCTGAGGTTTCGCGCTCTGATAATAGCCGGACTCACATTGAGCAAGAGTCAACGCAAAGTCAGCCAAACGTGTCTGATACAACGCCAATGAGCGATGAACAAGCGCAGCGTCAAAGCGAAGATGATGCCTACATGCAGCACAGCGATGTAGAACAAACCATTGCAGCGCAATACGATGATGTAATGAGTAGCGCGGTTGACCAAGGATTTAATCCTGAGCTATCAAACGTACCTAGTAGCACTGAGCATTCAGCGCCAACAATGGGCGAGCAAGAAGCACGTGCACAGTCTGCAATAGCGCGTATTTTACGTGACAGAAATATTTCCGGTGCGGGCAAACTGTCAAGCGCAGCAACCGAAAAACCTGTTGTGCCAAAATCGACCCCTGCTAGGCCCGTCGATAAACCTATTAGCAATACACCTCAAGCTGTAGCGCAGGAGCCGCCTCCATGGGATAGTGAGACGGGTGATGAGTTACCAAAAAAGCCAGCGCTCCCCATGTCAGGGAGCAAGCCACAGGTAAGCACTAAACCTGCAAATAAAGTTGACTTTAAAGCGAAGCACCAAACAATTACCGAAAATCTTGCACCTGAGCTATTAGAGCAAATTAATCCGCAAAAACCGGCTCCTGTTGTTGAACAAGCACCAAGTATTCCGGTGCCGGATGATTTTCAAAGCCCCATCAGTGAAATTAGATTTGCCCATCAACAAGATGAATGGGCTTATTTAATTAAGCGAATGGGGCTTGGCGGGCGCATGCGCCAGTTTGCCTTGCATTCAATTTTTACCAAGCAAGACAATCATTTTCATATTGAAGTCGATGAATCGCAAAAGCATTTAGATACGCCTATGCTGCGCCAAAAGTTAAATGTGGCGTTATCGACTATTTATGGGCATAACGTTGAGCTAAATATCGACTTTGCCAGTGGGGTGATTGACTCGCCTTATCTAATTCAACAAAAAATTGATGCAGGTCGTCATCAGCAAGCGATTGATGTGATCACAAGTGATGAAAATATAGTACAATTTCAACAGTTATTTAGCGCTGAAATTGACGAAAACAGTATTCAGGCATTGTAATTAACTATCAGTGCCCTTATTTATACTTCAGTTAATGTATTAAAAGAAAGAGAGACGATTATGTTTAAAGGTGGAATGGGTAACATGATGAAGCAAGCGCAGCAAATGCAAGAGCGCATGCAAAAAGCCCAAGAAGAAATCGCAACAATGGAAGTCGTTGGTGAAGCTGGTGCCGGTTTAGTTAAAGTAACCATGCTTGGTAACCACAACGTGCGCCGTGTTGAGCTTGATGAGAGCTTAATGGAAGACGACAAAGACATGATTGAAGATTTACTTGCAGCAGCGTGTAATGATGCTGTTCGCCGCGTTGCTGAAGAAACGCAAGAGCGTATGGGCAAAGTGACAGGCGGTATGCAATTACCGCCTGGTATGAAAATGCCGTTCTAAGCAACTATGCAACTTTCAGATAGTTTAACATCGCTGATAGAGGCACTTCGTTGTCAGCCAGGTATTGGCCCGAAGTCTGCCCAGCGTATTGCGTTTCATTTGTTAGAGCGCGACCGTAAAGGCGGTGCTCAACTTGGTAATGCCTTGACTAAAGCAATGAGCGCTGTAGGTCATTGCCAATCGTGCCGCACATTTACCGAGCAGGCGCAGTGTGATATTTGCTTAAGCACTAAACGCCAAGACAGTGGTATTTTATGTGTTGTTGAATCGCCAACGGATGTACTCGCCATTGAGCAAACAGGTCAATACAAAGGGCTTTACTTTGTATTAATGGGGCATTTATCACCGATTGATGGCATAGGGCCTAAAGAAATTGGCCTTGATGTACTCGAGCAAAAGCTTGCGCAAGGCGGTATTAATGAAGTCATTTTAGCCACAAATCCTTCGGTTGAAGGCGAAACAACGGCGCATTATATTGCTCAGCTTTGCCACAAAAACAATGTGGGTGCATCGCGTATTGCTCATGGTATTCCTGTTGGTGGTGAGCTTGATTTAGTCGATGGAATGACGCTTATGCATGCATTTAGCGGTAGGCGATTAGTCAGCCATGAATAGTTTATTTTAAGCTTAACTATTTGAACTTACTTTAAAAGCCTACATACATGCTGTAGGCTTTTTTGTTGGCTTTAATTGCAATATAAACAAAAGTTTAAGGATGGTATGGCTGCAATAACCCAAAGTGCTAATGTGATTGTTGATGACTTTATCGCACCTGTTTGCCATGAACACATAAAAATTATTTATCAAGATGAGGCGCTTTTAGTGATCAATAAACCTAGCGGTTTATTGAGTTTGTCGGGTAAAAACCCACTAAATTGGGATTCCGTTCATTATCGTTTAGTCAATGGTCAACAGGGTAAAACAGCCGCCTTTGCAGAAGCAAAGTTACCTCATCGATTAGATTTTGGAACCTCAGGGATCATGCTGGTGGCACTCAATAGTGAGTCGGCAAAAAACCTCAATCAACAATTTCAAAGTCACACCATAAGCAAACGCTATGTCGCTATGTTGCAAGGAAAAGTGTGCGATAACCACGGACAAATAAATTACCCGATTGCTAAAGACAAACTCTATTTTCCTCGTGTTAAGTTATGTAACACCACAGGCAAAGCGGCCTTAACACACTACACAGTACTTAAGCGTTTTATACAACCAATCAAGACGTTAGTGCAATTTACCCCCGTTACTGGTCGAACGCATCAATTACGTATTCATAGTCATGCAATTGGGCATCCTATTTTAGGCTGCGATTTGTATAAAAGTGAACAGAGTGAGCAGATGGCGTCGCGTTTGCAGTTACATGCCAGCGATATATACTTTCATCATCCAAGCACTCAAAAGCCGATGCATTTACACTGTGCTAGCCCATTTTGAACAGTTATTGCTTTTTATAATATTGTTGTTTTTTGCTGGCAGCTTTTTTTACTTTTTTCCCTTGAAGTTCTGACACCTCCCCCCATATTAAGTGCATAACGCAGACACTTTGCAAATTGGAGATACATAAATGACTGCAGCACAAAAAGAAACATTAGGCTTTCAAACAGAAGTAAAACAATTACTAAACTTAATGATTCACTCGCTTTATTCTAATAAAGAAATATTTTTACGTGAGCTTGTATCAAACGCATCTGATGCAGCCGATAAATTACGCTTTTTAGCGTTATCAAACGGCGACCTATATCAAGGTGATGCTGATTTACGTGTACGTATTAGTGCTGATAAAGAAGCCAATACGATAACCATTTCTGATAATGGTATTGGTATGACACGTGATGAAGTGATCAGCTCTTTAGGTACAATTGCAAAGTCGGGTACCGCAGAGTTTTTCAAAAACTTAACGGGCGACCAAAGCAAAGATTCACAACTTATTGGTCAATTTGGTGTGGGCTTTTACTCAGCGTTTATTGTTGCTGATGAAGTGACAGTGCGTACCCGTAAAGCAGGCGAGACAACAGCTGTAGAGTGGCAATCAAAAGGTGAAGGTGAATACACGCTGCAAGAAATTGAAAAAGAAGGCCGCGGTACAGACATTATTCTACACCTACGTGAAGAAGAAAAAGAGTACGCAGACGAATGGCGCCTTCGTAGTATCGTGACTAAATACTCTGATCATATTTCTACACCAGTACAAATGTACAAAGCAGAAGTACCAGAGTCTGAAGGCGAAGACGGTGAGAAAATTCCAGCAGTTCCTGGTGAGTGGGAAAGCATTAACCGTGCTACGGCATTGTGGACGCGTGATAAGTCTGAAATCTCTGAAGATGAATACAAAGAATTTTACAAGCATGTAAGCCATGACTGGGAAGATCCACTTAGTTGGGGACATAACAAAGTTGAAGGTAAAACTGAATACACCAGTTTGTTATACATTCCGAAAAAAGCGCCGTTTGATTTATGGAACCGCGAGCGCCAAAGTGGCTTAAAATTATACGTGCAACGTGTATTCATTATGGATGATGCTGAGCAGTTTATGCCAAGCTACCTGCGTTTCGTTAAAGGTCTATTAGATTCAAATGATTTACCACTAAACGTATCGCGTGAAATACTTCAAGATAACAAAGTGACCCAAGCTATCCGTAAGGGGTGTACGTCGCGTATTATTAAAATGCTTGAGCGTATGGCGAAAAACAAAGCCGATGATTACCAAACGTTTTGGAATGAATTTGGTCAAGTAATGAAAGAAGGTCCAGCAGAAGATGCGGCTAACAAAGAGAGCATTGCTAAGCTATTACGTTTTGCTTCAACGCATACCGATTCAGACACTCAAGATGTATCGCTTGAACAATACATTGAGCGTATGAAAGACAGCCAAGATAAAATTTACTATGTTGTTGCTGACTCATTTATTGCAGCTAAAAACTCACCGCATTTAGAGATCTTCCGCAAAAAAGGCATTGAAGTTTTACTACTAAGTGACCGTGTTGATGAGTGGATGATGAGCCACTTAACTGAATTTGCAGACAAGCAATTTCAATCAATTACTCGCGGTGATTTAGATTTAGGTGACTTAGACGACGAAGAAACTAAAAAAGCACAAGAAGAGTCTGAAAAAGAAGTTGCAGGCCTTATTGAGCGTATTAAAACCGCATTAGGTGATGATGTTAAAGAAGTACGCTTTACACATCGTTTAACCGATTCGCCAGCCTGTGTGGTGAGCGATGACAATGATATGAGCTCGCAAATGCAAAAGCTGATGGAGTCAGTAGGTCAAGCAGTGCCAGAAGCTAAACCTGTGTTTGAGCTAAACCCTGAGCACCAGATTGTTAAGCATTTAAATGATGAGCAAGACGAAGATAAATTTGCGCAGTGGTCACATGTATTGCTAGATCAAGCATTACTAGCTGAGCGCGGTACGCTTAAAGATCCAACTGGATTTGTCACTCGCTTAAATAAACTTATGCTTGATTTAAGTAAATAAGTATTAAAAATCAATGATTGAGTAAAAAGGGAACGTTTGTTCCCTTTTTTTATGCGCTGGAGCATAGAGTTTATTGATTTTTAAAGGTTAAATTTGCTGCATATACGCTGACCGAAGGGGTCTGTCTGCCTACATGGATGGTGGCAAATGGCGTGAGCAGGACGCAGAAGCTTTGCTCGATTTTTACTCAGCCTACTAAGTTGCAAACCTTGCGCCGCGATTAAACTCCCCCTGGTTTGCACAAATATTAATCCGCAAAGGCCAACAGACTCTAGACAATTAGTATAAGTTACTTGAGTATCTGCGGCGCTTGTGGAAGAATTCAGACTTTAAAAATAAACTCTCATATTAGGGGACAATGATATGCGCATTATTCTTTTGGGCGCGCCGGGTGCAGGTAAAGGTACTCAAGCTCAGTTTTTAATGGATAGATACGGTATTCCACAAATTTCTACCGGTGATATGCTACGAGCTGCAATTAAAGAGGGCACACCACTTGGCCTTGAAGCAAAAAAAGTAATGGACGCAGGTCAGTTAATTTCTGATGACATCATCATTGGCCTTGTTAAAGAGCGCATTGCAAAACCTGATTGTGAGAAAGGCTTTTTACTTGATGGCTTCCCACGTACCATTCCACAAGCTGATGCAATGAAAGATAATGGCGTTGTCGTTGATCACGTTATTGAATTTGATGTTGCTGATGAAGTGATTGTTGAGCGTATGGGTGGCCGTCGTGTTCATCCTGGTTCTGGTCGTGTTTATCATGTTGTTTACAATCCACCAAAAGAGGAAGGTAAAGACAACGAAACAGGCGAAGAGCTTATTATCCGTGCGGATGACACAGAAGAGACAGTTCGTAAACGCTTAGGCATTTACCATGAGCAAACAATGCCATTGGTTGACTACTACCAAGCAGAAGCGCAAGCGGGTAATACGCAGTACCATAAATTAGACGGTACTCAAGCGGTTGAAGCAGTAAGCAAGCAACTAGCTGAGCTTTTGGGTTAATTTTTATCTAAAATTAAAAGCATAATTAAAAAAAAACCGCTTCATAGCGGTTTTTTATTATCTGAAATTCGACCTTTAAAGCGTTTTAAGCTTTTCAATAACGCTATCGTATTCAGGCTCGGTTGATAAGCTACTAACTAATTGTTTATATATAACTTTATGGCTTTTATCGAGAATAAAAACAGCGCGAGTAAGTAACCCCATATCTTTAATTATTAACCCATACTTTTGGCCAAAATCACGCCATACAGAATCAGACAGTGTCGTAACTTTATCGATATTTTCTGCTTTGCAAAAACGTTTTTGTGCAAAAGGTAGGTCGGCACTAATCGTCAACATGGCCACGCCAGGAAACTGTTGCGCTACTTTTTCATTAAAATGCTTTGTTTGTAGGCTACAAATGCCAGTATCTAAGCTTGGTACTACGCTGATTAATACAGCTTGCCCTTGGTAATTTTCTAATGTAATGGCAGTAAAGCTGTCGTCGACCACTTTAAAATTTGGCGCATCAGCACCGACTTTGAGGCCTTGGCCTAGTAACGTAACAGGTTTACCTTGCGCTGTTACTTTTCCTGCATCTAAGGTGTTTTCAGGTAACTCTGATGCAAAACTAGTGCAACAAAATAGGCTCAATGCAAAGGCTAATGAACGACGCATGGATTTTTTCCTTTTAAGAATTAACGTAATAGTGGTGAGTGTATTATACTGTGATGGAGTTACCAAGCAGAATAATTGACGCGTTTATTTTTCCCTAAAATTGTAAATAAGCAATACTTTGATTACTATGTATATATAAGAAATAGGTATTAATTAATAATATCCGTGCCTTTATTTTTTGCGGTGTCAGCGTACAACAAGTTTTAAAATAGAGAGATAATATGTCAACATCGGTTTTAATTTGTGATGATTCAAAACTAGCTAGACGTCAATTAGCTCGCTCTTTACCCGATGATTGGGATATTAAAGTTGAATTTGCATGTGACGGTGTAGACTGCATAAAACAAATAACTAAAGCCCAGCCTGAAATTCTTTTCCTTGATTTAAATATGCCAGAAATGGACGGCTATGGCGTGCTTGCTGCAATGAAAGAGCAAGGACTCGACGTTCTCACTGTTGTGGTATCAGGCGATATTCAACCGAGTGCGCATCAACGTGTGCTTGAGCTTGGCGCCATAGATTTTATTCAAAAACCGTGTTCCCCCGAAAAGCTTGCTGCCATTATTGAACATCATGGTATTAGAGATAGAGCACTGCGTGAACGCATGTCTCACTCGTTAGGTGAACAAGTTGACCCTGATGTTCGTGATATATATCAAGAGCTGACTAATGTTGCCATGGGTCAAGCGGGAGATTTACTTGCAAGACTGCTTAATGTATTTGTTAAGTTACCCATTCCTAATGTTAATGTTTTAGAAGTCAGTGAGCTCAACATGGCGTTAAGCTCTGTTGATACCAATGATACTACATCGGGTATTTGCCAAGGCTTTATAGGTGGCGGGGTATCTGGCGAGGCATTATTACTTTTAAATGACTCTAGTTTTAAAGAAATAGCCTCACTGATGAATTACGAAGGTGAACTAAACGACAAGGTTGAGTTAGAGTTGCTAATGGATGTAAGTAACATTTTAATTGGCGCTATTTTAACCGGCTTGTCAAAACAGCTCGACATGACCTTTAGCCAAGGGCATCCAATAGTTTTGGGGCAGCATCGGGACGTTTCTGAACTTGTTCAGTCGAATAAGTCGCGCTGGCAACGGACTCTAGCCATAGAAATAAGTTACGGTATTGAAAATCATGATATTAGTTGTGATTTAATGTTGCTCTTTACTGAAGATTCACTGAAAACTTTGAAATACAAAGTTGCTTATCTACTAGAAGATTAAATATTTATGCCAGCTGATTTAGATTTGAATGAAATCCATTGGTTAATGGATATGTTTAATACGGTTGATGTCGGTCTTGTTGTACTCGATCGAGAATACAAAGTGCATGTATGGAATGGTTTTATGGAAAATCATTCTGGTTTGTTACCGAGCGCTGTGAAAGACAAAGACTTATTTGATTTATTTCCGGCCATTGATGAAAAATGGTTTAGAAGTAAATCTGAGTCAGTGTTTGTATTAAAGAATCGTTCATTTACTATTTGGGAGCAGCAGCCGTATATTTTTCGTTTTAAAAACTACCGACCAATTACCGGTAAAGCGGACTATATGTATCAAAATGCCACGTTTATTCCACTTACCAATGTGCGAGGCGAAGTCGAGCATATTTGTATTATTATTTACGATGTGACAGATATTGCGGTTAACAAAAAAGAACTAGAAGAGTTAAATAAAAAACTAGAACAAGTAAGCCAAACAGATAGTTTAACCCAGCTTGCCAATAGAGGGCATTGGGAGCACTTACTGCACCAAGAATTTTTACGAACGAAGCGAAACGAAGGTTGTTGCTCGTTATTAATTTTTGATATTGACCACTTTAAAAAGGTAAATGATGATTTTGGACACAGTGCTGGAGATGAAGCACTTCGTCATATAGCGAGTTTACTGAAAACTGCATTGCGTGAAACAGACATTGCTGGGCGATACGGCGGTGAAGAGTTTGTTGTTACTTTATTAGATACCGATAAACAAGGGGCGATTGTATTTGCTGAACGTTTACGCCAATTAATTGAAACCTCTCCGGCGAAATACAATGAGCACACGGTGCATATGGCCATTAGTGTGGGTATTGCGTGTTTTGATGATCAGTTTAAAGATCACGAACGCTGGATTGAAGCTGCCGATAAAGCGCTTTATCATTCAAAAGAAACAGGTCGAAATAAAGTGTCGGTATACGCTGATATAAAAAATGATGCTTAGGCATCATTTTTTAATTGGGGGGTAAAATAAGCAAGTCAGTTTTAAGTAAGCGCATTATTTTTTCTGCAGTATTACCAATGAGTTTTGCTTTAATTCCTACATTCCCAACAGATCCTATAATCACTAAATCAGCATTGAGCTTGGCCGCTAAGCTTGGGATCACCTGCTCAGGTAAACCCGCTTTAATATAAAGTTTGTCGCGTAAGTTATTATCAATAATGAGTTGTTGCTGTGATTGAGGTAATTTCTCAAAGGCATTGACTAGTTGCTCTTCTGAAAATACTAAGCCTAAATCTCTTAATATTGGAGAAATATACACTGTGTAGCCGGCATAAAATTCACAGTCTGTTCGCTGTGCGTATGCTAGGCCATATTTAATAATTGACTGATTAAGCTTATGTTTTGCGGTTTTTTCGCTGGCTAAATCAAGTGCGGCGAGTATGTTGGTATGCTTGCGCCATTTGTTATCTGCCGCTAAATACAAAGCGATGGGCGTAAAGCGGATAAGTTGCCAATCAAGTTCACTAAATTGGCTGTCGCTGTCGATATGGCGTGTTTTTATCACCATTTCGTAGTCATCAGTATTAATATCTTCGTTAAGCCACTGCTCGGGGGCTTCATGCCATGCGGTTTGAAAGGTATAACTGCAACCCTCCAGTTCTGCGCTAATCAGTGGCTCCAACTGTGCCCTTAATGATGAAAGGCATTTATCTTGCAGCGCAAGTAGTTGTTCTGGCGACAGAGAAAATAAAATATTGCCGGTTTCTTCAAAGCTAAATGCAACAATATCAATATGTTTATTCCCTTGCAGCGCTTTTTGTTTAGCATGCTTCAATGACGTTTTTGCAAATTCAACCGAATCAATCAGTACAAGAAGCTTTTTTTTGTCCATTATTTTTACTCTGTTGTATGGCGTGAATCATCAATTGGACATTGACCAATGGTTGAAATCTCACCAGAATTTGACTCCTGTTCCAGTTTTACCTTAAAGCCCCATAGTCTGTAAAGGTGTTTTAATACTTCCCCATGGGAGTTAGCCAGTGGAACGGCATTATGAGGTACATATCGTAGGGTTAAAGAGCGGTCGCCGCGTAAGTCAACATCGTAAACTTGTATGTTAGGCTCATGATTACTAAGGTTATATTGTGCAGAAAGTGCTTCTCTAACCGCTTTGTAGCCATTATCGTCGTGAATAGCGCCTATTTCTAAATGTGGGTTACTAGCATGGTCGACTATGGTGAATAATTTAAAATCCCGAATCAGCTTAGGGGATAAAAATTGGCTAATAAAACTCTCATCTTTGAAATTTTGCATTGCAAAGTGCAGTGTCTCGAGCCAGTCACTGCCCGCATGCTCAGGGAACCAGCGTTTATCTTCTTCTGTTGGGTTTTCACAAATACGACGTATATCAACCATCATATTAAAGCCCAGTGCATAGGGGTTAATACCTGAGTAATAATCGCTATTGTATGGAGGTTGGTACACAACATTAGTATGGCTTTGTAAAAACTCCAACATAAATGAGTCGGTTAGTTTTCCCTCATCATATAAATGGTTCAAAATAGTGTAGTGCCAAAAAGTGGCCCAACCTTCATTCATTACTTGGGTTTGTTTTTGCGGGTAAAAGTATTGTGATATTTTTCGCACTATCCTGACGATTTCTCGCTGCCATGACTCGAGTAAAGGAGCATTTTTTTCAATAAAGTACAGAATATTTTCCTGTGGCTCTTGCGGGAAGTGGCGTTCGTGTTTTTTTGACTCTTGCTGTTGAGAAGGAATGGTACGCCATAATTCGTTAACTTGTGATTGCAAATACTCAGCCCGTTCTTGCTGACGCTTTTGCTCTTCAAATAACGAAATTCGTTGTGGACGTTTGTACCTATCAACACCGTAACTCATTAATGCATGACATGAGTCGAGTATGCTTTCTACTTCGGAAATACCGTATTTTTCTTCACAGCGGCTAATATAGTT
Organism: Pseudoalteromonas tetraodonis; assembly: GCF_002310835.1. Classification (NCBI taxonomy): domain Bacteria; kingdom Pseudomonadati; phylum Pseudomonadota; class Gammaproteobacteria; order Alteromonadales; family Pseudoalteromonadaceae; genus Pseudoalteromonas; species Pseudoalteromonas tetraodonis. The sequence continues at coordinate 2,010,736 of NZ_CP011041.1, read as the reverse complement.
TTTAGCAAACAATAAATAATCAATAATTGAGCCTGCATCAGTCCAAGTTTTAAATAAATAATTACCTTTAAAAAATGAGTTATGCCCATAGCAAGCATGTGCCATAACCAGTGCCTGCATCGGAAGGGTGTTTTCTTCCATTAGGTAAGCAATACAGGGGTTCGAATTAATCACAATTTCATACGCAAGTCCCATTTGGCCGCGTTTATAATTTTGCTCCGTTTGAATAAATTTTTTACCATACGACCAGTGAGTGTAGCCAATGGGCATGCCTACACTTGAGTAGGCATCCATCATTTGTTCTGCGGTGATCACTTCAATTTGGTTAGGGTAGGTGTCTAGCTTATAGTGCTCAGCCACACGCGCTATTTCGTCTTGGTATTGTTGCAATAGTTCAAAGGTCCAATCGGGCCCATCACTTATTCGATTATCTTTCATAATGCTACCTCGCTTTGGCTATGCAGCCCCTTGCTGTTGACGACCTTTTTTAAATAGCTCCCTAAATATAGGGTAAATATCTTCAACACCTTGGATATGCTGGATGGCAAAATTACTGTTCGTTTGACTAATGTTTTGATACTCGCGCCATAAACTTTGATGAGCACGTGTGGTAATTTCTATATAGGCAAAATAGCGAACAGCTTTAAGTATTTTATTACGTAAAATGTGTCCACATTGGGGCGTGTCATCGGCCCAATTATCACCATCAGAAGCTTGTGCTGCGTATATATTCCATTCATCAGCATTATAGCGCTCAGCTATTATTTCATTCATCAGTTTTAGTGCACTTGAAACAATGGTACCGCCTGTTTCTTGTGAATAAAAAAACTCTTGCTCATCAACTTCTTTGGCTTGGGTATGATGGCGAATATACACAACGTCGATGTCTTTGTAGCTGCGAGTTAAAAACTGATAAAGCAAAATGTAAAAGCGTTTTGCCATGTCTTTTGTTGCTTGATCCATTGAACCTGACACATCCATAATACAAAACATCACCGCTTTACTGGTTGGGTGTGGTTGCTTGTCGTAGTTACGAAAACGTAAGTCGTAATTATCGATAAAGGGCACGGTTTTTATTTGCTGTTTGAGTGTGTCGATTTCTTTTTGTAATAAGGCCACAGCGGCTTTATCACAGTGTGGTTGTTCAAGCAGCAGTGCTAGTTGCCCCTCAAGCTCGCTAAGGCGGCGTTTTTTACCTGCGGTCATTGCAATACGACGAGCTAGAGAGCCTTGTAATGAGCGCACTACATCAATATTACTGGGCATACCATCACTGCAAAACCCAGCGCGATGGGTTTTCATTTGCACTAGCTTATCAAGCTGATTTTCTTGCAAATTAGGGAGTTCTAAATCCTCAAATAACAAATCAAGGTATTCATCTTTAGAGATAGAAAAAACAAATTCATCTTGGCCTTCGCCAGAGTCACTTGCTTCACCTTCGCCTGCGCCACCGCCTTTGCCTCCTTTAGGGCGTTCTATTTTGTCGCCAGTAGAGAACTGATCGTTCCCAGGGTGTATTTGCTCTCTATTACCGCCTCTACCTTGATGAAAAGTAGGTTCGCTAATATCACGCTGCGGAATAGAGATACTCTCTCCAGAGCTTGAATCAGTGACACTGCGTTTATTGATCGCATCAGACACCGCTTCTTTGATCTGCTTTTTATAACGTCTAATAAAACGCTGGCGGTTAACTGTGCTTTTGTTTTTGCCATTTAAACGCCTGTCGATAAAATGCGCCATAATGACCTCCTAAAAACTGCAATTATGAAGGTTATTGCGATTTTCTAACCCGTAAATACCACTCAGATAGCAAGCGCACTTGTTTTTGCGTGTAGCCTTTTTCAACCATACGATTAACAAAGTCCTCATGCTTTTGCTGATCTTCAGCTGATGTTTTTGCATTAAATGAAATAACAGGGAGTAAGTCTTCCGTGTTTGAGAACATTTTTTTCTCAATAACCGTGCGTAGTTTTTCATAACTTGTCCACAGCGGATTTTTGCCATTGTTATGAGCGCGAGCACGCAGTACAAAGTTAACAATTTCATTTCTAAAATCTTTAGGGTTTGAAATACCTGCAGGCTTTTCTATTTTTTCAAGCTCAGCGTTGAGTGCATCACGGTCAAATAATTGCCCTGTATCAGGGTCGCGGTATTCTTGATCTTGAATCCAAAAGTCAGCATAAATAACGTAGCGGTCAAAAATATTTTGGCCATATTCTGAATATGACTCTAAGTACGCGGTTTGTAGCTCTTTACCTATAAACTCAACATATTGTGGAATTAAATAGCCTTTTAAAAAGCTTAAATAACGTTCTTCAACCTCGGCACTAAATTGTTCACGCTCAATTTGTTGCTCAAGCACATAAAACAAATGCACAGGGTTGGCGGCCACTTCGGTGGTGTCAAAGTTGAATACTCGCGATAAAATCTTAAACGCAAAACGGGTTGAAAGACCGGTCATGCCCTCATCAACACCAGCATAATCACGATACTCTTGATACGACTTCGCTTTTGGATCGGTGTCTTTAAGGGTTTCACCATCGTAAACTCGCATCTTAGAGTAAATGCTTGAGTTTTCCGGTTCTTTTAAGCGCGAAAGAGTGGTAAATTGAGCTAAAATTTTAAGTGTACCTGGCGCACAGGGGGCGTTGTAAAGCTCACTGTGTTCAATAAGCTTATCGTAAATTTTAATTTCTTCGGTCACTCGTAAGCAATAAGGGACCTTAACAATATAAACACGGTCTAAAAAGGCTTCGTTGTTTTTATTGTTTTTAAAGGTTTGCCATTCTGACTCGTTGGAGTGGGCGAGTATCATGCCGTTAAATGGCAGGGCGCTTATGCCTTCTGTGCCGTTATAGTTACCTTCCTGGGTAGCTGTTAAAAGCGGATGTAACACTTTTATGGGGGCTTTAAACATTTCCACAAATTCCATTAAGCCTTGGTTGGCTAAACATAATGCGCCTGAATAGGCATAAGCATCAGGATCATTTTGTGCAAAGTGTTCAAGTTGGCGAATATCGACCTTACCGACAAGAGCAGAAATATCTTGATTGTTTTCATCTCCGGGCTCTGTTTTAGCAATCGCAACTTGATTTAAAATTGATGGGAAGCGTTTAACCACTCTAAATTGACTAATATCACCATTAAATTCTTGTAAACGTTTTGCGGCCCATGGCGACATTACCGTTTTGAGGTAACGAGACTTAATTCCATATTCTTTTTCGAGTAGGCTGGCATCTTCAACGGGATCAAATAATGACAGCGGATGGTCATTAACCGGGGAGCCCTTAATTGCATAAATAGGCACTCGTTGCATTAAATACTTTAGCTTTTCAGCAATCGATGACTTACCGCCACCCACCGGACCAAGCAAGTAAAGCACTTGTTTACACTCTTCTAATCCTTGCGCGGCGTGTTTTAGATAAGAAACAATTTGCTCAATGGCGTCTTCCATACCATAAAAATCGGCAAATGCAGGGTAACGTGCAACAACACGGTTCGAAAATAAGCGACTTAAACGAGTATCGGTAGCGGTATCTACCATTTTAGGCTCGCCAATGGCCATCAGTAATCTTTCAGGAGCACTGGCATAAGCAGACTTATCGGTTTTACAAATTTCTAGAAACTCAGCAACACTGTACTCTTCTTCTTGTGTTGATTCATAACGTGCTTGGTAGTGATCAAAAATAGTCATAATGACCTCCGAAACCTACTTGGAAAATGTATTCACTATTTAAAGTCTAGTCACGAATTTAAATTTTTGTGCAATAAAATTAAAAATTTATATGAAAAATGATCATGATGCACTTTTAGAAAACAACCTACGTATAACCCTAATCAAATAAAGTAGCGGACATAAAAAAAGACGCCTAAGCGTCTTTTTAAAGATTAGTTTAAAACTAATTATGCGAAGTTAGCGTTCGCGAATTCCCAGTTAACGAGTGACCAGAAACCTTTAAGGTAATCTGGACGCACGTTACGGTAATCAATGTAGTATGCGTGTTCCCATAAATCCACGGTTAGGATTGGTGTAACACCTGCATCTGTTAATGGTGTTGCAGCGTTAGATGTATTAACGATGTCTAGTGAACCATCAGCTAGTTTAACTAACCACGTCCAGCTTGAACCAAAGTTATTTACTGCTTTGTCGTTTAACGCGTCTTTAAATGCGTCAAATGAGCCCCATTTAGCGTTAATTGCATCAGCAATTGCACCTGTTGGAGCGCCACCGCCATTTGGAGATAGGCTGTTCCAGTAGAAAGTGTGGTTCCAGATTTGAGCTGCGTTGTTAAATACACCGCCTTCTGAAGAACATACGATCTCTTCAAGTGATTTACCTTCAAACTCAGTGCCTGGGATTAAACCGTTAAGTTTAGTCACATAAGTGTTGTGGTGTTTACCATGGTGAAACTCTAACGTTTCTTGTGAAATATGTGGCTCAAGTGCATCAATTGCATACGGTAGTGACGGTAGTTCAAATGCCATTTTTTATCTCCATCTTCTTTTGGTTGATAGTCTATTTAGTAATACGTAATGCCTGCGCAAACAGGGCACTTATCTATACCAAACAGGAATATAGTGTTACTATAATTGTTGAGTATTTTACTCAAGTTTTAGCAAACAGCAATGCTCTTGCTAAAGCTATTTAAGATTGAGGCTTTAATTGCCTATGTTAATCTATATATCTGAGGCCACAGTGAAACTTTTTCAAGGCCTAATGTGTTCGCTATCGTCATTTTGAGGTTGTAAATGGAAACCATCGATAAAATTAAACAGCAAATTGCTGAAAACCCAATCATCTTATACATGAAAGGATCACCAAAACTGCCTAATTGTGGTTTTTCTTCACAAGCATCACAAGCATTAATGTCGTGCGGTGAACCGTTTGCATATGTGGATATTTTACTTAATCCAGACATTCGTGCAGAGCTTCCTGCTTACGCTAACTGGCCTACCTTCCCGCAACTTTGGGTTGAAGGCGAGTTAATTGGTGGCTGTGACATTATCATTGAAATGTTTCAACGTGGTGAATTACAACCACTGATCACTGAAACAGCTGCAAAGCATAAACCTGCAGACGCTGAATAAGCGTTTAGGTAAAAAAAAGCTGCAATTTGCAGCTTTTTTTATGTCTATAAAGTATTTACTCATAGTTGCTTATACGATGACAGTACCGAATGAGTAGGCAGCTTTTCGCGGTTTTTACTTAGCTCACTAGGTCATAAACTTCAGAACGCGATTGTATCATTTCTAAATTGGATGAGTTTTCAGCCTTAAAGTTAAACAACTCTCAAGGTAAACTTACAAAAACACTGATCCCGCCGACGTCCCGATTGTGTAGGCTAATTTGCCCATGATGGGCTTCAACAATTTCTCGACACAGTGCCAAACCTAATCCACTTCCTGCCACCTTGGTAGAATAAAAAGGGATAAGCGCACTGGCCATAACTGTTTCACTCATACCTTTTCCTTGATCGCTCACATTAATATGAGTGCCGAGGCTATCTTGTGTTACTTTTAAGCTGATATGCTCCGCTAGCGACTCTGATTCATGTGCGTTTTTCAACAGGTTAATGAGCAATTGTTCTATTTGGGTTTGATCGGCTTTTGTAGTGATGTCTTTTTGAAGGTCGAAATTAAATTGCCATTGGCTTTGTAATTGATCGAGTAATGAATGCCAGTCAACCGTTGTTATTTTAGGTGGTGGAAGTTTAGCAAACCTACCATAGCCTTGAACGAACTCGTTTAAATGCTTTATTCGCTCTTCAATGGTAGTGAAAACGCGCTTTAAACGAGGTTCATCCACTTTTTGCGTTAACAGTTGTGCACTATGTAACATGGATGACATAGGCCCTAGTGAGTTATTGAGTTCATGGCTAATGATCCTAATAACCTTTTTCCAAACTTCAACTTCTTGGCGGCTCAATTCGCGGGTCAATTGTTTAAAAACAAACAACCTATGGTGTTGGTTGTTAAGCAATAAGCGACCCATTGAAAGATGCCATGTTTGCGGTTCTTGTTCTGTTTTATCAAGAATAAATAAACCATCTACGCCTTTATTAACGGCATTAATTATTTGCTGTGGGGCTTTAGACAATAATGGTGAGATTTTTTCGCCTTCAAGGGCTGTACTTGCATTAAAAAAATCTCTCGCACTGTGGTTACTATAAACAATAAAATCATTATCATTAACTAATAATACAGCTTGAGGGGAGTTTTGTAATACCTTATCAAGCATTAACTCTCGTTGGTAAACCCATTGTTTTTCTTGTCTTAATTGCTTTGCAGTTTGGTTATAAAGCTGGCACAAATGACCTAATTCATCATTATGGTTATAGGCCAGTAAAGTTGATAGTTCCCCATCCTTAAAATTTAATAAGCCAGTTTCTAATGAAGTAATACCTTGAACCAGTTTACCACTGAGTCGATGAGCTAAAAAGCTACTCAGAGTGGCTGTAAAAATAACACTTAGTGCTGTTTTTATACCGTCAACATCCAGCAGCCAGCAACAGATAAAAACAGGGATCGCAGAGGAAAATACACATACTAAAATCACTTTAGACGTTAAAGAAAAGCGGTATCTTGATTTAACCATTAGTAGGCAATCTCAAACTTATCAAGGCGACGGTAGAGTGCTTGTCTGCTAAGGCCAAACTCACGTGCTACTTTGGCAATCACCCCTTTATGTAAACGCATGGCATCCTCAATTTGTTGTTTGTTAGGCTCTATTTTTTGAGTCAGTGTTTGAGGCGTAATAGGAGTTAAACCAAAGTCATCGATGCTTATCTCACCGCTGGGTTTAAGCACACTGACTCGTTTACATGCATTTTCAAGTTCACGAACATTACCGGGCCATGAATGGGCTAAAAGTAGGTTTTCGCATTGTAAATCCAGCTCACGTTCTTCTAAAAAATGACGAATAAGAGGAAGTATGTCATCCGGTCGTTGGTTAAGACTTGGTAAGTTAAGTTCAATTACATTTAAGCGGTAGTATAAGTCTTCTCTAAACTGTCCTTTGCTGATTGCATCTGTTAGGTTTTCATTGGTCGCTGATATTACACGGACATTAACTTTTCGGGTCTGGGTTGAACCTAAGCGCTCGAATTCTCCCGTTTGTAAAATCCGTAGGAGCTTCATTTGCCCTGATAAAGGGAGATTACCTATTTCATCTAAAAATAATGTGCCACCGTCAGCTGCTTCAAATCGACCAATCCTTTGTTTTGTGATCCCTGTAAAAGCACCTGCTTCTGCACCAAATAATTCTGCTTCTATTAGTTGATGGGGAAGGGCACCTGCATTGACCGTAATAAACGCAGCATTTTGGCGAGGTGAGTTTGCTTGAATAATTTGTGCTATGCGCTCTTTACCACTGCCATTTGGGCCTGTTATTAATACTGAGACATCAGATTTGGCGACTTGTAATGCCATTTTAACTAATTGCTCCATGGCCGTACTGCGATAAATTAAACCTACTAAATTAGCATTTTCTATAGATGCCTCACGCTCTTGCTGGTGGCGCAATAAGGTTTGATTTTGTTTTTTTGTCTTTCCTAGTTCAATTAGGTTATTAACACAGGTAAGAAGCTTGGCATCATCCCATGGTTTTGGTAAATAATCAGCCGCACCGGCTTTGACAAGTTCAACGGCTGTTTCAAGCTCAGTCCATGCAGTGATCAGAATAATGGGCAGATGGGGATTTAGCTCTCTAAGTTGATAAAAGAGTAACTTTCCCTCTTCTCCTGAAGTTGTGTCGTTACTAAAGTTCATATCTTGAAGTACAAGTGCAATACGCTGGTATTGCACAATTTGAATAGCTTCAAATGGGCTATTTGCAGTAACCACTTTATAGTCGTGAATCTCTAGCAATAATGACAGAGCATCTAAAATTGCAGGATTATCATCAACGATAAGTATTTTTTCCATGTTAATTTAATCGCTGTTTATTATTATTTAAATATTGAAAATGCTACACCGCGTTTAGCCAGTGTAGCATAGGTTGGGAGCTGTGCTATATGGTTCGGGTTGCGATACTCGGCGAAATATTTGCCGCGCGTTTAGCTGGGCCAAATACAGCCAAAAGACTCATTGTGAACACCATGATTGCCGTGACAGCAATATAACTTGATGGTAATGCCGCTATTGAAAAATGTTGCATTAATAACTGACCGAGTAAAAGTGCTGAAATAGCACCTAAAAATAAGCCAGCAATGCAAATCAGCGCATTTTCAACTAAAAAATAATTAACAATTGCAGATTTACGAGCGCCTAAAGCACGACGGGTTCCAATTTGCTTGGTACGTTTGTTTATATTAAATAGCGTCAAACCAAAAATGCCCAGTGCGGTTACCAATACCAGTATGGTTATGAGCACAATTAACATACGCATCATCAATGTGTCTTCAGCCATGTATTGGGCTTTATCTTGGTCAAGGCCCCGAACTCGGATAATTACACGTTTGTTGTAATTTTCTAGCATCTCGTCTTCAATTCGTTTAGCAATATTTGCCCGCTCATTGGCTGCTGTGCGAACTAAAAAATTCCCCGAAATATTAGGATTTATATAAGGAATTAATGCGACATTATTTGGGCGGCTGTCTTTGAGCCATGGGCCTTTTGCATGCTTAATTACACCAATGACTTTCATTGGAATATCACCAAGGAATATTGTTTTTCCTAATCCATCTTCATCAGGAAATAGCTCATTTAATAATGCCTGTGTCACAATGGTAACATTGGCTCGCTGATCATTATCGTTAGTTACAACAACTTCGTCTTCTCTAAAATTGCGTCCAGCAATAAGTTCAACCCCAAGCGTGTTAATTGCATGATCATCTGTAAAAAAGTAAGCAGTTCTTGCAGAAAGCCCAGGCTCAGGGGCTGAATTTATACTGAAGTCAGAAGAGCTACCACTTCCCGATAAGGGGATGTTGTTTATATAGGCGGCGTCTTTCACTGCGGGTAAAGCTCTTAACATCGCTTCATCAAGTTCAAATTGTTGGTGGCTTTTGACATCTTTGCCAAAGTGCATGACATGAAAAGCAAGTATTTCATCTTCGGGGTATCCTGTATCCTGATTAAGATAAGTCATTCTATCTTGAATAATAAACGCTGCGTTACTGACAATAGCAGTAGTAATAGCTATTTGGATAAGTAACAACAGCGCACCAACTTTAGATCGACACAGTGCATGGAAAATAGGTTTAATTTCTAACATCATAGTGTTCGTCCTTATTGGCTTTTTAGGTAAATTGCAGGATTGGTTTTACATACCAGCCAAGCAGGGTAAAGCCCAGCTATTATGCAGGTGCTAATTGCAATGAGTGGGGCGCTCAATAACATGGTTAAATCCATGGTCGCTAAGCTTTCGTAGTAGCTATAGCTTTGGCGAACACCCAATAAGCCAAACTGGGCAAGGACAATACCAAGTAGCCCACCTAATAGTCCTAGCATGGCGACTTCGATAATATGTTGCATAAAAATCTGTCGCTTACTGGCTCCAAGTGCACGGCGTACACCGACTTCTGGAGCTCGACGTAAAAATTTTGCAAGTAATAAGCCGAGAATATTCGCCAAACATACAGCCAAAAACATAAAACTAAGTGCGACTAAAATTTTGTTATCTTCACTGACCACGTTGTTATAGGCCATCCACTGGTTAACATCTCGAATACTGTAAGCTAACTCTTTGCGATTAAAACGACCAAGCTTTTGTTGCTCTTGCATGTAGGCTAATAAATAATTTTCATAATCATTTTTTTGTTGTTCGTTAGTTAATTCAACCCAGAATTGAATCCACACCATTTCTGACTGTAACTTGGCACTAAAGCTTCTAACATCCTCATGTTTCCAACCATTGGTATTCCCCCAATTACCAAGCTGTTTTGCTTCAAGAAGACTAAATGGCATAAAAAGTTGTTCAGGGTCATTAAATGAACCATTATTTAAATCGTAGTATTTGATGGTTAATGGCCAGTTTCTAGTAACCCCAACCACTTCATAACTCGCATCATCAAGGTAAATAATTTTACCCACTGAATTTTCGCCAGCAAAAAGCTTATTATTTAACTCTTCACTGATCACAACAACGGGGGTCGCGTTTTCTTCTTGCTGCAGAGACCATTTTTCACCATAGAGAAACTCAAGATCAAACATATTAAAAAATTCTGGGGTTGTTAGTCTCGCACTTTGGCTAAAAGGTTTTACTGTGTCAGAGTCTATGTAAACAGAGAATCCACTGCGCACCATTTTTAAACGCTGGCCACCTATCTCTGATTTATATAGGTTTGCAGCATCTTGATAAGTTAGTTGTAGCGGGAGGTTATCAGACGTCCACCAAGTGTGGCCATCATCCATTACTTGCAACTGCACAGCATAGAGCTGGCTACTTTTATGCGCAATGGGATCCGCTGACATCATGTGATAAACGCTTAAACTCGTCATAGTGATGCCAATACCAATGGCAATCGCCAGTACCATTAAAAAGCTTACTAACGGTGTGCGCTTGAAGCTGCGCCAACTTAAATCGAGGTAATGTAGAAGCATGGCTTAGGCTCCAGCAACATTTTTAAGGTTTTGTGCACCTTGGTACAAGGTGAAATCAGCAAGTTGACCGTCTACAACTTGAATATTTCGAGGGGCACGCCGAGCAAGTTCTGCATCATGGGTGACCATGACAATGGTTGCGCCATCGCGATTGATTTGTTCAAGCAGCTCCATTACTTGACGAGCCATAAGGCTGTCGAGATTACCGGTAGGTTCATCGGCTAATAAAAATCGTGGCTCGCCAGCAAGCGCCCGTGCTATGGCCACTCGTTGTTGCTGTCCGCCAGAGAGTTGCTGTGGCAAATGTTTTGCCCGAGAGGCAAGGCCAACTTGTTCTAAGCATTTTTCAATGCGACGTTTACGCTCTGCGGCTTTAATACCCCTATAACGTAGCGGTACTTCAATATTTTCATATAAGTTTAAGTCAGGTATTAAATTAAACCCTTGGAAGATAAAGCCTATTTTTTGATTTCGACAATCTGCACGTTGATTATCGTTTAACTTACCGACATCAATTCCATCAAGTAAGTATTCACCTGCGGAGAAGGGCTCTAACATTCCAGCGATATTTAAAAAGGTCGTTTTTCCTGACCCGCTAGGGCCTGTTACAGCAATAAATTCGCCTTCATCAACGTGCAGATTAAAGTCACGTAATGCATGGGTTTGCACCATTTCAGTTTGATATACTTTACTTATATTATTCATCTTTAACATGCTTTTTCCTTTTATTATTTGGTTCTACGCGATTGTTAGCGAAGTAATAACGTGTGTGTGTGTTTGAAACTGTTATAGCTTGAGATAATCAATTCATCGCCAGCTTGAACCCCTGAAATTAACTCAACCGCATTAATGCTGGTTGCACCAATTGAAATATCAATGAGCTGAGCTGTATCACCGGTAATTTTATAAACCTGTGTGCCGCCTTGTTGTAAAAATGCCCCACGCTTAACCTGTAAAACATCGTCACGATTTTCTAATAAAATACGTGCGGTTAATCGTTGGTTTTGTCTGATGCCCGTCATGTCTTTGTTAAAACGTACACGTGTTGTGACTTCTCTATTATTGACTTCTGGTGAAATGGCAGAAAGGGTACCCATCACTTTGCTAGCGCCCATTGTTATCTCTACGTCCATACCTAAACCAAGGTCATTTGCATAACTTTCAGGGACTTGTAGTTCTGCTTCAAAATTGCTCAAATCAACTAAAGTCATTAGTGGTTGGCTTTGTGTTACCGCTTCTCTTTGTTGAACTAGTAAGTTACCTACAATCCCTGACACAGTGGCTTTAATTGTTAAGTTATTAACTTTGCGAAGTAGATCATCGACAATCAGTTGTTGACGAGTGACATCTCGTTTAGCGGCCTGTAGTTCAAAAGCAAGTGTATCTTTGGACAATTCAACTTCTTGCTCTGCATGTTTATAAGAAAGTTTTGCACGGGCAAGCTCATCAATGGCTTTTTCATGATCAATTTGACTGATCACATTTTTTTGCATTGACAAAGTCGCTCTGCGATTTTCTCTATCGGCAGCGTTTAATTCTACTTGTGCTAGATCAAGCGCTTTATTTAAGCTTAATGATTGGCGGCGTGCCTCAAGGTGTTTACGTTGTAGCTCGCCCTCAAGACGAGCTAAAACAGACTGTTGCTGCTTTAATTCGTTTGTGAGCTCGGGGCTCTCAACCATGGCTATTACATCATTCAGTTTGACTGAGTCACCAGCATTTACCTTCAATGAAACAAAGCCTCGTTCAGGGCTGTAAACTTTTGGTGCTCTGGCGGCTACAATTTTACCGCTGGCTGCAACATCACGTATTAGTGATTGGCGCACCACTGTGGCTATTTGTAGGCTTACTCTATCAACCGAGATAGTACCTTCTTGATCAGTATTTAATAATGCATATACACATAGAGCAACTAAGCCCACAGTAAATATAAACAGCCATATGTTTTTTTTAAAATTTATAGGTCGTGAGATTTGCGTGTCTTGCCCGCTAGTGTCTTTAATCATTATTTGTTCTCTTTGCTTAGTGTTTTTCAAACACAGTAATCATTAGCGAGGCAATAAACAGAATAATTGGTGAAATTAAAAATAAGCCAATAGTAAACATTCAAATGCCCTCAAAATTTATATAGTTATGGGATATTCGAATAGCGTGCCATTTTTTATCTTTTTGAATTTAATTACTTTTTATTTTTAAACTTTCTTTTTATGTGTCCGCGGACATAAAAAGTGTCCGCTGCGGGCACTTTTTTGATTTGGCTGTGGGGTGAGATTACCTCAACGTAAAGCAAAGAAAGTTGTTAATTAATGCATAGCATAAGACTAACGTGCAAATTCATTGAATAAACTATGTGCTAATAGAAGTCGATGTAATTAAATGTCATGTTTAGATGTATTACGAATAAAGCAAAAATGATGGAATGATATCTAGTGAATAGTTATTCATTTTAAGCCTCCTTTACGTTTACGTAAACTGCCTGTTGTGAGGAGGTTTTATTTACAAGTTCTTAAAAATAACACCGGTGTCATTAAAGTTTTCGATCCAATATCTACTCAAATGTTAATATTTAGCATTATTTTATAATTTTTAATGAAGTTGAAATATATTCAATATAATGAATATGTATTCAGAAAGATATTGACTCAGGTTAGGAATAACGCTAATTTTGATCGTCTGTTAGCAAATCGTCGAGCCGTTCATCCACGTTAACAGTGCAGCAAGGGGAGGGGTCCATGTTATATGACTCAAAACTAGAAAAAGATAATTGTGGCTTTGGCTTAATAGCCCAAGTAAATAACCAAGCGAGTCACCGACTCATCCGTACGGCGATCACCGGTTTAGATCGCATGCAGCACCGCGGCGGTATATCTGCTGATGGTAAAACGGGTGATGGTTGTGGCTTGTTACTTCAAAAACCAGACAGCTTCTTTCGTGCTATTGCTGCTGAAAATAATTGGCATTTAGGTAAAAATTACGCCGTTGGGATGATTTTCCTCAATGCTGATCCGGTATTAGCACAAGCAGCTAAAGATGTTTTAAGCGAAGAACTAGAAAAAGAAACGCTTAATATTTTAGGTTGGCGTGTTGTCCCTACCGATCCATCAATGCTAGGACCTATAGCCCTAAAGCAATTGCCTGGGTTTGAACAAATTTTTATTAGTGCGCCTGAAGGTTGGCGTTCTAAAGATTTAGAGCGACGTTTATATGTTGCACGTCGTCGTGCAGAAAAGCGCTTGATGGATGATGAATCATTTTATATTGCGAGCTTATCTGGGCTAGTCACCATCTATAAAGGCTTAATGATGCCTGCTGACTTGCCAAATTTTTATCTCGATCTTGCTGATATTCGCATGACCAGTGCTATTTGTGTTTTTCATCAACGCTTCTCTACAAACACACAGCCTCGCTGGCCTTTAGCGCAACCATTTCGTTATTTAGCGCACAATGGTGAAATTAATACTATTGAAGGTAACCGCCAGTGGGCCCGTGCACGCTCTTATAAATTTGCTTCGCCGCTTATTCCTGATTTACAAAGCGCAGCGCCGTTTGTTAATGAAACAGGGTCTGACTCATCTAGCCTCGATAATATGCTAGAGCTGTTTTTAGCTGGTGGTATGGATTTATTCCGTGCGATGCGCATGCTAGTGCCGCCAGCATGGCAAAAAAACCGTGCTATGGATGACGACTTACGTGCATTCTATGATTTTAATTCTATGCATATGGAACCGTGGGACGGCCCTGCAGGCATCGTTATGTCGGATGGGCGTTTTGCAGCCTGTAACCTAGACCGAAATGGTTTACGTCCAGCGCGTTATATTATTACTCAAGATGGCTTTATTACTTTAGCCTCTGAAGTGGGTATATGGGATTACACCGCTGACGAAGTGGTCGAAAAAGGACGTGTTGGCCCGGGCGAACTCCTCGTTATTGATACTAAATTGGGTAAAATTTGGCATTCAGATGAAATTGACCAAGATTTAAAATCACGCCACCCTTATAAGTCGTGGTTAGAAGAAAACGTTAAACGATTAACGCCTTTTGAAGCACTTACCGAGCAAGATGCGGGCAATCGCTCATTTGATGATGAAACCCTTGTCAAATACCAAAAGATGTTTGGCTATACTAACGAAGAGCTAGACAGCGTCATTCGTGTCATGGGTGAAAATGGGCAAGAAGCCACTGGCTCAATGGGTGACGATACGCCGTTTGCCGTACTGAGTGAAGGGCACCGTTCACTTTATGATTATTTCCGTCAAAAGTTTGCTCAGGTTACTAATCCGCCAATTGATCCGTTACGTGAAAACCATGTAATGTCGCTTGCAACGTGTATTGGCAGTGAGCAAAACGTATTTAATGAAACAACAGGTCACGCTAAACGCCTGCAATTTGATACGCCTATTTTAATGTACGCTGATATGCAGCAGCTACTTAACGCCGATGAAGCGCACTACAGCTATTGTAAGATTGATATTACTTACACCGTAGAAGAAGGCCTTGAGAATGCGGTTAAGCGCATCTGTGATGAAGCACAAGCAAAAGCCGCATCTGGCTGCATTATGCTGGTATTAACGGATCGTAACTTTGATGACAATCAATTACCTATCCCTGCTGCTATGGCGGTGGGTGCGGTACAAAAACGCTTGGTAGATAATAACTTACGCTGTGAGTCAAATATTATTATTGAAACTGGCAGCGTTCGCGATGCGCATCAATTTGCGGTACTACTTGGATTTGGTGCAACCGCAATTTACCCGTATTTAGCGTACGAGTCACTTGTGGCTATGAGCGATACCAAGGTAATTAATAAGTCATACTGTGAAGTTACACTGGCTTATCGTCAAGCAATTAATAAAGGCTTGTACAAAATCATGTCTAAAATGGGCATTAGTACCGTGGCTTCATATCGTTGTTCAATGCTGTTTGAAGCAGTTGGTCTATCGGACGCTATTGTTGAGATGTGTTTTAAAGGCGTGGCGAGTCGTATTAAAGGGGCGTGTTTTAGCGACTTTGATGACGATCAGCAAAGCTTGCATAAACTGGCGCTTAGTAAACGTAAATTGTTAAGCCATGGTGGTTTATTTAAGTACGTACACGGCGGCGAGTACCATGCTTACAACCCTGATGTGATTCAAACGTTACAAAAAGCAGTACGTAGCGGCGAGTACAGTGATTACAGCGAATACGCAAAGCTAGTTAATCACCGTCCAGTCGCGACTCTGCGTGATATGTTGGCTTTAAAACTGCCAGAAAAGGGTATAAGCATTGATGAGGTAGAGCCTGCCACTGAGCTTTATAAACGGTTTGACTCAGCCGCCATGAGTATTGGTGCATTATCGCCAGAAGCGCATGAAGCACTCGCAATTGCCATGAATCGTTTAGGTGGCTGCTCAAATTCTGGTGAAGGTGGCGAAGATAAGCTGCGTTACGGTACAGAAAAAAATTCACGTATTAAACAAGTAGCTTCGGGTCGATTTGGTGTCACCCCACATTACTTACGTAGCGCTGATGTTATTCAAATAAAAGTGGCACAAGGCGCTAAACCTGGGGAAGGCGGACAATTACCGGGTGAAAAAGTCACTCCCTATATTGCCAAGCTTCGTTACTCGGTACCGGGTGTGACTCTTATTTCACCTCCGCCGCATCACGATATTTATTCTATCGAAGATTTAGCCCAGCTGATTTTTGACTTAAAACAAGTAAACCCGAATGCATTGATTTCAGTAAAACTGGTATCTGAACCGGGTGTTGGCACAATTGCAACCGGTGTAGCAAAAGCGTATGCCGACTTAATTACTATTTCAGGCTATGATGGTGGCACAGGTGCAAGTCCATTAACCTCAGTTAAATACGCTGGCAGCCCATGGGAGTTGGGACTTGCTGAAACACAACAAGCATTGGTAGAAAATGGCCTTCGCCATCGTATTCGCCTGCAAACAGATGGCGGTTTAAAAACCGGCCTTGATATCATCAAAGCGGCCATTTTAGGCGCCGAAAGTTTTGGCTTTGGCACAGGGCCTATGGTTGCATTAGGCTGTAAATACTTACGAATCTGTCACTTAAATAACTGTGCGACAGGTGTGGCAACACAAGACGAAACATTACGTCAAAAGCATTATCATGGTCTGCCAGAAATGGCGATGAACTACTTTAAGTTTATTGCTCAAGAAGCGCGTGAAATTATGGCAAGTTTAGGGGTTGCAAACCTAACCGATTTAATTGGTCGCTTAGACTTACTCGAAGCCATTGAAGGCAAAACAGCGAAGCAGCAAAAAATAGATTTATCAGCGGTTATCGCTCAGCCAAATAACCCAACAGGTGAAACACTGTTTTGCAGTGCACCAAATAGCTCGCATTATTTAGGTGAGTTAAATGAGAGCTTACTAGGCAAGGCACAAGAGGCAATAGATAACTCAAGCGGCATTTCATTAGTAAGTCGTATTTGTAATACCGACAGATCAGTAGGTGCCATGCTTTCTGGGTATATTGCTGATAAACACGGTAATCAAGGCATGGCCGCAGATCCGGTAGTTATTGAATTACATGGTACAGCTGGTCAGTCATTCGGTGTATGGAATGCCGGTGGCCTTGAAATGACTTTGGTTGGCGATGCTAACGATTACGTTGGTAAAGGCATGGCTGGCGGTAAGCTAGTTATTCGCCCACCATTGGGTTCGTCATTTGAAAGTCATAAAGCAACAATTATTGGCAATACCTGTTTATATGGTGCAACCGGCGGTAAATTGTTTGCAGCAGGATGTGCAGGCGAGCGTTTTGCTGTACGTAACTCAGGCGTGCAAGCTGTTGTTGAGGGCGTAGGTGATAACGGTTGTGAATACATGACCGGTGGCGTTGTGTGTGTACTTGGTAATGTAGGAGTGAACTTTGGTGCAGGTATGACCGGTGGTTTCGCTTACATTTTAGATGAACGAGGTGATTTTGAGAAACGCATTAACCCAGAGTTGGTTGAAGTGGTTACTTTAGATGACTTAAGTTCACATCAAGAGCATTTACGCGGCTTAATTGCTGATCATTTAGAGCTAACAGGCTCATGCAGAGCAGAAACTATTTTAGCTAACTTTGAACTTTATTTACCGATGTTCAAATTAGTAAAACCTAAATCAAGTGACGTAAAAAGTTTACTCGGGCACCGCGCTCGCAGTAGCGCCGAACTACGTGTTCAGGCGCAATAAGGGGGCAGTATGAGCGAAAATGTATATCAATTTATAGACGTGCAGCGTGTAGATCCACGCAAAAAACCAATCTCGTCGCGTAAAAAATCGTTCGTAGAAATTTATGAACCCTTTTCAGAAAATCAGGTTAATTCACAAGCGGATCGTTGCCTTGATTGTGGTAACCCTTATTGTGAGTGGAAATGTCCAGTACATAATTATATTCCACAATGGTTAAAACTGATCCGTACAGGGCGCATTTTAGAGGCCGCGGAGCTATCGCACCGTACTAACAGTTTGCCAGAAGTGTGTGGACGAGTATGCCCGCAAGACCGCTTATGCGAAGGCTCATGTACATTAGATGAAGAGTTTGGTGCAGTAACAATCGGTAATATTGAAAAATACATCACCGACACCGCGTTTAAAATGGGCTGGAAACCAGACATGTCCTATGTAACATGGACTGATAAAAAAGTTGCCATTATTGGCGCAGGGCCTGCGGGCTTGGGCTGTGCTGATATTTTAGTGCGTAATGGCGTTAAGCCTGTGGTATTTGACCGTCACCCTGAAATTGGTGGGCTGTTAACCTTTGGTATTCCTTCTTTTAAATTAGAAAAAGAAGTCATGCAAAAACGTCGCGAAATATTTACCGAAATGGGTGTTGAATTTAAGCTTAATGTCGAAGTAGGTAAAGACATTAGCATGGATGAAATACTTAATGAGTATGACGCCGTATTCTTGGGAGTGGGGACTTATCAGAGTATGCGAGCGGGGCTTGAGAACGAAGATGCGCCGGGGGTGCATGATGCCCTGCCATTTTTAATTGGTAACACTAACCGTGTTATGGGTTACGATGAGTCTAAACAAGCCTGCATTGATATGGCAAACCAAAAAGTAGTGGTACTAGGTGGTGGCGATACAGCAATGGACTGTGTGCGTACCTCTATTCGTCATAACGCGTTAAAAGTAACGTGTGCTTATCGTCGTGATGAAGAGAACATGCCTGGTTCAAAACGCGAAGTAAAAAATGCCAAAGAAGAGGGCGTAATTTTTACTTATAACGTTCAGCCTAAAGGGATTGTACTTGATGAAAAAGGCGCTGTAGCCGGTGTTAAAATGGTAAAAACTCAGCTTGGCGAGGCAGATGAAAACGGCCGCCGTCGCGCTGAGGAAGTACCGGGTTCAGAGCATATTATTGAAGCCACACAAGTGATTATGGCATTTGGTTTTAAGCCACATAAAATGGATTGGTTAGAGCAGTACGACGTAGAAATTAACCACTGGGGTGGTATTAATGCACCCGAGCAAGGTGAATTTACACATCAAACCACTAATCCTAAAATATTTGCTGGAGGCGATATTGTTCGTGGTTCAGACTTAGTGGTCACCGCTATATTTGAGGGGCGTAACGCTGCAGAAGGCATTATGGATTATTTAAAAGTGTAAATAATGCTTTTGTTAGAATGGAGTCAAAAGCAAACCTTCGGGTTTGCTTTTTTTATTTCCTCAGTTTTACAAACAAAGGTAAATATTTATGGTTCCATAGTCGGTGTTTAAGGTCTACAAAAAGGGACGTAGGTTTTGACCTAGCTATTTACAATTATAAGATTTTACAAATAAAAAAGCCCGCAATACATAGATTGTGGGCTTTTTTAAACGCGCTGTTAGTTAATCCATCGAGAAGTGATCTAGGCTCGGTTTCACTCTGGCTTGTCGGCGTTTCACACTTTTATAGCAAATAACGTTACAAACAAGCTGTAGGCCAATAACTAACCAACTTAGTGTTATTAAGCCACTAATAGCTGTGCTGCTAAAAACTAACATAACAGCAATAACAATATGTACAATTAATGCTACATTTAAAAAGCGATATAAGCTCTGCTTAAATTGTGTATGTTTAAACTTACTAAAAACAGCCAAAAGTATACTGACAATCAGTAGCAGCCAGTTAATTGCTAAGCCAAAATAAATGACCGTCGTTTGCATTAATGTATCCTCACCGTATCAAGGTAACGCACTATAAAGCGATTCACTTTATCCGTGCGCTTTTATAAGCTCTTTTGCATTTGCTTTAGCTGTTTTGCTAATGTTATCACCACCCAGTAATCGAGCAATCTCATTTACTCGACCATCTTTATTCAACGCCAGCATATGCGTAAATGTTTCACCGTCTGCAATTTCTTTGGCAACAAAAAACTGCTGATGAGCGCTACTGGCCACTTGCGGTAAATGGGTCACACAAATTACTTGCGTAGACTTACCTAGTTGGCGCAGTAGTTTACCAACAGCAGCAGCTGTTGGGCCAGAAATACCAACATCCACTTCATCAAAAATAAGCGTAGGGGTCGTGACTTTTTGCGCAATAATAACCTGAATAGCTAAACTAATGCGTGATAGCTCACCACCAGAGGCTACTTTTGCTAAAGGTTGCAATGGTTGCCCTGGGTTTGTTGATACTAAAAACGAAACATTATCAAAGCCTAAGCTATTTGGAGCGCGATCGTTTTGTGCAGTCAATGCTATTTCAAATACGCCATTTTCCATAGATAGATTAGCCATGCTTTCGCTGATCAATCCATTTAATGTATTCGCATACTGGTGGCGACTTGCACTTAATTGTTCACTGGCGTTTTGATAATCCTCAAGGGCATGTTCAATTTCACCTTCAAGTTGCTCAAGACGTGAGCTGTTATTACTTATCGACTCAAGCTCTTGTGCAATAGTTTGATGAAATCCAACAAGCTCTTGGGGTTTTATATGGTGTTTTCTGGCTAAGTCCATTGCACCACTGAGTCTGTTTTCTACTTCAGTTAATCGCTGAGGATCCAAGTCGGCTTGTTCAGTGTAATTACGTACTTCTCGGCTTGCTTCTTCAACTTGAACAGCGGCTTCTGATAATAATGTTGCCACACTGGCTAAGCTTTCATCATACTGTGCAAGTTCAGTAAATTGTTGGGCGCTGTGCTGTAAAATGGAACACGCATTTTGTTCATCATTTTCATATAAATGCTGCAACTCGCGCTGGCAGACTTGCAATATAGTTTGGCTATTGCTGAGTTTATAATGTTCGGCTTCTATTTGCTCAAATTCATCTGCCTGTAATGCAAATTCATCAAGCTCTGCGACTTGATACTCCAATAGTTGCTTTTGTGCGGCTTGTTGCTGTTGCTGTTGTTCTAGCTGTTTAAATTCTTTTTGTAAGTCAGCAAATTGTTTATAACACTGGCTTACAGCATTAACAAGATTATGATGGCCTGCATATGCATCGAGTAATTGTAGCTGATGCTCTGCCTTTAATAGGTGCTGGTGCGCATGTTGACCATGAATAGAAATTAAATATTGGCCTAGCTCTTTTAGTTGTGCAGCGGTAACTGGGCTGCCATTAATGTAGCTTTTACTGCGACCATTTTTACAAACAACTCGACGAAGTAAACATTCGTTGTCGTCGTTATTAAGCATGTTCTCTTCTAAAAAAGCATGAGCGAGTGGTAAATTGCTTAAATCAAATTGTGCACTTACCTCTGCTTTATCAGTACCTGGGCGCACAGCAGACGCTTCTGCTCGCTCTCCAAGACACAATGATAATGCATCAATGGCGATTGATTTACCTGCTCCCGTTTCACCGGTGATAGCGGTCATACCCGAATGCCATTCTGTGCTTAAATTACTTACGATTGCAAAATTTTTAATTTCTAAACCAATTAACATACTGTTCATCCATCCAGTGAATTAACTGTTAATTTATACAGTGTTTTGGTTTTTTGCAAATTAAATTTCTATATTTTAAGCAAGGCTGGACTCAATTAATGTTTTTTTTTCTTCATCAATAGGGAGGTTTTCATCGTTAAGGTCAATACTATCAACTGGTTGCGCTATGTCTTCAGTTTTTAACTTTAAAATTAGCGTAGGAAGGACTTCTTGATAAAAGTTTTTATTATATAAAATACCTTGAGCTGGTAACTCTGCTATAAAATATTGAGTGGTATCGGAAAAAGCTTGGCTGTTATTATTTTTATAGGTTTTTATTAGTTCTTCGTTAAGTATATTAATAAGTAAATCGCATAGCGACTCTAGCTTGTTTAAATTTTCATCAGTGTGTGGCTGTACTACAAAAAAATTACTGACAACGGCTTGAATTCGAGGAAGGTGTTTAGCACTAATGACTTTTGCATCAAGTAACTCGTTAAGTTTTATTTTTAAACGTGATTGAGTACTTGCAACGCGCTCGTTAAACAGCTTTTTCTTTGCTTCAATAGTCTTTTTACGATTACTTTCAATGAGTAAGTAACTGCCAAGTAAAGTAATTAACAATAATAAAGCAAGAAATACTACATAAGTCATTGCTACAATTTCCTGATGGTGATGATTAATAATCTAGCCCGATATTTTGCTCTAAAGTTGCATGTTTGGCAATAACTGAGAGATTGTTTATATTTTGGGGTGAAACATGCGCACTTAAAGAGACTCAGCCTTGCCTACCTGTTTAGAGGCAAGGGATATGAGCATGCGCAGTAGTTTTAATCGCTTTTTACTTTGCCCACTCGATTAACTATCTCTTGCTGCGATTACATCGCCCCTCAATTAAACAACTCTCAGTCCTAAAAGCTCAACCGTTTTTAGTATAAACGGCTACCCCAGTTTAACTTCTTACGAAGCACATTATAATAAGAGTAATTTTTTGGGTGAATTAATCGTAATTTTCTATCTGCTTTGCGAATAACGACCTCATCACCGGGTAATACGGCAAGTACAACATGGCTGTCGCAACTTACCTGTAAGCTATCGGTATTTTCTAAACTAAGCTTTAAACGTACTTCGTTATCGGCATCTACCACTAAAGGGCGGCTTGATAAAGTATGCGGGAACATAGGAACCAATGACATGGCGTTGAGTTCTGGGGTTAAAATAGGGCCGCCGCCCGATAAAGAGTAGGCAGTTGAACCTGTTGGAGTCGATACAATTAACCCATCAGAGCGTTGTGAGAATACAAAATCATCGTTAATAAATGCTTCAAACTCAATCATGTGTGCTACTTTATCAGCATGAAGCACCGCTTCGTTTACTGCCGAATTAGCGCTTTTAAGTTCGTTATGACGGTACACTTCTACTTCTAATAAAAAACGTTTTTCTTCAATGTAATCGCCACTGAGTACTTGTTCTAAACTGCCTTCAAATCCTTCTGGATTTAAATCGGTTAAAAAGCCTAAATTGCCTCTGTTTACACCGATTACCGCAATATCAAAACGAGCGAGTACTCTTGCAGCGCCAAGCATATTGCCATCACCACCAACCACAATGGCTAAATCGGCGCGCGCTCCCAAATCAACGAGTTTTACGAGCTTGTCCTCAGGTACATCACTAAGTTGACCTCCCGTGCGTTTTTCAACAATCACCTCAAAGCCTAAAGCTAATAAAAACGTATGTAATCGTTGTAACGTAGCGGCTGCATTAGGATGATTTGGCTTACCAATCAAGCCAATAGTGTTAAAGGGAGAGTCCATAATATATACACTGAAAGTTTCGGTATTAGTAGAGTAACCTAAAACAGAAGTGTTTGAAAACACAGATCTTAGGGTCTGTTGGCCTTTCAATGCGAAACAGACACTGACTGAAGGGTTTTGACTAGAGGCGATTAACTTTTTGTTATTCGGTTTTCACTTAGGCCACTAGGTTATAAACCTCGTATCGCGATTAAATCGCCCCTAGTTTGAACAAATTTTAATCCGCAAAAATAACAGAGCTTAATAGTGACTAATTGATTTAATTAATTCACTGTAAAATTTAGATTTATTAAATTTCTTATACTTGAAATAATAATACCTAGCCCCGATATAACAGTCATGCGTATAGATGTAGATAACATGAAACTAAATCCTCGAGACCAGCAAATTTTTGCCGCTGTTATGAGCCTGTACTGTAATGGTGATGGCTTACCTGTGCCTTCAACAAAAATTGCAAAACAAAAAGGTATGGCGGTGTGTTCTGCCACTGTTCGCAACGCGATGGCACGCCTTGAAAAAATAGGCTTATTGTATTCACCACATACATCTGCTGGGCGAGTCCCTACCAATGATGGCTTTGAGTATTGGTTTGATGAGTTTTTTACTTTGGATGCTATTGCTAATTACTGGCAACCTGAGCAGGCTGAGTTAGTCGAATTGGCACATGGCTTGAGTCAACGTTACCAAGTATGCTGTTGTGTGGGGCTACCTCAAGTTAGAACTCAACAGGTATTTAGAGTAGAAGTACTCGACTTTGACGCAAATAACTGGCTTATCTTACTTTTAGACAGAGCAGGGCAAAGCCATAATATTTGCATTAACAAGCCTGATGATCCTAGTGACGGCCAACGCTACGAGTTTGCCACTTGGCTTAACACTGTATTTAGCCAGCAAACGCTCATTGAAGGGCTATACAGAATGCAGGCAATGGCAAATACGGCACCGCGTAATTGTCATGACTCTTTAACTCAATGGACGCGTGAACTAAGCCAAAAATTAGGCTCAGATAACAGTATCGTGGTGGGCGAAAACTACCTTTATAAAAAAATAGATTGCGAGCAAAGTCTTAATATTGGTGTTTCATTTTTAAATTTTGTGGAAGATAAGCTCGCATTTAAAAATGGGGTCTCAATTCTCAGTGCTGAAAACTTACCTTTTAGCACCTGTGATGATCTCATTGTGATCACTGTGCCGTACTTTCAAAATCAGGAATATCAAAGTCGTTTTTGTGTTATTTGTCCGAAATCAGCGCAATTAGAGAAAATAATCCAAGAATTTAAATTATTAGAGCCATCGGGCTCTTGAATCTTTTTATTCAATCCCCATAATTACCGCAGTTGTAAAGAATTGGAGCGTATATTTTATGTCTGAGCAGACACAAAACCCAGAGCAAGAAGTAGAATTGAACGAAGAAGTGGCGCAAATGGAAGCCGACGTTGAGGCTGCAGTAGAAGCAGCAGAACAACACGCCGAGCAAGAGCAAAGCCCTGAAGCAGAAATTGCAATGTTATATGCTGAGTTAGAAGCGGCAAAACAAACTATTGCAGATCAAAAAGATAGCGTCGTTCGCGCTGCTGCTGACGTTGACAATATGCGTCGTCGTGCTGCACAAGATGTTGAGAAAGCGCACAAATTTGCACTTGAAAAATTTGCTAACGAATTACTTCCTGTTATAGACAACTTAGAGCGTGCTATTGAGTTCTCTGATAAAGAAAATGAAACGCTTAAGCCTTTGTTAGAAGGTATTGATATGACAGTAAAAAGCTTTAACGATGCAGTGGCTAAATTTGGCGTTGAAATTGTAAACCCACAAGGTGAGCAGTTTAACCCAGATTTTCATCAAGCAATGTCGATTCAGCCAAGTAATGATGTGACGCCTAATACTGTGTTAGCAGTAATGCAAAAAGGTTACACATTAAACGGTCGTTTATTACGTCCTGCAATGGTTATGGTATCTAAAGCAGCTGATGCTTAATTAAGTATACAATTAAAAAATGCCTCATTATGAGGCATTTTTTTTGTCTTTAAAATAATGAACTAACTGCACTAGGATAGTGAGTACAACTGCGCTGAACATTAAACTTGAAAATGGAACTGCACTTTGTGCATGCATTACCGCTAATATAGGGCCTACTAATGCGCCACTACCAAAACGTAAGGTGCCAATAACCGCCGTTGCAGTCCCTGTATTTTGCTCAAATTTCATCAAAATCAATGAATCTGCGTTACTTGCTATTATACCTAGGCTCATCATCAACGGAGCAATAGCCGCAACAATAAAGTAAAGTGACAAGTTTAATACGCTAAAGCTAAGTAATGCTGCGCCAGAGATAAAGCCACACATTAAGCCATAATAAAGCATTTTGCGTGAGCCAATACGTGGCACTACGCGAGTATTTAAAAAATTACCAAACATCAACGCCATTACATTAAAAGCGAATAACAGGCCAAACAATTGTTCTGATACTTTAAATAGGTCGAGGTAAATATAAGGGACGGACGTTAAAAAGCAAAAAAAGCCAAACGACACAAACATCGAGCTTAAAATATCGGCGCGGGCGTGCGTATTACTTAATACCACTTTATAACTTGAGAAGAATAATGCTAATCCTTTTCGCTCATTTTTAAATATTGGAATATCGATTAAGTAACGTTGCACAAAAAGTAAAATAACAAAGCTATAGGTCGCTAAAACAATAAAAATAGTCGACCATACCGAAAAGCCTAAAATGACCGAGCCGATAGAGGGGGCAAGTAACGGTGCTATCATCATAATCATAGACACGTAAGACATACCTTTAGCAGTATTTTTTTGATATATATGCCTAATGATCCCAGGGACGACAACCGTAGCGGCCGCGCCTGTAAATGCCTGTACAGCTCTTAACAGCCAAAAAGTATGCACTTCAGTGGTAAATGCTAACGCCAGTGAACTTAAGCCAAATAAACTGAGACCTATCCGTGCCAGTTTACGCCTGCCAATTTGATCGGCTATGGGGCCAAAAAATAACATGCCCAATGCATAACCCGCTAAGTATATACTCAACGATATTTGAACATTTGGCATGCTGGTATTGAGATCATTGGCAATCACCAGCATCGCCGGTAAATACATATCAATGGCTAAAGGCGTGATCGCGACAATACTGGCTAATAAAGGCAATAAAATACGGGTATTAAAAGAAGAAGCCGAAGCGCTCATTTAAAAACTCAAAACAACGAATATAGGCCCAGCATTATAGCAGGGCAATAGCCTTGGATAAACTTAGTTTGCCTGCTAACTTAATTGTTTAATTGCAAAAAGCAAAGATTTTAAACTAACACCGCGTTTGCTATTCTATACTTAGTAACAAACTTTTTTAGGGTAACACAATGAAAAAATTGGTTTTGGTAGTTCTAGCCAGTGCAGTATTAGCAGGTTGTAAAACATCACCAACTGGGCGAACGCAAATTGCGCTTTACTCAGATCAACAAATGACTCAAATGGGTACTGCCAGTTTTGCAGAGATGAAAAAAACGCAGCCGATAAATAAAGATCCAAAAGTAAACAGTTACGTCAATTGCATTGCTGAAAAAGTAGTGGCCGTGCTTCCTACAGAATATGCATCTCAAAATTGGGAAGTGGTGGTATTTGAAGATGAATCTGCAAACGCCTTTGCATTGCCTGGCGGTTATATTGGTGTACATACGGGGCTCTTAAAAATAGCCACAAATCAAGATCAGGTTGCCACTGTTTTAGGTCATGAAGTTGGACACGTGATTGCTGAGCATTCAAATGAACGGGTCTCACAAAGTTCTATTTTACAAACGGGTATGCAGCTGGGCAATGCGGCGCTTGAAATGGGTAACGTGCAATACCGTAATGAAATTATGCAAGGCCTTGGTTTAGGCGCTCAATATGGTGTGGTTTTACCCTTTAGTCGCTCACATGAGTCAGAGGCAGATACAATTGGTTTAGATCTTATGGCGCAAGCAGGGTTTAATCCCAAAGAGTCTGTAACACTTTGGCAAAATATGAGCCAAGCGGGCAGTGGGGCTACGCCAGAGTTTTTATCAACTCACCCAGCACCAACGAGCCGTATTGCAAATTTACAATCGCAAATGAGTAAAGCGCTTAGCGAGCAAAAAACAGCTAAAGCACAAGGTAAAAATCCGCAGTGTAAGTTGTGATCAGCCATAAAAAAACCTGTCTAATGACAGGTTTTATTTTTTATAATTAAAACATTCAATTATATATTAGAAAGTCCACTCTAAATGAACTTGCGGTACTGATTCACTAACATCAGTACCAAATTTATTGTGCCAGTATTGCCATTCCATACCTAACAGTAAGGTATTTTCTTTCATTTCTAGCGCATGTCCCATATCCCATACAATAATAGGTTGGGCTAAAAACCAAGCACGCACATCGTTACCAAACTCATCTTTTCGTTCAGCAATGTACTCTGCATGTCCTTTTACGTTAAACTTTTGCGAGCCAATCATGAACGGGTAATCAAAGGCTACATCAAACATCCAGCTGTTAGTTTCAATGGGTGCACCGCCTTTTGCAACGCCTTCGCTATCATCAATGTATGCACTGATAAGGGTTGAAAAGAAATTAAAACCAGGCACATCCCAGCTTAATTTTACGCCTGGTAAATATTTAACTACTTTGGCATCGCCTGCAGCATTAATACCCATGGTTAGGCCAACATCAACAAGCGCCCCTGACGCTACTTTTTCGTCCATTACCGCAGATAAACTAAGGGTAGAGTAACCTTCAAAGTAAAAGTCTTGATCTTGAAAGCCATCATCGTTGCTGTCGGTACTGTAATCAATAAAGAAAAAGTTATCGCCATAATCATGCCCAGAAGCATGCTCAATTGAGTACACCGTGGTATTAGATTTTTGTTCAGTAAATGGGTTTTTGTGGTTGCCGTTATTAATATGAAGCGCCGTATTGCTCCAATTAGCAGCGGTAGCTGTTGAACTTAATGCACACGCACTTAGTGCAACGAGAGGAAGTAAGTTTTTAATTTTCATAACCATATTTTATGTGACACGCTGAATATCACATTATAGCAAACACGGTTAATTTGTTAATTATTTATTGTGATAAACAGTGCATTAGCACGCAGCTAATACACTGTAAAAAGGGAGATTATGCTTTATTGCGGCGCAAACAAATAACAGCAATAGCAGTAAAGGCTAAAATAAAGCAGTAGTAAGATGAGGTTGAAACATCCCACGGGCTAATTTTAAATGTAGCACCGAGTAATAATGCTTGCGCGCCATAAGGTAAAGACCCTTGGGTAACACAGGCAAAAATATCTAATAAACTGGCAGAACGTTTACCACTAATTTCGCCATCATCAGCCAGTTTTTTAGCAATAGGGCCTGTCACAATAATAGACACGGTATTATTGGCAATACACATATTACTGGTTACAACTAATGCCGCGATCCCTAACTGATCGGCTACTTTACGGTGCCATTTGGCAATAACTTTAGTAATAGCTTGAATTTTTTGAGCGATATAGTCGAGGCCGCCATTAATACGAATAAACTCAGAGAGGCCACCAATAAACATAGACAGTAAAAATATTTCCTGCATTTCACTAAAGCCTTTGTAAATATCTTTTACAAAGCTTGCACCTTCATAGCTGCCGGTAAAGCCCATTAATGCGGCAAACACAATACCGCTTAACAGCACTACAAACACATTAAAGCCCATTACCGCCAGGACTAAAATAAAGGCATAAGGAAGTACTAATAAAATATCGTAGTCTTTGGTATCAACTACTTGTGCTGCAGGCGTTAAAAATAATAGCAATGCAATAGTGAGTATGGCGGCCGGAACAGCAATTTTAAGGTTTTCTTTAAACTTATCTTTCATTTCACAGCCTTGCGTACGCGTAGCAGCAATCGTGGTGTCAGAAATTATTGATAAGTTATCACCAAACATAGCACCAGATACAATGGTACCGGCCATTAAAGCAGGATCAATTCCTGTTTTAATAGATACTGCATAGGCAATTGGGCCAATAGCACCAATAGTTCCCATTGATGTGCCCATAGCAGTAGAAATAACCGCCGCTATTAAAAACAAACCAGGTAGTAGTAACGAAGGGGGAATAAGTGAAAGTCCGGCATTAACAACCGCATCTACACCGCCGGTAGCACCAGCAACCGCCGAAAAAGCACCCGCTAGTAAGTAAATAAGACACATGGTAATAATATTGTTATTACCTACGCCCTTTATAAAGGTTTCTACGCTTTGGTTGATGTTGGTTTTATTTAAAATAAAGGCTAAAACAATCGCGGGTAAAATAGCGACTGGTGCTGGGAGTTGATAAAACGCGTAATCAACCCCTTGAGATTGTAAATATAAGCCTGAGCCTAAAAAAATAGCAACAAAGGTGAGTAGGGGAAGCAAAGAAAATCTTGCTTTATTTTTATCAAATGATGGCTGCATCATAATCCTCGTTAATTATTCATAGCAATCGAAGTCGATTGATATATTAAACAGCCAAAGCATCCCTCTTTTAGCTGAATTTAGTTGTTTGTTTTACTATCTAACCAGATAAGTAATCCAACAGCGCCCGCAAGCCAAAGACCAAATCGGCGCAAAAAAAGAAGTTTAAATGTATAGATGGCTAAATGCAAAGACTATCTGTTATTATTATGAGGGTCTGTTGATCTTTCAAGGTTAAATTTGCAGCAGTCTGTTTGGTATTTAGGCAAGGCAGAGCCTATGTGGTGTGGTTGTTCCCCATAAATAGGCGATAACTCAGCATCAATGCCAAACAGGCGCTGCCCGAAGGGTTCTGCCTAGGGGCGATTTACTCTTTGTTGCTCGGTTTTTACTTAGCCCACTAGGTTACAAACCTCGCGCCACGATTAAATCGCTCCTAGTTTGAACAAATTTTAATCCGCAAAGGTCAACAGACCCTAAAATAATCGAAGCTTTTTTATAAGCTTTCCTGACTATTACATGAGTTTTAGATAAAATCTAGCTAACTAAAAAATACATAGGTTGTAAAAAGATGAATCGAGTAGGTGTGTTTGGTGCGAATGGCCGTATGGGACTGGCACTTGTAGAAGCAGCAACAATCAATAAAAATTCACAATTAGCGGCGGCCTATGTGCGCAGTCAGTCACCGTTATTAGACCTGCCCGTTAATCAGCTTAATAGCGCAGCGGCAAAAGAGATTAAGTTTAGCAGTGAACAGCAGGTTGAAAATGTAGATGTGCTTATAGACTTTACTTTGCCTGAAGGCATGAGAAATCATTTAAAAACAGCCGTTGAGCAAAAAACACCTATGGTAATTGGCACCACCGGCTTAACTCATGACGATATGGCGCTATTAACGGATGCCGCTAAACATATTCCGATTGTATTTGCGCGTAATTATAGCGTGGGCGTAAATTTACTGCTTAACTTAGTGCAAACGGCAGCGACAAAACTAGGCGATGATTTAGATATAGAAATTTTTGAAGCACATCATCGTCATAAAATTGATGCGCCATCGGGCACTGCACTTGCCATTGGCGAGTCGATTGCTCAGGCAAAAGGATGGGATCATGATGAGGTTGCCGTTTATGATCGCAACAACATAGAGCAGGCCAAATCACAAAATGAAATTGGTTATTCGGTGCTAAGAGGCGGTGATATAGTAGGTGAACACACGGCCTACTTCGCTACAATGGGCGAAAGACTTGAATTAACCCATAAAGCAAGTTCGCGAATGACCTTCGCGCTAGGTGCTATAAGAGCTGCGCAGTGGTTGAAAAATAAACCTGCAGGACTTTATGATATGCAAGATGTGCTAGATTTAAAGTAGTTAAGTTCCTTTTTTAACGCTTTGGAGTGGTTTTTTGCTATAACCACTTATTTATTACAATTTACTAATTAGCGTTAGACCTAAAAGCCAACTTCATGTAGAATGCAGCCAATTTGCCAAAAATTACTAAATGCGTGTTTCCAATTATACTCATATGGTTAGCAAAACCGGGGTTTGTGTGGGAATGAAAAGAGTTTTAGGCAAGAAAAATGAATGAAGGTTTAGTGGTTTACATCGGCATCATTTAAGACTGCGTAAAACAATTTAAGCTCACAGAAATCAGGTTTTGACCAATTATCTGAGTATTGGCGGGGTGTTAAGCAATTTGCTTACTCCCGTTTTTTACTGTTAGGAGGTTTAACTTGACTAAATCCGCTCTGTTAGTCCTAGAAGACGGCACAGTGTTTCGCGGTACTGCAATCGGCGCTGACGGCATGTCAGTCGGTGAAGTAGTATTCAATACGTCTATGACTGGTTATCAAGAAATTTTGACTGATCCATCGTACGCGGAACAAATCGTAACTTTGACGTACCCACATATCGGTAATACGGGTACCAACAGCGAAGACGAAGAAGCGAGTCACATTTGGGCTAAAGGCCTAGTGATCCGTGATTTGCCACTGCTAGCGAGTAATTTTCGTAACGAGCAATCGTTAGATGATTACTTAAAAGAACGTAATATTTTAGGTATTGCGGACATCGACACCAGAAAACTAACCCGTATTTTGCGTGATAAAGGCGCACAAAATGGCTGTATCATTGCCGGTGACGAACTAGACGAGAAAAAAGCGCTTGAAGCTGCGCAAGCCTTCCCAGGCTTAAAAGGCATGGATTTAGCAAAAGTTGTCTCAACCAAGGAAAATTTTGAGTGGCGCGAATCAAGCTGGACATTAGGCGAAGGGTTTAAAACCTTACACGCTGACGATGAAAAGTTTCATGTTGTTGCCTACGACTTCGGTGTTAAACGTAATATTTTACGTATGCTTGTAGATCGTGGTTGTAAACTAACGGTTGTACCCGCACAAACCTCTGCCGCTGACGTACTAGCCTTAAACCCTGATGGTATTTTCTTATCAAATGGCCCTGGCGATCCTGAGCCATGTACTTATGCCATTGATGCAATTAAAACCTTTTTAGAAACCGATACGCCAATTTTTGGTATTTGTTTAGGGCATCAACTATTAGCGCTTGCCTCAGGTGCTAAAACAGTAAAAATGAAGTTTGGCCACCATGGTGGTAACCACCCAGTTAAAGATCTTGAGCGCGATGTCGTAATGATCACCGCACAAAACCATGGTTTTGCTGCAGATGAAGCCACATTACCAGATAACCTACGTGCAACGCATAAATCGTTATTTGACGGCACATTGCAAGGTATTCACCGTACAGATAAACCAGCATTTAGCTTCCAAGGTCACCCTGAAGCGAGTCCTGGTCCGCACGATGCAGCCCCATTATTTGACCACTTCATCGATTTGATGCAAGCGCGTAACCACTAATTTAACCGGAGTAATAATGCCAAAACGTACCGACATAAAAAGCATTCTTATCTTAGGCGCAGGCCCAATTGTAATTGGTCAAGCTTGTGAATTTGACTACTCTGGTGCTCAAGCGTGTAAAGCACTAAGAGAAGAAGGCTATCGAGTTATATTAGTTAACTCAAACCCAGCAACTATCATGACTGACCCAGAAATGGCCGATGCAACATACATCGAACCAATTCACTGGGAAGTGGTAGAAAAAATCATTGAAAAAGAAAAGCCAGATGCTGTCCTGCCTACAATGGGTGGCCAAACAGCATTAAACTGTGCGCTTGATTTAGACAAGCATGGTGTATTGGCTAAGCATGGCGTTGAGCTTATTGGCGCAACGGCTGATGCAATCGATAAAGCAGAAAACCGTGAACGCTTTGATGTTGCTATGCGTAACATCGGCCTAGAATGTCCACGTGCTGAAATTGCCCATTCAATGGATGAAGCGCGCGATACCATGACCCGTATCGGCTTACCGTGTATTATTCGTCCTTCTTTCACAATGGGCGGCACCGGCGGCGGTGTGGCTTACAACATGGAAGAGTTTGAAGAAATCTGTGAGCGCGGTTTAGACCTTTCACCAACCAGCGAGTTATTAATAGATGAGTCGTTAATTGGCTGGAAAGAATACGAAATGGAAGTTGTTCGTGACAAAAAAGACAACTGTATTATCGTCTGTTCTATTGAAAACTTTGACCCAATGGGTGTGCACACAGGTGACTCAATCACTGTGGCTCCAGCACAAACATTAACCGACAAAGAATACCAAATTATGCGTAATGCCTCTATGGCCGTATTGCGTGAAATTGGTGTTGAAACCGGCGGTTCAAACGTACAATTTGGTGTAAATCCCGTTGATGGCCGTATGGTTATCATTGAAATGAACCCACGTGTATCACGTTCATCGGCACTGGCCTCTAAAGCAACGGGTTTCCCTATTGCTAAAATCGCCGCTAAGTTAGCGGTAGGCTACACGTTAGATGAGCTTCAAAACGATATCACTGGCGGTAAAACCCCAGCATCGTTTGAACCGTCAATCGATTACGTTGTAACAAAAATTCCTCGCTTTAACTTTGAAAAATTTGCCGGTGCAAACGACCGTTTAACGACGCAAATGAAATCAGTGGGCGAAGTAATGGCGATTGGTCGTAACCAACAAGAGTCATTACAAAAAGCATTACGTGGTTTAGAAGTAGGCGCAACAGGCTTTAACCCAATTGTGGCACTTGATGACCCTAAAGCAAAAGAAAAAATCATTCGTGAATTACGTGAGCCAGGTGCAGAGCGTATTTGGTACATTGCCGATGCAATGCGCCATGGTATGAGTGTTGAAGATGTGTTCGAGCTGACTAAGATTGACCCTTGGTACTTAGTACAAATTGAAGACATCCTAAAAGATGAAGCTAAAATTTCAGAAGTCGGTATGGCCGGCTTAAATGCGGACTTCTTGCGTAAACTTAAACGTAAAGGTTTTGCCGATCCGCGTATTGCAGAAATTGCTGGTGTGTCAGAAGCTGAAATTCGTAAAAAGCGCCATCAACTCAATATTGTACCTGTTTACAAACGCGTTGATACGTGCGCCGCAGAATTTAGCTCAGACACTGCTTACATGTACTCATCTTACGATGAAGAATGTGAAGCTAACGCATCTGACCGTGATAAAATCATGGTAATTGGTGGCGGTCCTAACCGTATCGGCCAAGGTATTGAATTTGATTACTGTTGTGTACACGCAGCTCTTGCGCTTCGCGAAGACGGCTACGAAACCATCATGGTTAACTGTAACCCTGAAACGGTTTCTACCGATTACGACACATCTGATCGTTTATACTTTGAGCCAATTACGCTTGAAGACGTACTAGAAATTGTACGTGTTGAAAAGCCAAAAGGCGTTATCGTGCAGTACGGTGGTCAAACACCACTTAAACTAGCGCGCGAGCTTGAAGCTAACGGCGTACCTGTAATTGGTACTTCACCTGATGCAATTGACCGTGCAGAAGACCGTGAGCGTTTCCAACAACTTGTTGAGCGTTTAGACTTACTGCAGCCAGAAAATGCCACCGTAACCTCTACTGAAGAAGCACTACTTAAATCAGTTGAAATTGGTTTCCCACTGGTAGTACGTCCTTCGTACGTATTAGGTGGTCGTGCGATGGAAATTGTATACGATGAGCAAGACTTACGTCGTTACATGACCGAAGCCGTATCTGCATCAAATGAAGCGCCAGTATTACTAGACCGTTTCTTAGATAACGCGATAGAAGTTGACGTTGACGCAATTTGCGACGGCGAGCAAGTGATTATTGGCGGCATCATGGAGCATATTGAACAAGCAGGCGTTCACTCTGGTGACTCAGCATGTTCATTACCAGCTCACTCGCTAACGCAAGAAGTGCAAGATGTGATGCGTAAGCAAGTAACTGATATGGCACTTGAACTTGGCGTAGTTGGTTTGATGAATACGCAGTTTGCGGTTAAAGATGGCAAAGTGTATCTAATCGAAGTAAACCCACGTGCAGCACGTACAGTTCCATTTGTATCTAAAGCAACGGGTGTAGCACTTGCAAAAGTAGCGGCACGTTGTATGGCGGGTCAATCTTTAGCAAGCCAAGGCATTACTAAAGAAGTGATTCCACCTTACTACAGCGTAAAAGAAGTGGTATTGCCATTTGCTAAGTTCCAAGGTGTGGATCCTATTCGTGGACCTGAAATGCGCTCTACGGGTGAAGTAATGGGTGTTGGTGATACTTTCGCCGAAGCGTTTGCAAAAGCACAATTAGGTGCAAGCAACACTTTACCACGTGGTGGTCGCGCGTTACTATCTGTACGTAATAGCGATAAGCCACGTATTGTAGAACTAGCTAAAACCATGACAGACCTTGGTTTTGAGCTAGACGCAACAGGTGGAACAGCTGCTGCACTTGAAGATGCTGGAATTACGGTTCGCCGTGTAAATAAAGTATACGAAGGTCGTCCGCACATTCTTGATAGAATCAAAAATGGCGAGTATAGCTATATCGTTAATACCACCGAAGGTCGCCAAGCGATTGAAGATTCGAAGGTGTTACGTCGTGGTGCATTGCAGCACAAAACCAATTATACTA
Organism: Pseudoalteromonas tetraodonis; assembly: GCF_002310835.1. NCBI lineage: Bacteria > Pseudomonadati > Pseudomonadota > Gammaproteobacteria > Alteromonadales > Pseudoalteromonadaceae > Pseudoalteromonas > Pseudoalteromonas tetraodonis. The sequence continues at coordinate 1,975,062 of NZ_CP011041.1, read as the reverse complement.
CGACATTGAATGCGGCATTTGCTAACTGTACTGCTAACCAAGCAGATGACCGCAGTAAAGTGACGTCTGTTCAAGAACTACACCTGCGATTGAACTAAGGAAATGTGCCAAGGCCATAACCATGGCCTTGGGATTAAGTGAGAAAAGTATGCAATCAATTCCAATGACAGTTCGTGGCGCAAAATTATTGCGCGATGAGCTTAACGAATTAAAAACTGTTACCCGTCCAAAAATTGTATCTGATATTGCTGATGCACGTGAACACGGTGACTTAAAAGAAAATGCTGAGTATCACGCTGCGCGTGAGCAACAGGGTTTTTGTGAAGGCCGTATTCAAGAAATTGAAGCAAAACTTTCAAACATGCAGATGATTGACGTAACAAAGATGCCTAATACAGGTAAAGTGATTTTTGGGACTACAGTAACCATCGTTAATGTTGAAACCGACGCTGAAGTTAAATATCAGATTGTTGGCGATGATGAAGCAGATATTAAAAGTAATTTAATTTCTGTTAATTCACCAATTGCTCGCGGCTTAATTGGTAAACAAGCGGATGACGCTGTGATTATCAAAACGCCAAAAGGTGATGTAGAGTACGAAATCATTGAGGTTGAGTATATTTAATTAGTTAACTCACTTTAACGTTTTATAAAAACCAGTGCTTAGTAATAAGCACTGGTTTTTTTATGCTTGGTTTTTATATTTGGTTTAGAATCGGTTGAATATTATTCATTGTTTGTAAATGTAGGCTATGTTGTTATGGTAGTAACCTATTCTTCAATAAGGAAATAATATGGCAAATATACTGTATCCGGCACCTTTAACAGTGGGATCTAAAATCGCCGTGTGTTCTTTATCAGCGGGGATCAAATCAAAATACCATCCACGGTTAGATATTGTCATTAATGGCTTAAAACATCGAGGTTATGAGGTTGTTGAAGGGGAGTTTTTACGTCAAAACGAGCCGCGAACTCAACTTACAGCTAAGCAGCATGCCAAGCAATTAATGGGCTTTTTATTAGATGATGAAATAGATGCGATCATGCCGCCAATGGGCGGAGAGCTGGCAATGGAAATATTGCCTCTGCTTGATTTTAGCGCAATTAAAAACGCTAAACCTAAATGGTTAGTGGGCTATTCAGATGTCAGTACGATTGCTTGTGCACTGACAGCAAAATGTAATTGGGCAACACTGCATAGCGCTAATTTAATTCAATTACACCCTGATGAAAAAGACCCGTATTGTTTACAAATTTTTGAAAGTCTAAGCTATGAGGCTAATAGTGAGTTTGAGCAAGCCCCCTCGACTTACCATCAACATAGCAAGCCTGATTATGCACAAAACCCAAACGTATTATTTGATCACAGCGTTCCCACACAATGGCAATGTTTAAATTACACCGATAAGCGCAGTATTGAAATGTCAGGGCGGTTGTTTGGTGGGTGTCTTGATACGGTTGGGCTGTTACTTGATTCGCCTTTTTTAGCTCTGCATGAGTTTAAAAAGCACAATGCCTCGCAAGGTATTGTACTTTATTTAGAAAGCGCAGAGCTCACGCCAGCGACCGTTGCAAGGTTTTTATTGTCACTCAAATTAGCCGGTATGTTTGATGATATAAACGGGGTGATTATTGGCCGCCATGTAACCTTACAGGGGCAAGATCCGGGGTTTGACTATCGCCAAGGCTTAAATGCCGCTTTTGGCGGGTGTTTGTTTCCGGTGATCATTGATGCCGATATTGGTCACATCCCTCCTAATTTAAATTTAATCAATGGAGCTTTATGCACTGTTACCGCAGATGTTGATCAAGGCAAAGTTATTAGTGCGTCTGTGGTCACAAAACTAGCCTAATAAAGTAAGCTGCTCACTAACAATTTAAAGTGAGCAGCTTTGACTTATAAAACCTGAATTACTTGTTCTTTGCTTAAACGTGATTTTGGCAGCTTAGCATTGTAGTCTTCTTCTGCATCATGGTAACCCAGCGCAAGTGCCACATCACAGATGTAGCCGTCTAATTCGCTTGCAAACTCTTCACTAATCAGCTGTGCATCAACGCCTTCCATCGGCGTGGTATCAATCCCTAAGCGTGCTGCTGCATGCATAGTATTGCCTAAAGCAATGTAGGTTTGTGCTTTGGTCCACGCGGCATTATTACCTTGCTCATCGGTATTTAAATCAACAAACGCAAAGGCGCCAAAAGCTTGCTCGCGGTTTTCTTTTTGAGTTCGGCCATTCTTTATATCGGCATCAATTACGTGTCCGTAATCTTCACGAGTATATTGCGGATTATGAGCAAATAAAATAATGTGCGACGCCGCTTTAATGTGTGGCTGATTAAATTGAAACTTATTAGCAAAGGTAGTGTGCATACGCTCTTTTGCAGCGTCTGATTCAATCACTACAAATTTCCAAGGCTGCGAATTAATTGACGAAGGAGAAAGACGCATAGCATCATACAATACCGTTAAATCGTCTTGAGAAATGCGCTTTGTCGCGTCGTAACGTTTAGCAGTATGGCGGCTTTCAAGGTCGCGAATAATAGGGTGAGTCATAGTCTCTCCATAATAAAAAAGGGCTAATAAACAGTGTTCACTGAGTGTATGAGCAACATAATACAATTTGCTTTATTTAAAATAAACAGCATAATTATTGAATCATTATCAAATAAAAATAGATAATATGCAGATTGATGACTTAAAACTGATTTTAAAAGTAGCAGAGTGTCGAAGTATTACTTTAGCTGCTGCTAAGTTAGATATGCGCACAGCAACCGCCAGTGCGGCTATTAAGCGCGTAGAATCAGCCCTTGGCTGCGAATTATTTATTAGAACAACTCGCCATTTGCGTTTATCCAGTGCAGGGGAGCGGTACATACCCCAATGCGAACAAGCGCTGGCTGTACTTGAAACGGCAAGGCAAAACCTCAAAGGAGAACATGATGCTATTGAGGGAGAATTGCGGGTGGCTACTTCATCTGATTTAGGGCGCAACCTAGTGATCCCCTGGATTGATGACATTATGGATAGGTACCCAAGTGTGAGCTTGCGTACGCACATTAGCGATAGCAATATCGATTTTTTTCGTGATTCGGTTGATATTGCACTGCGTTATGGCTCCCCAAGTGATAGCAGTGTTTATGGATTTAAAATTTGCAACGTACCGCGACTACTCTGTGCTACACCTACCTATTTAGCTAAATATGGTGAGCCAGAGCACCCTGATGATTTAGCGCAGCATCAAGGGTTATTTTATCAGCTGCAAGATATTATCAATAATGTATGGGAGTTTACCGATGGCCAAAAAAAATACAAAGTAAAAATGCAGGGCAGACGTGCTTCAAACGATGGCGATTTAGTAAGGCGCTGGTGTGTGGCAGATAAAGGTTTAGCGGTTAAATCGGCGTTAGATATTGCTGATGACTTATTAAATAAACGCGTTGTTACTGTGATGCCTAACTATCAGCACACCCAAGGGGAGCTGTGGCTTATTTGCCCAAGCAGACAATCGATTACTCCCGCTGTACGACTACTACGCGATGTGTGCAGAGAAAAAACCGCTCACTTATTGAATCAGCTAGTAAAAGAGGGAATTGTTGATAAACGTGTATTAATTAACGAGTAACAAATACACGTTTAGTAGTGTTAACTTAAGTGGTTATTAAAAAATGCTAATGTACGCTGCCATGCAAGTTCGGCATTTTTTTCATCGTAGCGGCCAGTTGAATCGTTATGAAAACCATGATTTGCGCCTTCGTACATGTGCATAGTGTAATCAACATTGTTTGATTTTAAGCTCTGCTCATATTCAGACCATGTGGCGTTAACCCGTTTATCAAGTTCACCTAATTGAATCATTAACGGCGCTTTAATGTTTTTATGTAAGCTTTCACTTGCAGGTGTGCCATAAAAGGGCACGCCCGCGGTCAATAAGTTACTGTCTACTGCAGCTAAATAGTTAACAATATAGCCACCAAAACAAAAACCAACCGCGCCTAATTTACCATTACTATTTGGCTGTGCTTTTAAAAAATGCGCAGCGGCTACAAAATCATTTTGTATTTTAGTGCGATCAAGGGTACGTTGCATGGCTCGACCTTCATCGTCGTTGCCTGGGTAGCCACCCAGTGGGTGCAACGCATCAGGGGCAAAGGCAATAAACCCGGCTTTAGCCAGTCGCCTTGCAACATCTTTTACATACGGATTTAAGCCGCGATTCTCGTGTACTACTAATACAACAGGTAGCTTGCCTTGTGTATTTTTTGGAACCACTAAATAGCCTTTGCCCGAACCATAGCCATCAGGCGAATCAAATTCTTGGTAAGTGGCTTTTATGTCATCGTCGTTAAATGAGACTTGCTCAGCTTGAGCGTAATTAGGTAATAATGCACCTGTAAGCACCGTCATTGAAAAGCCCAATGCGGCTAAGCCACCAAGCTTTTTCATGAACGTGCGTCTATCAATTAAACCGTGAGCGTATTCGTCATACCAATCAAATGCTTCTTGAGGTATGTGTTCAGACTGAGGGGAATTCATAGTTGTGCCTTATTTATTATGATTATTAAATACCATAACGTAAAAGGCATAAAAAACGAGCAGTTTACTATGCTCATCATAGGATCTTTTTAATCACGCAATTAAACGTTGAACAACATAGATAAAGCTAACCCAGTAATGAGTAATAAAAATCCGATAATTTGTGTTGCTATATCTCTTTTGCGAACGAGAGTTTCCGCTACAGGGCTAGTTAGTTTACGAGTAAGAAAGTTTGCAGGGATTAAGCGAATGCTTGCAAAGCCCATAAAACAAAAGCCAAAGCCAATGAGGAAGCTCGAATAGGTGGAGTCAATAATGCCACCGATAAACGTGAATAAGGCGATTAAATAAAATGACATACTTGGCCAATGTATTACTTTTTTATTCATAGTCAGTCCTTGATAATCCTTCATCAAACCCAAGTAAAAATTCTAATCCTACAAATGCAAAAGAAATAGTTATTGCACCCAATAGCATTAAATTGCGGTTGTTCTTTTTGTAACCCAGAGTAGTCAATACGGCAAAGACGATAAATAAGATAAGCTGAAATGTGCCCATGGTTAATCCTTTAAGAGCAAAGTTTAGAGTTAAATTACCAGTAGGGAGACAAACTGGCAAATAGTTGAATGCTATTTTTTAACTATAAATAAAAAGCTCGGCATAATAATACCGAGCTTTTTTGGTTGGGATTTTACTTAATTTAGTGATTCGTCGTTGCTGGTTGGCCATCGACTAGGGCATCTTTACCGCGCCATTTGCGGATCAGGCGTTTTGCATCTTCAAGCGCAACATACTGACACGGTATAAGAATAAGCGTTATTACCGTGGCAAACAGCACACCAAAAGCGAGCGATACCGCCATAGGAATTACAATTTTTGCCTGTAAGCTGGTTTCCATAATAATCGGCATGACCCCAATAAAGGTGGTGATTGAAGTTAGTAATATGGCTCTAAAGCGACGTGCACCGGCTTGCATTACCGCTTGTTTTATTGCCACGCCTTCAGCACGCGCTTTGTTTACAAAATCTACCATCACGAGTGAGTCATTAACCACCACACCGGCTACCGCAATAATGCCAAACATCGATAAGCTGCTCATGGTCATACCTAGTACCATGTGGCCAAACATGGCGCCAACCACACCAAATGGAATGACCGACATAATAATTAATGGTTGAGAGTAAGAGCGCAGAGGAATAGCCAATAATGCAAAAATTATGATCATCGATAGCGCAAAGTCACGTAATTGCTCATCAGCGCTATCCATTTCCTCTTGAATACGACCAGCCACATTACTTTGTACCCCTGGGTAGTTTTTAAGTAATGAAGGTAAGTACTCATCACGAATTTGTTGTGCAATGGCAAAGGGTTCTACTTGGTCAGTATTTACCGCAGCCCACACGTTTACTGTACGTTTTGAATTTTCACGGCGAATACGATTAACCCCATCAACTAATGAAATATTAGCAACTTCACTTAATGGTACTTCAGCGCCTGTTGGGGTGATAATACGTACGCTGTCGATATCACTGATTGAGTTACGCTCATCTTCTGGGTAGCGGATCATCACTTTAATTTCTTCACCTTCGCGAAGAATACGTTGTGCTTCAAGACCATAATAACTAAAGCTTACTTGTGAGGCCACATCGGCAAGGGTTAGCCCCATGCTGTAAGCAAGTGGTTTTAAATCTAGCTGTACTTCATCGGTAGCGCTTTGCATTGAGTCATTAACATCGCCTACGCCTTCCATACTTTGCAACTTGGTTTTAAGCTTACCAGCAACTTCTTTAAGTACTTGTGCATTTTTACCTTCGAGTTTAAAGCTTACATCGCCATCGTCTCGACCCCCGTTCATAATACTGTCTTGAATGGTTAGGGTTTTAACACCCGGTAAGTTAGGCATTTGTTCGCGCCATAAGGCACTCAGTGCAAAGGTATCAATAGGGCGCAGGTCGGGTTCAACTAAAATAGCCATAATGTTTGCTTGCGTTCGCCCACGTAAGCTAACTGATAAATCGCGGATCATCGGTTTACCGTATTGCTCTTTGAGCTGGTTATCAACGCTCAGTATTAGCTGCTCTACTTTTTTAGCTGTTTCAAGCGTTGCTTGCTCAGAAGACGCTAAGTTCATTTCTATATCAATGCGAGGAAAATCGTGCGGTATTTTAGGATTAGGCACAAATTTAACTAAACCACCGGCAAACATTCCCGCACTGACAATCAGTAAACACATAAAACCGACAATTACGGTGTAGCGATAATGAATGCAGCGACCAACAAACGGGGTGTAGTAGTTATCAACAAAACTTTTTAGGCCGTTATCCATTACTTTACGTGCACGGTGAAGCGGGTTTTTTGGATTTGGTTTACGGTCTTTCATTGCCGCAATATGTGCCGGCAAAATAAGTTTTGATTCAATTAGTGAGAAGATTAAACATAAAATAATCACCCCACCAATGGCTTTAGAAAAAGCCGCACCTGGGCCTGTGGCAAGAGTTTGCGGTAAAAATGCCGCAATAGTGGTAAGTACGCCAAATGTGGCTGGCATTGCAACGCGCTTTACGCCGCGTACTACGTTATCGAGTGTATGGCCGTGTTTTTCTATTTCAGCACTAGCAGATTCGCCCACAACAATGGCGTCATCAACCACTATCCCAAGCACCAGTATAAAGGCAAATAACGAGGCTAAGTTAATGGTGACATCTAAAAAGCCAATTGGCATAAACAAAAAGGCACCTAAAAATGACACAGGTAAACCCATCATTACCCAAAAAGCTAAACGTAATGGTAAAAACAGCGCTAATACCAACATAACTAATAAGCCACCCCAAATCATATTGTCGACCATCATATCGAGGCGACCTTCGAGGTAGTAAGTTAAATCAACAATAGGAGAGAGCTTAACACCTGCAGGCAGTTGCGATTCTTTTTCAGCCATATAGGTTTTAAGTACTTTAGCAACATCGGTAATATCTTGATCTTTAGAGGCGTTTACTTCAAACGACAATGAGTTTTTACCATTGTATTTTGAGTATTGCAGGCCTTCTTCAAAGCCATCATTTATAGTGGCAACGTCACCTAAATAAACTTGCGCGCCATCGGCAAGGGTGATCAGTGGTAGTTTTGCAAACTCGCTACCACGGTAGGCTTGTTTCTCAACGCGCATTGAAATATAGCCATTTTCAGAGCGAATTTGCCCAGCTGACATATTGGCAGAAAAGCTTTGCACTGCACTGGCAATATCTCTAAACGTTAATCCATAAGCACGCAGTTTGTCTGGGCTTACTTCAATACCAATTTCGTAATTAAGGCCACCATTAAAGTTAACTAAATTAATATTAGGCAGTGCCTGAAGCTCGTCTTTTATATCGTTTCCGAGCTCTTTAAGTTGGTAGTTACTCATGTCACCGTAAAGGGCAAGTATCATTACTTCTTGTTCGTACTTATCGCGACGAACAATAGGGCGCTCCATACCCGCAGGAAACGTATTAATTGAATCTACTTGTACTTTAATTTCATCGAGTACTTCTTGCGGGTCAAACTGCTCTTCTATTTCAATCCACGCTTGTGAAGAGCCTCTATTGGAGTAGGTGATAAGGCGCTTTATTCCCTCTATACCCTCAAGGTTCTCCTCGACTTTTATGGTAATGCCCTCCTCAACCTCTTGCGGGGCTGCGCCAGGGTATACCGCAGAGACACTGATCCAGTTACTTTCAAATTGTGGAAACATTTGTTTGCGAATAGTAAACGCCGTTAAAATGCCACCAATAAGTATAAATATCATCAATAGATTTGCTGCAACAGGGTTGCGCGCAAACCATGCAATTAGGCCTTTTTCACGTGTAGACATAAGTTACTCCTGTTTCAATGCAAGTTGAGTAACGTCTGGGGTTGTTACAACGTCTTCAATTTTTACCGCCATTCCCTCGGTAGGGTATTCAAGGGCAGAAGTAATTAGCTGTTCACCTTCATTAAGCCCTTGGTCTGCGATCACCATGCCGTTTTGTTCACGTATAATATTGAGAGTTTTAAACGACAGGGTTAAATCGTCGTTTAATATCGCAATTTTATTTTCTTTGACTAAATGATGTGGCACAACAATGGCGTTATTAACTGCACGACCTTCTATGCTAGCGTTAACATAGGAGCCAAAACGCAATGGTTGAGTTTTGTTAGCATATGGGGTTGGTAATTGTGCTACTAAATAGCTCATACGGCTTTTTTGATCTATCACCCCTTCACTGCGTACCACTTTAGCCTGCCATGTGGTTTCTTTGCCCGCGAACTGCGCACTAAATAACACTGTTGCACCAATACCGCCATTATTTAAATATTGCAGCTCTTTATCGGCAACCGGTAAACGTACTTCAGCGACCGAAGTGGCGCTGAGTGAGCCAAAGCTATTACCTGGATTTACAACAGAACCCAAACTAATGCTACGCGCGTTTATAATTGCATCGTAGGGGGCTTTAATATAAGTGCGTTCTAAATTACGTTTAGCACGTTTTACACTTGCTTGTGCTGAGCGATAACGCGCCATTTTCTCTGCTAATTGCGGTTTACGTAAATAAAGCGCAGAAGCGGTAATATCGCTTGAGTCTGCTTTAATGCGTTCCCATTCAGCTTTAGCAACATGCGCTTGAGCACGTTCAATCTCAAGCGCTGAACTTGCTTGGGCGAGCCCAGCCTCAGCTTCAATTAAATCAGCTTCGTAATCATTTGGGTCAATTCGTGCTAAAATATCTCCTTGCTTTACGAAGGCACCTTCAACAAATTGCCCTGCAACAGAAATAACTTGGCCACTTACCTGAGCAATCAGCTCAGTGCGGTCTTTAGGTTGCACAATACCGTACGATTTAACATCGAGAGTGATTGCATCAAGGTGAATAGGTTGTGCTGCAACCAATGGGCGAGTATCTTGTTCTGGTTTTTCTTCTGGTGGTTTTTTCATTGCTGAAAAGCCCGCTGCAAGGGCGATGCCACCAACAAGGACCGCGATAGGGAGTATTATTTGTTTTTTAGTCGCCACAGGGCATTCCTTCATAAATTGTGCTGATGAACTAATGATACGCAATAAAGTGTTTACAGTGTGTTTGAAGATGTAACAAGTCATTGCATAATACGGTTACAAATAGAACAAATCGCTCTGTTTGTATGCAAAGCAGCAACAATATAATTGAAATTTATTACTGAGGTTATAATGAAAACACAATCAATGGCGTGCCGTTTAGGCTGTGGAGCATGTTGTATTGCACCAAGTATTAGCTCGCCAATACCGGGTATGCCAAATGGTAAAAAGGCCGGAGAACGTTGTATTCAGCTGGATGAGCGTAATTTATGTAAGCTATTTGGTGATGAGTCGCGCCCTAAAGTGTGTAGTGATTTTAGCGCCACTTTAGATGTTTGTGGGACGACTAATGAACACGCATTGACGTTAATTACAGAATTAGAGCAATTAACCTAATTTATTGTATTAAATACACATATATTTACAATTTATACGCCTGAAAAGTGTAGACACTTACTTTGTGTTTCTAAAAGTAGTACTGAGAGAGTTCAATTACGTATCCACTTAGCATTGTCGCTAGTGTTTTTTCTCATTCAATTCTCTTTGTTCATACCGTTTTTAATGATAAATGCACAAAGAGGGCGAAGAGGCGCTGCGCTTTTAGGGCACGTAAAGTAGAGCGAATTGCGGTATGAAATTTTTAAGTCAGCTTGTTACTAGTCTGTTTATTATTTCAATTTAAAAAACAAGCTCAGCGTGGGATACACCCTCGCCGAGCTAAATTGTTACCAGCTATACGTTGCGCTTAGCGTATATTGCTCACCGCGACCTGGCGTGCCTGGGATTTCTTCAAACGATTCATCCCACAAATTATCCGCAGCTAAAGTAATAAAGAAATTTTGCAGTGTAGCCGGGGTTATTTTTAACGTCAGCTGAGTAAATAGTGCCTCGTCATCTGAACGGCGCAGCGCATTGTTATGCTGTTTACGCCACTCATTATCTACTCGAAACTCTAACATATCCGTCGGGTTCCAAATTGCACCGAGCGTTACACGATGATCAGGATAATTTAAGGCATAAAAGCTAGCATCAACATTTTCAGCGCCATAGGTTTCTGTTTTATGTAAGTAGGTATAGCTGGCAACAATTTCTGTATTATTAAATTGTTTAGTGGCTAAAAACTCAAGGCCTGTGGTGTCAATATCAACCGGCTGCGCAAATCGCGCTGAGCTTGAATCAAAGCTAAATGTCCAATCGGTTAGGTTGTTATCTTTACGATAAAAAAGTGCGGAATTAAGCTGCCAGCTTTGTTGCTCAAGCAATAAGCCCAGCTCTAAATTTTTAGTGGTTTCGCGCTCAAGATTAGCGTTACTTCTAAACAAACCACCTGATTCACTGCCACCAATAGCAGTATAACCGGCTACTTGGTTTGCCTCAGCATACGACAAATACAATGTTCGCTCAGTGCCATCGTTATTATGGGTATTTAAACTAACATCCCCAATTAGCGATAGCTCGGAATCATCACGACTGGTGTTATCAAATGCAGCCCCTAAACGCACCGTTAGTTGCTGGTTGCTTGCTAGTGCTGTTGTGTATTCTGGTAATACACTAAGCTTAAAGTAGTTACGTGAAGTAAAGTTATTTTCAAGGGTGGTGGAGTCAATACTGTCTCCTATATATTGCGCCGAGTAATTAACCGCAACTGACTTTGTTTGCGCATGGCGACCTGAAACAGCCAGTGATGTTACTTGTGTTTCATGAAATGCTTGGAACGCGCTTGGGTTCTCTCTTGAATAAACATAATGGTCGTTATGCTTGCGGTAATAAGCCGATACTTCAAATTCACTATTTATTGCATAAGCTTGCTTATGGTTAAGCATTAACAGTTGCGTTTCTAAGTCTTCGGTTTCATTTACACCAAAGGGGGTATAAAGGTTTGGCCAACCAAAAAACTTTTCTTGTAAGCCGTAAAATAAATCAGTTTGTGAATCGCTCCCGGTTAACTGCACTCTACCTGAGGTACGAGTAAAGTCATGATCGCCAAAATCAATCGAACCATCGCTTTGTGAGTGCGAATATTCACCTTCAAAACCAATACGCCAATTAGCGTTTGCTTCAAGTGGAGAACTCACACCTGCATGAATTGTTTGTAAGTTAAAGTTATTTGAGCCTGCGCCCAAAGAGACACTGCCACCGGTTGTTATTGGTTTCCAAGCAAACGACACAGTACCCACAGAGCTATTCATGCCATAAAGTGCGTTATCGGCTCCGGTTAATACGCTAGCACCTGTTAGCATTTGTGGTGCAATAGGAATTTCTGCAAAGTAGTGACCAGACTGCGGGTCTAGTAGAGTTGCACTGCCGACTCTAAAGCCGGTATTTTCAAAAATACCCCCGCGTATCGTTACATCAGCTTGTGCTTCAGCCATATTGCGTGATTGCAAGTCAACACGCGGGTCGTATTCTAAATTTGAAATAGGTGAATCAAATGTACCAACGGGTAAGGTATTGGCAGTGGGAGACGCTTCAATTGTTATTTGTTCTATGGTTGCTGTTTCTTTACTCTGTTCTGCATAAGCAACAGTCGAAATACTGGCTAGTAAAGCCGGTATAATAAGGTGCGGGGCACGATTCATGTCATTATTCTCATTTTATGCAATGGCGCTAACAATTAAATACCTATCATTTTTTATCACATGATAAGGTAAGCTCACTAAGCTAGGGTGATTTTGGGCGCTATTGTACATTAATGATAAAAAACTGCATTTGATAATCAAACCTAGCGTTACAAAATAGTAACTCTGCATCCTATAAATTATTTACATTGGTCACTTTATTATGCAAACACAACAATCGAGTCATTCATTAAATCAGCACACACTTTATTTTGCTGGTGGTTGCTTATGGGGCGTGCAAGAATTTATGAAGTATTTACCTGGAGTAGTGACTACTGAGGCGGGGCGTGCCAATGGCACTAGTAACACAACACAAGGTGAATACGATGGCTATGCCGAATGCGTGAAAGTAACCTTTGATAGCCAAGAAGTGACCTTAAATGAATTAATCGGCTATTTTTTTGAGATTATTGACCCATACAGTATCAATAAACAAGGTGACGATGTAGGGGAAAAATACCGCACCGCCATTTTTAGCCAAGACAGTAATCATTTAAACATCGCCAGAGACTATATTAGCCAGCGTGATGATGCTGAAAAAATAGCGGTACAAGTAGCGCCATTGACTAATTATGTCCCTAGCGATCCCGAGCATCAAGACCGTTTAACCAATCACCCTGATGATTATTGCCATATCCCAATTGATTTATTGCACAAGTATAAATCGTGATAGCTTTAAGGGTACTCAGGCCTTTCAAAACGATATAATTTGAACGAGCCAGTTTGAAGTGTTGTGCCTTTGTGGTTTGAGTACATATAGCCTTTAAGTTCTCGGTTGTCTTTATGAATAATTAGCTTATTTGCGAAAAGTGGATGGCTGGTGGTTATTTCCAATATCCTCTCTTTTTCTTGAATATCTTGTGGCATAAAAGAGGTGCTAATTATGTCATTGGTCCCATTTGTAAAATAATTGAAATACGACTTTTTATTGGGGTGAAATTCAATACTTGCTAGTTCTTGCTTGCCGTCTAAATTTAATAATCCTACCCAAAAACCATGTAGGCCCGTCTTTTCTATAGCAGCTAACTCATCTATTTTAGAGCGGTATTTACCTATAAATGTACGAACGGTAGATTGCCCTTTTTGTTCTTCCAATCGGTACGTTTTTGACATTACAAAATTATCGTCTGCATTAGAATAAATTTCTAACACCTCGAATGAATTATCTAAAAAGGGGCTTAAAATCAATGTGAATTGCAGATGTTCTTTATTAGGGCTAACAAGTTTGATAGTGCAATTAATGCGACTGCATTTGATATCATTATTGCTAAACGCAATTGATTTATTTCTATAAAATGCATTGGCGATACTTGCTATTATTAAACGGTGTTCTCCGTTTTCTTTAATTTCCAGTACATTGTACTCAAAATGATCTTTATAAATTCCTTGCCATATACCAGGCTTTAACTGTAGTTGAGTGCCGTACGCATGGAACGCACAAAGCAGGGGTAAAAATAAGCTAAGGGTTAGGAGCTTTTTAAATGTCACCGAAAAATTCCTTTTCTCACAAAAAAGCCCGCAAACATGCGGGCTTTCAAATATTAATTAAAGTTTATTGCTGCACTTTAGGCGGAAAGTTGCTTAAAATATTGGCAACCGTTTCTTTAATAGCGGCTTCACGTTGTGATGGTGTTTGTTTTTTCTTTAAACGGCCATCTTTAGCACCACGCCAAATTAATTGGTTTGACTCACGATTAATAATATCGATAACTAACGTGCCTACTTCATATTCGCGTGCGCTTACATCGTGGTTAAAGCCTGTGTCCCAGTAACCCCAACGTGCACCGTAGCCTACGTTAAAGCTATCAACTTCAAGCTCTTTATCTACACTTGCATGGTAGTTAACAAGTACATCAGCTTGCGCTACGTCAACCAATTGCATACCTAATTGTTGGCTTAGTTGGTTGTTTACCGCATTGCGAACGCGTTTTTCCATAAGGCCACTGATTTGGTAGTTATTCGTGTCTTTAGTTAGGCTCGCGTTTTCTACCCAAGCAAACGTTTTGTAGTTACTAAAGTTTGCTGATTTATCGTAATCCCAATCGGGCGTTTGTGTACAGGCGGTAAGTAGCGCCAGTGCTGCGACAATAAATATATGTTTCATACCGTTTGCTCCAATAAAGTGCGTTTGTTTAAACTACCATGGGCGAGGGTAATTTAAAATCTAAAAATAAGTGTAACTGGCTAAGATGAATAGCCAATTAACTCTTAGTCCAGTAGAGAGGCTTTATGTTCAACCTCAATCCAATCTTTTTCATCTACCCAGTTTTGTGCGCCGTCTTTTACTGAACGAATTGGCACAATATAATCACAACTTATTTGCGGTTTAACTGAGGCAAATATTGGCACAAAGCCAAAGCTCAAGGCGGTTTCAATAATTGCTTTTTGGTTTTGCGGGTCGATATCAGCCGCTTCATCTATGTAAATAGGTATACGGTATAAGTTTTGTTCCTGATCGCTTAATAAGTAACGAATAAACAACATGCCACATAACAGCTTAATGGTGATACGCGTACCATTTGAACCAGCCGAATCTATTTTTTCAAAGTGCTCGGTTTCGCCCGCGCGGTTAACCACTTCAAAACGAATATCAAATAAATCGGTAAGGGTCAGGCCTGCTTTGTCTGAGGCGAGTTTAATTAAATGATCTTTTGCGTCGTTTACCGCACTTTCGCTGTACGGCTCTTGGCTGAGTAAATCCAGGGTGTCGCCTTGTTCAATTTGGTTAGAGGTACTGATAATAGTATCAATGCTATCTACCAACATTTTGCGCGGGATAATATTAATTTTAAACGCTTGCAGGTTTGAAATACGATGCTGGCTTATGCCTTTATTAAAGCTATTCATTTCACGGCGTAAGCGGTCTAAATCTTCACGTAAGCCTTTAATCGTGGCGGCCACTTCGGTGAGAGCAACGCGACCTTGGCGCTCAACAGCATCACGCTCGTTATCAATATTATGAAACGCGCTAATAAGTTTTTGGTATTTACTAAACTCATCGTTTTCGTTATCGAACTTGGTAATACCTGCATTGTAAATATGCATATAAGTATTACGTACATTTATATCGAAATTACGTAGCTCTTGGCAGTCTTTATTAAAGTGGTGAATTAAATCGCTTAAATTATCAAAATCGATTTTTATATCAATCATGTAAGGCGTTACTTTACCACTGTATAAATCTAACGTGTGGTCAATACGCTCGGTTTTAACTTGGCGTAAGCGCTCTGTTTGACGATTAATTTGCGCTTGTTTTGATTTAATTAACGAGCGTCTATCAGCAATTGAGCCACTGTTTTTTTGAATATCTTGCAGGTAGTCGTCAACTTGTTCGCGTTCGGCTAAAAGCTGCTCTTTTAGCATTGCTTGGGCGTCAACCGATTGTTGCATCACTTCAAATTGCTCTAAGCGTTTAAGTGCACTTTCAGCACTCATAAGCTCATCGTATAGCGCGTCTTTTTCTTTTTGCTTATCTGCAACATTGGCGGCCACTTCACGCTGTTGTTTAAACTCTTTTAATGATTGCTCAAGTGCGGTTAATTGAGCACTCAGTTGCTCTTTGTTTTCGCCGCTTTGCATTTGCACAGGCGAGAGTTTTTTAAGTTTAATACTGGCACCGGGCAGGGTGAGTACACCGCCTTTTACGTTTTCGCTGAGCTGTGCTAAAAATTCCCCGAAAGCGTCGTCATCATCAATGGTGATATCGCCATTGCTGGTGGTAGCAAAGGAGAGAAGATCGGGGTTTAATAGTCGCGATATTTCTTCAACTTCTTTCAGTGATAAGTCTTCACGCATTCGAGTGAATAAATTAAATTCTAAGTTTTTAAGTTGTAACTTTAAGCTTTTAATTTGTTTTTGTGTTTCGCCAATGCGGTAATCAAGGGTGTGCAGGCTTTGACCTTGTGCACTCGTTATTGAGTGTGACAACGACTCGTAGTCATTTTTTAACTGCGTTAAGCTGGTTTTGAGCGTGGCTTTATTAACTAGCTCAAATTCACTTTTAAGGGCGTTGTAATCTAAAAACCACTGTTCAATTTGGGTTTGTTTGCGCTCTATATCGCGTGATTGTTGAACGTATAGGCTTTGTTTTTGTTCAAACTCGTGTTTTTCGTGCTCAATATCTTCAAGAGCGATGTTGAGTTCGCTTAGTTGCTCTTCCTGATACGTATCAAAATCAATCAGTGCTTGGTCAATTTTTGGTGCATAAGCAGCCAGTTTACCTTTAAGAACGGTTTGGTTTTCAAGCATAGATTCAAGGGCGGCTATGGGCTCTTGCATTGACTCAAGGGCTTTTAATTCACGTTTTGCGCGGTTTACTTTATCAAACGACCGGCGCCATACTTCGTAAAAGTCGACCTTTGAATTTGACATGTGGCGTTCAAACACACGTAACATAAAGCGCTTAACGTCGTTTGCGCCTAATTTATGTAAATTAAGAATACGACGAAATATTTCTTTGTATATTGCAGAGTCTTGAACGTTGTTAAGGGGGATCATTTTTAAATTGATCTCACCATCAAATTGCGTTGCACCGCCAGTAAGTAGGGCGTTTAACTCTTGCGCTTTAAGCTCTATCGGGTTGTAACCTTGCTGCTTTAAGTGATTAAACAGCTTGGTAAACTTAATAATGGTATTGCCTTGGGTGTACTGGGCTAAATCAAGTTTGCCTTGATAGCAAAAGTATTGGTGTGCATAACCGGCAATTTTACCTAAGCCTGCTACGCCAATGACAACTGAGCCATGGGGTAAATCGGCTTGCAATAAAATGTACGATTGATCTGATGAAAAATAAAACTTACGGGTTTCATCTAAATCGTGGCCATCCCACTCGGTAAGGCGTAAATCGTTAATTAGCGGAAATTGCAGTGCATTAATAACTGAGCTTTTACCTGTGTTGTTAGGCGCACAAATCGAGCTACTTTTATCAAGTGGGATCACACACTTTGCATAGCCTGCAGTATTAAGTAGGGCGAGTTTACTCAGTCCGTATAAGTTTTTCATTCCTCGTCCTCTCCTAAAAAGGTTTCTTCATTTACTTCCATTAAGGCATCAATATAGCGATGAATTGGCGCCTGTAGCATAAAGCCGCCTTCCACTTCGCGGGCAAGGCCTAAACGCACCATGCGTAAATACACATCTTTGCGTAAATCAGAACCCGAGAATATTTCAAGCTGATCAAATAAATGTTTATTAAGTTGTACCAAGGTTTGCATTAGCTCTAAATCGTTTGGCTCATCAAATAATGCACGCATTGGGTCTTTACCTGTGTTGGCAAAGTGTTCGATTAAAATATAAATAGTGAGCGCTATCGCGCGCGATATTTTGCCCATATTGGGGGTGCTTTCATCGCTAGCAAAATAATAAAAGCCACGACTGTCGTGCTTTAAATCATGGCCTAATGCTGTGAATAAGGCGCTGTAAGCTTCAATTTGTTGGTCAAGCTCTTGCCACATTAGGGTGTCTTGTTCGCAAATGTGGTAACCCGCGACTAATTTTTTATGAATGGCTTGTAAGTGAGAAAGCTCATTTAAGTTTATCTGTGTCATGGTCATTACTCGTGCTCGGCTTTATCAGCCTGAGGCTCTGAATTAAAGGGGTACAAAGAAAAGTGCTGGCCTGCAATGTTAACGCGGGCTTTTTTATCGCTTTGGCTAATGTGTAGGGTGGTATCGCTCACTAGTTTTTGATACAAAAACAGCATTTCATCGGCTTCAAGCTCTGGATAGCTTTCGTCTAAAAATTGCAGCAGAGGCTGTGGTTTTTTACGCTGCTTTTTGAAGCGTTTTGCAAACTGCGCTTTTACATCGTGATAGTCAGGAATGTTTGGTGTGACAAACGCAGGCACATCGTTTTGCTCTGGTAGCTGATATTCATGATGCTCAAATTCAGCCAGGCTTGCCATGTAGGCTACTATATGGCGCTGTTGACCCAATGAATACTTTTGCGCATCGCTTACAAAATGTGGCTGCACGGCGCTGAGCATATTATCTACCCCATTTTTACGTATTAGCCCTAATACTTTTGCTACTTGGCGGGTAACAAGGTTATTACGGCGCAACTCTTCACGCAGTGGCATTAACATATCGGCACTTTTACGTAAGCTTATCCGGCCAACTAGGTGCATTTCTAGAATGCGGGTACGCAATTGTTCAAGCATGCGTTTATCGTTGTACGCTTTGCCTGAACGTTCAATATGTTCTATTTGGGTGCTAATTTGTTGCTCAATAAGGGTAAAGCAGGCATGAAAGTCGCCTCTAATATCCACCATTTCCAGCATGGGTTCTATATATTCATCAAACGCTTCTATCACGGCTTTATAGCGTTTTTGTAGCGACTGCACTGCATTATTAGATTTGGCTTGCTCAACAATATTTAAAATGGCGTTTTCGTTGTGTAAAAACAGTTTGATTATTTTACGCACCCGATCATCCATAATACGGCTAAAGCGGCGTAAATCATCA